>JBFWYU010000004.1:0-202836 GCA_050186075.1 Bacteroidia bacterium
GGAATATTCTTACCAATCCCGAGGTAATTGCCATCAATCAGGATAAGCTGGGCGAACAGGCAAAACTGATTTCCACAAAAGGAAAAATGTGGGTGTATCTTAAAAATATGGAAGGCGGGAAAATGGCGATTGCCATTCTTAACACTTCGGATAAGGAAAAGGAATACAAGCTGACAACCGAACAACTGAAACTGGAAGGAGCATGGAATGCCTATAATGTGTGGCAACACCAAGCGGCAGGTATTTTAGGCCCTGATGCCAGCGGACAAACCGGTGAGTTGACAGGACCTAACAGTATTTACCTGAAACTGCAACCGCACGAAACGGTGGTGTTGAGGCTGGAGAAGTGGGTTCCGAAGGTGGGGTATTAGGAATTTATCCCTCGCTTGGCATCCGCCAGTTGGTTTCAGGATTTAATGCAGTATTGATTACTCCTAAAACTATCATGCTGTTTTCATGAATAAGAAAATGAATCATGTAAGGAAATTTCTTTACAGGATAGCAACGAACCTCATCATAGCGCAAGGCTGCCGACAATGGTCTTTTTGCAATTTCTTTTATACTATTTACTGCTGTTGAATAAAATCGTTTGCCCAAACCGGCTTGCTGATTATTATACCAGCGAACTCCGTTTTGTAAATCAGCAACGGCATCTTCAGTAAGATAATAGTGCATTAGTCAAGCTTAACTAATTTGTCAACTTGCTTTTGAGTGAGTACTTTTTTAGGATTTTTTTTGAACTTTTTTACCCGCTCGCGCACTATTTTCTTTTGCCATTCGGGTATTTCAATATCGGCTTCTTCCTGTATGGTAACTTTAGGAATATGCTTGAATAACTCTACTACCGAAGCATATAAATTATCAGGGATATTAATGGTAAGCTGTTTCATGGTGTTTTGTTTGGCTTGCAACAAAGGTAAATATTTGAACGGTTTGTTCTACCTTTCGGAAAAATCTGCTGCTGTGAAAAAACTTTTTACCACTCTTTTTCTTGCTTGTTTGTTTTCATTGGCAAGCGGACAAACCAACGTTTATAATCCTTTTCCAATTGACAGTGCCTACTGGAGTGTTGCTCATGGAGGGTCATTTGATGGATGTTATTATACAATTCATTATGGTATGTTGGGCGACACTCTAATAGAAGGGAATAGTTATTCAAAAATATGGCAGAATACTGATTCGGTTTTTAATCCTACCAATGCTACTTATTTTGCAGCACTGAGAGAAGATTCAACAAAGAAGGTTTTTGTAAGGACATATTTTGATACCACAGATGTTTTATTGTATGATTTCTCACTTGAAGTAGGTGATACCTTTTGTTTTGAATTTTTCTCCGGAAATTGTCACACCGTTCAAGCTATTGATTCCATTTTAATAGGTAATTCTTTCCGCAGGGTTATTCACATTCCTGACTCAGAACCACAACAGTGGATTGAGGGAATAGGAAATGTATATGGCCTTTTTGATAATATGGTTACCGGCTCAATTTATAATGAACTTTTATGTTTTCAGCAAAACAATAGCTTATTATATTTCTCTTTCGGACCTGGTTGCTATTGTGATAATCATATAGGTATTTCAGAAAATATATCCATGTTCTCATCCACTGTTTTTCCCAATCCCACCACCAACTCTGCCACCATAGATTTTGAAAACCCAACCAACACCATTTTCAGTTTACAGGTTTTTGATATTACGGGCAGAGCGGTGATTGAACAAAACATCAAAACCAACCGCACGCAACTCAATACACAAAATCTGCCGCCCGGCATTTATCAATACCGCCTTATTTCAGAAAAAGAGCGCAAGCAAAGTTTTGGGAAGTTTGTGGTGGAGTAGAATGGCACACGGATGACACGGATTGGGCGGATAAACACAGATAAAAATCCGCGATAATCTGTATAATCCGTGTCATCCGTGTGCCATTTAAACAACATTTTTTATCTTTACCCAACAAAACCATTCCCATGAGCCAGGAAGAAACATCCCACCTCAGGGCAGAAATTGCCCGTCTCAACAAGATTATTAACGTATTGTTGGAACAAAACGATGCTATTAAGACAGCTTACTCCCAGGTTATGCTCCGTTTTGAGGCAAATAATCAAACTGATAGGAAAACCTATACTAACTTGGGACTAAGCACGTCAGTTCAACCCCAAGCGCCAACCAACTTGGGACTAAGTACGCCAACTCAATCCCAACCTTCAGCCGCCTTGGGACTAAATCAAGCAACTCAATCCCAAGCGACAACCAACTTAGGACTAAACTCGTTAACTCAATCCCAAGCACCAACCGACTTGGGACTAAGCAGGCCGCTTCATCCCGAGTCGTCAACAGGTTTTCCTTTGAAACAGGAAACTACAACCCTACCCGAGCAGATTGTTCCATCCAACTCCTTGTTTGCATCCGTAGCACACAAGCTGGAGGCAGCAGGTTTTAAGTATGTGAAAAGCAATACACGCCAAACGGCAGCGCAGCTATTTATTCATTTTCATAACGGGGGCAATGCCGATTATGCAGGGCTACAGCAACTTACCGGCTACTCGGCAGGTGGGTTGAGCAAATTGCTGATTACCCTTCGCAAGAGGGGATTTATTCAGCGCACCGGCTACGGCAAATATGGCTTAACCGAAAAAGGAAAACAGATTTTAGCGCAGGCGCTTTAATGGCACACGGATGACACGGATTTGACGGATAAACACAGATAAAAATCCGCGACAATCTGTACAATCCGTGTCATCCGTGTGCAATCACCATTACCCTACGGCAACGAGTTCTTAAAATTATTGTAAGCGGCATCATACGTTCCCGTTCCGGTGCAGCCTTGTTCGTTGCGCTGGTCGGTAATGTTCTGTACGCGGTTTCCCGGATCGGGGTGGGTGCTCAGGAAAACGGGCGTGTTGCCGCTTTGTCCCTCGTCAAGCAACAACTGGAAAAAATTGGCAGCACCATCGGCACGGTAATCGGTAGGGCACAAATAATTTACGGAGTATGTATCAGCTTCCGTTTCGTGACTGCGGCTAAACGAAAGCGTAACCAGCGAAGCAGCAATGTTGGTCAAATCGTTTTGGTTGTCGCCTAATAAAATATCCAACATCAGTTGCAGACCATAGATTTGAGTAAGCTGATCGGTGCTGTGTCTGCGGTCGGCATGCGCCATCTCGTGTCCCAATACACCGGCAAGCTCGTGTTCCGATTCCAGAAAGTGGATCAAACCCGTGTAGATATAAATATAGCCGCCCGGAGTGCAGAAAGCGTTCAACACATTATCATCATTAATAATGTAAACCTCCCAGGCAAATTCGTCTTTGTAATAAACGTTTCCGCCCGCCAGAATTTTGTCGCGCATAGCCTCAACATACGCATAAGCCTGCGGATATTGCGTGCGGCTAAGCACAGGATACTCCTGTGGATTGCTTTGAATTTCGGTGTTCACCTTCAGTCCAAGCTCTTTATCATCTTCTATGGAAAAAATGTTGATGCTGTTGTCGTCAGGGTTGCTGCAAGCTGTAATCAACGTTATGGCAGTGGCAAGAAAAAAGAGTTTTGTTTTCATAAATAGGACGTTTATATCAGAATGTAAAAGTGGCGAAAAATTGGAGACCGTTAAAAAGTAATTTACTTTTAGGGCATACAATAAACGAACCATGTTTACAGCACAGGCAAAAGAACTCTACCTCAGCAACCTTAATAAACTGAAAGAAGAAGTTTCACTCTTCAAAAACGAAACCGACCTGTGGCACACGCAAGGCGATGTAAAAAACTCACCCGGCAATCTTGCCCTACACCTCACGGGAAACCTCAACCATTTTATTGGTGCTCAGCTTGGCAACACCGGCTATGTGCGCAACCGCGACCGGGAGTTTGCGGATAAAAATATTCCCCGCGCAGAAATTATTACCGGAATTGATGAGGCAATAGAAGTTGTGAACACCACGCTATCAAAACTTGCGGATGAAGATTTGCAAAAAGATTATCCGATCCCTTTTTTAGGAAAACAATACAGCACCTTAGAAATCCTTTTCATCCTTTACGGACATCTGAATTATCATCTGGGGCAGATAAATTATCAGCGGAGATTGCTGTAGCTGCTAACCGTACCCCATTTCTGCTTACTTTAGCAACCCTTTTCAAAAAAACGTGGCTATCCGCAACAAACTATTTTTTACTTTTTTCTGCTCATGGCTGTTCATTAATACAGCCATCTGTCAGGATTTTGTGCAAACCGTTCGTGGCCGCGTTATTGATGCCGAAAGCCACGCAGGGCTTCCGGGCGCAACCGTTGCTATTACCACATTAAATCCTGTTGCAGGCACTGCCACCGACATAGATGGCTATTTCCGTTTCGAGAAAATTGCAGTAGGCCGCCACGATATAAAAGTGAATTACCTCGGCTACAAAGAACAATTTCTATCGCAGGTTTTGGTTGGCTCGGGCAAAGAAATAGTACTGGAAATAATGCTGGAAGAATCCGTGAAAAAACTGGATGAAGTAGTCATAAAATCACGTGAAGAAGGCAACGAAGCCGTAAACGAAATGGCCACCGTAAGCTCACGCTCCTTCTCCGTAGAGCAAACCGGAAAGTTTGCTGCATCAGGTGATGATCCTGCGCGCTTAGCCATGTCATTTGCAGGCGTTGCCACACAGGATGACCTGTTCAATGAAATAGTTATCCGCGGAAACTCACCGCGCGGTTTGCTATGGAAACTGGAAGGTGTTGAAATACCAAATCCAAATCACCTTTCGCAGGAAGGCGGAAACGGGGGAGCCGTGAGTATGTTAAGCAACAACGTGTTGGGCGCATCCGATTTTTATACCAGTGCTTTCCCTGCCGAATATGGCAACGCAAGTTCAGGCGTATTTGACCTGCACATGAAAAAAGGCAACAACGAAAAACGTGAATACGCTGTGCAGCTGGGCACACTGGGTTTGGAAGCCGCTGTGGAAGGTCCTTTTGTGAAAGGTAAAAAATCATCTTACCTCATTAATTACCGCTACTCAACACTGGCAGTTATTGAAGCCACCGGATATAAAATTACAGGCGACATCCGCATCGGCTTTCAGGACATCAATTACAACTTTTTCTTCCCCACAAAAAAACTGGGAACGTTTACCGTGTTTGGGGTGGGCGGTCTAAGCTGGTCAAAACTGGACGACCAGAATACCTACAACAAAATACAATACAACGAGCGCTACATCAGCGGCTATAACATGGGCGCAACAGGACTAACACACACCTTTTTCTTCAATGATAAAACCTGGTTAAAAACAGTACTGTCTGCTTCAGGGTACGATGTTGTAAACCGCTACCAGATCTTGGATAACAACCAGTACAAAGAGTTTTCGCGCAGCGATGTTTCTAATTATTATTACCGCGCTGCCACACAACTCAACATAAAACTGAATGCTAAAAATGCCTTTCGTGCAGGCGCATTATTTAACATGCTGCACTTTGTAAAACGTGATGAAAACATCTACTGGCAAACCATCGATAAATACCTGGGCACAACATCGTTTACACAAGCATACCTGCAATGGAAACACCGCTTTACCGAAGAACTCTCACTCATTTCTGGAATGCACTTCAGTTATTTTGCACTGAACAAATCGTTTTATCCCGAACCACGACTTGGGCTCAACTGGCAGGCAACCCCTAAGCATTTATTCAGTCTTGGCGCTGGTTTACATAGCCGCATGGAGCCGCTGGGCACTTACATGATTCCTATTTACTATAAACAAGATACACTTACCAATGCACACATTACACTTACAAAAGCCTTTCATGCTGTTGCCGGACACACTGTAAAACTTGCTAAAACGTTAACCTTTAAAACCGAAATTTATTTCCAGTATCTCTACAATGTTCCTATAGACATGAAAGGTAAACGATACTACTCCACTATCAACGAAGACGACTCGTATCAGAACGACCGTTTGCAAAACAATGGCCACGGGAAAAACTACGGAATAGAATTTACGCTGGATAAACGTCTGGCCGGAAAATGGTATTTGCTGCATACGGTATCGCTTTTCAATTCGCTCTACATGGGGCGCAACGGAGTGTGGGGCAGCACCCGCTTTAACGGAAATTTTATTACCAACCTTACAGCCGGAAAAGATTTTCATGTAGGAAAAAAGAAAAACGATATCATTAGCATAAATACCCGTGTTTTCTGGGGTGGCGGAAGAAGATACGCACCTTACGATATTGAACAATCCTTGCAGGAGGGTGAGGAAGTCAGGATTTTTACCAATGGCTATACTGACCGTGCTTCTAATTATTTCCGTTTAGATGCGGGTGTTTCGTTTCGCAGAAATAAACCAAACTGGGCCTGGATAATTAAGCTGGATATACAGAATGTTACCAACCGCCCCAACGAAGTAAGCCGCAGATACGATATAGATAAGCAGGAGATAAGAACAATCTCTCATTTGGGGTTATTACCTGCACTGAAGTATCGGGTAGAGTTTTAATTCATCTTTATGATTTTCATTTGTTCTGTTTCTTTACGTTCTTTGTCACTACAAACGTTTAGTAAACTATGTCAAGAATTTTAACAGGAATACAAAGTTCAGGAATACCACATTTGGGAAATATCCTGGGTGCTATAATGCCTGCTATTGAGCTTTCAAAGAAAACGGATAACGAATCATTTTTCTTTATTGCTGACCTGCATTCGCTTACTACTATTAAGGATGCGGCAACGCGTAAACACAATGTCTATTCAGTTGCGGCAACATGGTTGGCTTTTGGGTTTGACACCGAGAAAAATTATTTCTACCGCCAGAGCGATATAAAAGAAGTTACCGAACTTACCTGGTACCTGAGTTGCTACACACCTTTCCCGATGCTGGCAAACGCACATTCTTTCAAAGACAAATCCGATAAACTTTCGGATGTGAATGCGGGGCTCTTTACCTATCCCGTTTTAATGGCCTGCGATATTTTGCTGTATGATGCAAAGTATGTTCCAGTTGGAAAAGATCAAATGCAACATTTGGAAATGACACGCGACATTGCCGAGTCATTTAATCATAAGTACGGTGAAACCTTTGTTGTACCCGAAGGAAAAGTAGATGAAAACGTAATGATTGTCCCCGGAATTGACGGCCAAAAAATGAGTAAATCCTACAACAATTTCATTGATATTTTTCTTCCAGATAAAGAATTGAAAAAGGTTGTGCTCTCCATTATTACCGACAGCACACCACTTGAACAGCCCAAAAACCCTGATACCTGCAACGTGTTTGCATTGTATAAATTAGTGGCATCACCATCACAGGTTGAAGAAATGCGCCAGAATTACTTGCGTGGCGGTTACGGTTACGGCCATGCAAAAACTGCACTGTATGAAGTGATTGTTCAGCGTTTTGAAAAAGAACGCAAACAATACAACGAATACATGAGCAACCCTGCCGAACTGGAAAAACAATTAAAAGCCGGTGCTGACAAAGCCCGCAAAATTGCAGTGGAAGTAATTGATAGAGTGAGGGAGAAGATTGGATTTTAATTCAGATTCCTTTTAGTAATCTCCAAATGTTGGTCAACATGATGCATCGTGAAATACAACATTTCGCGCACGGTCAATTTTCCTAACAAGGGATGCGGCAAAATGTATTCATCCAATTGCTGCTCAGAAAATGAGTTGACTTGCCTGCAAAGTTTTTCCACTTTTGAGTTTACCTGTTTGCAGAGTTTTTCTTTTTTATCATAACTGATTACAGGTGGAACAAATGGTCCCGTTGCAACACCTCCTTTTGCCAGTTTTTCTTTGTATTTGCTTACCAATTCATCATACGATTTGGAAGGACGATTTGCTTTACCAAACAACAACCCGGGAACAAATTTGGGAAGCATAAACGCCTGCACCAATGGTGAAACGCTCCTGTAAATATGGTCAAGTTGTTGACCTCCTGACCACTTTCCGTTCTTAGAAAGTGTAAAATCAGTTTCATTCAGTGATTGAATATACGTGATGAAAGTTTTATGTCTTTCGCTGAGCTCTCTGATGATTTGTTGCTTGTTCATTTCAGTTAGTAAATCGTTTTATATCCACTTCTTTATCCAAAGGTAAACCGTTCTGCAAATGCTCTGCAAATTGCTTTGCAAAAAACGGAGCAATCATCACGCCTTTTGTTCCCATGCCGTTAAAAATCCCGATGCGTTTGTCTTCGTTATGTAAGCCAATCAATGGTCTACGATCTTTTACAGTCGGGCGAATAGCTGCTGCCTGGTCAAGAATTTCATAATCGCATTTCAAAACCTTTTTCAGCTTTTCAACTAAATCTGTTTTTCCTTTTTCAGTAGGTATATCAGTCAAGTCATCCCAATCATAAGTTGCTCCAACTTTAAAAACATTTTCGTATTCATGAAGCAGATAAATGCCTTTTGATATTAGATGCTGTGGTAAAAAATCCGGAATACGAATAGTTAACATTTCACCTTTCGTCAGAACAAACGGCAGATATTTGAAAAGTGAATTATCCGTTGCACGGCTGCCCTCACAAAAAATTAATCTGTCAGTTTTAATGTCGTTCCATTCCAACTTCTCTTTTGTAACTACTAATTGCGAATACTCAAACTTGTCTGTTCTGAGTATATTATTTCCATTTAAGAACTTACGATAAGAACTAAGCAGTTTGGCTGTATCCAACCAGCCGGAATTTAAAACTTCTGCACTACCTAAATCATCAATAACAGCAGAAGTGTATTGCGATTGCTCTTTTGTTTTATCCAAAAAAGCCATTGCTTCACCGTTATGCATTTTTTTCTCCCAAAAAGTGCGTTCATCTTTTGATGAGAATAATTTCAGAATGGTGTTTTTGTGCAGGGCTTCTACTCCGAGAGCATTTTCTATATCGGTGTAAAGCGTTTCAGCAACGGGAATTAACTCATCTGCTTTCCAGCTTTTAGTCATGCGTTTAAACACAACGGGATTGTAAATACCTAAAGCAATTTCAGATGAATTTGGTTTATCGCGGTGGTCAACAACCAACACTTTTTTACCCTGCTGCATCAGTGTCCACGACAACACTGTTCCTGCTATTCCCTGTCCGACTATGATGTAATCGTAATGCAAATTACAACGGAATATTCCCGTGCTTTTTCTTAGGCAATTTCGCCACTTTCGTTTCCAGCATTTTAAACGCCTTAATTAATTTTTCACGCGTTTGCTCGGGAACAATCACTTCGTCTACATAGCCGCGTTCTGCTGCTCGGTAAGGGTTTGCAAAGTGCTCGGTGTATTCTGCCTCTTTTGATTTTAAATCCTTTTCGCCTTTGAAAATAATTTCCACCGCACCTTTCGGCCCCATCACGGCAATCTCTGCTGAAGGCCAGGCATAATTCATATCTGCGCCAATATGTTTCGAGTTCATAACATCATACGCTCCACCATAGGCTTTGCGGGTAATAACAGTAATACGCGGCACTGTTGCTTCACTGAACGCATAAAGCAATTTTGCACCATTGGTAATAATACCATGCCATTCCTGATCAGTGCCTGGAAGAAAGCCGGGCACATCTTCAAACACCAATAACGGAATGTTAAACGCATCACAAAAACGCACAAAGCGCGCAGCTTTTGCAGAGGAATTAATATCCAAAACACCTGCTAAAAACGCTGGTTGATTTGCAACAACACCAATGCTTTTTCCAGCCAGTCGTGCAAAGCCAACAACCATATTTTCTGCGAAGTTTTTATGCACTTCAAAGAAAGTTCCTTCATCAATTACTCCATCAATAACCTCGCGCATATCGTAAGGCTGATTTGGATTTTCAGGAATGATATCATTCAGTTTCGGGCGACTTTCGCTTTCCGGTTTATCATAAGGAACTGATGGTGCTTCTTCTTCGCAGTTCTGTGGAATATAACTCAGCAATTTTTTGATGTAGGCAATACACTCTAATCCATTAGCACACGAAAAATGTGTTACTCCTGACTTAGTGGAATGTGTAGATGCGCCACCCAATTCTTCACTGGTTACTTCTTCATGCGTAACGGTTTTCACCACATTAGGTCCTGTTACAAACATATAAGAAGTATTCTCCACCATCAATATAAAATCAGTCAACGCAGGCGAATAAACTGCACCACCTGCACAAGGACCCATGATAGCTGAAATTTGAGGAATAACTCCTGAAGCTAATGTATTGCGATAAAAAATATCGGCATAACCACCAAGTGAAACAACGCCTTCTTGTATGCGTGCCCCGCCTGAATCATTAAGTCCTATAACAGGTGCACCGTTTTGCATTGCCAAATCCATAATGCGGCAAATTTTTTCTGCGTGTGCTTCTGCTAATGAACCTCCAAAAACAGTAAAATCCTGTGCAAAAACATAAACCATTCTTCCTGCAATAGTTCCGTAACCGGTAACAACTCCATCGCCCAGAAACTTCTGTTTTTCCAATCCAAACTCCTGAGAACGGTGTGTTACAAACATTCCTATTTCTTCAAATGAACCTTCGTCCAAAAGAAAATGGATACGCTCACGTGCAGTCAGTTTTCCTTTTTTATGTTGCGACTTTATGCGCTCTTCACCACCGCCTAAATGAGCTTCCGCAATTTTATCTTCAAGTTCTTTTATTTTCTTTTTCATTTAAAGCGCAGATTTAAACTGATTCAAAAAACGTACATCATTTTCAAAAAACAAACGCAAATCATTGATGCGGTATTTCAGCATCGTGATGCGTTCTATTCCCATGCCAAAAGCAAAGCCCGTATATTTTTTACTATCAATACCGCAGTTTTCCAGCACATTCGGGTCAACCATTCCGCAACCCAAAATTTCTACCCAACCTGAATATTTACAGATATTGCAGCCCTTCCCTTCACAAATAAAACACGAAACATCCATCTCGGCACTTGGCTCTGTAAACGGAAAGTAAGAAGGACGCAAACGGATTTGTGTTTTTTCGCCAAACATTTCACGGGCAAAATAAAGCAGTGTTTGTTTCAGGTCAGCAAACGAAACATTTTCATCAATATAAAGCCCTTCTACTTGATGGAAAATACAATGTGCTCGGGCAGAAATAGCTTCATTACGAAAAACTCTTCCGGGCATAATGCTGCGGAAAGGAGGTTTGCCGCTTTCCATCAAACGCACCTGCACCGATGAAGTATGTGTGCGTAACGCAATCGAGTTCTTCTTATTGGTAACATCAATAAAAAAAGTGTCCTGCATATCACGCGCAGGATGCTCTTCAGGGAAGTTTAATGCAGAGAAATTATGCCAGTCATCTTCAATTTCCTGTCCGTCCTGAACGGTATATCCAATACGCGAAAATATACTGATGATTTCATTGCGGACAATTGAAAGCGGGTGGCGTGAACCCGGTTCGGCAGGTTCCCCCGGAGCAGTTAAATCAAAATCAACGGTGCTTGTGTCAGCTGAATTTTCAAGCTTTTCTTTCAATTCATTAAACTTGCTTTCGGCAGCCATTTTTACTTCGTTCAGTTTTTTACCAACCTCACGCTTTTGTTCGTTGGGAACGGTTTTAAATTCTTCGAAAAGGTCTGTCAATAAGCCTTTGCGCGATAAATATTTTAAACGGAAATTTTCAAGTTCATCAACCGTTGAAGGCTGTAAAACATTGATTTCGTCCAATAATGAGTTCAGTTTTTCCTGCATAAATTTTTAAAACGAGGCGTAAAGTTGCATAAATTCTTAAATAATCGTGCTTTCGCTTATCTTTGCGCCCGCAAAATATTACAAACATGCTGCTTCATAACCGCATAGATAAAAGAGTACTTAAAAAACGTTTGATGGAAGAACCCATTAAACGCATTACGCTTTCGTTTTACCGTTACGTTATTATCGACACTCCAAATGAGTATCGTGATGAACTTTACAAACGCTGGGATGCCTTGAATGTGAAAGGCAGAATTTATGTTGCGAGAGAAGGAATTAATGCTCAACTTTCAGTTCCTGAAGAACATTTTGAAAAGTTCAGAAAAGATATTGACAGTGATAAATATTTAACAAAAGTTCCATTTAAAATTGCAGTGGAGGACGATGGGAAATCATTTTATAAGCTACTATTAAAAGTCCGCAAAAAAATTGTGGCCGATGGTTTGAATGATGACGCTTTTGATGTAACCAATGTTGGTAAACATTTGTCAGCAAAAGAATTTAACGAAGCATTAGAGCAGGAAGGAACAGTAGTTGTGGACATGCGCAATCATTATGAAAGCGAGGTTGGAAGATTTGAAAATGCCATTTGTCCTGATGTGGATACCTTCCGTGAAGAACTGGAATGGGTAACCGAAAATCTGAAAGACAAAAAAGATAGTAAAGTGCTATTGTATTGCACAGGAGGAATACGCTGCGAAAAAGCAAGTGCATATTTTAAGCATGAAGGATTTAAAGATGTAAACCAATTGCATGGCGGCATTATCGACTATGCACGTCAGGTAAAACAGCAAGGCTTAGAATCAAAATTCAAAGGCAAAAACTTTGTGTTTGATGAGCGACTTGGTGAAAAAATAACACACGATGTAATCAGTGTTTGCCACCAGTGCGGAGAACCTTGTGATGAGCACACTAACTGCGCCAATGACGATTGCCATTTGCTCTTCATTCAATGTGAGAAATGCAAAGAGAAAATGAAAAACTGCTGCACGCCCGAATGCATCAGTATTACTGAATTACCGATAGAAGAACAGCGTAAACTCCGCAAGGGAAGAATAAAGAATGACAGCCTTTCGGTGTATAAAAGCCGCCTGCGCCCCGATTTGAAAAAAGTAATGTTGGCAGGCAAATAAAATAACGTGTTCTCAGCGCTCAATCGCAACAGTTTTATAGAAAAATTACAGGAAAAAGAATTTGACCTGCTCGTTATTGGCGGAGGCATAACAGGTGCAGGAATTGCTTTAGATGCAGCTTCGCGCGGCATGTCAGTTGCCTTATTAGAAAAACAGGATTTTGCAGCCGGAACCTCAAGCCGCAGCACCAAATTAATTCATGGTGGTTTGCGCTACCTCAAACAATTTGAATTTGCATTGGTGGCCGAAGTTGGCCAAGAGCGTGAAATTGTTTACCGTAACGCTCCACATCTTGTTATTCCAGAAAAAATGTTGCTGCCGATTACTGAAAATGGTTCTCTGAACATGTTTTCATCTTCAATAGGCATTTATGTTTACGATGTTCTCGCAGGAGTAGAGCGTTCGGAAAGAAGAAGAATGTTAACCAAGCAGGAAACAATTGCCCATGAGCCGCTTCTGAAAAGAGAAAAACTGAAAGGTGCTGCGCTTTATACCGAATACAGAACCGATGATGCGCGCCTGACAATTGAAATACTGAAAACTGCCGTGGAGAGAGGCGCAATTTGTCTGAATTATGTTTCGGCTGAAGAATTTATTTACACAGATGGCAAAGCTGCAGGAGCAAAAGTACACGATGTTATTTCCGGAAAAGATTTTGAAATAAAAGCAAAGAAAGTAGTTAACGCTTGCGGGCCTTGGGTTGACAAATTGCGTGAAAAAGATAATTCACTCAAGGGAAAACGCCTGCACCTGACCAAAGGTGTACACATTGTTTTTGAACACGCTAAATTTCCGCTTTCTCAATCATTGTATTTTGATGTGAGTGATGGCAGAATGATTTTTGCCATTCCGCGCGGAAACGCAACGTATGTTGGCACAACCGATACCAATTACATTGGAGAATTGGAACGCCCTACGGCTACACAGCAAGATGTAGATTATCTGCTTGCCGCAGTAAACGCCATGTTTGAAGGAATTAACCTTACACAAAATGATGTTACTTCAAGTTGGTGTGGCCTGCGACCATTGATACATGAAGATGGAAAATCACCTTCAGAACTTTCGCGAAAAGACGAAATTTTTGTTTCGGAAAGCAATGTAATTTCAATTGCAGGGGGCAAACTTACCGGCTACCGTAAAATGGCTGAAAAAACAGTTAACCTTGTTGCTAAACAATTAACTGCAGAAACAGGAAAGCAATTCAGTTCCTGTAATACAGATAGAATCATTCTTTCAGGAGGCAATTTCAACAGCCCAACAGCTATATCGGGTTTTATCCGGTCTCTCAATCATCTTGCCCGAACGGTTAATTGCAGTGAAGAAGAAACGCAGCGCATGGTTTATAAATACGGAACCAACACCTCGCTTATTTTAGAAAAAGCAAAAGAACTTTCTTCAGTTTCAGAAGCCGAAATCTGGTATTCCGTTAACCATGAAATGACAACATCTCTGTCTGATTTTTTAATACGCAGAACGGGTAAACTATACTTTGAACGACCTGAAATTGCTGAAAACTACAAGGAAACAGCGAAACAACTGGCAGCCTTTTTAGAACAGGAACAAATCCAACAAAACAAATCGCTTTCAGAATTTGAAAAAGAATTTGAATCGGTTATCTCTTTTCATCAAATCTTAGCGGAATCCCCAGCTATATAACAAGCTAAATTTTACCAAAATTTGTTGTTAAGTGCTTAGCTTGTAACCATTTTCATTCTATTCCATATAAGCTCAACCCTTTTATATGGATACACTTCAACTTACGCGAAACGGTGAAATGCTTGTCAGCCTGCTTTTAGAAAAGAGCATTGATGGTATTTTTATCCTTGATGCCGATTTCCGGATTATGGAATGGAATCGTGCTATGGCTAACATTTCAGGCGAAAGAAAAGAAGATGTATTAGAAAAAAATCTTTTTGTCTCCTTCCCGTTTTTTGATGCCATTGAGGAAATAAAATTTATTCGAAAAACGCTTGGAGGTGAGGAATCTCTTTCAACCGACAGGCCTTATTATTTCCAGAGCAATAACAAGAAAGGATTTTTTGAAGCGCATTACACTCCCCTTACCAATATTGCCAATCAGGTTACAGGGGTGCTTGCCATTTTCAGAGACATTACCCAGTTAAGAACCTTTGATGATCAGCTCATCAACCTTACGGATAAACTGCGCGAAACAATCGGGCAAAAGACACGCGAATTGCTTGATACCAATGACAAGCTGAAAAAGCAATTAAGAGAACGCAAAATGTTCGGATACGATATTTTGCTGAAAAACATTGAACTTACTGATAGCATTGCTTATGCGCGCCATATTCAGGAAGCAATTCTTCCTCTTAAAAAAGAAATAGAAATAGCCTTTCCGCAAAGCTTTGTTTTCTTCCGTCCTAAAGAAATTGTTAGCGGTGACTTCTATTGGTATAACACAAAAGGCAACAAACATTATATAGCTGCGGTTGACTGCACAGGGCATGGAGTTCCCGGAGCTTTAATCAGTATTCTTGGTTATAATTCGCTTAATCAGGCAATCAATGAACACAATATGGTTCATCCATCTGATATTTTGAATTACCTGAATAAAAGCGTGGGCAGTGTTTTTAACCACAGCGAGCGCTCAACTGTGCGCGATGGCATGGATATTTCACTCTGCTGCGTGGATTATACCACTATGACACTGGAATATGCCGGTGCATTTAATCCGCTCTACTATTTCACAAAAGGGGGGTTCAAAAAAATAAAAGGCAATCGTTTTCCCATTGGTTCGTTTCAGGGTGAAGAACTGAAAGAGTTTGTAAATCACGAAATCAATATCAAGCCCGGTGACGTATTTTACATTTTTACCGATGGCTTTGCTGACCAGTTTGGCGGACCAAAAGAGAAGAAATTCAAGCAACGACAGTTTGTTGAATTGTTGCTTGAAAACTACGATACTCCAATGCACAATCAGGAAAATCTCCTGCGCAAAACAATTTTGGACTGGCAGGGCAATAATGAGCAGGTAGACGATATGCTAGTTATCGGGTTCAGGATTTAACAAAGAATTTTTTATCTTTCGCTGCAATTAACGTGCAGCATGGATAAACCTCAAACCTCAACTGCTTCAAGAAAGCCTGTTATAATCGGGCTTGTCGTGTTTTTTGCACTGCTTGCATTAACTCAGTTTCTTTCTTATCAGCGTTATGTAATAAACTCAACTGCTGAACAGCGCGAAATAACCAATGCTGCAAATGCTGCCAAAGAGCGATTGCAAAACTCATTACAATCAAGTTTCAATGCCACCAAAACCCTGGCATTTATTGTTGAAAAATATGGCAGCCCCAAAGATTTTAACGGAGTAGCAAAACCATTGCTCGAATCCAATCAATTTGTTGATGCTATCCAACTGGTAAAAGCCGGTGTTATAACTAATGTTTATCCTCTGAAAGGTAATGAGTCTGTAATTGGTTACGACATTTTAAAAGATCCTGACCGCAAGCGGGAGGCAGTAAAAGCAATTGAAAAAAAAGAACTTTATTTTTCAGGACCCTTTGAGTTAAAACAAGGAGGCATCGGAGTTGTAGGCAGACAACCCATTTTCATCAAAAATAAGTTCTGGGGCTTTGCGGCTGTGGTTATAAAACTTCCAACGCTGTTAAAAGCTGCCGGTATAGACAGCACAGAAAACAAAGATTATATCTTTCAACTATCAAAATTTAATTCTGTTACACAGCAGGAAGAATTCTTTTTACCGCACCCTGAAAAATTTAAAAACGGACACTTTGTTTCTGTCAATGTTCCTGATGGCGATTGGAAAATATACGCTCAGAGCAAACACAATCGTGTATTCCCGTTGTCAATAATGTTTGTTATTTTGGGAATTGCATTGGCAACTTTAGGTGGCTTATTCGCCTGGTATTTTATCCGTCAGCCCGAAGAGTTGAACAGACAGGTAAAAGAAAAAACGCAACAACTCAGAGCAAGCGAAAACAATTACCGCACAACTTTGGGAAGGGTTAGCGATGCTTTTGTTGCCTTAGACAAAAACTGGCGCTATACATTTTTGAATGATGCTGCACTTGTAAACCATCCCTTAGGAAGAGAAGAAACTTTAGGCAAAATAATCTGGGATGTTCATCCCGAAATGAAGGGAACAATCTTTGAGAAGAAGTATTACGAAGCGATGGAAACCGGAAAAGTTACTGAAGCTGAAAGTTACTATCCGCCTTTAGATATATGGTTTTCGGTAAAAGTGTATCCTTCAGCTGATGGTTTAACCATCTTTTACAAAGACATTACCGAATCCAAAAAAGCTGAACAACAGATTGTCCGCGAAAAAAATCTTTCCGATTCAGTTATTAATAGTCTGCCCGGCCTGTTTTATCTCTATGACGAAACAGGAAAATTTCTGCGATGGAACAAAAACTTTGAAACCATTTCGGGCTATTCAGGTCAGGAGATTGAGAAAATGCACCCGCTCGATTTTTTCCCTGAGGAAGAAAAACAATTGCTCACCGAAAAAATACAATCTGTTTTTCGCGGAGGCAATGATGATGTAGAGGCCAACTTCTTCACAAAAGACAGCAGAAAAATTCCTTATTACTTTAATGGTTGGGTAACAGAGTACGAAGGCAAAAAATGTTTGCTGGGCGTGGGTATTGACATAACAGAACGCAAAAAAACTGAGACAGAACTCAAATTATCTATTGAGCGATTCAACATCAGTGCAAAGGCAACCAACGATATTATCTGGGATTGGAATTTGAAAGATAATGGTATTTGGTGGAACGAAAATTTTTATTCAACCTTTAATTACAGAAGAGACGATGTTCCCCTCGTAATTGATTTTTGGGATGAACGTTTGCACCCCGAAGACAAAGAACGCGTTTCAACTAAAATTCGCGAGGCAATTGAAAAACGCGAAAACTTCTGGGCCGATGAATACCGTTTTTTAGACAGCGCAAACAACGTGTTTTACATTTACGATCGCGCCTATATTACCTACGACAAAAACAACGAGCCCTACCGTATGGTTGGCGCCATGATTAACATTACCGACCGCAAAATTGCCGAAGAAAAAATAATTAAAACAAGCCGCTTATACTATGTTATCAGCCGCATTAATCAGATGCTTGTTCATGCTCTGGATGAACAAACCCTGTTTGGTGAAGCCTGCCGCATTGCTGTTGAACAGGGAAAATTCCGTATGGCATGGATTGGGTTGGTTGACGAACAGACAAAACAGGTTGTTCCGGTTATGCATGCAGGCGAAGAACACGGATACCTTTCGCATATAAAATCCATTTCCGTTGAAAATATTCCCGAAGGACAGGGTCCAACCGGCACTACCCTGCGCGAAGGTCACTATACCTGCTGCAACGATATTGAAAACGATTCGCACATGCTCTCATGGAAAGATGAAGCGCTTGCCCGCGGCTACCGTTCCAGCATCAGTTTGCCGATTAAAAAATTCGGAAAACTGGTTGGTGCTTTCAATCTGTATGCTGACTCTGTAAACTTTTTTGATGAAGGAGAAATTGCACTACTGCTTGAAACAACCAACAACATTTCGTTCGCGCTCGAAAATTTTGAGAAAGAACGAATGCGCAAACGTGCCAATGAAGAAGTGGTGAAGTCGCGTGAAGAATTGCGCGAACTCTCGGCCTACCTGCAGGGTGTTCGTGAAGAAGAACGTACACACATTGCCCGCGAAATTCATGACGAGCTTGGACAACAACTTACAGGCCTTAAAATGGATATAGCCTGGATAAAAAACAAAAGCGAAAAAGAATTTCAATTTCCATTGCTGCGCGAAAAAACAAACGACATGATTGACCTGGTTAACAACGCCATCACCTCCGTGCGCAAAATTGCCAAGCAACTTCGCCCCGGCATTTTGGACGACCTTGGTCTGGAAGCCGCCATTGAATGGCAGGCAAATGAGTTTGCTGAGAGAACCGGAATAAAATTCACCGTTGAATCAAAGCTGAACGGACAGGACTTTTCAAAAGAAATAAATACTGCCGTTTTCCGCATTTTCCAGGAATCACTTACAAATATTGCCCGCCACTCACAGGCAACGCAGGTAAGCGTTAAACTTTTTACCAGTGGCAACAAACTAATTCTTCAGATCATTGACAACGGAATTGGCATCAGTGAAAACCGCAAATCCAACACGCTTTCCTTCGGTTTGCTCGGAATGAATGAGCGTGCTGCCCACCTCAATGGAACTTTTTCAGTTGAAAAATATCCGCAAGGCGGAACTATTGTAATTCTTCAAATACCTTTACCCGCAGTATGAAATTCCTGATAGCCGATGACCATGCCATAGTGCGCAAAGGATTAGCGCAATTGCTGCGCGAAGAGTTTTCCGATGCCGAAATTCAGGAAGCATCTAACAGCAACGAAATAATCGAAAAAGCTAAAAGTGCAATTTGGGATACTATTCTCATGGACATTTCAATGCCCGGCCGCAACGGCTTGGAAACACTCAAACAAATCCGCGACATGGGTGTAAAAGCACCCGTGCTTGTCATAAGCATGCACCCCGAAGAACAATATGCTGTGCGCGTTATCAAAGCCGGAGCATCAGGTTTTTTAAATAAAGACAGCGCAACCGATGAACTGATTGCCGCAGTTCACAAAGTGCTGCTCGGCAAAAAATACATCAGCGCTACCTTGGCCGAAAAATTAGCCGAGGGCATTGACTCATCTTCACAAAAGCCGGCACACGAATTATTATCCGACCGCGAGCTGCAGGTTTTTCAGCTACTGGCTTCGGGCAAAACAGTAGGCGAAATTGCCGATGAAATTTCACTCAGCGTAAATACCATCAGCACCTACCGTGCCCGCATTCTCGAAAAACTAAACCTTAGCAACAACGCTGAGCTCACCCGCTACGCGCTGGATAACGGCCTGGCGTAGTTTCGTCATTGCGAGGCTTTTTCAGCCGAAGCAATCTCTTCAAATTGCGAGATTGCTTCACTGCTCCCGATAGCTATCGGGACGCAATCACGTGTTCTACCCTTGTAGGACTATATTATCTACTCTTTTTCTACAAACAGTTAGCCCTCCTGGGCTTTAACAGCCTCGTAGAGGCGACCTGTTTGTAGTACAAACCACTACAAATCTTTCACACTCCTTACTATTTCGCAGCCCTTGCAGTTGCCGTTCCTTTGTGGTGTAAATTTTATATCACATGGAAGCAACAGAAAACACACTATCTCTTAAAGTATTAACCGTTGACGATTCACAAATCGTTTCAGACAACTTAAGCGAAATGTTGGGCGAGATTAAAAACGTAAACTGGATTGGCCACGCCTTTACGCTTTCCGATGCATACCTCCATATCATTGAAAAAAGTCCTGAAGTAATTATTCTGGATATACAAATGAAAGAAGAAAGCGGTTTTGAACTGCTTGAGTTTTTAAAAGAAAAACATCCCGAGATTGATGTAATGATGTTTACCAATCTGTCCTACATGCCCTATCGCAAAAAAAGCATGGAACTGGGCGCTAAATATTTCCTGGATAAATCAACCGAGTTTGAAAAAATCCCCGAAATACTAACCAACATTTTAAAGAAAAAACAAAATGACAACTGATTTCATAATTGAAAAAGCAGAGCGCTACCGTCTGCTGGCTCAATTTTCAACCGACATCATTTCAACACTCACACCCGAAGGCATCTACACCTTTGTTTCGCCTGCAAGCAAAACTATTTTAGGTTACGAGCCGGACGACTTAATAGGCACCTTAGCCTACAACATCATGCATCCCGATGATATCGAGAAAATAGGTATTCTGCACATAAAAATGCTTGCCGATAAAGAAAAAACCATCTTCTCCTCGCGCATGCGCAACAAGGCAGGCAACTACATCTGGCTCGAAACCACTTCACAACCCATCCTGAATCCCGAAACCGGTGATATTGACGAAATAATAGTAGTGTCGCGCGACATTACTGCACGCATTGAGCTCGAGAAAAAGGTAAAAGCCGAAATGGAAAAAGTGCGCGAAGAACTGGAACTGATGGTAGAAGAACGCACCAAACTGCTTCAACTCGCTAATGGTGCCCTGCGCGATGAGGTGAACAAACGCACCGAGGTTACCCGCCTCATGACTCAAAAGAACAAGGAAGTAACCGACAGCATACAATACGCCAGACGCATACAAAAAGCGGTGCTTCCAAAGGCCGAACGTTTTTACAAAATGTTCCCCGAATCATTTATTCTTTCAAAAGCAAAAGACATTGTAAACGGTGATTTCCTCTGGTTTCACGAAAACGGCAACAAGCAAATAATCATCCTCAGCGATTGCTCAGGCCACGGAGTTCCCGGAGCATTTATGAGCATCATCGGAAACGATTTGCTCGACACCATCATTGCCTGCGAGGGCGAAACAAACCCCTCACAAATTTTACAAAAACTCGAAGAGCGTTTAATTACCGCATTAAAAAACGGAGGCTCTGCCGAAGAAGTAAAAGACGGAATGGATATAGGCGTTTGCGTTATTGACCGCGCTGCAAATCAACTCAGTTTTGCAGGCGCCTACCGCCCCCTGTTTGTGCATACACCCGAAGGTCATTTACGCGAAATTCAGGGCAATCCCTATTCAATCGGTGGTGGAATAAACGGCCGGAAAAAGAATTTCCAGACAAGTACCATTGATATAACTCAAGGCACCACGTTTTACCTTACTTCAGATGGCTATTACTCACAGTTTGGCGGACCTCAGGGCAAAAAATTCATGAAATCAAAGTTTCGCGAAACGTTAACAGCAATAAGCGCTGAACCCATTGAACAACAAAAAGACAGTTTAATAAAAACATTGGCAGATTGGCAGGGAAGCAACGAGCAGGTAGATGATATCCTTGTTTTAGGTTTTAGGTTTTAGGATGTCGCAATTGCCAATAAACCCCGGCCCCAAAAAGGTCGGGGTTTTTTATTTTACCCGAAATATTCCCTCACCGCCTTCTCCAACTCCTCCCCTTTTTGCGTTCCTATAAGCAACTTATCACCATTCTTCAGTTCTAGTTGCAGCCCCGTAGTTCCCGAAACATTACGCGCCTTATCCTTTCCCCAACCGCGTATTCCCCATCCGCCATATTCATAAATAGGTTTGTATTCACGCACATAAGCCTTTTCCAGTTCATCCCACCTCTTCAGTTTATACTTAATCTGAAAAGGAAAAAAACGATAATAAACCCCTTCCGCATCCACTTTAGTATCCAACCTCAGCAAAACAAAAAATAAAATCAGCAGCGCAGGAACAGAACTAAACACCAACAGCATTTCATCACTTGCCGGATTATCGCCAAACGGTTTACCCAAATAAAATTGCTGATACAAACCATAAACATGCAATCCTGCAACTCCAAAAATAATAAGCCATAGCCACCATTGGGTAAAGCGTTGCGTTTCGGTGAAGGGTTTCATAGTGTATAAAGCATTAGTCCGGAAGGATTTCATTGTCTAACTTTCTCATCAATCTGCTACAAAACAATAGCAACTCAATTGCATCTATTTTTTGTATTTCAAAATTACCATGAGCTTTAGGATTACGAATTGCTAAAACCATTCCAGCAAAAATATATTTATACCCTTCTTGCATTCCTTTCCAATCATCTTCGTCCTCGTTAAAGAGTCTAATTACCGGATTTTCTTGATTAAAAGCTTTCATCATAAGGCTTGTACCATCATCTGTTTTTTTCGTTTTGCCTTTATAGTTCTTTTTAACTCTGCTAACAACTTCTACAATTGCGGCATAAACAGATTCTTTATAGTATTTATCATGAAACAATTTAATAGAAACTTTATTAATCAAGGGATGTAATAAATCCGAAAGTTCTTTAAAACTACTCTTACTATCTAATTTATTAACTACTCTTCTTTTATTTTTAGGTTTATTGACGTCAATAAATACATCTATCGCTTTTTTAGCATCAGATTTTGAAATTTTGACCTTTTGAGCAATTATTTCTACTAGTTGAGCTTTGTTCATTTTACAACATATAAGTTTTCATACCCCAAAACTACCCAATTCCCGGGCACCCAACAAAAACCCTCCAAACTCTGCCATTTTCCCCTTACTTCTCGCCATAAACCCTTGGCGTCTTTCCATATTCCTCTGGCGTCCTGCCAAAATTTCCTATATTCTTGCCAAATTTTCCTATATTCTTCCTAAAATCCTCTGTATCCTTGCCAAATTTCTCTGTATTCTTCCTGAAATCCTTTATATCCTTACCAAAATCATCTGTATTCTTACTAAATTCCTCTGTCTCCTTCCTGAATTTCTCTGTCTCCTCATCTGACACAATATGATCCTTCACAAACCCTCCTCACACCAAAACCACTAAACCCATCTCACTGCTCTTAGGTATATAACTTTTAACTCTTTTTATGAAAAATCACCTTTGCGTCCCTGCACCTTTGCGAGCAATCTTATTTATCTTTGCCCAAAACCTATCACCATGAAATACGCTCAAATTCCCAACAAACTCTTTATTGAAAACCGCAACCGTTTAGTCCAAAAACTGAAACCAAACTCAGTTGCCATTTTCAATAGCAATGATATTATGCCCACCAATGCCGATGGCACCATGGCCTTCCGCCAGAACAGCGATTTGTTTTACCTCAGCGGCATCGACCAGGAAGAAAGCATCCTCATCCTCTTCCCCGATTCATTAAATAAGGACTACCGTGAAATCCTCTTCGTGCGCGAAACCAACGAGCACATTGCCATTTGGGAAGGCGCAAAACTTACCAAACAACAAGCTACCGAAGTTTCAGGTATAAAAACCGTTTTCTGGCTCTCCGAGTTCGAGCGCGTGTTCAACACCGTTATGGCCGAAGCCCAAAACGTTTACCTTAACACCAACGAGCACCTGCGCGCCACCATTGAAGTAGAAACCCGCGATGCCCGCTTTATTAAAAAGTGTAAAGACCGTTTCCCCTTACATAACTATGAGCGCAGCTTTCCCCTTCTCATGGAACTCCGCTCCATAAAATCAGAAACCGAAGTAGAACTCATCAAACAAGCCTGCGCCATCACCAAAAAAGGATTTCTGCGCACCCTCAGTTTTGTAAAACCCGGAGTTATGGAATACGAAATTGAAGCCGAACTCATCCACGAGTTTGTCCGCAACCGCTCGCGCGGCTTTGCCTACGGACCAATTATAGCCTCGGGCCTCAACTCCTGTGTGCTTCACTATGTTGAAAATAACCAGCAATGCAAAGACGGTGATATCCTGTTAATGGACGTGGCAGCCGAATACGCCAACTACGCCTCAGACCTTACCCGTTGCATTCCAGTAAACGGCAAATTTACCGAAAGACAAAAACAGGTTTACAATGCCGTTCTCCGCGTTATGAAAGAAGCAACTTCCATGCTTCGCCCGGGAATTATCATCAGCGAGTTTAATAAGGAAGTAGGTAAAATAATGGAGAAGGAATTAATCGGTCTTGGCCTGTTCACCGAAAAAGATGTGCGAGACCAGGACAAAGACAAACCTCTTTACAAAAAGTATTTCATGCACGGCACCTCACACTTCCTTGGTCTGGATGTTCACGATGTGGGTGATTTCAATAAACCCGTTCAACCCGGAATGGTCTTTACCTGCGAACCCGGCATCTACATACCTGCCGAAAAAATAGGCATCCGCTTAGAAAACGATATTTTGGTTACCAGCGGCAATCCCGTTGACCTCATGGCCGATATTCCTTTGGAAGCAAATGATATTGAAGCCCTGATGGCAGAATCAGTGAAGGTTCTTGTATAAGTCTTCGCAGTTCTGGTAGCGGTCGCCTTTGGCATTACGTCCATCGCACCGCCCGAAATAGTATATCAATGAAAAACTTACGTCTATAAAGCTGTCTTTCTGGTCAGGGTTGCCACGCGTTGCTCTGTTTGCTCTTGCTACACCGCCCGTTGGGTCTGAGTAGTAAACCGTTTCTTCTCCTCTGGGCGAAGTTGCCAAAATATCAGGCGCTAAATAACTTGTGCTTACATCATCCAAATAGTCAGTAAAAAGAACATGATAGACTGCTTCCAGCTTAACACCCCAGTTGCAATGAAAACGGTAGCGCACACCCAACCCAACAGGAATAACCGGCTGCCATAAAGAGTAAGCCTTAGCATAACCGCCTCCCGCAGCATACTGACCCTCGGTGCCTAGCGGCTGCAAAGCCACACCATGCGAAAGCGGGCTGAAATGAAATACCCCACCACCAACTGTAATATAAGGAACCACACGCCCCGCCCTTTCACGCAATATGTTAAAGGTAATTCGCAACGAAATCTCATCTATTTTTGAGTAAAAGCCTAAATTGCGCAACTGCATATTCGCTTTTGAAGAATAGGTGTCATCAGCAGCAAGCGAGCCGTGCAGGTAATGCAACTGCACCCCCCAACGGGTATTAATATCGTAATGAACTCCGGCATTGATGGCGAGCTTAACCGTCTTAAAATCAGGCAGAGCTGTCTCTTTCAGGTCACCTAAATAATACATACCTCCTACCCCAACATAAACCGAAAACCGCCCTTGTGGCTTAGCCGTTCCCGCCAGAGCAAGAAGAAAGATAACCGTAAATAGAATTCGTGAACCGCTGATTTTCATGTGCTTTTACATATAGAACGTAAGTTGGGGCAAAGTTAGTATGTGGCTGCCAAACTTTTATTTGCTATTAAAATATAAATAAGATATGTTTGCACATCAAACTGTTGAAAATTAAACACATTTAACCATGTTCAACTCAGAAAATAAATCTCAGAAGTCAAACAGCGGCTCTGATGTTAACCCCAATTCAAGCAACCGTATTCTTGCCGGAACTATTATAGAAGGAAGCATTCAAACCGAAGGGCATATCCGCATTGACGGAACGTTGATAGGCTCTATTACCTGCAAAGGCAAAATAGTAATCGGCTCAACCGGAAAAGTAGAGGGCGATATTAAATGCCAGAATGCCGACATTGAAGGCACTATTAAAGCCAACATTTCGGTTTCAGAATTGCTTAGTCTTAAATCTACCGCAAAACTTACCGGTGATATATATGCAAATAAATTAGCCATCGAGCCGGGCGCAATGTTTACCGGAAGCTGCAGCATGGGTGCTATTATAAAAGACATGCAGCATGGAAAATCCGGAGAAGCCCCAAGAACCCAAAAAACAGCTTAACGATTACGCCCGCTACTCGGGAATGGCAGTGCAGATGATTGCCATTATCCTTATTGGTGTATTGGGCGGAATAAAGTTAGACGAGGTTCTTACCCTTAAATTTCCTGTTTTCACGTTAGTGCTTACACTGTTGTCTGTTTTTCTTGCTATGTTTTTTGCAATCAGGGATTTTTTGAAGAAGTAACAATATGGTAGTCTTTTCCAGAAATCTTATTCTGTTCACAATTGCAATTGGCGCGGGCATTTTTGCATGGAATAACTTTATGCCTGTTGAATATGTTTTTTCAAAAGCCTGGTTTGTTCTTGCGCTGTATTTTGTAATAACTGCCGCGCTTCACTGGGGCGCAATACAATCAGGAAACAAAGGCGGACAGCAGTTTATCCGCTATTTTCTGGCGGCAACCATGCTCAAACTCTTTCTCCTTCTCATCATTATCACCCTTTATGTTATGACAAAGCCTGCCGATGCTGTGCATTTCGCAGTTTGCTTTCTTCTACTCTACTTGTTTTACACCGTTTTTGAAACCATCCACTTGCTGGATCACTTTAAAAATAAGTAGTTCCGTTTTACACAATCTCTCAACATCTTGTGAACATAATGAAGTAGAATTTCTGCGCAGAAATCTCTCTTTACTGTCGATTAATTCAGGTTTAATAAATCGCTGAAACCCTCACTACTAAAAGGGTTATCGATGTGCGCCAAATGCAGTATTACCGCAATGTTAAAAACTTTGCACGATTGTTTAAAACTATGAATCGAATCCTAAAAAAAATTATCCAAAATTTGCTGCAACGAAAATCGAAGCAATTACACCCCGTAATTTCTTCATTTCCAAAAAATCGGTAGATTGTCTGTGAAAAGCAGACTTTAAGCGGCAAATCGCGCTATAAAGTTTGAGTAAGAATCTTTTCGCTCTTTTTTCAGGCAAAATACCGCAGAAAATAAAAATTTACCTAGTAAAAACAACATATATGGAACCACAAACACAAAAAAAAGAGCAAGTAAACATTTCAGAAGTTTTACCGGCAAATACATCACTTCCGGTAGAACCGATTTTAGTTGAAAATACTGACCGTTTTGTGTTGTTTCCTATCAAGCATAATGACATCTGGAATTTTTACAAAAAAGCTGAAGCCAGTTTCTGGACTGCAGAGGAAATTGACCTTTCGCAAGACACTGTTGATTGGGAAAATAAACTGAACGATGACGAGCGCCACTTCATTAAACACGTTCTTGCTTTCTTCGCAGCAAGCGATGGAATTGTAAATGAAAATCTGGCTATCAATTTTTTAAATGAAGTACAATACCCGGAAGCTCGCTGCTTCTATGGGTTTCAGGTGATGATGGAAAACATTCACTCTGAAACCTATTCATTATTAATTGACACTTACATAAAAGATACAGCAGAAAAAAATCATCTATTCAAAGCAATTGATACTCTTCCCTGCGTAAAGAAAAAAGCAGAGTGGGCTGTCCGCTGGATTAACAAAGGATCTTTTGCAGAACGATTGGTTGCTTTTGCTGCCGTAGAAGGAATTTTCTTTTCAGGCAGTTTCTGCTCTATCTTCTGGTTGAAGAAACGAGGATTGATGCCCGGCCTGAGTTTTTCAAACGAATTGATTTCACGTGACGAAGGTTTGCACTGCGATTTTGCCTGCCTGCTTTACAGCCAATTGGTAAATAAACTTTCTGAAGAAAGCGTGAAAGAAATTATTGCCAACGCAGTGGAATACGAAAAAGAATTTGTGAGCGATGCACTGCCGGTAAAACTGATTGGTATGAATGCAGAGCTGATGTGTCAATACATTGAATTTTGTGCCGACAGGTTATTGTTGGCTCTTGGAGTAAACAAAATTTACAACGCAAAAAATCCTTTCGACTTTATGGAAATGATTTCGTTGCAAGGCAAAACAAATTTTTTTGAGAAACGTGTTAGCGAATATCAGAAATCAGGAGTAATGAGCAGCACATCAGAACAACAGTTTAGCCTCGATGAGGATTTTTAAGTTCTACACACTTGGATTTAGAGATACAAATACACAACACTAACGACAAAACCTTTACCCCATGTATGTAATAAAACGAGACGGCAGACGCGAGTCAATCAAATTTGACAAAATCACCGCGCGCATTCAAAAGCTTTGCTACGGCTTAAATCCTATCGTTGACCCGGTTCCGGTGGCAATGAAAGTTATCAAAGGAATTTACGAAGGCGTTACAACAATTGAATTAGATAACCTTGCTGCCGAAGTGGCTGCATCGTTCACTATCAAGCATCCTGATTATGCGTTGTTAGCTTCTCGCATTGCGGTTAGCAATCTTCATAAAATCACCAATAAATCGTTTTCAGGAACAATGAAATCATTGTACGAGTATGTTGATCCTGTAACAGGTGAAAATGCTTCGTTGCTTGCAAATGATGTTTACGAAATCATTGAAAAAAATGCCGAACTTTTAGATTCAACAATTATTTACGACCGCGATTTCGGTTATGATTATTTCGGCTTCAAAACACTGGAACGCTCGTATCTATTGAAAATAGACGGAAGAATTGCAGAACGTCCGCAACACATGTTGATGCGTGTGGCTGTCGGAATTCATAAAGACGACATTAATTCAGCAATTGAAACTTATAACCTGATGAGTGAGCGTTGGTTTACCCACGCAACACCAACACTTTTCAATGCAGGAACACCAAAACCGCAAATGTCGAGTTGCTTTTTACTGACAATGAAAGACGACAGCATTGACGGTATTTATGACACATTAAAACAATGTGCTAAAATTTCGCAGTCAGCTGGTGGAATTGGATTAAGCATTAATAATATTCGTGCAACAGGCTCATACATTAAAGGCACCAATGGCACCTCTAACGGAATTGTGCCTATGCTGCGCGTATTCAATGACACCGCGCGTTATGTTGATCAAGGAGGAGGCAAGCGCAAAGGTTCATTTGCAATTTATTTAGAGCCCTGGCATGCCGATGTTTTTGATTTTCTTGAATTAAAAAAGAATCACGGAAAAGAAGAAAACCGCGCACGTGATTTATTCTTCGCGCTATGGGTTCCTGATTTGTTTATGAAACGGGTGGAAGAAAATGGAGATTGGTCATTATTCTGCCCGAATGAAGCTCCGGGACTTGCTGACACCTATGGTGAAGAATTTGAAGCCTTATATTTCAAATACGAGAAAGAAGGCAAAATGCGCAAAACAATTAAAGCGCAGGAATTGTGGTTCGCCATTTTAGAATCGCAAACCGAAACAGGCACACCTTACATGCTTTATAAAGATGCCTGCAACAAAAAATCGAATCAGAAAAACCTCGGAACAATTAAAAGCAGTAACCTCTGCACCGAAATTATTGAATACACCTCACCTGAAGAAGTTGCGGTTTGTAATCTTGCTTCTATTGCATTGCCTCATTTTATAATTGATGGTCAATTCGACCACCAAAAACTATTTGAGGTTACTTACGTGATTACTAAAAATCTGAACAAAATTATCGACAGGAATTTTTATCCTGTTGAAGAAGCACGCAGAAGCAATATGCGTCACCGTCCGATTGGTATTGGTGTTCAGGGATTGGCAGATGCTTTCATTCTACTTCGTATGCCTTTCGATTCAAATGAAGCGAAAAAGCTGAACAAAGAAATTCACGAAACAATTTACTATGCTTCCATGACTGCATCCAAAGACCTTGCAAAGGTTGACGGACCTTACGAAAGCTACGAAGGATCTCCTGTTTCGCAAGGTATCTTCCAGTTTGACATGTGGGGCGTGACACCTTCCAACCGTTGGGAATGGGATATTTTGAAAGATGAAGTGAAAAAACATGGAGTAAGAAACTCATTATTACTTGCGCCAATGCCAACAGCTTCTACTTCTCAAATACTTGGCAACAACGAGTGCTTTGAGCCCTACACTTCCAACATTTACACACGCAGAGTACTGTCGGGTGAATTTATAGTGGTGAACAAACACTTGCTGAAAGACCTTGTAAACCTTGGCTTATGGAATGACGGTTTGAAAAACGATCTTATAGCTGCCAATGGTTCAGTTCAAAACCTTGATGTAATACCTCAAAACATAAAAGACCTTTACAAAACGGTTTGGGAAATAAAACAGAAAGACCTAATTGATATGGCTGCTGACCGTGGAGCGTACATTTGCCAAAGCCAATCGTTAAATCTTTTCGTTCAAAATCCGAACTTCGGCAAACTGACTTCTATGCATTTCTACGCTTGGAAAAAAGGATTGAAAACAGGAATGTATTACCTGCGTACCAAAGCTGCAACTGATGCAATTAAATTCACAGTTGAGAAACAAGCTGCAGTTCAACCTGAAGTACAACAGATAGCACCTAAATCTGTTGAAGAACAACAAGCAGCAATTGCATGCTCGCTGGATAACCCTGAAGGTTGCGAAGCTTGTGGCAGCTAAATATTGAAACATTCATAAAAGAAAAAGCCAGACGCGAGTCTGGCTTTTTCTTTTATGATAGTCAAACAGAATTATCTCTGATAAATCATATTTTCCAATAGTAACGCCAGTCGGTGCGCCTCACACTTGTACTTTAAGTGCACAAAAGAATTCCCAGCTAATGAGTAGCTAATTTCACTTTCAAAAGCAGTTAATAACCCTGCATGAAAGAATGACCAACGTTGGGCTTCTCCCTTCAAAATAGAAAGAATTGGGACAGAACTTCCAAGCCTAACTAATGAAGTTGAAAGAATAATCCTATTCATTTCGTTCTCTTCCTTTTCAAAAAGCATTATGAGGTCTGAGATTACTTTCAGTTTTATTTCACTCAATCCCGGAACTTCAAATTTCTCTAGTAAACGTGCTACATGATATAGAATAACTGAAGCAGACGGATATGAATGCGAAGCATAAAACGGCTTTTCCAGGTATTGCTTTTTTTCAATCACAGAACGTATAAAGAAAATAGAATCGTGATCATGTTGATTTAATTCCAACTTATTCTGAAAAACAAAATAGAGAATATTGCACAGCACACAAACATCAAACTCAATAAACATATTCTTTCCAAAAAAAGTGGAATAAGCTTTTAGGTTCTTGTATTCGGGAAAAGTATTAGTGACCTGTTTTTTGCTGAGATTAGTGTGTTGTGCTAACTTTTCTTTCAACCAAAGAGCCTTTTCATGGCTTGGGTTTGAAGTGAGGTAAATCAGTGAGGTGTCATCTGCATCATCCGGTATTCTTACTTTATTGATTCGCGATAGAATATTACCGTTAGGAAAATGCGGTGAACCATCTGTTCTCCAGAAATTATAAGTATCAAGGCTATCTTTGTTTTTATAATCAGGATAATTAGCAACAGCTTTTATGCAAATTTCATCCACAAATTTTTGTTCTTCGCGGGGTAATTTCTCTCTCAGATTTTGAAGAATGAAAACAATACTTGCCGTAAAAAAAATGTTATTGTCTTCGCGCTCAAAAGGCAAATGAAGATGAAAGCGCTGAGAAGGAAAGAGCCCGCGCGCATAGTATTTATCTCCCTTTGACTGAAGTTCTGAAATTTTTAGAAGCAGTTCTGAAGAAGAAATCAAACGGAAAATTCTTTAATAAGTTTTTTAGCCAAGTCGGGTATACCTTTACCTGCCGTATCCTTTATTATTCGGATATCACTGAAGTTATAAACCAAATCAGGATTCGGGTCAATATAAAACTTAGGAATATCTGCAGGAGCATAATCAAGCAGGTTTGCTGCGGGATAAACATTGAGTGAAGTTCCTGCCACAATAAACACATCAGCTTGCTGAACTAATTCTATTGCATTATCCATTTCGGGAACAGACTCGCCAAACCAAACGATATGCGGACGAAGCTGATAACCTTTTTCGCAACGTTCACCCATTTTTAATTCCCAACCTTTGATGTTGTAAATTAAGTTTGGATAGACAGAACTGCGTGCTTTTTTTATTTCACCATGCAAATGCAATACTTTTTTTGAGCCTGCACGCTCATGCAGATCATCAATATTCTGCGTGATAACATACACATCAAAATGTTGTTGCAACTCTGCAATAGCCATGTGTCCTGCGTTAGGTTGGGCTGCTAATGCCTGTTTTCTGCGTTGGTTGTAAAACTCCTGAACTAATGCCGGGTTCTTTGCCCAGGCTTGGGGTGTAGCAACGTCTTCAATTTTATATTCTTCCCACAAACCACCGCTGTCGCGAAATGTTTTGATACCACTTTCAGCGCTTATCCCTGCACCTGTAAAAACCACTAATCTTTTCATCCACCAAATTTATTCAAATTCGATCTTTATATCAGTTTCTTCATTTCTATTCTGATTGGCTTTCACTTTTTTAAGGATCTTTTTCTTCTCCTTTTCAGATTTTCCAACAGTGTCGGGCAGTTCATCCCATTCTATTTTTAGTTCAGCATTTTTCTCCGGTTCTTTTTGTTTAAACGAAGCAGTGTCTTTTTTAAACCATCCGAATTCCTCATTCAGCAAGGCTTTCATATTCTGATTCTCTTTTTTCATGTCGCTCTTTATTTTATCACGCACCGATTTACTGTCGTAAGTAATTTTGAAATTGCTTGCTGTTCCTTTCATGGTAAGATAAAGCGAAGTTTTTCCGCGACCATCATCTTCCAGATAACTGAATTCTTCATTTTCTTTCTTTGCTTTACGAGCCTTGTTACCTAAAATGTCAGACAAGAAAACACGGAAATGATATTCAATTTCATTATCAAAACTATGTGTTCCCGAAACGTCCAAATCTAAAGCAGACGACTGAATTTTCATCAGAGGAATATTTACTTTACGGTCTTTAATAGTGATGTTATTGCTTAGCGTAGCAAATTTTACATGGTTCAGGTCATCTACCTTAATAAATTCAGAAAGCTCTTCAAGTGGTTTGAAATTTACTATCTCACCCTTGCTGATAGCGAGGTTGCTGCTTACCACTAATTTCGGCAGATCCATTTTCAAGCCGTCAGTTAACACACCTGTAAGATTAATGCTGGCACTTGCATTTCCCCTGAGATTTTCATCTGTAATAAATTCCTGTCCGAAATTTTCGCAATCATGAAATAATTGCTGAACATCAATATTTGACAATGACGCATTGCAAATAATATCAAAGTGCTGAGCCGGATTTTGCACCAGTGAAAGATCAGCAGTAGCTGTTCCTCCAACACTTTTAAATGACAGATCGCTTGCCGTGAAATATCCGTCTTTCAATTTTAGAACACCACGTATATCCTGCGCTGAGAATTTTCTGAATTTCAATTCCTGTGCCGAAAGCATAAGGTCAAATGCAAGATTGGGGGACAACTTGAGATGATATTCATCATCAGAAACAAGTGGTGCATCACTTGCATTTCCTTCCTCCAGCAATTGATCAAGGTTAATGAGTTTTGATTTCGCGCTAGCGTTAATGTATAACTGCTGATCCGGCAAAAGAATATATTGCAAAATGTTTCTGAAGTAGCCGGTGAGCGCAAAATCAGTTCCTGAAATTACGCCTTTGAAATTTTCAATTTTCAGTTCATTGTTGTAAAAATCGAAATCACCGTTTAGTTCTTTAAAGGTTCTTTTACTCCCTTTCAATTTAAATAATGCATCGCGCAGAGCAACATTTCCGGAAGTAGTAGCACGGCTGATCTCAGCAGCAGTAATATTTTCTATATCACTGAACGAAGCACGGAAAGAAGCATTAAGCGTGGTGTTGCCCGAAATTTCTTCTAATGTATCCAATTTTAAAAAACGTGCTAATTTTTCAAGATCAAATTCTGCATCTAAAGTAGTCTGGACATCGGGATGCAAAAAGTTACGGATGCTGAAAGCCCCGCTCAATCTACCTTCGGCAAGTGATGCATGAAAAGAAGAAACACTCAATGTTGCTGTTTCCGTTTTGCGAATATCCTTCATCACATAATTTCCTTTTACACTTACTTCTTTCAGCGAAATACCGGAAGGCTTATGAGTGATATCTCCTTTTTCAATTCCAAAATCGGCATTCAGCGAGGGTGAATTTCCTTCCGTTGTTTTGCCTTTATAATTCGCTTTAAAATAAAGACCTCCATCACTGCTATAATCAGCCAGTTTTTTCGCAGCATCTTCGGGAAGCAAAGAAATTATTTCGCTGACATCAAAGTTTTTACCCTCAATAAAAAGATCGGTTTCGCCTCCTGCACGGGCAGAACAAACGCTTCCTGTCAAAATAACCTCCATCTGCGCTACGGTTACATCTCCTTTCTCAAACGTATAAATTCCTTGTTCGGAATTTACATTCATCACTAATTCAATTCCCAGTTTTTTATCTCGCAGAATTTCTTTCTTGGTCTGTTCAAAGGCATACAACTGTCCCTTACTTACAATGTCAAGGCTGAATTCCTTCTCTGAAAAATCTCCTTTCAGTTTTATTTTTTCCTGGTAAGAAGAAATGTTCTGACCCAATGCATCATCACGGTAATATAGTCGTGCATCACGAAACTTTACTTCATTTAATGCCAATGAAAAAGGAGATGAGGCTGTATCTTTTCGTGTTTTAAAAATTTCATAGTTGCCTTTCCCTTCTTTGTCTCGCACTATTTTTACCACACCATGCTCAGCTGCTATTTTTTTGATGTTGTAATTCTTATTTATGATGTCAAGCACATTAAATCCAAGATACACTTCGCGGAAATAAAACAAAGTGTCCTTTTTAACTTGTGTTGATACTTCGCGAACAAATACCTCATTAAGTTCTAAAGAAACATAAGGAAATTGCTGAAACAACGTAAGGTCAACTTTATCACTAATACTAACCGGTGTCAGCAATTCCTTGTTTACTTCAGCCAGCACATAGTCTTTAATTTTGTCGCGGTAAAGAGTAGCTAAAACCACGCTTGTCAAGGGAATCAGAACAACAAGCGAAAGCAAAACAATAAGTATTGTTTTGAGAATATTAAATCGTTTTGGCTGTTCCTGTACTTCTTCCATAGTTTAAAAGCGCTGTAAAGCTATTAACGTAAATCCAGAATAAAAATTGTTTTAGTTTTGAAGGCATTAAATCTAAATTCTATGGCCGAAACAGGAATTCTTAAAAAAGGCAAAACAGCCTTTATCATAATTGATGTTCAGGAACGGTTAATGCCCGTTATCTTTAATAACACTGAAGTTTTTGAAAATGTGAACCGCCTGATAGAAGGTTCAAAAATTTTGGATGTTCCGCTTCTTATAACTGAACAATATCCGAAAGGATTAGGAAAAACCTGTGCAGAAGTAAATATTCCCGCAGGACAAGAGGTGATTGAGAAAGTATGTTTCTCGTGTTTGCTTTCTGATCCTGTGAATGAAAAACTGAAAACTCTGGGAATTGAACAGGTTGTTCTTGCAGGTGTTGAAAGTCATATCTGTGTTTTAAAAACTGCGCTGGATGCATTGAACAGCGGTTTACAGGTTCATGTGGTTGCCGATGCGGTTTCGTCACGAAAAGAATACAGCAAACAAATTGCTCTAGAACGCATGCGACAAGCAGGTGCTTTTATTACCACTACTGAAATGGTTCTTTTTCAATTGATGGATGCAGCAGGAACCGAAGAATTCAAACAAATCAGCAAATTAATACGATAAGAACATGAAAGACTATACACGCCTGTTTGACTTGCTTCCCTATCAGCAGTCAAATCATCCGCAAGCGATTTGTCTTGCGGAAAAAGTAACAGAGAATGGACAAAAGTTCTACAAAGGTTACAGTACGCAGGAGTGTATCAACATCATTAATCAACTGAGCAAAGCGCTGCTGAAACTGGGTGTTAAGCCAAATGATAAAATAGGATTGATATCCAACAATCGTCCGCAATGGAACTTTGTTGATTTGGCTGCACAGCAAATAGGAGCTATTAATGTACCTGTTTATCCTACTATTACAGAGAGCGAATACAAGTTTATTTTCAACGATGCTGAGATTGTTTACTGCTTTGTTTCAGATGCTGATTTGTATGCAAAAATTCAAAGCATAAAATCCGATATTCCTTCACTGAAAGATGTTTTTACTTTTAATGAAGTTGCCGGGGCAAAGAACTGGAAAACATTGCTGGAAGAAGTAAGTGCGGACGACCTGAAGCAAATTGAAACGCTGAAAGCAGCTATAAAACCAAATGATCTTGCTACCATTATTTATACTTCGGGTACAACAGGAAATCCCAAAGGGGTAATGCTTTCGCATAACAACATCATCAGCAATATCAAATCAACACTTTCTATTCAGCAGATGATGGTGGCGGGTAAACGAAGCCTGAGTTTTCTTCCGCTCTGCCATAGTTTTGAGCGCATGGTGGTTTATACATATTTCGCTGTAGGCATGTCGGTTTACTATGCCGAAACACTGGAAACTATTGGCGAAAATCTGAAGGAAGTAAAGCCGCATTTCTTTACCACTGTTCCCCGTTTACTTGAAAAAGTGTATGAAAAAATAATGGAGAAGGGTAATGCGTTAGAAGGTTTCCGCAAGAAGTTATTTTTCTGGAGCATTGATTTAGGCTTACGGTTTGAACTGAATAAATTTCAGGGAATATCTTACACGCTTCAGCTTGCCATTGCACGCAAATTAGTTTTCTCGAAATGGAAAGAGGCACTGGGCGGAGAAGTGGAAGCTCTTGTAAGCGGTGCTGCTGCATTGAATGCAAAACTGGGAACATTGTTTACCGGAGCAGGAATTCCAATTATTGAAGGTTACGGATTAACGGAAACTTCGCCTGTGCTTACCTCCAACCGCTTGGAAGAAAAGGACCGAAAACTGGGAACGATTGGTATTCCTATTCCCGGTGTGGAAATAAAAATTGCTGAAGACGGTGAGATACTTGCCAAAGGTCCCAACATCATGTTGGGATATTACAAACGCCCTGATTTAACGGCCGAAGTAATAGATAAAGATGGCTGGTTTCACACCGGTGATATAGGAGTGTATGAGGGAAAGTTTTTAAAAATAACCGACCGCAAAAAAGAACTTTTTAAAACATCGGGCGGAAAATATGTTGCACCGCAACCGATTGAAAACAAAATGAAAGAATCGCCACTGATTGAACAGGTAATGGTAGTCGGCAGTGAACGCAAATTTGTTTCAGGACTAATTGTGCCCTCGTTTGTGAATCTGGAAGGATGGTGCAAAAACAACAATGTTATTTTTCCGGGTAATGCGGGAGTAATACGAATTCCGGAAGTAATAGAAGCTATTCAGAAAGAAGTGGAACGCATTAATCAGGATATTAACCATGTGGAGCAGATAAAGAAATTCACTTTACTGCCTGCCGAATGGGGTGTTGCAACCGGAGAACTCACTCCAACCATGAAACTGAAACGAAAAGTAATTCTGGAAAAATTCAGTACGGAGATTGAAGCGATGTATAAAGAATAATCTACCGGATTTTATCACAAAAGAACAACACAAAGTCCGAAGGACTTAAATATGAATAACCCCGAATGCAATTCGGGAAAAAAAGCGGAGTTAACAACAACTCTAAAGGAGTTGAATAAAACAGTATGAGTACTTATACCCAAATAGTATATCAAATAGTTTTCAGCACTAAGAACCGTGAACATACTCTTAAACCTGAAAGCAATAAAGATTTATACAAATACATTTGGGGTATATTAAAAAACAAAAAATGTCATTTGTATCAGATAGGTGGTGTTGCTGACCATATTCATATTATAACTCATTTACATCCCTCCATAGCGCTTTCATCCTTGATTAAAGACATAAAACTGGCAAGTTCAGAGCACATAAAAAGTCATAATTTATTTCAAAACTTTTCAGGCTGGCAGGAAGGGTACGGAGCATTTACATATTCTATTAAAGATAAAGACCGATTAATAGAATATGTAAAAAATCAGGAAGAACATCATCGAATAAAAACATTCAGAGAGGAGTATGTTGAATTGCTTAATGAGCATGGGATTGCATTCGATGAGAAATTTCTTTTGTAATAACAATTCAACCACGTTGTGGTTGTTTTATATCTGCGTCATATAACCCCTGATTTCATCAGGGGTTATTCAAATTAAATCCCTTCGGGATTTTTATAGAAGCTAGGCAGGATATTCTCTAAAAGAGCACTAAAATTAATTCACATCAGAATCCCCTTATTCGTAATTTCGCACAGAATTTCCTCTCTGTGCTTATTACTCATCCTAAACTAACCAAACTTCTTCAACAGGCATACTCTGCTGAAAAAGCTGCTGCTTTTGCTTATCAGGGACATGCCGGTTCATTAAAAAGTAAAGAAGAAAAAGTTCCGGTTCGTCAGATTGAACTGGATGAATGGAAACACCGCGAAGAAGTATTGAAAATTATGAAACAGTACCATATTCCTGTTTCAAAGAAATATGAAGTTCAGTTTCATGTTATCGGCAAAACCATTTCGTTCAGTTGCTATGTTATCGGTTGGTTTATGCCTTATTATTTTGCAGGAAGACTGGAAAGCGGAAACGTGTGTGAGTATTTTGTGATGATCCATTATTTCCATGAATTAGGTATTTACGAGCATGACCAGATTTTATACGAAATGGCTATCAAGGAAAAAGAACACGAGGTGTTTTTTCTTGAAAAAGTAAAAGGAAGTAAGTTGTTGCCTTTCTTTGAAAAGCTTTTTAACTGGGGAAAGAAAAGCAGTTTTAATGATGTTGATCTGGAAAACAAATTTCCGGTAGAACAATCGGATAATTATTGCAAGAGGTAATTTTTAGTTTCTCTTATCTGCGCCCCACATCATTTTGTTGCGCAGGGTGCTGATGAAATTATCACCGGGAAAGCGCACCAGACCTAAGGTAAATACAGCACGAGAAATCTGAAGTTCAAATGAACTTGGTAAAGTAACCGAACGCGAATCTAATGTTGCAAGAAAGTTTTCGCTACGGCTTTCTACTTTTAATTTTATTTTGCTTTTGTTAGAGATAACAAATGGACGCACCGTTAATCCATGCGGAGCAATGGGTGTAATAACAAAGTTACCACAACCGGGACTTAGAATTGGTCCTCCGCAACTCAATGAATAACCTGTTGAACCTGTTGATGTAGCTATAATTAATCCATCGGCCCAATAGGAGTTTACAAACTCATCATCTACCCAGGTATGAATGGTGATCATGCTGGAGGTGTCTTTTTTGGTAACGGTTATTTCATTAAGCGCAAAATTATTTTCACCGAAATAATCTGTTCCGTTTATAAAGCTTACCAGGGTGCGTTGCTCAATGGAATACTTTTTTTCAAAAATACTTTGCAAAGCCTGTTTTATATTTTCCTGCGAAACACCGGAAAGAAATCCTAATCTTCCGGTATTGATACCCAGAACAGGAATTCCTGAACTGCCTACCAATAAAGCACTTTGCAACAATGTTCCGTCACCTCCAATGGAAAAGAGAAAATCTACTTTGCCTTCAATTTCTTCTTTTGTTTCAAAGATTTTTGCAGCAGCAAGATCAGAAATTTCAGTTGGTAATTGCTGATGAAACTCACGGTGAATAAAAATATGAACATTGTTTTTTTTCAGTGTTTTCAGCAATTCTGAAAAGCCTGAGAAAAAATCGGAGTTGTATTTTTTGCCGTAGATAGCAATGTTCATGTGCCAAAGATAATACTATGCCTGAAACTTGCTTTTCAGCCATTTGTTGTAATTGATAACATCGGTATCGCTGCTGGTTTGCTGTTCTTCTTTCAGAAATTGAGTAACCAGCTCGTTCAGCTTTTTATTCTTTTTAGAAATACCGTTCAGTGCCACATAGCGGATAATCTCCATCAGCTTCAGTTCGCGGTTGTTTTCTTCGTTCTGCAACAGGTCTTTGTATTCCTTCTTAATCTGTGTGGTGCGGTAATCCAGAAACTCCATGTCATCCAGTTCAAGACGGATAATCAGTTCGGCAATGGCAATGCGGAAACGCAAGGAGCGATCGGCATTCTGATAACTCTTGTGCAGAAAAAGTTTGTTCAGGTTTTTTATTGAGTTTCGGAAATCACCTTTCTCGAAACGGAAGATGGCAAGATTGAGGTAAACAAACACTTCGTAGAACGGTGTGTTTTTCAGTTGCTCGTTATTCTCTAATTGTTCCAGTATTTCAATGGCTTTATCAATATCAATTTTAGAGTAATTAATAACCAATGAATTGTAGTAGAAGAACAAATACTTATCGTAATGAAGCCTACCAAACTCTTCCATTGCAGCTTTCAGCTTTTCGGCATAGGCAAGGCTTTCCTGAATTTTTCCATTTTTAAACAAAGTGTTTACGCTGTAGGTAAGCATCTGCAACTTGGTAAGGTGATTTCCTTTGTTGAACAGATGTTCTTCCGAGAACTGGTTATACGTTGTTAAAAGATAATCTTCCAGGTTTTTATAATCATGGCGCTGCAACAATACCTGACTAACGGCCTGGTAAATTTTAAAACGCAGTGCAGGGCTTTTCTTCAATTCACTATCGTGCGAAAAATCATCTACTGTTTTGCTGAGCATTTCAACAACGGGGTTTTCGCCCGGTGAAAAATTCTGTGTTATTTTCAGTTTGTATTTTACTGCTGCCAGTACATCGTCTATCTGACGAATGTCGTGCAGCCGCACACTGTTTTCTTTGCGCAACTTAATATAGGTTTCGGGATTAATGGAAACCATTTCGTGCGATAGCTTGATGTACTCACTGTAAATAATATCCAGCAACTCGTAGTTCTCCTGTTCGCTTGCTTTTTTCTCGGCTTTGCGGATAAAGTGATAGGCAACAGGATAATTGTTGCGGTTGAAAAACAAATAGGCCAGTGAAATTAACTGAAGGGTGTTAGCAGCTTCGTCTTCGCCAAAGTGTTGCAGCATCAGGCTTTTGTTTACCTCTTCGGTAAGGCGGTTCTTTAAGCGATAGAACGAATTCTTTTCGCCATCAGGATAAAGCTTCAGCGCTGCTTTATCTTCATCATAGTCTTCGCCTTTTTTGCGGATGTAATCAAAGAGCACTACATCTTTTCGGTTGCCTTCGGAGGTATTGCGCGAAATATAGATTTTGAAGAACCGAAGTTCTTCTTTTGTCATACTCTGGATAATGCGGTTAATAATGTCCACGGGGCTAAGATATAAAGAAAGCAAACTATTTTGCCTGCCTTATGGGTTCAAAACACAGTGTAATGTATCTTCTCTATCTGTGAATTATGTAAATCACAGGTAGTATTCTGTAACATCAACCTAAATTAATGGCCTCACCTTTGCATGTTCATTATTCAGTATTCACATAAAAAAAATAATCATGAAAACTCAACCAAATAAAAAAAGTAAAATTTCTTTTATAAAGAGCATGTTCTATGTAACAGTTGCCGGAATGGTCAGCTTGCTATTGCCTGCCTGTTCTAAAGAAGATGTAAAAGATAAAGCCCACATGTCGGTGCGCATGACTGATGCTCCCGCCAATTATGATGCGGTTCTTATAGATGTGCAGAATGTAGAAATAAAAACCGATGGCGGTGATATTATGCTGAATGTTAATGCAGGTATATACAACCTGCTTGATTTTTCAAACGGGTTAGATACACTTATTGCTTCGGGAGATCTGGATGCAGGAACAGTATCGCAAATAAGACTGATACTGGGGTCAAACAACACAGTGGTTGTGGATAATGTTCCCCACCCATTGGCTACACCCAGTGCTGAACAATCAGGATTAAAGATACAGGTTCATAAAACGCTGGAGCCCGGTGTTTCTTATGCTATATTACTTGACTTTGATGCTAATGAATCAATTGTTTTGCAAGGTAATGGTGAGTATAAACTGAAACCTGTTATCAGAACCGTTGATGTTTCATTAAACGGTTCTGTAAGAGGAAGCATAGCTCCGGCCGGAGTTGCAGCCGTTATAACAGTAACTGATGGTGTTAACTCTTATACTTCTGTAGCCAATGCAAACGGTGACTTTTTAGTGGCCGGTATTCCTGCGGGAAATTATGATGTAGAAATTACTCCGGCTCTTCCATTCTTGCCGGTTACTGTATCGGGTGTAACTGTTTCGGTGGGAGGTTCAACTCAAATAGGGCTTATAACTCTGTAAGTTATTTTTGAGCTATAACAGTTTATTATTTTTTAAATAACAATGCCCCTTAAACGGGGCATTGTTATTTAAAAGAGTTTTAACTCATCAGCGTAACAACCTTTAGTGCTGCACTCTGCTTATTCAATAAGAAACACCTCGCGTTTGCCGCCTTCAACAAGCTCGGTATAACCTTTCATGATTTCCTGCAGTTCGGGAGTGGCTGTTGAACCGCGCAGGTCCGAAAAATAAGCACCCATGTCTTCTACTTCGTATTCCATCACTACAGTCCAGTAGGTGCTTACGGCATCGGTCATTATTTTATAGTTTTTACCGCCTTCTGTTTTTTCGAAATGCGGGATGGCTTGCTTGAATTTTTTTACCAGCTCCTTTGCTTTTCCGGGTTTGGCATTAAATAGTTCACGGATAAGATACATGGGGTTTATGTTTTAAGGTTTAAACAAAAATAATGCTTTTCTATCCGCTAAACGGATGACACTACTATTTCTTTACTTCCCTAATTGATATAAGGTAATAACAAGTGTTATCAGCAATATAACTGAATATATGTGCTTATTATATTTCGCCAACCATTCAGGAAGATAGATGTCAAAGTTTGCCTGTTGCGAATCGGTGTATTTGCGCGCAACAAGAGTTAAAGGACAATACGAACGAAAAATTAAAAGCACCAATCCCTCTGCAATAAATAATCCGTAGCCAATCCATAACCATAGGTTGAGCCTGTTAGTTACCGCAGCATACAGCATGTAAAATATTACCACATTGAAAAACAACAAGACCGCAGTATGCAGCAATTTTATTGCAATCAGTTTGGTTTTGGCGGTTATCATTATTCAACAGTATGTGTGTTTTAAAACTGTTCAATATCAATTATCACAAACATTTTGCTCAGCGTGTGTATTTACTCTTCACGCCAATTACTTCGTCCGTTTTATAACTTACGGTGTAGGTATATAATTCCGATAAAGCAGGGTCGTTAATAAATACTTTGCTATGCTGCTTAGACAGCTCTTGCCAGAATAAATATAACAGCTTGTACATAGCTATTTGTTCTTCACCGGGAGGTGGATAATTATTTTGGTTTACTGCACTGCTCATTTCTTCATCCGAGGTTTCGTAATCACGAAATAATGTTTGATAAATTAACGCTGCATCGGGATCTGTTTTGTACTGCTCTTTCATATAATCCCACCATTTGTAATTATAAAAGTGGGGAGTACTTACGGTGATGAAAACACTGCCGCCTGTTTGCATTATGCTTTTCTGGCGTTTAAACTTTTCATGTAACGTTGCAGTTGCCAGGCGGTATATCATTGAAGCGGTATCATCGGGTTCAATAAGCAGCGATGCCTCTACTCCACTTTCTGCAATAAGCTTGTGCTTATCACTGATGCGTGATACACGTTCAACACTTGATAAAGGACGCAGGGAGAGTTGCATGGTTTTACGCAGTTTGTGCTGCTGACGAAAAACTGAAATCAGTTGCGTAGATTTCTTTTATAACATCACCATCTGTTAACCATTGCATTGTCATCTTGCGCGGAACTTTTACTTGTTCCACTCTTACAAAGGTGCCGAACACACGATCCCAGAAACGGGTTGTTACACCATGATTGGTTTTAGGATTATGAAAATGATGGTAGAAGTGATGTTTGCGGAAGGTGATGAAAATAAACAGCAAGGGGTCTTTGCTGTGGTAACGGAAATGCACGTATTCATAAAAAGCATACATGCCAAACAGCCCGGTAAGAAAAGCCAATACATGCAAAGCAGGTGCAACTAAATTAAGCACACTAAAAAACAAAGTAAAAACAAATGCAGCGGCTATGCTTTTTTTCCACGCAGGCGCAAAGTAATTGGCTTTGGAATGGTGCTGTGTATGTTCTGCTTTAAAAAAATTACGGCCTTTATGCACATGCCCTAAAAAGCGGTGCATAACATATTCCAGAAAGGTCCAGCAGATAATGCCGGTAATAAATGCAATCAGTATCATGGTAAAAGGTGGTTTTATAAACGGGTTTAAAATTAAGTATTCTCTGCTGCTGAAAAACGGTAGTAATTACTAATTATTGTTAAAGCTTAAGCCGCTTAACCTATCTGCCTTTTAACATAATGACTAAAAAGAACATTGCGCTCAGCGGGGCAGATTTAAGACCTGCTTTTTCTTTTCAGCAACTGAACAAACTGCGTAAACTGTCCGCTGCGATGCCATTTATTGCAATGCCGACATTGATAAATAGTTTGCCCCTTTTGATACGCTTCTTCTTTGGTTGCGTAGCTTTTTTTTGAAAGGCACATTTTGATTTTGCTTCGCTGTTTACGTGCCTCCTTTGCAAGATGATTGTACTTATTCATAAGCTATTCCTTTTTAAAGAATAACGGAATAAGTGGGTTAAATAGTATGTGTGAACAAAAAAATAATCAGATGCCGCTTAGCCAATCCGCCATTTAACATTATGCCTAAAGAACATTGCGCTCAGCGGGGTTAAGTTTATGGTTTTTCAGAAGAGTTATTACAGGAGGAAGTGATTCAATAATGTTATTTTTCAACTGATGTTCTAAAGGCAGATAAGTAAGAACACCATTATCAAATGAAGCTTTCTCAATAATCTTAATTGATATTATATCTTTTATCAATGCATTTACATCGTATTCTGCTGTTTTGTCAAAATAGATACATACATTAACATATTCTAACTTGTTTCTTCCTTTGTCATCATACTTTTCTAACCAAAAAATCTGAGTAAAATAAGTATCATATGTTCCCTCGTAATAAAGTTCTTCATGGATACTGAACCCATTCTCAAGGATGCTATTAAATGATTGCAGATTTTCTAACTTTTTCTTTCTTTTCCAATATTCTTCAATAAAGAAACCTAAACTCCAACCCAACAAAGCAAAACCAAAACCAAATGCAAATCCCATCCAGAGAGATGTTTCCCATGCTCTGATTTTATTCTGTAACCCACTTATAAAAAAGAGAGTTCCAAAGACAAAACCTGTAATAATTGCATTCTTCAGATAACGTTTGTAAGCATCTTTTCTGATTATTGAAACAGGTATCATCGTTGTCCGATTTTTAACTCTTAAATTGTACAGTATGACAAAAATAATTTAAAAGCATAATTATAAATTCTGCAATGTTCCAAGCGGCATTATCCGCCTCAGGCGGACCGCTTAGCGCAAACGCATTGAACATTCAGCTGAGCGGGGCAGTTACTATTTGCTTTTCAAAATCCAGTTCAGTCGTAAATTAAATGTCTTGAAATTTTTCCAGTCAGGCGAATTGTTGGTGTATTTGGGTTGAGAAAGTGAGGCAAAGTCAAAATTAATGTTCATTGGTATTTTAGTCAACTTGTAAAGAGGAACCTGAAGTCCGAGCCCGTATGTGAAAGGGGTAATTTTGTCGTAGTTGATGGATGGGTAACCAAAGTCATATTGTTTTTCAAAATAGTAACCAGCGCGAAGTGATAATATCTCAAAAAGCATTAGTTCACCACCTACCCGAATAGCGGTCTCATATTCTGAGTTTAAAAGGTTTTGGTATTCACCTTGAACTAAAAAAACAAGAGTTGTTAAAGTGTCTATAAGCACGTGCTTGGCAAGGTTAAACTGATAATTTGCGCCAAAGCGAGCAACAACGGGCAAATCGTTTTTAATCGTTGTTCCGTTATATTCAAGTGTGATTTTGGAATTATTAAGATTTGAAATGCTTGCCCCGACATTTAGTGAATGTCCGGTGCTTTGCTTTTGTAAGAATTTGATTTTTTTAATTATCCCAAAGTCAACGTAAAGTGAGTTGGCGGCTTTGTCAAGTCCCGGCTGCCAAACTAAATTGGTTAAGTTAAGTCCGATAAGAAGATTTTTTATTGGTTCAGAAGATACAGTCAACGTATTTCTTTCGGAATAAGGTTTTTTGTTTACGTTTTGGATTTCTGTCTTACCAAAATCAAAGCGAAATTTAGAAACAGCAATCTGTATAGATGGTCCAGGTCCTGTTGGTAAAGGTGTCCACCCGCTCTTTTTAAACATATTGCGTAACGATAAGTTTAATCCTGCACTGAAATACCAATAATAACCTTCTGTCAAATAGAATGGCGGTGGTGTATAAGAGCCATTTGTTTCTACACCTTTAATTGTTGCAGCACCCGCTGGATTAAAATAAATAGTAGTCAAGTCACCATCAATAGAAGTATAACTTCTACCCATTGCCTCTGCACGTGCATTTTGTTGTCTGCCAAAAAAATTCTCTTTTAGGAAATAGTATTTATACTGTCCGAAAGAAGTAAACGGAAGTAGTAAAAGAAAAATGATTATCAGTCGTGTCATTGGTCGTTTGCTTTAATTGCCCATAACTTATCTATACCCGAAACCTTATTTCGCATATCCACACCCCCTTGGTTAGACTTGCGAAAATTTGGTGTTATTGCATAGCATTCTGTCAACAACATTATTAAAATTATTTTATAAATCAAATACCAACAGCAATTTGTTGCTGAGGAAATACGGCCTTATACCGTAGTTGTTAAGGATGCACAGAAAAAGTAAAAGTATGTACACAGAATTATAATGTTTGCATATATACTTATAAACTATGCCCGGAGATTTATAAAGTTTGCAGAGATACTTTTTAACTATGTATAGTCGTTTATAAAGTTTGCCTGCATACTTTTAAACTATGCATAAAGAATATATAAGTATGCACGCTTAGTTGTAAACTATGCATACAGAATTATAAAGTTTGTGTGCAGAATTATAAACTATGTATGCAGAATTATAACGTTTGCACAAATACTTATACTTTTTGCAAGCATACTTAACTAAAATGGCGGAAAAAGAAAAAGCTTTCTTCACAAACCTGTAAGCGTTGCGAAGAAAGCTTTAAACTCCGGCTGCCGGACTGCCGGCTAAAAATTATTAATTGATGATGAGTGAATAAGGTTGACTCCAATTGCCTGTTCCGTCTTTAGGGGTGGTTACCCTATGGCGAAAATACTGACGCGTTACCGGCTGCAAGCCTGCAACAGTTGTAGTTGCCTTTATAGTTGTTGGCAAAGGTTGCCAGTTAATACCATCACCTGATGTAGCCTACTCATGAAACGAACGCATGGGAGCGCCCGGAGCAAAAAGGTCAACTATACCTGAAGTAATTGTGTTTTTTGCATGAAACACTACTTTCTGCCTTATTGCAGTCATTTTTATGCGCATGCCACCTTTTTCGGCTATGTCAGCAGCCTGTGAAGGGTTAGCATTAACAGCAGTTTGCACTACCACTTTCAGCATATTAATATCCGAAACTACTAATCCCAGCGGTATATTTCTTGCAGCAGCAGTGCCTGTTCCGGCTATAACGGCTGCCTCGGCATTTTCCAGTGCCTGAATATTGGCATCTATTGCTGTAAGCACTGTAGCCGGAATTACAAAAAGTGCCGGATACTGTTGAATAGCTGCAAGCAATGCATCAGCATCCAGAATTAGTTGTGGAACTTTGGTAGCAATCTTGTAAACGACTACCGGATGTTTTGGAAAGTTTGTCATGTGTTTAGAATTAAATGGTTAAATTTTTTGAATTTTTCAAAAAAACAGTCGCAAGTTAGAACCCTGAAAAACAGCGGTTGACCCATTTAAATCCTATGTGACCTTTTCAGTAACCATTCAAACCTTTGTTGGTTACATTATCACCTAATCTGACCCTTTTAGTCCTTTTTTTAGTTGTCTGCTTTTTTCTTTTTCCCTAACTCCTGGGGCAAAGGCAGGGGCGGTTCAAAGCCCATGTGGTCAAACAGCAGTTGCAGCATGGGTATGGTCCAGAAGTTTGAACCTCTTTTGCCGGAAGGGCGCAGGGCTTTGCGCATAGCATCTAACTCATCATTAATGCCCTCGATGTTCTTTTTAAATGTGTTTTTAGAATAACCATAGCGGGCTGCCAATGTTTTATTGGTTTCCTTATGGTATTTTGAAAAATCCCAGGTTTGCTTCATGGTACATTGTTATTGGTTAACTCTTAAACCGCACAGCCGCACGCAGACAAAGGCCCTATAGCCTGCACACAAAAGCATGTTGATTAAAAAAGTAAACCTATAACAATGAAGCCGGGGGTTAAAAACAGAGTAGAAATGTTACGCTATGCCGGAAGTGGTTTTGGATTAAGAGCAGTAAATTTATAAAAATTATTATTTACAATGCAAGCGGGCATCCGTTAACAAGATACTGCTGATAAGGCCTGTTTTATATTTTTATGCTCAACAAAGCTTTGGCAATGGCCTTAGCCTTGGTTGCTGAAAAGATCTTACACCCGGTCAACGCCTGAGGAGGAAGAGGGAAGCAAAGGGGTGTCACAACGTGACGGGGTGAGTTAAAAAGAAAACCCCGTATCGCCTGAGGCGATACGGAGTTTTCTTCACTCTAAAACCCACGTTGCCGCTTACTTCTGCGGGGGCAACAGCACCGCATCAATCACATACACCATACCATTGGAGGCAGGCACGGCAGCAAGAATGTTTGCACCGTTAATTTGTTTTTTTCCGTCAACAATGGTGATGGTTGCACTTTGTCCGTTCACCATACCCAGCTTCATTCCGTCTTTCAGAAAATCTTCTTTCAGCGCACTGGTAGTAACGTGATACTCCAGAATGTTGGTAAGGTCTTTTTTAGCTTCGGGTTTCAATAAACCTTCTACAGTGCCTGCGGGTAGTGCATCAAATGCTTTGTTAACCGGAGCAAATACAGTAAATGGTCCGGCATTGCTCAATACATCTACCAGTTGTGCAGCCTGCACTGCTGCAACTAAGGTAGTATGGTCGGGCGAACCAACAGCTACTTTAACCACATCGGGTTGTGACATATCATCTTTTACTGCGCTTTGTCCGGCAGCAGGAGCAGCCTGATCAGTTGTTGCAGAAGTTGCTGCATTTTCATCGGATGAACTGCATGATGCTGCAACGAACCCTAATGCTATTGCAAATGTTTTAAAAATTGTTTTCATAATAAATGAGTTTTAAATGGTTAATGGTTTCGGGTACAAATGTATTTTGCAAAAAGGGAGGCAGTAATGAGGTTGGTCAGTAAAAAATATGATTGTAATCAATAAAAAGACCTTTTTATCTTTTTATATCAGAATGACCTATATCATCTGCGAACATTACATACATCATATTGGTTATAGAAAAGGAATAAGAACTTTGCAAACGAAATTTTAAAATTCAAACATCATGCGCTATTCAGGTATACAAACAGCTTTGATTTCAGCAGCCATTGTATGTATTGCAGCCGCCTGCAGCAATACTACAGGCAATGAAAATGCAGCTACAGCAGTTAGTTCAGAAAACTTTGTTGCCGAAAAAATAAACGGAAAATATACGGTTGACCGTGCCACATCCGAAGAACTGAAAGTGATGGAAAACACGGTAGTAAATTTTACGGTGATGATAAAACGCCAGCCTGAGAATATGGCTGCATATAATGAATACGGCAATCTGCTGCAGAACCATATTGAGCGTATTAATAAATACTGCGGCCTTGATGCCAACACCAAAACCGAACTTTGCAATAACCTGAACCTTATCAGCGAAAAAGTTCCTGCGCTGCAACAAAATGATGTTGCTGCCGCAGCCCAGGCAACCGGTGAAATAAATACGCTCTTCGCAAAAATTGATTCGTCTTTTGCATTCAGAAACTAAACAATAATTTTGCGGCCCTATGATGTTCTCTAAAAGTTGTGAGTATGCTATTAAAGCAGTGCTGCACTTATGTATTCACACCAAAGACGGGAACAAACTCGGCATACACGAAATTGCGGAAGCCATAGAATCGCCCGAACCATTTACGGCAAAAATTCTGCAAACGCTGGTAAAGCATAAAATCATCAATTCTTCAAAAGGTCCCGGTGGCGGTTTTTTTATTGATAAAAAAGCAAAGCCCATTGTAGTAATGGATATTATTGAAATCATTGACGGCAAATCAGCTTTTGAACGTTGCGGCCTTGGATTAAAACACTGCGATGCCAGTCACCCCTGCCCTATTCATAATGAGTTTGTCAATTACTCACAGAAACTGAAAAACCTGTTGGAGAAAAAAACCATTCAGGAGTTTTCGGCAAGCATTGCGGCAGGAAAATCGTTTATCTCTAATTTAAGCTAAACCGTCATTGCGATCTGCCAGAGGCGGAGAAGCAATCTCCCGTTTAAATACTTTACCTCATTGTAAGATTGCTCAGCTATCACCCGCAATCACGTTATTATAACTCAATAAAAGATAAAAAGGTCTTTTTATTGACATTAATCATAATTTTGACTGACCGAACTCATTATGTATAACCCAACACGGGGCTAATTTTGTCCCGTAATCAAAAACAATCCTTATGAAAAACATAACATTTAAACTAATTACAGGAAGTATTCTGGCAACAGCAATTGCAGTAATGGCAAGTTGCTCAGGAGGTGAAACAACCAATACCTCAGGCACAGCACCTGAAAGTATGATAAACAAACCTGCAGCCGATAACGGTGAAGGAATTGGAAAATTCAGCGGTATAACATTGGCAGCTTTTGATGCCACACTGGCTGCATCAGGCAAAAGCGTATTTGAAACCAAATGCTCTGCCTGCCACAAAATAACCGACCAGAAAATTGTAGGTCCCGGACTTAAAGGCGTTACTCAACGCAGAAAACCAGCCTGGATTTTAAACATGATCACTAATCCCGAGGAGATGACTAAAAAAGATCCTCAGGCAATGAAGTTGCTGGAAGAACACCTTACCCAAATGACCTTTCAGAATGTAACCGATGATGAGGCAAAAGCTATTCTCGAATACATGCGTGAAATAGACGGTGAAGGAACAACCGCACAACAATAATCACAATCAATTAAAACCAATCAAAACCAGTTAACAATGAAAACACTAACATTAAAATCAATGGGGATATTTGCCGCCTGCATAGCAGCGGCAGGTATTATCAGCAGTTGTAAACCCAAAAAGGTTGACTCTGCTCTTTCAGGCGATGCAGCAGCAAAAGTTTATGTTGCACCGGGCAAATACGATGAAGTTTACTTATTCACTTCCGGTGGCTTTAGCGGACAGGTAGGCGTTTACGGTATTCCTTCAGGTCGCATGCTGAAACAGGTTCCTGTATTTTCTATGGATGCCGAAACAGGATGGGGATACAGCGAAGAAACAAAACCTATGCTGATGACTTCACATGGTTTTGTTCCCTGGGATGATAGTCACCACCCGCAACTTTCACGTATGGAAGGTCAGGCAGATGGTCGTTGGCTGTTTATTAATGCCAACAACACTCCGCGTATTGCACGTTTGGATTTAGGAGTATTTAAAACACGCGAAATTATTGAGTTGCCTAATACAGGAGGAAACCATGCTTCGCCTTTCACTACTCAGAATACCGAGTACGTTGTTGGTGCTTCACGCTTTTCTGTTCCGTATGATAAACAAGGTGATGAGGCTATTGCCGAATACAAAGACAAATTTAAAGGCACCATTTCTTTTGTAAAAGTTGACAAAGAAACAGGTCGCATGAATTTGAATTTTCAGTTATTGGTTCCCGGAGTTGACTATGATCTGGCTCGCGCAGGTAAAGCAGTTTCTGACGGATGGGTTTTCTTCAGTTGCTACAACAGCGAAAAAGCACACTCATTGCTGGAAGTAAATGCTTCGCAACGCGACAAAGATTTTATTATGGCTGTGAACTGGAAAAAAGCTGAAGAATATTTAGCAGCAGGCAAAGGACAAAAATGGTCTGCAAACTATGCACACAATGTATATGACGAAGCAACACATACAGCTACCACTACCATGGAAAAAGAAGTTACGGTGTTAGATGTTAAAGATTTGCCGGGCGTATGTTATTTTATTCCATGTCCTAAATCACCACACGGTTGCGATGTTGACCCTACAGGCGAATACATCTGTGCATCGGGTAAACTGGCTGCTGTAATTCCTGTTTACTCCTTCAGCAAAATGATAAAAGCTATTGAAGCAAAAGATTTTGAAGGCGATTTTGACGGAGTTCCTGTAATAAAATACGAAGCTGCATTGGATGGTGAAGTAGAACGTCCGGGACTTGGACCTCTGCACACCGAGTTTGATGCAAACGGCAATGCTTACACTTCATTCTTCGTATCATCAGAGATTGTAAAATGGAATGTTAAAACAAAACAAATCATTGACCGCGTTCCTACTTACTACTCTATCGGTCACCTGTGTGTGCCAATGGGCGATAACATTACTCCTTACGGAAAATATGTAATTGCACTGAACAAAATCACCAAAGACCGCTACCTGCCTACAGGACCTGAGTTAACTCAATCTGCTCAGTTGTATGACATCAGCGGAGAAAAAATGCAATTGCTGCTTGACTTCCCTACTATCGGTGAGCCACACTATGCACAGGCATGTCCTGCAGAAATTGTGCGTAAACACGAAGTTAAGTTCTATAAATTAGAAAATAACAACCATGCATATGCAGTAAAAAATGAGAAAGATGCAAAAGTTGTTCGCACCGGAAACGATGTACATATTTATGCAACCTCTATCCGTTCACACTTTACTCCCGATAATATTGAAGGAGTAAAAGTTGGCGACAATGTGTATTTCCACCTTACCAACCTTGAACAGGATTGGGATGTTCCGCACGGGTTTGCAATCAAAGGAGCTAACAATGCAGAGTTATTAATTCTGCCGGGCGAAACAGCAACACTTAAATGGGTTCCGGACAGAGTGGGTGTGTTCCCTATGTATTGCACCGACTTCTGCTCTGCTTTGCACCAGGAAATGCAAGGATACATTCGTGTATCACCTGCGGGAAGCAATCCTGCATTGAAATACTCAACCGGAGAAGAAGCAGTTTCTGCAAAATAGGTTGAGCAATTAAAGGGGGAGGTATGGGTTTGCCTCCCCCTTTTTTTAACACTAAAAAATTTAAAAGTCATGAAAACCATCAAACCATTTCTGAGGGTAGTGTTGTTGCTGTGTGGTATTGCCATGTTTGTTTCGCTCAAATTTCCTGCGTGGAAAATTCTGCTCGAAGCACCGCAATATCCTGAAGGATTAAAGATGGAAATATGGTCTGACCACATTGGTGGTGACATTGACAAAATAAACGGATTGAATCATTATATAGGAATGGCATTAATTAAGGAAGAAAATTTTCCTGAATTTAAAATTATGCCTTACCTGATTATTGTAATGGGTGTTTTGGGTTTACTGGTTGCGGCAACCGGAAAACGTTGGATGCTGTGGATATTTGCAGGTTATCAATTGCTTTGCGGAATATGGGGTGTTTATGATTTCTGGAAATGGGAATATGAATACGGACACAATCTTGATCCGCATGCAGCCATAAAAATTGAAGGCATGGCTTATCAGCCACCACTCTTCGGATGGAAACAATTACTGAACTTTCTGGCAGGCTCATTTCCCGATATCGGGGGCTGGCTTATCATTGGTGCTTCAGCAATTGTTATCTTAGTATTGGCTTACGAGCAATACTTCAGAAAAAACTAATTACTTTACATTTATAATTATGAGAAATATGAATAAAATAACTGCGCTCATTTTTAGTGTATGCATATTTATTGTTTCGTGTTCAACCGAACCGCAACCAATAAACTACGGAAAAGATATGTGTGAACATTGCGGTATGACCATTATGGATAAAAAATTTGGTGCCGAAATGGTAAACTCAAAAGGCAAAGCCATAAAATTTGATTCGGGCGAATGCATGGTAAGCTACATCAACAGCGATAATAAATTTGAAGCTGAACAATACCTTGTTGTAAATTATAATTCGGAAGGTGAGTTGCTAAAGGCATCGGAAGCATTTTACCTGCATGGAGGAACAGTTGTAAGTCCTATGGGTGGCAATCTGGCTGCTTTTAAAACAAAAGAAGATGCTGAAAAATCCAATCAGGAATTTGCTGCTGATCTGCTTACCTGGGACGATGTAAAAAAGATTAACTTTTGAAAACATTTGCTTTATCATGCTTCTCTATTGTTGTTTTTTGCTTCTTTTCACAGGCAAAAACAATTGTGGTTTGTCCCCAATGCAAGGTAACACAGCTTACCACAGCACTTGAATTAGCTGTTGACCATGACACCATTCTTGTAAAAAAAGGAAGCTACATTTCGGTAAACACCGAAATAAAAAAACAGGTTGTTATTATTGGCGAGGATTACCCTGTAATTGACGGACAGGAAAAAGATGAAGTGCTGGTAGTTTTAAGCGACAATGTTGTTATTTCAGGTTTATGGGTAAAAAACTCTAAGCGCGGAAGTATGAAAGATTACGCAGGAATAAGAGTAGTTGATTCGCGTAACGTGAAAATAATAAATTGCAAACTGGAAAATACTTTTTTCGGAATATACCTGAGCAAATCACAAAATTGCCTGATTACAAACAACCACAGCAAAGGTGCCAACTATGGTAAAAGCGATACAGGTAATGGCATTCACTTATGGAAATGCGACAGTGTAAAAATTGAAAACAACCACATGGAAGGTCATCGTGACGGAATGTATTTTGAGTTTGCACACTTTTGCCTGATTGAAAAAAATTTATGCGAAAAAAATTACCGTTATGGTTTGCACTTCATGTTTTCGGATGATGATGTTTACCGCAACAATACGTTTCAGAATAACGGAACAGGTGTAGCTGTTATGTACACCAAAAATGTGGAAATGTATGATAACACCTTTCAGAACAATTGGGGTGATGCAGCTTACGGCTTGCTTTTGAAAGACATCAGCAACAGCATTATTGAAGGAAATACATTTACCAACAACACAGTTGGTGTAACCATGGAAGGCTCGAACATGATAACGTTTTCAAAAAACAATTTCACCTCCAACGGCTATGCACTAAAGGTGATGGCCAATTGCATACGCGATACGTTTATGTATAATAACTTTACCGCAAACACCTTTGATGCTGCCACTAATGGTGAGCTGCGCGAAAACAGTTTTATGTACAATTACTGGGATAAATACGAGGGCTATGATTTAAACCGCGACAAAATCGGTGATATTCCTTTTCGCCCGGTAAGCTTGTATTCTATGATAATTGAACAGATGCCTTATGCTGTAATGTTGCTGCGCAGTTTTACTGTTGAGATTTTAAATCGTGCCGAAAAAAGCATTCCGGGAATTGTTCCCGAAACATTTCAGGATTATGCACCCATGATGAAACCAAACATTCTATGATACGCACCGAGCAATTAGAAAAGAGTTTTGGCAAGTTGCATGTACTGAAAGGATTGGACGTTGAGTTTACTGCCGGACAGGTAGTGAGTATTATCGGACACAACGGTTCCGGAAAAACAACGCTTATCAAATGTATTCTTGGAATGGTGGTTGCCGACAAAGGCAAAATATTTTTTGACGGGAAAAGCATTTCCGGTGATTTCCGCTATCGCGAACAGATTGGCTATATGCCGCAGATAGGACATTATCCCGAGAACATGAAAATCGGTCAGATTTTTAAAATGATGAAAGACCTTCGAAAAAATGCTACTTCGTTAGATGAAAGCCTGATGGAAGAATATAAACTTTCTGAACTTTTTGAAAAACCCATGCATGCACTTTCGGGCGGAACAACTCAAAAGGTAAGTGCATCACTGGCATTTCTGTTTAACCCTAAAGTGTTGATTTTAGATGAACCTACCGCAGGACTTGATCCATTGGCTGCAGAGATTTTGAAAGCAAAAATTATAGAAGCAAAGAGTAAAGGAAAGCTGGTTATCATTACTTCACACATTATGAGCGAGGTAGAAGAAATGGCAGACACAGTAATGTATTTATATGAAGGGAAAGTAAATTTTCACAACTCAGTTGCTGAATTGAAAAAACAAACCGGTGAAGAAAAAGTGGGAAAGGCAATTGCTAAAATCATGAAACAATCTGCCCATGTTTAAGATAGCTAAATATGTAGTGTACGATATTTTGCGCAGTAAGGTGCTGATTGCTTATTCCTTGTTCTTACTGCTGGTTTCATTCAGCCTATTTAGCATGGAAGAAAACAGCTCAAAAAGTTTAATCAGCCTGATGAGTGTGGTAATGATTATTGTTCCGTTAGTGAGTATTATTTTTTCTACAACTTATTTCTATAATGCCTACCAGTTTATTGAATTACTGGTGGCACAGCCCATCAGCCGAAGCTCTATTCTGATGGGCGAGTTTTTGGGTGTTTCTGTTTCATTGCTTACCGCCTTACTTTTAGGCGTTGGTATTCCTGTTTTGATTTACGCTCCGGATGCAACCGGATTTGTATTGATGATTTCAGGGTTTGCACTCACGCTTTCATTTATCTCTTTGGCGTTTTTCTCATCTGTTGCCATGCGTGATAAAGCCAAAGGAATAGGAATGTCGCTGATGCTTTGGTTCTATTTTTCGGTAATTTATGACGGACTTGTATTAGGTATTCTCTTCTCATTCAATGAATATCCGCTGGAGAAGGCAGTAATTGCTTTGGCCTCTTTTAACCCTATTGACCTGGGCAGAATAATTATTCTGATGAAAATGGATATTTCAGCTCTGATGGGATTGACAGGTGCTGTTTACAAACAGTTTTTCGGAAGCAGTTTTGGCATAATTTACAGCCTTTCCATCATGCTCATATGGATTACAGCTCCACTGCTGATTGCCCTGCGAATCTTCAAAAGAAAGAACTTATAGTATTCTTTATCAAATAATTACCACTTCTAAAAACTGCTTTAAACATTATCAATGATTTAAATCAGTGTTAAATCTTACCACTATCATTTGGAAGAAATTGACAAAAGTTATACTTTTGCAAAATAATTAATTTGATAGACGAATAAGATGTTAACTAAGATGAACGAGAGAGAAAGTTTGACGGGCTCATTTATGGATTTTTTATCCGATAATTTTTTACTGCTTTGCATATTGGCATTTGACATAACCATTATGGTTAAGTCGTTTCACCTTTTTGAGTGATTACACTTCAGTAACAGGGGTTTTATTCCAGTTTAAAACCTTTGCCGAATAAATTTATAGTTTTGCAGCCCTCAACTGGGGGATTAGCTCAGCTGGCTAGAGCGTTTGCATGGCATGCAAGAGGTCATCGGTTCGACTCCGATATTCTCCACTCTAAAAAAAGCAACCTTCACGGTTGCTTTTTTTATTTTACTCAGGCTGCTTCAGCAACCCAAAATCCTTAGCCACCCACCAGGTAGAGTGAAAGTTTACATCCTTACCAAACATCCCCAACTTGCCGCCTTCATCCTCTTTATCGCCCGGGTTAAGTGCCAAAGCATGGCCAATGTCTTTTAATATATAAAGCACAACCACTTCCTTGTTTTCGGCATCGTTGTAAGTTAATCGGGTTATACCCGGGTTTTTATTAAAGGGGCGTTCCTTTTTCTCGGGTTTTACATCGGTTTTATGTACAGCAGTCCATTGCTGCACCAGTTCATAGGCATTGCGTATAAACACCACAAAATCTTTTCTGCCGTGTACTACTACCATGCGCGGATATTTACCGGTGTAATCAGGGTTTTGTTTAAAAACACGTTTAGCCCATTTCTGTGGAGATTTATTAGGAGGCAGCCAAAAGGCAAACATGGCCTCAAACGGATTGCGTGCTACCTTATAGGGCGCACCGGCAAATATGGCTCCTGCATTAATATCATCGGGATAACAAGCCATTAGTGCTACAGCCATTGCCGCACCTGCCGATAAACCCGATACAAAAACCCTTGACGAATCAGTGTTAAAGTTTGCATTCATATAATCAATCATTTCCTTGATGGAATGCACCTCTCCACTACCGCGTGTAATGTCTTTTTTCTTAAACCAGTTAAAACAACCTGAAGTGTTATTAGTATATTTCTGCTGCGGATATACCACAATAAAACCATTGATATCGGCCAGTTTATTCCAGCCGGCAAGTTCCGAAACACTTTCGGCATTTTGCAAACACCCATGCAATACAAAAACAACAGGAGCCTTTAAACTGTCCGAAAGGTTTTTAGGCTTGTAATAATACAGCTTCAGGTTGCCGGGGTTAGACCCGAAGCTTTCAATTTCAGTAATATCCAACGCAAAAGAACTAAGCGTAAAAAAAAGTGCCGGAAAGAGAGAAACAAACAGTTTTAACATCGCCTCAAAGTTGGAAAAAATATGCCGGCTGTTGAATATCATGAAACATAAAACATAAAAACTCTGTTAAAGCCTCTTCGGATAAGACCAACAACCATGAACCGCGAGGATTTATATTACCATATTAAGCAAAAAAAATCGTTTTTGTGCATCGGTTTAGACACCGATATTGCCAAAATTCCGATGCATTTGCTGGATCTTCATGATCCGGTCTATGAATTCAATAAGGAGATTATAAAAGCTACACATGATTTATGTGTGGCTTATAAACCTAACATCGCCTTCTACGAAGCACGCGGCTCCGAAAGCTGGTTAAGCCTTGAAAAAACAATGGGTGAAATTCCTCCGGGAATTTTTAAAATAGCCGATGCAAAACGGGGTGATATAGGCAACACCACTAACATGTATGCCCGCGCTTTCTTCGATCAGATGGACTTTGATTCCATCACTGTTTCGCCCTACATGGGCGAAGATTCAGTTAAACCTTATTTGGATTATAAGAATCGTTGGGTAATTATTTTGGCAGTAACATCTAACATCAGTGCATTTGATTTTCAGTTTCTGCCCATAGCCGGAACCGACCAAAAAGTATTTGAAAAAGTAATTTCTGTTTCTCAAAAATGGGGAACTACCGATAACACCATGTATGTAGTAGGTGCAACAAAAGCCAACATGCTTGAGAAAATACGTGAAATGATACCTGACCATTTTCTTTTAGTTCCAGGAGTTGGCGCACAGGGAGGCAATCTGGAAGAAGTTGCCAAATATGGTTTCAACTCGCATTGCGGACTGTTAGTAAACTCATCGCGGAATATTATTTATGCTTCAAGTGGAGTTGACTTTGCAGAAGCAGCACGCGAAGAAGCAAAGAAAATGCAGAAAGAAATGAAAATGCTGCTTGAACGTGCCGAACTTGTCTAATGGAAATAACAACCATTGCTCCCTTTCTTGATTATTACGAGAAGCTTCGAGGCAGAACACTGAACATCATTAAAAAAGTTCCTCCCGAATATATTGAGTGGACTTACAAACAAGGAAAATTCACCATCGGTGATTTAATCCGTCACCTTGCCACTATTGAACGTTATATGTATGGCGAAACTGTTTCGGGCAGGCCAAGCGCTTATCCCGGATGCGGAAAAGAATTAGCCGAAGGCTATGAAAACACGGTTGCCTACATGAATCGTCTTCATGCCGAATCGATGCAACTGTTTGCAAAATTGACAGACGAAGATTTGCAGAAAAAATGTTTAACCCCTGCAGGAACACCAATTACCACATGGAAATGGTTGCGCGCTATGTGTGAACATGAAATTCATCACCGCGGACAAATTTTTATTTATCTGGGAATGTTGGATATAAAAAATCCTGCACTCTACGGTTTGACTGCCGAAGAAGTGCAGGAAAGAAGTAAACCTTTGAAATAACTATTTCAGCAATTCATCAACGGCAGCAAGAACTTCGTCATAATTGGGTTCTTGTCCTATTTCAGGAACTAATTGCACATAGCGAATAACATTGCCTTTATCCACCACAAAAACGGCACGGGCGCTTAGACCCTTCATTCCGCCTGAAATAATTTCAGTTTTATATTCATTGCAAAAATCGTTATAGCGGTAATCCGAAAGTGCAACTACATTTTTAATTCCTTCTGTTTCGCAAAATCTGCGTTGTGCAAAGGGCAAATCTTTTGAAACAACAAGTCCAACAACACCTTCTTTACTTTCCAGCTTTTTATTAAACGTTCTTGTTTCTGTTGCGCATACACCGGTATCTAAACTTGGAACACCGATTATAACTTTTACTTTTCCCTCAAAGTCATACAAACTTATTTCGCTGAGGTCGGTTTTTACTGCTGTAAAATCTTCAGCCTTTGCTCCCACTTTGGGTAAATTTCCTTTCAGTTGAACTTCTTTTCCTTTTAATGTTACGGTTGCCATAAATGTGTTTTAAAAATTTTGCGCAAATATAAATGATTAGGCTTTCATCCGTTGTTCAACATAATCAATTAACGAATGAATAACCTTGATGTGAATTTCCTGAGCCCTGTCGGCATATTCAGAATGAGGTGCACGTATTTCAACATCGCTTAGCGAAGCAAGTTTTCCACCATCTTTTCCTGTAAGCCCGATTATGTGAACTCCGTTTGCTTTTGCAACTTCTGCAGCTTTCAAAATATTTTTCGAGTTACCGCTGGTGCTGATTGCCAATAATACATCACCATGTTTTCCATGTGCTTCAACAAAGCGTGAGAAAATATATTCAAATCCGTAATCATTGGCAGTGCAGGTAATGTAAGAAGGATCAGAAATAGCAATGGCAGCAAAAGGGTTGCGATCATCACGGAAACGCCCTGTCATTTCTTCGGCAAAGTGCATAGCATCTGACATAGAACCGCCATTGCCACACGAAATAATTTTGTTTCCCGCTTTTAGTGCAGTCGCCAACATATTGCCCGCTTGTTCAACTGCGAGAATATTTCTTTCATCCGACAAAAATGTGTCGAGAATAGTTTTTGCTTCTTCTAAATTTTTGCGGATACTGTTACTCATTGTTGATGCTTTGCGACAAAGCTATCAGAAAAAATAATTACACTAAATGCGGCTCATTATATTTTACCTGCCTCAGCCTGTTTTATCAGACGCTTTTGTCTTTCCTGTTTGAAGGTGCGTTTTGCGATTTCTTCTTCTGTAAACTGTGCCGGCTCTACTTTTTCTACCACTTCCCGTTCTTCGGGTTTCTTTAAAAGCTGTTCAGCCAGAAATTTGTATTTGGTTTGAAAAGCAGCAAGCATATATTCACCATAAACAGTGTGTCCGCCTTCATAACACTGCATTTGGTATTCTTCGTAAGTAGTTACATAACCGCAATACGCATTGGTGTATGACGAAATTATCACACGCTCCACTCCTCTTTGCTTCAACACATCGGCAACGGTTTTTCTCAATCGTTGTCCTGCAATGGTTGTTATTTCGCAGGGAATTCCAACCAATGCCATGTTACCGATTATTGCAATATGAAAAGGCAATACCTGTGGAATCCAGGGTTTGTTATCCAGACTTCCGTTGCGGTGATACTCTTTAAATGTGCCTATGCTTCTGTCGGCCCAACCCGGGATAAACAGATTTTTTACATTCGGTGTTCCCAGCATTCTGCGTTCACCTGTTTCTACTAAAATATCTTTCTTTCCCTGAATGATGTATTTATTCATCACACTCTTTCTTCGCTCTTCGCTCATAAATGAAATCGTAGCATTTTCCCATACCTTTATAAGTCTTGAGAGAACTGTTGCAGCTAGGGTAACCGGTTTAGGCATACCGGGACCTTCCAAAGTGCCCGCAAAAAATGCAACTCCATGACACGATGGTCCTGTGCGTGCATCTGTTTTTCCATCGGCAAACTCAGGGTCGCAAACAACGTTACGCATATCAACATTCATAACCACAAAATCAATCTCAGGCAGAAGTGCTGAAGTTGTTTTTGCTTTTTCAAAAATCTCTTTTGCTTTTTCGTATTGCAGATTACCGTTGAATTTTGCGCTGTCAAAATCGTTTTCAAATTTTCCGCGCATCCATTTTTTCTTTTTGTCCCAAATGAAATTGGGTGTTACATCGCCCGAAACATGCTGTGCGAAAATGGAAATGAATTTTTCTCTGCCATGTTTCTTCATTTCTTCTTCGTGGTAATGTGCGGCATAACCTTTATTATCGCTGCAGATAAGATGGTTATCGTTGCTGAGGCTTGTAGTATGAACGCCAAACCAGTTGACAGATGCGATTGGTTTTCCATCAGGAGTATCGATGCGCATCAAAGTCATTTCGCGGTCAACGGCAAGGTGCTTATCTTTTTCGCTGCGCTTTATTTTAACTTCAGGATTCAGGTTGTAGGCAAGAACAGAACGGTTGAATGCAATTTCCAGATCTGCATCAAATGTTCCTGTTTCAATTTTCAATTCGGCAGGTTGCAAATTTTTTTCTGCTTCCAGAATTGCATCCACAATTCCGTCAACAACTTTGGTATAAACTTCGGGCACAAAACCCGGAATGCTCATGTTGTATAAGCCGTAATTGGAATAGCCACCCGGTGCGCTGTGGGTATGTTGTGCGGTGAGGAAAAGATTGTTTTCGTTGTAACCCAACTCTTCATGATTTCGGGCAAAACGTTTTACAACTCCGCTTTTTATGGCAATTGTGATGAAACAGATTTCAGCATTTACATACGCAATTTTTTTTCCTGTTCTTGAATCGCGAAATACCAGTGCGCGGGCATAAATGGGCGTTTCAACCCCGAGCACTATGTTGCGGAACATTCCGTAGCCCATCATGCCGACACCTTTTTTATCAACGGTAATGTCTGTTTTACCGGTTCCAACTTCAAACATAAAACGTGGGGATTAAATTTATGAGGTTAAAAGTAGCAGGATTTTGAAGGAAAAACAAAACCAGCAGCCCTTAACCGCAAAGGACGCAGCGTAAGCCGGCCAATACCCAGAGCTGCTTCTTTGTGTGTAAGTGGTTTTATTTCGGGTTTCATAAATCGGATAGCAGTATGGTGTTACAAAACTACTAAATGCACTAGCAAAAGTGTTAAGCAGATGCTATAAACTAAAAATCCACCTTGCAATTAGACTTGTCAAGGTGGACTTTTGATGCTGACCGGAATTCGGTTACCGTATTATAGGCTTAAATAAACAACATGTGCGTGCCTTCGCCAGCGCTTTGTTTATAAAAATCACCAACGGTAATTACTGCTTCAATGCCATCATACATATCTTCTTTTTTGTAGTGAAACATATCCATAGCCAATTTGCATGCCCACAGTTTTACTCCGGAGGCTGTTAGAATATCTAAAAACTCATGCACATCCGGCATGTCAATTTTTTCCATTTCTTTTTTCATCATAGAAGTTGCCAGCGCCTCCATACCAGGCATACCACCCAGCAAAGTAGGTATATGCATGGCAGGGTTACCCACCGTTGCCACATGCAGGTGTTCCAGCTTCTGTTTATGAATGGCTTCCAATCCAAAAAAGGTAAAGAACATTTCTGCTTCAATACCTTCCATGCGTGCTCCGTTTGCCAGCACAAATGCAGCATACACATTTTCCAACGTTCCTTTGGATAAGATGATCATCATCTTTTTTATTTCTCCTTTATTTTCGCTCATGTTTATAGTTTTTAGAGGTTATTAAATACAACTGGCAGGTTTAGGAATGCCTGCAATTTTGGTGGCAGTTTTCAAGGGTGCAATGGGAAATAACTGATAAAATTCTTTGATATCCACTACTCCGCTTTTACCTACGCGTCTGATGCTGAGTGCTGTTCCGCCCTGTTGTTCTTTTTGCAAATACTTCAGCACTTCCCAGTGACGCGGTGTAATAGTAATATTGGCTTCTGCCGCCAAAGCCTCTCCAACTTTTTCGTCCCACTGACTGAAATCAGTCATGTAACCTTCCTCGTTTACGGTAATTGTTTTACCTGCTACTGTTCTTTCCATTTTGTGTTTTATTTATTAATTGTTTGTATAATCTTTTCCTGCTTCATCCATTGTTGCAGAAACAAAAGGGATGTGCGTTCCTTTTAACAACATATTCCAATATATCCAGCGAAAAGCCAATTTCCCCATGTGATTTATCCTGCTCTCTTTCAAAAGGCGCAATGGCCCTATGCCCTCAAAAGGAAAAGTTCCTTCCACCGGCTCGTGGGTATAGTTAAAATCAATCAGTAAAGCTTTACCATTGCCTGTTTCAATAAAGCAATTGGCGTGTCCGTCAAATTCTTCTTTCAGCGGTTCACCTTTTATATAAAGCAGAATATTGTCAGTTAATATCTCGGCCTCGAAGTGAGCTACCGAACCTGCTTTGGATGCAGGGATGTTGCTGGCATCGCCCAGAACAAAAATGTTCTGGTGTGCCACCGACTGAAGCGTTGCTTTGTTGGTGGGAACATAATTCAGGTCATCACCCATTCCCGAACGTTCAATCAACTCATCACCTTTGTTGGTGGGGACAGTTACCAGCAAATCAAACGGTATTATTCTGCCTCCGTAATCCACAATTGTTTTATTGTCATTATCTACTTTTTCAATGGCAAAATCGCTTTCAATTTTAATTCCTTTTTCGTGGAGCAGATGCTCTAAAGCCGCAGTGGCTTTAGGCTTGGTAAATGCACCGCTTAAAGGAGTAACATAAGTTATATCCACTTTATCGCGCATGCCCTTATGCTTAAAAAACGAATCGGCTAAAAAGGTAAATTCCAAAGGTGCAACCGGACATTTGATCGGCATTTCGGTAATGTGAACCAAAAGTTTTCCGCCTTCCCAATCACGCAGTTTATTGCGCAGAGCCAAGGCACCCTCATACGTATAAAAATCAAAAACAGATTTCTGCCATTCACTACCCAGCATACCGTTTATTTCCTCTGGTGCAATTTTGGCACCTGTGGCTATAATCAACACATCATAAGATAATGCATCTCCGCCAGATAACTCTATTTTGTTTTGATCGGGAATAATTTTTTCAATCTTATTCCTTATAAGCTTAACACTTTCGGGAATAAACTCCTCAACTGTTTTTATAATATCATCGGGAGTATAAATATCAAAGGGCAGGAAAAGAAAGCCCGGCTGGTAATAATGCTTTTCGCGTTCATCAATAATGGTAATCTGCCAATCGGGTCGTTTTAATTCATGATGCAGGTGGTTTGCCATCATCGTTCCTCCGGTGCCTGCGCCAAGTATTACAAGATTTTTCATTTACTTCTTTTTAGTTGGGGGCAAAAATGCGTCAGCTAATTTTCATCAAGCATGACTTATATCATGCAATGAGATGACTACTATCATGCACTTCGTTTCAACGATTTTTCACATTTGCCGCTGAAATATAATCCAACATAAAATGAAAAATATTTTAGTACCAACCGACTTTTCGGAAACTGCAAATGCAGCTGCTGAAGTAGCGGCAACTATCGCAAAAAAAACCAACTCAACCATTTATTTGCTTCACGTTGTGAACCTGCTTGAATATGGAGATGAGGATGAAGTTTCAAAAAAATTGTTTGTAATGAAACTGGTGAAAAAAAAGATGGATGCACTGATTGCACAACCATTTTTTGAAGGTGTAAATGTTGTAGTTGCACTTCAGTTCGAGTTGATTTACGAGCAAATCTGGAAACACGCTAAACAACATGATATTGATTTGATTGTAATGGGAACACACGGAATCAATGGTATTTCTGATATGTTTTTAGGCTCAAATACACAAAAGGTAGTTCGTATGGCTGAGTGTCCTGTTCTTACAGTTAAGGGAAAACCTGAACATTTTAATTTCAGCAATATTGTTTTTGCATCAGACTTTGGCGCAGAAACAGAAAAGATTTTCTGGAAAATTTCAGAGCTCATAAAAGCGTATGACAGCAAAATTCATTTACTCCGCGTTTGTACAGCATTTGATTTTGAAGTTACTGATAATGCCATTGAACGAATGGAAGCTTTTGCTAAAAAACTGCATCTTAAAAACTACACAGTAAATATTTACAATGCAAAACAGATAGAATCGGGAATTATAAAGTTCAGCAATTCCGTAAAAGCCGGTCTGGCAGCCATTGGTGCGCATGGAAGAACAGGCTGGGACATGCTTATTATAGGAAGTAAAGCAGAGAATGTGGTGAACAGTTCCAACATCCCTATTCTGAGCATTCAAATTCCAAGAGATTAATCATGAAAACTATTTTCAACACGCTGATTGTTTTAATATCCGGCACGTTGTCATCATTTGGTCAAACACCACAATGGGCATGGGCAAGTGGTGGTGGCGGAAGTTCTCTCGACTACGGAACCAGTATATCAGTTGACGCCAACCGCAATTTATATCTTACCGGATGGTTCAACAGTTCTACCATTTCTTTTGGCATCAATACACTTACCAATAACGGCCCTGAGGGAACTAGCGATATTTTTATTGCAAAATACGACTCAAACGGACAATTGTTATGGGTTAAAAATTTTGGAGGAAGCGGAGATGATAGAAGCGTGAGCATTAAAACTAATAGTCAGGGCGTCTTTGTTCTTACAGGATGGTATAACAGTTTAACTCTTACGTTGGGTAACAATACATTAAAAAATGCAGGCGGCAGTGACATATTTATTGCACGTTTTAATCAGGAAGGCGCAGTGCTGTGGGCAAAAAGTATAGGAGGAAGCGCTGGTGACGAAGGTACCAGCATCAGTTGCGATTCAAGAGACAATATCTATGTAACCGGCACATACGAAAGTGCTACAATCAATTTCGGGAATTCTGCATTAACAAGTGTAGGTAACCATGATATATTTCTGGTCGGTTATGATCAATCAGGACAACTATTGTGGGCAAAAAATATTGGAGGGAAAAATGATGATAACGGAAGCACCGTAACAAACGATGGTGACGGAAACATTTATTTGTCAGGAAAATTCAGAAGTGCCACTGTTAGCCTGGGCGAAAAGACATTGAGTAATGCTGGGAAAGATGGCAATTACGGTGATATATTTATGACAAAGTATAACCCTTCCGGAAAACTAACATGGGTAAAAAGCCTTGGAGGCAGTTATTATGATGAGGTATATAGCATTACAACAGATATGAACAGTAATGTCTATCTGACAGGTTGGTTTAAAAGCGACACTATCGTATTTGGATGCGATACCCTGATGGAATGTACAATATTAACCCGTGCACATGGCGTAGAATACGGTGATGTATTTATTGCAAAATATGATACTTACGGGGAACCTGTTTGGGCAAAACGCGCAGGCGGAATGGCAAAGGATTTTGGTTTCGGTATAACAACAAATGCCGTTGGCGATGTATATCTGACCGGCATTTTTGAAAGCAATTACACTGCTTCAGGGCAAATGAAATCAACTAATGTAAGAGGTAATGATATCTTTATTTCAAAATACAATCCGGAAGGTAAAGTGCTATGGGCCAAAAGTATTTACGGAAGCGCAATGGCCCGTTGCATTACCACCGATGTAAATGGTGATGTATATTTTGCAGGGGTTTATCATGCTCTTGAAATGAGATTTGATAACACATTGTTAAAAAATGCGGGTGACGGAGATATTTTCGTTGCCAAACTAAAATAGCAACAGCCTTTATTAACCGGAATTATGATACACATCATTAACATTCATGATTAAATGCAGTAGCCGACTGACATCTGAACGATACTTTTGTACAGATAACCAATTAAACTAAATTAATACCCGATACCAATGAAAAATCTGTCATCAATTTCAATATCCAGAAAATTTCAACTACTGTTTTTCGGAGTTGCTTTTTTTCCGCTGTTTGCGTTTTCACAGAGCAACCCTGAAAAGTCAAAGCAATCTGATTATCCGCAAATCTCAAATACACAAGCTGCTCCTGCTTCACATCCTGCAGATAATCAGGATAAATCACAAAAATGGTCAGAAGAACCACGCTATAATGTAAAGAAAAGAAACAAAAAGATTGAAAGAACCAAAACGGAACAAAGCAAAGGAACAGAAACTGTTACCGAAGGTGAATCTACACGAGGCGAAACTAAAAAAGAAAGAAAAAGCAAAAAATAATTCAGGTCTGCTTCACTGACTGAAGGTTTTATTTAGAATGAAAACTCTTCTGTTGCGTGTTACATATTAACCACATTAATTTTAAAGAAAAAGCAAATGCAGGATTACTGTGTTTGCTTTTTCTGTTTTTAGTTTCTTCAGCATTTTCGCAATGCTGTAGTGGCGATTGTCTTAATGGTTATGGTTCTTTCATAAATCAACAGGGAGATACCTACACCGGAAATTTTAAAGATGGCTTCTACAACGGCTATGCAAAAATGGTTTGCTTCAATGGCGATGTATACACAGGATTCTATGTTTCAAACTATAAACAAGGATGGGGCATATTGAATTATACAAACGGAATCAGGTATGAAGGTGAATGGAATAAAGATAAAATGCATGGAGACGGAATACTATATTACCCTGATGGCAGCAGACACATCGGGCAATTCAGAAATAACCGGCAAAATGGTCGTGGCGTTTTTTACGCTGCTAATGACAGCATAATCGCTGACGGATTTTTTGAAGACGGGGAATATATTCCGGGAGGCGAACTTAAAAATGCAGGTACTTCATACCTTGAAACCTATAAGGCAAACAGGTTAATACAGGAATATAATATCAGTGAATTCCCTTTTATTTCCGGCTTTTCGCAAACCTATGAGATACTCAGAAGTGCAAAGACCGATAATTTTCAATCGGTAAGAGGTGATGCAGTGTCGGAAAATACAAGAGGGCAATTCAGGCACGAAGGAAAAGTAAAAATTCCCGGAGCCAAAAACTGTTATATTATGGCAGATGCCTACCTAGCCAATTATGGAGAATTCTCATCACTTGAAAGTGTGGTGAAAAAATTTGTTGAGGTATATGCCCAAATATCAGCAGCCGATAAAAGTTTTACAGTAGTAAATGATATCAGCTCACTGGAACCACCGTGCATTAAACGCTATCTCTTCTTAAAAGATGAAGGCAATTATTATTCACAGGACTGGTTGTATCTGAGTATTTATGAATGGAAAAAAAATCAAAACTATATTCTTGAACTCGGATGTGGTTTTGGTGCAGGTAAAGTGATGAAAGTGATACCACAGAAAGAAAAGAAGGATACACTGTTTGCCCGAAATTTACTGCTGCTGTTGAACGATGCGGATAATTCATTCCGGAATTTTACTGATAACGACAGCACTCTTATTTGCATGGCAAACATGGATTCTCTTACCTGTTATCATCTCAATATTGAATTACCCGGCTTGGGTAAACTGAGGTATTTTCCTCTCCATACTAATGAGAGCAACAAAGGAGTTTCGGGCTACACAGAGGTAGCAACTGAGAAAGAAGCAAAAAAATTATATCACCAATTGATAGCACAGGTAAAAAATTCTTTGGATGAAAGCTACGTTTATACCGAAGCGGTTGATGCCGGTAATTTTGCGTCTGAAATTTTATTTGCCGCTTTCAGCGACATTCATAACGACCATGCTCCTGTTGTTAGGATTAATCTTGGCGAAGGTGAGGAAGGAAATTATCAGGTTTTGCTAACTGTTCAGTACGATGCTTTTACAATTATTTCACGTCAGCTTCCCTACAGTTGGTGAGTTGAAATTACTCCTCGCTCCAGCAAACTAAAATCTGCCGCTTCCCTTCATAAGGAAGCCTTCCGTGCGAAGTTCCAAGGTTATCAATCGCCAGCAAATCATTTTTCTTCCAGGGAAAAATCACCATGTTTTTCCAAATAGTTTCTTCAATGTTTCGGATATATTTTTCAGGGATTTCTGCTCCATCGGCAAACAACATATTCATGCTTTGCTCTTCGGGCTGGGTTCCGCGTTTTTTCAATTTGGTTGCCACATTTAAAAACAATTTCATCATCCATGTTTTCAGGCGTTTCTGCCGATGATGAATGAATTCGTATTCTATTGGCGCAGCATCAATATTAAAAACCTGTGTGTGATTAAACCATACTTTTTCTTTAGTAACCGGATGCTCCACAACAGCATCATTAATATGTGTAAGCCTTAGATCACCATTTTCTTTCCATGCAAAATCAACTTCGTATTTACGGAATTGTTTTTCCACTTCTTCTTTATCAGTGGTATGAAAAATGTCCGGCCAGCTTTTCAGCTCCCAGAGATTGAGCTTGCTGCGCTTGCCCGGAGCACTGTAGTTGCGAACCAATTTCAGTTTGCGCTTTTCAAACTCACGTTTCACTTCTGCATCCAGCTCAGTGTATACCTTTCTGAAATTGCAAATGGGTGTTTCACCGCCATATTCGGGTTCTACATTGCAGTAAAAAAACAACTTGATTGGCTTGTTTTTCATGTAACTCATTTCGCAGTGCTGCGGAATAGGATAAAAACCCGGAAGCTCGCTGGCAGAAAAAACATAATCGGTTCCCGCAACTTTGTCGCGCGGTGAAGTTCCCAGATAGTCGTTCTTTAAATTAGGGTCAACAAGCGCAGAAATTTCTTCAAACACTTTAGGAGAACTGATGTCGAAACCACGGAATAGAATTGCTCCGTGTTTATACATTTTATTCAGCAAGTCTTTATGATTTTTTCGGATATATTCTTTCAGTCCTTCCGCTGATTTATCGCCATCCGGTTCAATTACCAAAGGAAGCTGTTGCTGTTCGTTAATAAAGTATTGTTTCATATGATTAACCACTAAGAGCACTAAGATACACTAAGTTTCTCGTGATTGCGAGTCCGCCTCAGGCGGGCGAAGCAATCTCATAAATAATAAAGAGATTGCTTCGCTATCGCTCGCAATGACGGAATTATTAATGTTTCCTATGATTTCTTAATTTCGCTGCCTCTTTAAAAACAGAACATGCACAGAACACATACTTGCGGAGAATTAAACATAGCTGATACAGGAAAAACAGTAACACTTGCCGGATGGGTACAACGCTCACGCGATTTAGGCGGAATGACCTTTATTGATTTGCGCGACCGTTATGGATTAACGCAACTGGCCTTCAATATGGAAACCAATGCCACACTTTGTCTGGAAGCACGAAAACTGGGACGCGAGTTTGTTGTTAAAGTAACCGGAAAAGTTGCCGAGCGCAGCAGCAAAAACCTGAAAATGCCAACCGGTGAAATTGAAATCATTGTTGATAAGATTGAAGTGTTGAATTCAGCCATTACACCACCTTTCACCATTGAAGATAGTACAGATGGAGGTGATGAATTGCGAATGAAATACCGTTACCTTGATTTGCGTAGAAATGCTGTGCGGAAAAATCTGGAACTGCGCCACCGCATGGCAATTGAAACACGCAACTATCTTGATTTGCAAGGTTTCCTTGAAGTAGAAACGCCTGTGTTGATTAAATCAACGCCTGAAGGAGCACGCGATTTTGTGGTGCCTTCACGCATGAACCAAGGCGAGTTTTATGCTTTGCCACAATCACCGCAAACGTTCAAACAGATATTGATGGTTGGTGGTTTTGACAAGTATTATCAGATTGTGAAATGTTTTCGTGACGAAGATCTGCGTGCCGACCGCCAGCCGGAGTTTACACAGATAGACTGCGAAATGAGCTTTGTGGAGCAGGAAGATATTCTGAACACATTTGAAGGGCTGGTGAAAAATCTTTTCAAAAAAGTGAAAGGTATTGAGATCAAATCGTTGCCGCGCATGACGTATGCAGATGCCATGAAATACTATGGCAACGACAAACCTGATACACGTTTTGAAATGAAGTTTGTTGAGCTCACTGAATTGGTAAAAGGCAAAAGCTTCAAAATATTTGATGATGCCGAAACGGTTTTAGGTATTTGTGCTAAAGGCTGTGCAGAATACACACGCAAGCAATTGGATGAGTTAACAGAATTTGTAAAACGCCCACAACTTGGTGCCGGTGGCTTAATCTATTTGCGTTACAATGCAGACGGAACATTAAAATCTTCGGTTGATAAATTTTACAATGAAGAGGAATTGAAAAAATGGGCTGCTGCATTTAACGCACAACCGGGAGATTTGATCCTTGTTCTTGGCGGAGCAGATTCAAAAACAAGAAAGGCGCTGAGTGAATTACGTTTGGAAATGGGTAGCAGACTTGGCTTCCGCAATAAAGATGTTTTCTCTCCACTATGGGTAGTTGACTTTCCATTATTGGAATGGAACGAAGAAACAAATCGCTGGCATGCGATGCACCATCCGTTTACTTCGCCTAAACCTGAAGATATTTCGCTACTTAATTCTGATCCGGGCAAGATACGTGCGAATGCTTATGATATGGTGATTAATGGTGTTGAAGTTGGTGGTGGTTCTATCCGCATTCACAATAAAGACCTGCAGGCAAAAATGTTTGAAGTGCTTGGTTTCACCAAAGAAGATGCACAATATCAATTCGGATTTCTAATGAATGCATTTGAGTTTGGTGCGCCTCCGCACGGTGGTATTGCTTTTGGCTTCGACAGGCTTTGCTCACTCTTTGGTGGTTCTGATTCAATCCGTGATTTTATTGCCTTCCCGAAAAATAATTCAGGACGCGACATGATGATTGATTCGCCTTCAACCATAAATCCTGAGCAACTGAAAGAACTCGGAATTCAGCTTGAAAAGGAATAAATTATTCTTTCTTCTCCTCATCCTTTTTTCTTTTTCTGCGAAAAGCCAGTTTATCATTAACGGCCCTGCCATTGGTGGCGTAACGCCAACCGGTGCAAGGATGTATCTCAGCACAGAACATCCAGAAACTGTTACTATTCTTCTTTCGGAAGATGGAAGTGAAAGCAACACCAAATCTTTTGAAGCTTTTACCACCAAAGAAAAATTCAACACAACTATAGTTGATTTTTCAGGACTTAAACCTGACACCAAATATTTCTATTCTTTCCTGATTGATGGCAAAGAGGACAGCATTCATGCTAGTTTCACAACTTTTCCTGAAAACGAAAAAAGAGGTAATTACACTTTTGTTACAGGCTCGTGCCAGGAAACAGAGAACATGAAAGTGTTTGATGTTATTCCTAAACATAACCCACGCTTTATGCTCCACACGGGGGATTTCACGTATCCTGATTACCAGATTGCTCCTGATTATTCTGCCGATTATGCAAAGGTTGCATACTCCTATCGTAAGCGTTATGATGAAAAAGTAATGAAGGAAATGTTGTATAACATTCCGATTGATTATGTCTATGATGACAATGATTATGTGGGTGGGAATGGCGGCAGATACAATAAAAATGATTTCCGCAGCAATTTCGAAGGAACAGTAGAACACAAGTTTATAATCGATTCATTCCCACCTTCATGGCGCAGAAATGTGATAAAAGGTTACACCGAATTTTTTCCGGCTTATCAGATGGTTGATACCAGTGAAGGCATCTACCACAGCTTTAAATTCGGCAATGCTGAATTCTTTTTTGTTGACCGCTGTTCGGCACACGAAGATCCACTGGTAGCCAATTTCAGCTATGATGCGAAAAAGAATAAATGGTCGTTTTCGCCAATAGACAGCGTAAAACTTTTTGGCGAGAAACAAATGAATTGGCTGAAAAATGGTTTAAAAAACTCAACTGCCGACTGGAAATTTATTGTCAGCGGAGCACCTTTTAACAAAGCGTTGAGAAAATTAATTGATAAGGGGATGAAGATTCAAAAAATACAGGCAAAAGGATATAACGGCTTTCACATGGCCACAGGTTTTGCCTCGTATTTTGCAGGTTTTCCTAAAGAGCAGGAAGATTTTCTGAATTTCATAAAACAGGAAAACATCAAAGATGTAATTGTCATCAGCGGTGATACGCACCACAATGTGATGGATGACGGAGCCAATGCAGGCCTGCCCGAAATGAATGCAAGTGGTTTAAGTGTTACCGGAACTTACCTCGCTTACTTTTTGAATTTGGTGGGCAACGGAACGATGATGTATGATATAGGAGACGAAATATGGAACCAAGGTGGTAATGGCATTGGCAACCTGAATTTCAAAAATGCTTTTGGCAGAGTGGACATTGTTGAAAATAACTATGTAAAGCTAAGCCTTGTTGATGAAGACAATGAAGTAATCAGCAGTTTCAATGTTTATCATTCAGACTACACCGGAAAGCGGAAGTGATTGATTATTTCAACACACCCAACTCCTTCCCCACTTTTGTAAACGCAGCAATAGCTTTATCTAAATGTGCGCGTTCATGTCCCGCAGAGATTTGAACACGAATACGGGCTTTCTCTTTCGGCACAACGGGGAAGAAAAAACCGATCACATAAATTCCTTCAGCTAATAATTTGTCGGCAAATACCTGTGCAATTTTTGCATCATACAACATGATGGGAACAATCGGATGAATTCCTTCGCGTATATCAAAACCAGCTGCTGTCATGGCTTTGCGGAAGTAGGCGGTATTGTCCATCAGTTTATCACGTAGTGAAGTTGTTTCACTCAATAAATCAAACACAGCTGTGGCAGCACCAACAATAGAAGGTGCTAATGAATTAGAGAATAAATAAGGACGTGAACGCTGACGAAGCATTTCAATGATCTCTTTTCTTCCGGAAGTAAAGCCGCCCATTGCACCACCCAACGCTTTACCCAATGTACCGGTAATGATGTCAACTTTTCCAATCACACCGCAATGTTCATGTGTACCTCTTCCTGTTTTTCCTACAAAGCCGGTACAATGGCTGTCATCTACCATCACCAACGCATTGTATTTTTCGGCAAGTGCACACACCTCATCCAGCTTTGCTAAAAATCCATCCATAGAAAAAGCTCCATCGGTAACAATGATTCTGAAGCGTTGTGCCTGTGCTTGCTTCAGTTGCGCTTCCAGATCAGTCATATCGTTATTCTTATAACGATAGCGTTGTGCTTTGCACAAACGTACGCCATCAATAATAGAAGCATGGTTCAACTCATCAGAAATGATAGCATCCTCTTCACCGAACAGTGGTTCAAACACGCCACCATTTGCATCAAATGCTGCTGCATATAATATAGTGTCTTCTGTTCCCAGAAAATCAGAAATCTTTTTTTCCAGCGTTTTGTGAATATCCTGCGTACCACAGATAAAGCGTACAGACGACATTCCGTAACCACGGGTGTCCAACACATCTTTTGCTGCCTGAATAACTTTCGGATGACTTGAAAGTCCGAGGTAATTATTCGCGCAGAAATTAATTACCGTTTTCCCGCCTACGCTGATCTCAGCCCCCTGGGCCGATTCTATTATTCTTTCTTTTTTAAACAATCCTGAATTGCGGATAGTTTCTAGTTCTGTTTCAAGATGATTTTTCAGTTCTCCGTACATAGTTTTATTCTTTTATTTTTTTAACCAGACTTTACCTACCTGCAAATTTCCGTTTGACGTTTCAAACTTCCACGCAAATGGGAATGCAGCGCAAGTATAAAAAGCTTCTGATGAATTTACTTCTTCCGACAAAAGTAATCTTCCGTCAATTCCATAAACATTAAGTCTCCCGCGTTCAGTATTCTTTATTTCCAACAATGAATTCTGTGCATCATAAATCAGGTGCAGAGAATTCTGCAAGTTATTGTCTTCAATTGCACCAAACACTGGCGGCTGACAAACATCATTAAAGGCCATATTCTCAACATCATCAATCCAAATCATAGCGCGTTCATCACTTTGCAATGGCGTAAAACAAACACTGTCAAGCGTTAATCCGTTCACATGACGAAAGTAGATTCCATAAGCAGGCAGCGTGTTTCCGAACAAATCCATTTCGGGACGCTCTTGTATATTTTCAGGAACTACATAACTTGAATCAACTGCTGCCGAACCTCCGGGAACGGTGAATGAGATATTCTCCAGATGAACGTTTTCTAAGCTATGGCCGGGTATTCCGGTGATGTGACAAGGAAGATTATTCAATCCTTCGCCCGAAATATTTTTCAGCCTAATGTTTTCAAAGCTGCCTGCAGGTAATGGGGGAAGCGTATCAATATACTGGCGACCACTTTCTCCAAGCCGTATAACAATAGGAACCTGAACGCCTGAAACGGTAATGTTTTCAATCAACACGCTGTCAATATGGGCACCGTCAATGCTGGCAATGTTGATTCCTATTTCGCCCGGCTGTCCCAATCCGCCTTCTGTAACAACGCAGTCGTGGATATGCACATTACTGATATCGCCAATTGTTTCTGTTCCTATTTTTATAACACGTGCAAGACTGGAAAACGAACAATTCCAAACTTCCACATCATGCAATTCGCTCATGCTGGTGGTCTTCATCACCATGGCATCGTCAAAACTTTCAACGGTGCAATCGTGAATACGCACATAGCGGCAACCGTCAAAAGCAATGCCGTCATTGTTTCCGACACCTGAGTTATTAATCTTTAAACCTGACATTAACAAGGTGTCGCAATTTAAGTTATGCATCATCCAGAAAGAAGAATTCTTCATCGATATATCTTCATAACGCACATTCACGCATGAAATAAAACGAACTCCAAAAGCCCGCTGACCGGAATTAAGCACAAATGCCGAGGCAAAACTATTTCCGTCCAATGTGCCTTTGCCAATGATACCGATGTTGTTTTCGCCTTCGGCATAAATCAATGAACGTTTGCGGTAATCATCGGCCATGCCATGCACCTGCGATTCAATTTCGGGATAATGTGCAGGATTGCCGCTGCCTTTTAAAATGGCTGCACTGTCGAGGTATAACAACACATTGCTTTTGAGAAAAATTGTTCCGCTTAAAAATGTTCCTCCTGCGGGAACATGTACTTCTCCCCCGCCCGCGTTGAAACAACTGTCAATGGCATTTTGGATTGCTGTGGTGTTAAGTGTTGTTCCGTCATTTACTGCACCAAAGTCAGTAATATAAAGTGTTACCTGAGCTGAAGACCAAAGGAAGAAGAAGAAGAAAGAAAGTATAAGGAAGAGTTTTCTCATTATGACTTATTTTAGATGTATTGTTTGTTCCTCTCCAGAATTATAAAAAGTAATACTATTTATTTCTAAGATTTTTTGAACAGATAATTTTCTATTTACACCAAACATTAAAATAGCATCCTTATTAATTTCCTTCCAATCTTGTTCATCATTAATTGTTGGGAAACTAATAATTGATTTATAAAAGCCAATACCATATACAGGAACATTAGTATTTACAGTATCAACATATTGCTCACATATCTTTATAAAATCAGTGTTATTAAAACATTCTTCATTGTAACCTTCAACATATAAATAATGAACAAAATACGTTTCACTGCCATGACTCATAGATTCATAATAGTGTGGAGTTATTTTTAAATGCTGATTTGCACAATCAATATTGTTTATTGAGATTGAGCAAGAAAAGAATATCGAGATACTAAAAAACAGAAAGAATACCCTGAACTTCATTGTCTTAAAAATTATACAACACCCCTTGCTCTGCAAAAATAAAATTCAGTTTGTACTTATTCTGTTCGCTTAACTGTTTCTTAATCATTTCTTCATTGTTGCCTGCAGGCTTCATGTGGGTAATGATCACATTCAAGTCTTTCAACGCATCTTTTCCGGCCAGTTTTGCAAGTGCTTCCATTTCTTTCATCAGCCATTTGGGAGTGAGGTGTCCATAGAGTTTATTATCGGCTTGCTCATCGGGATAAGAAACTTCGAGGAAGATTGCTTTCAGTTTTTTCTCTTTCATTAAAGGTGCGATCTCCTTCCAGATGCTTTCCATGCGATTGGATTTTTCCAGTTCATCTGCACCGGTGTCACCAAAATACAAAATGTAGTTATCATTGTTACGCAGCAGGAATGCGGAACTCTGATAAGGCGTTGAATGGCTCAACGGAAATGTTTTTGCTGAAAGTGCAGTGTTCTCAATTTTGGTTTCGGCACCGGGAGCTAAAAACTTATACTGATATTTTTTAAGCGCAGGACTATCACCATCGCTGCCGAAGTTGGGCCAGCTTTTCCAATTGAAATAATGCTTCTGCAAATAGTCAAGCGTGAAGGGAAGTCCGTAAATGCTTTTGGTAGTATCATCAACCGAGTTGAGAACAAGTCCTGAAACATGGTCAAGGTGAGCGTGCGAAATGAGATAGGCTTTGATGTTGTTTTTTATAACACCTTGCACATCGCCTTTGAATAGTTTATTAGCAATTGCTTTCTCCACTCCGCTGTAAATTGTTCCGGCATCTAAACAGATGTAAGTATCGGAACCTTCGGGAGCGACAAGGTAGGCAGAGAGGTTGCTTTCGTCAAGCCCGCCTTTTACACCAAGGGGAATTACTTTGAAAGCGTTCTGGGAAATGCAGAATGCAGAATTAAGAATTAAGAATACGAGTAGAATGTTTTTTACCACTAAGGCACTAAGGACACTAAGTTTCACTAAGAGTTGGTTTTGAATTGTTTTTTAAATTGTTCTTCAGCTTGTTTATCAAAGAATACCCAGAAGATTGGAGTATAGCCTTTGATTTGTCCGGTTTCGGGTTCTACCACTGCCATGCGGGGTGCTGCGCCCAACACACGTTTTTCCAACTGCAGAGTTTCTTTGTTGAAATGCCAGGTTTCTTTCAACTTGATTGAAATGATATTCTTGTCCAGTTCGTTCTGAACTATTTTCATTTCCAGCACTTCGGTTTCGGGATTTTCAACATAAATAGTATCGGTAAAGTTGGAAGCCTTTTTTACATCGTCAATGCTTAAAGGTGAACCGTCCATAAAATTGTAGGCCTGCAATTTGCCGGCATACACCTGTTCGAAAATCTGGTAAATCAATTGGGAGTACTCTGAGAAATCCTGATCTTCCACATCATCATAATAGGTAGTGGGTGCATCGAGCGAATAGATAGCAGGTTTTGTCCAGCCGGCTGCAGTTGTTGCAGGTGCAGTTGTTTCAGGTTGTTTTGCCTGTTCTTTGCAGGAGAGGAGAAGTGCAAGCGGTAAGAAGAGGAGTAAGTTTTTCATTTGTTTGGTTTTTTAGTTTTCGTCATTGCGAGTCCGCCTGAGGCGGACGAAGCAATCTCACAATTAAAGATTGCTTCACTGCGTTCGCAATGACGGTTCATTTGAGTTCTTAATTAATTGAATATAAAAGCTGATGGTTTCTTTATAACTCTGTATTGAAATACGTTCGTCTGTTCCGTGAATGCGCTTGAGGTCGGCATCATCCAAACGCGTTGGTTCAAAGCGGAAAATATTTTTTGTGATGTTCTTGTAATGTTTTGAATCGGTTGCGCCTAAGACAAGGTAAGGTGCAACCAATACATCGGGAAAAATTTCTGCTGTTGTTTTATGTATAACACCAAAAGCTGAGGAACTAAGATCTGAAACACCTGATGGCTCATCGGGTTCCTGACTGGTGGTTGTAAGCTTAATGCGTTCGTCATTGATAATTTGTTTCACGTAATCAATAACACCCTGCACACTATCGCCCGGCATGATGCGGAAATTGACAACTGCTTTTGCTTTGATGGGCAACACGTTTTCTTTTTCACCGCTTTTGAAAATAGTAGCTGCGGTAGTGGTGTGCATGGCAGCGCGTGTGGAATTTTTCTTGTCGAGCTGGCTTTCAATAACAGGACCAAAGAGCCAACGGTTGGCGAAAACCAAACGCATTCCGAATTTCATTTCAGGTCCCACATAATCAAATAACACTGTGCCTACTCCATCCATCTGGCTGGGAAAGGGATGTGTTTCTAATTTTGAAATAGCGGCACTCAAAATACCGATTGCACTTTGTTTAGGCGGCATGGAGCTGTGTCCGCCTTCTTCTTCCACACTCAATTCAAGACTTACATATCCTTTCTCGGCAATACCAATAATGGCAACCGGTTTATCAATTCCGGGAACAATGCCGCTGATGATGGAACCACCTTCATCGAGCACATATTCCAGTTCCACCTTTTGTTGCTGAAGGTGATTTGCTATTTGCAGGGCTCCTTGTCTTCCACCTATTTCTTCATCGTGTCCGTAGGCGAGGTAAACGGTGCGCTCGGGTTTAAAGCCTTCACGCAACAAATATTCAACGGCTTCCATTTCGCCTGTGATGCCGCTCTTAATGTCTAATGCACCGCGACCGAACACAAAACCATCTTTTATAACACCCTGAAAAGGAGGATGCGCCCAGCCGGGAAGTGTGAGCGGATCAACGGGTACCACATCCTGATGCGCCATGAGCAGTATCGGTTTCAGTGAAGGATTGCTTCCCTGCCATTTGTATAACAAACTGTAGGTATTTATTTTTTCAAGGGTTAACAGGGAATCGATTAAAGGGAAAGAGGTTTTAAGAAAACGATGGAGACCGTTGAACTGAGCGGTATCCATCTTTCCTGAATCCTGATAAGAAATGGTTTGGAATTGTATGGCCTGACTGAGGCGCTGAATGACTGCGTCATCGGTTTGGTAAAGCGGAACCGACTCAACGCTGATCTGTTTTGATTTAAAAGAAAAGGTATTGAAGAGCAGAACGGCAACAAGCAGAACAACAGCAACAAGAAGAAAGAGGAGAACTTTTTTCATGGAAGTTTGGTTGGGTAAAAATAGTTTTTTTACCACAGAGGATTATTTTTCTGTGGTTCTGTGGTAACTCTAACTATTGCTTCACAAACTTTTCTGTTTGATTACCCGATTGAATAAAATAAATTCCCGAAGCAAAACCGGAAACATTCAACTGAACTTTATTGTCTCCGGAATTTATTTTCATTGCCAGTACCTCTTCTCCTATAACATTGAAAACACGTAATCCTTCTTTTACATTTTCAATGGTGAGCATATTGCTTACCGGATTAGGGTATAGTTTAAACACCCGATTTTTTTCAGCGTTGTCAATACCAACCGGTATAGGGTCAATGCAAACAGTATGCACTTTGGTGATGTAGTTGAACGTTTTATTCGGGTTTCCGTTCATCCCTTCTAATTCAGTAAAATCACCACCAATGTAAAGCTCATTGTTGAACTGTGTCATGCAGTTTACCGGGCTGTCAAATCCCCTGTGTTCGCCCGATACGGTGTAATAACCATCCAGCGATGCATCATAGATATAAATGTGCTGCTCATCCTCTCCCAAATCCATAATATGTCCGCCCACCCATAAATAGCCGTTGAACTGTTCCAACGCAAAGCGGTTGAAACCCAGAAATGAGGACGAATTATCCGACCAATCAGAGCCATCATATTCGGTAAGTCCGGGAAGTATGTTGCCTCCTACGCTGGTATAGTCGCCACCGGTATAAAGTTTTCCTTCATAAGAATAAAGGCAGTTGAGCCTTCCGCTGCTTACTACATTGGCACCTGTGTTGGCAGAGGTAAAGGTAGAGCCATCCCAAAACGCTACCTTGTCACACGCCACACCACCGGCAGCGGTAAAGCGCCCGCCCAATACAAGCTTGTCATTCCACACCGTCATCGCGTAACACGATGAAGAGTTTCCGCTTAAGCCTGAGCTAACTGTATCCCAGGCTGCACCATCCCAGGTGGCTATATTGCTGGCGTTAAGCTGAAGCCCATCGACCCATCCAAAATCACCGCCTACATATAAGAGGTTTTTATAAACCCAGAGCGAACGCACAGGACCACCGGTGCTGCGGTAATCAGCGTTGGTGCAAAGGCTGTCCCACTGTGTTCCGTCATAGCTGGCTAAATAATTAAATTGGTCCTGAATGGTAAACATTCCACCCACATATAATTTTCCTTTGTAAACCGCCATAGATGTAACGCCATTAAAAAACTGCGGCACGTTGTTGAGGTTTTCATACGAACTTCCGTTCCATGCCACAATCCGTGAGCAGGCAAGCCCGTCTGCTGAAGTAAAATCACCGGCAATGATCAGCTTGCCGTTATATTCGCACATAACATTAACTCTTCCGTTCAGCCCTGTAGTTACCTGCACCGAATCAAAATCATGCAGCAAACCGCGCAAGCCGGTTTGGGTTTGGTTGTTAGGATCCCAAACAGAGGATCTTGCATTGTTTATGTAGAAATCAATACGATCCAATTGCCCGGGTGTAAATTTATTCATGCACGAATCGCTGGAGTAATCCATGTAATTTGAAATCATATCAAATTGGTCACCCGCACCACCGTTTCCGGCAGGGCGAAAAGGATTGTTAAGTGTTAAATCATCATCATCGGCTGCACATGTATTGGGTGTAGCAGCGCATGACAAAGCAATATCGGTAGGACCATTGGTGGGCGGTGTATCACACACTTTATCATTCTGCTTCAGGCACGAATCGTTTCGGCAGTAGAAATAATTATATCCTCCCACGCCATTAGGAATACTGTCGTCCTGAAAGGTGTGAAGCAAACCCAGCCAATGCCCCACTTCGTGTGTGGCAGTTCTGCCCAAGGCTACTTCACCATTGCCGCTTAAACCAAAAGCATCGTAACGAATTACCACACCATCAATTGTATCTAATGCAGCGGTGCCGATATGCCAGGGAAAAGTAGCATAACCGAAAGCGCTTGGTGAAATTGAATAGACCACATACATGTTAAGATAGCGCTCCCTTGGCCAATGGCTTAAACTTTTCAGCGTACTGTCAGCAGCATAATTTTGCCACAAAACACCCGTGGAAAGGTTGGAGGGAACGCGCACTATTCCGTTGGTGCAGTTTCCGTCAGGGTCTCTTTTTGCCAATTGAAATTCAATCTCTGTATCCACAGCATCGCTGCTGAAATTTGTTCCGCCAAAATTGCGATAGTCTTGGTTAAGAATTGCAATTTGTTCGGCAATACGCTGGTCCGAAACATTAGAAAGTGTGCCCGGAGCAGCATCCTGTGTGCGATGAATAACATGAACCACAACGGGTATCACGTATTTTACTCCCGAGGAAGTGCTTTTTTCGCGGGAGTTTGTTATAAAGTTATAGTATTGGGCTTCGAGTGCCTGGTGGGTTGCAGCGGTTTGCGGGAATTTATTGCTCAACATTGTGTTGTAGGCATCGGTTCCGCAGCGTTGGGCAGTTTGTGCCTGCAGGTTTGCAGCAATAAAAAAACAAAGTGTAACCGCAAGAAGGAGGTAAAAAATTTTCATGGGGCTCTGGTTTATGGGTTTAAACAAATATAAATAATTTGCAACAAACCGGGTTTCACTGAAACCCCAAATTTACCCAGCCCGAAAATTTACTCTTTCCCTTCCATGAGTGCACGCTCCACACCTTTATCGGGGATAGCCCACATTACAGCACAGATACTGATAAGCGCAACTGATATAACAGGATAATAGAAGGCAACAGGAATAGCCGTTATATAGATTGCCACCGTTACCATAGATTTCTTTTTTGTTTTAAGAAGCGCTTCCATCAATTTGTTTTTTTCGGTGAGGTGGGCGAGAATAGCAGTTTGCAGAATAAAAGCCATAAAGCCGCAGAACAAATGGTTAACAGCATAGAGAGCAACGGTAAGTTCGGCAAAATGGTTTTCGCCCATCCAGCCGGTAGTGAAGGGAACAAGCGAAAGCGAAAAGAGCAAGCCCATATTTGCCCAGATGATTTTGGGGGTAACATGACGCACCGTATGCAACAGATGGTGATGATTTCCCCAGTAAATAGCCACCATCAGAAAACTGAGCACATAGCTGATGAAAACGGGAGTGAGCTCAAGCAAAGCATGCAGCGTTGCTTCGTGCGGTATTTTAATTTCCAATACCATAATGGTAATGATAATGGCTATTACTCCATCGCTGAAAGCTTCGAGGCGGGTTTTGTTCATAGGGGTTTATGTATGGCTGAAATTTATTCGGGCCAAAAATAGATAAAATGAGACGCGGGGGCCACTGATAGGTCAGGATTGCAAATCCCGACCAGAGGAGGATGCAAAAATTAAAAAAAGTCATGTGTACTGTACTTACAGTCATGACTTCTAAGTAAAAAGTCGTGACTTCTAAGTAAATAGTCATGACTTCCAGATAAGAAGTCGTGACTTCTATTCTTCCAGTCATGACTTCTAAATAAAAAGTCATGACTTTTAAACCTGCAGTCCTAACTTCCAGGTAAAAAGTCATGACTTTTCGGTTTCCGGAGGCATGCAAAAAGTAAGAAGTCGTGACTTCTAAGTAAAAAGTCATGACCGGAGGTTTAGAAGTCATGACCGGAGGTTTGGTTTTTATGACTTCTTGGGAGGAAGTCGTGACTGGGGTACGGGTTTTATTGGCGATTGTTGTTTCTACAAATATAGCACTCCCGGGGAGTTTTAAAGCCCTTAGACTACGCTCAGAGTGACAGACGCAAGACAGAAGAGAGATGCTGAAACAAGTTCAGCATGACGAGGCGGTGGTATGAATGCAGACTAATCGCGACTGAAGCGGAAAGCGGAGCCGAACAGAGGTTTAAAACAAGAGGGGGTGGTTTTCTGAAAAGCGTGCTTAATAATTTAGTTACACCCTTTATAACGATAAAGTCCTTTTAAAGACTACTTTTGCACCCTCAAATTTTTAAGCCCTACATGAAGAACATCAGAAATATTGCCATTATTGCCCACGTTGACCATGGAAAAACTACCCTTGTTGACAAAATTTTACATCAATGTAAACTCTTCCGCGAAAATCAGGAAAGCGGTGAACTGATCCTTGACAACAACGATCTGGAGCGCGAACGCGGAATTACCATTCTTGCCAAAAACGTTTCGGTTCAATATAACGGAACCAAGATTAATATCATTGACACCCCCGGCCACGCTGACTTTGGAGGCGAGGTAGAGCGTGTGTTGAACATGGCTGACGGTGTGCTGTTGCTGGTAGATGCCTTTGAGGGGCCCATGCCGCAAACCCGTTTTGTGTTGCAAAAAGCAATTTCATTAGGTTTGAAAGTTATTGTGGTTATCAATAAAGTGGATAAACCCAACTGTCGTCCTGATGAGGTGCAGGAGAACGTTTATGAGCTGTTTTTTAACCTGGAAGCCAATGACGACCAGTTGAATTTCCCTACCATTTACGGTTCGTCAAAACATGGCTGGATGAACACCACCTATAAAGAACAAACCGAAAACATTATTCCCCTGCTGGATTGTATCGTTAAGCATATTCCCGAGCCTAAAACGCTGGAAGGAACCTTGCAGATGATGATTACCTCGCTTGACTATTCTTCCTTTGTAGGACGTATAGCCATCGGTCGTGTACTGCGCGGAACGGTGAAAGAAAACATGCCTGTATCCCTGGTAAAACGAGATGGAAGGATTGTAAAGTCGAGAATAAAAGAACTCTACATTTTTGATGGTTTGGGCAAACTGAAAGTATCCGAAGTAGAAGCCGGTGATATTTGTGCTGTAAGCGGAATTGAAGGCTTTGAAATTGGTGATACCCTTGCCGATTTTGAAAACCCTGAAGGTTTGAAACCTATCAGCGTTGATGAACCAACAATGAATATGTTGTTCACCATCAACAATTCACCCTTCTATGGCAAAGAAGGCAAGTTTGTAACCTCGCGCCACATCAAAGAACGCCTGTACAAAGAGATTGAAAAAAACCTTGCCCTGCGCGTAGAAGAAACCGGCTCACCCGATACACATATTGTGTATGGTCGCGGTATTCTGCACTTAGCCATCCTTATAGAAACCATGAGACGCGAAGGCTATGAGTTACAGGTAGGACAGCCACAGGTTATTATTAAAGAAATTGACGGCAGAAAACACGAGCCTGTTGAGTCACTTATTATTGATACACCCGAAAACACAACCGGTAAAGTAATAGAATTAGTAAGCCAGAAGAAAGGCGATCTGGTAGTAATGGAACCGAAAGGCGACCTTATCCACATGGAATTTCATATCCCCGCAAGAGGATTGATAGGTTTGCGTAACAACATTCTTACAGCCACTGCCGGTGAAGCCATTATGGCACACCGCTTTAAAAGCTATGAGCCCTGGAAAGGTGATATTCCGGCACGTATAAACGGAGTATTGATTGCCATGGATAAAGGAGTTGCTACAGCCTACTCTATTGATAAATTGCAAGACCGCGGTTTCTTCTTTGTTGATCCGGGCGATGAAGTATATGGCGGAAGAATAATCGGTGAAAACAACCGTCAGGATGATTTGGTGGTAAACGTAATGACCGAGAAAAAGCTTACCAACATGCGTGCTTCGGGCAGCGATGCAAAAACTAAAATTGCACCTGCACGTAAGTTCTCATTAGAGGAAGCAATGGAATACATCCAGGAAGACGAGTATGTGGAAGTAACTCCTAAGTCAATCCGTTTGCGCAAGATTTATCTTGACGAGAACGAAAGAAAACGCAGAAGTAAATAAATACTACTAAACATAAAAGCCCTTTTTAAAGGGCTTTTATGTTATGCTTCATCTTTTCAAAACCTGCCCTCTTCAGTGGCGAGGCTTTAAACAGTTTCCGAAAAACCTCTTCGGTCATTTCTTCCCAATCTTTGCGGGTAAGATTTAATGCTTCCGGATTCGGCATAAAGTGGGGCTCATTATGCGGCTTTGAAAATCTGTTCCAGGGACAAACATCCTGACAGATATCGCAACCAAAAGCCCAATCCTGAAATTTGCCTTTCATTTCCTGCGGAATATTTTCTTTCAACTCTATCGTGAAATAGGAGATGCACTTACTTCCATCCACAAGATACGGTTGGACAATCGCATCGGTAGGACAAGCATCAATACAACGTGTGCACGTTCCGCAATGGTCAGCAACCGGTGAATCATATTCTAAATCCAGATCAATAATCAATTCTGCAATAAAGAAAAAGGAGCCTTGCTGCTTGTTGATGATGTTTGAGTTTTTACCAACCCAGCCCAAGCCGCTTTTCTTTGCCCATGCTTTGTCCATCACCGGTGCAGAATCAACAAACACTCTTCCGTTTACATCACCGATGCTGGTGCGGATAAACTCTACCAACTCTTTCAGCTTTTCTTTGATTACGAAATGGTAATCTTTTCCGTAGGCGTATTTGGAGATTTTGGGTTTCCCGTCACCGTCACCCTGAACTTGTTTCAGGGTCTTAAGTGGAGATGCTGAAACAAGTTCAGGGTGACGAACTGCTTCCTCAGGAAAGTAATTCAACAACAGCGACACCACCGACTTTGCACCCGGAACCAACAAACGCGGATCAAGACGCTTGTCAAAATAATTCTCCATATACTTCATTTGCCCATGGCGATTGTCTTTCAGCCACTGCTCGAGCAAAGGAGCTTCCTCTTCTAAAAAATCTGCTTTTGAAATTCCGCAATGAAAAAAACCGAGGCGGGAGGCTTCGGATTTTATAAGTTGGGTATAATTATTCCCCTTCAAACAATGTTCCCGAATTAGGTGAAAATATTTTTCCGAGATGCTTGTATGCAAGCTCTGTTGCCTGTCTGCCTCTTGGTGTGCGGTGTAAATAACCCTGCATAATCAGGAATGGTTCATACACTTCTTCAATGGTTCCAGCTTCTTCACCAACGGCAGTTGCAATAGTTGTAATGCCAACAGGACCACCTTTGAATTTGTCAATGATGGTGCTGAGAATTTTATTATCCATTTCATCCAACCCGTGTGCATCAACGTTTAAAGCGTTGAGTGAATATTTAGAAATCTCTAAATCAATACTTCCGTTACCCTTTATCTGCGCAAAGTCACGAACCCTCCGCAGCAGTGCATTCGCAATACGTGGTGTACCGCGGCTTCTGCGTGCAATTTCGTCCGCTGCTTTATCATCAATTCTTACTTCCAGAATATCGGATGAGCGGATAATAATACCTTTCAGAACTTTTGCATCATAATATTGCAAACGCGAATTAATTCCGAAACGGGCACGCAATGGAGCAGTAAGCAAACCGGAACGGGTAGTTGCCCCAACCAATGTAAACGGGTTTAATTTAATCTGAACTGAACGCGCGTTAGGACCGCTTTCAATCATAATATCAATCCTGTAATCTTCCATTGCGGAATACAGATACTCTTCAACAATAGGACTAAGACGGTGTATCTCATCAATGAACAAAACATCATTGGGTTGTAAATTGGTAAGCAAGCCGGCAAGGTCGCCCGGCTTATCTAAAACAGGACCGGAAGTGATTCTAATATTTACACCCAAATCATTTGCGATGATGTGAGCAAGCGTTGTTTTTCCCAAGCCCGGAGGACCGTGCAATAGAACATGGTCCAATGATTCACCACGCTGACGGGCAGCTTTTACAAATATTTTAAGATTTTCAACTACACTTTCCTGTCCCGCAAATTCTCCAAAATCAACAGGGCGCAAGGCTCTTTCTATTTCCTTGTCAATCGGTAACTGGCTTTCGCTGTTGGGATCTAAATTCTGATTCATGGCTCGCACAAAAGTAGAAAAATTAAGGCGTAAATCTTCTTCCTGATTTATATTAGCTTTGCTGCAATGCAGCTACTTATCTATTACATTTTCAGAGCAACAGGAGCATTATTCTCGCTGATTCCTTTTCCCGTGCTCTATGTTATTTCCGATGGTTTATTCTACCTCTTTTATTATGTGATTGGCTATCGCAAAAAGGTGATTGAAAAAAATCTGAGAAATTCTTTTCCTGAGAAAACAGAAAAAGAGATTAAGCAAATTACTAAAGATTTTTACCGCAATTTCTGCGATATTTTTCTCGAAGGGTTGAAAGGACTTTCGATGAGCAAGGAAGAATTAGTAGAACGCTATCGCCTTCAAAATACGGAGATTTTAACACATTACTTTAATGCCAATCAAAGTGTCATCACTGTTGGCAGCCACTATACTAACTGGGAATGGGGTGTACTTTCGTCCAGTTTACAGGTGCAACATAAAACGCTGGGGTTTTACAAACCACTTTCCAATAAACCAATTGATGAGTATTTTAAAAAATCGCGCGCGGCATGGGGTATGCACCTGATTTCTATTTTTGAAACAGCAAAAGCATTTGCAGAAAACAGGGATATTCCGTGTGCTTACATTTTAATCTCTGACCAAAGTCCTTCGCGAAAAGATGCGGATAAAAGTTTCTGGATCCGGTTTCTGAATCAAGACACTGCTTTTTTGCACGGCATGGAAAAATATGCAACAGTGAATAAGTTTCCGATAATCTTCTTAGATATTCAACGGGTGAAAAGAGGATACTATGTTGTTGACCTTTCCTTGCTTGAAGCTAGCTCAGATAAGCCTGGCAGCCTGACAAAAGCTTATGCGCAAAAACTGGAAAGCATTATCCGCGCAAACCCTGCCAACTGGCTGTGGTCGCATAACCGCTGGAAACTGAAGGCTGAAAAACATCATGAAGTCATTCCGTAAAATTGCTGTTACAGGGGCAAGCGGTCATTTGGGAAACACCGTTTGCAGAGTGTTATCAGAAAATGGATTTGCGGTAAATGCACTCTATAATTCAGATAAAAGAGCACTGGAAGATTTGAATGTGAATCCTGTTCGCGGAAGTGTTCTTGATAAAAATGAGATAAGCAATTTGCTCGAAGAATGCGATGCCGTTATTCACTGTGCAGCTATCATCAGCATTCACGGTGATCCAACGGGAATAGTACATAAAACAAATACCGAAGGAGCAAGGAACGTTGCTGAAGTTTCAAAAAAACTTGGCGTAAAGAAGATTATTCATGTCAGCAGTGTTCATGCGGTTCTGGAAGAGCCTTTTGATTTTCCGTTTGATGAAACTCGTCCTCATAAACAACAAGGCTCTTATGCTTATGATTATTCAAAAGCGAGAGGAGAACAATTGGTTTTTGAAACAACAAAGAACAGCGAAACTCAAGCTGTTGTTGTTCGTCCGAGTTTGATTGTTGGTCCCTATGATTTCAAACCTTCTGAAATCGGGAAAGCATTGCTTGATTTTTATCACGGAAAAATTCCTGCACTTACTGCCGGGGGATACAATTATATTGATGTGCGTGATGTTGCCAACTCTATTGTTGCAGCACTTGAAAAGGGAAGGAACGGAGAAATTTATCACCTCACAGGAAATTATTACACCGTGAAAGACCTGGCAGAAACAGTGAAAAAAGTAACGGGTAAAAAAGTGCCGGAAATGGTTTTGCCGTTTTGGATATTGAAAATGGGGTTGCCATTTATCCGTTTACAAAGCAGGTTAACTACTACTGCGCCTGTGTTTACCAACGAAGCACTGGATGCTTTAAAATACGGGCACAAAAACATGGTGAGCACAAAAGCACAAAAAGAATTAGGACATTCATTCCGCCCACTGGAAGAAAGTGTTGCTGATTTCTATGCGTGGATGAAAATGAGAAACGTGATAAAATGAAGTTTGCTGTCACGGTGAGCGTAGTCGAACCGCCAAATTATTTTATTAAGCCCTTCGACTACGCTCAGGGTGACACCGAAAATGAACTATAATATGACTCTTGAAACATTAAATCTCATCTCATACATCTGGCTTGCAATAGCTGCTGTTGTATTTGTTGCCATGTTCTTTGTCACTGCGCCTTTCGGCAGGCATACTTCCGAAAAATGGGGCGTGATGGTGAACAACAAATTAGCATGGGTGCTGATGGAGTTCCCTTCATTCTCCATCATGTCTTACTTCTTACTTTTCGGAACAAATTCATTCCACTCTTATGTATGGATCCTTTTTTCGTTGTGGATATTCCATTATATGAACCGCACGTTTATTTATCCCCTGCGGATAAAATCAACACCTAAGAAAATGCCGTTGGTAATTGTATTGAATGCAATTTTATTTAACCTGATGAATGCCGGATTGAACGGATATTATTTAGCTGAACTTGCACCTTCTGCAGATTATTCAACAGATTGGTTTTATACTCCGCACTTTATAATCGGAGCTATTTTGTTTGTTGCAGGAATGGCCATCAACTGGAAAGCAGATGCCATACTTATCAATCTGCGTAAGCCGGGTGAAACCGGCTACAAAATCCCGAAAGGATTTTTATTCGATTACATTTCTTCGCCAAATCTTTTTGGTGAAATCATTGAGTGGACAGGCTTTGCATTAATGGCATGGAATCTTCCCGCCTTAACATTTGCAGTTTGGACCTTTGCCAATCTTGTTCCCCGTGCAAAAAATCATCACGACTGGTATCTCAGCAAATTTTCAGATTATCCGAAAGAAAGGAAGGCTGTTTTCCCATTTATTTTCTGAATACGAAAACACTACTTTTACAATCCTAAATTTTAAAATACTCTATACAATGGAAGCTTATATATACGATGCAGTGCGCACACCCCGCGGAAAAGGAAAAAAAGACGGAAGCCTTTACGATGTTCAGCCGCTTGAATTGCTGACTACTGTTTTTAAAGCTATTCGCGAGCGCAATAACCTGGATACAAAATATGTAGAAGATGCGATCATCGGTTGTGTTACTCCTGTTGGTGAACAAGGTGCTGATATTGCAAAGACTGCTGCTATTGCATCTGGTTATGATAATATTACTGCCGGTGTAACGCTTAACCGTTTTTGTGCTTCAGGGCTGGAGGCAGTAAATCAGGCTGCTGCTTATGTGATGAGCGGACAAGTTGATATGTTAGTTGCTGGTGGTGTTGAATCAATGTCGCGTGTACCAATGGGTTCAGATGGTGGTGCCTTATTTACAAACCCTGATGTTATTACAAAATACAAAATTGTTCCACAAGGAATTTCTGCCGATCTGATTGCAACAAAATATGGTTATGATCGAAAAAGCCTGGATGAATTTGCAAGTGTTTCGCACCGCAGAGCTTCAAAATCATGGGAAGAAAATCGTTTCAGCCGTTCGGTAGTTGCGGTGAAAGATGTGAACGGTTTAACGGTTACTGAAAAAGATGAAATGATCCGCCCTGATACTACTGTTGATACATTGGCGAAACTGAATCCTTCATTTGAGCAAATGGGACAATACGCAGGTTTTGATGCGCTGGCCATACAACGTTACCCTGAAGTGGAAACCATGCGCCATGTTCACCATGCAGGAAATTCTTCCGCCATTGTTGACGGTGCGGCATTGGTTTTAATCGGCAGCAAAGCAATGGGTGAACAATTGGGATTAAAACCAAGAGCACGTATTCGCTCGTTTGCAGTAGTTGGTGCTGAACCAACCATCATGTTGTTAGGTCCAGTTCCTGCTACATTAAAAGCATTGAAAAAAGCAGGCATGAACGTTTCAGATATTGACTTATTTGAAGTAAACGAAGCTTTTGCAGCAGTTCCCATGCGCTTTATGGAAGAGTTGAATGTTTCTGCTGATAAAGTAAATGTAAACGGTGGAGCCATTGCAATGGGTCACCCGCTGGGTGCTACAGGAGCCATGCTTATCGGAACTATTGTTGACGAACTTGAACGCTCCGGAAAACAAACCGGTGTTGTTACACTCTGTGTTGGTGGCGGAATGGGTATTGCCACGGTTGTGGAAAGGGTATAATATTTCTGTAAACATTTTTCATTTCAGCTAACTGAATTTATTTCGGTTAAACTATTCCTGTTTTTATTTTTTCTACTAAAGTGTAATTGACACGCTTTGCTACTTCGCGCATTTTTGTCGCGTCATTTTTTACTTTAAACTAAACCATCATGAAAAAATCACTACAACTTTCGTTTGCATTATTAACTCTTGCTTTTTCTTTCACAGCTTCTGCAGCAGACCTGTGTGTAAATGAAAACGGCAATGGCGGATGCTACTCTACTATTACTGCTGCAGCAGCAGCAGCTACAAATGGCGACCGAATCCTTATTACACCTAAAGCAGGAAATGCACCTTATGTGGAGAATGTAACGGTAACAAAAAGTCTTCAATTTCTTTGTGCAACCGAAGCCAGTCAATATACAGTTCAGGGGAATTTTTCTATTGTTCCTGCAGTTGGAAGAGTTGTAACTATAATAGGAATGATAAACCTTCAGGGAAATGTTTCCGGTTCAGCAGACGGACCTTCGGGAGCACGAACTAAGGTAAGCATTATGAATTGCAATTTTGTAAACGGAAGTGTTGCATTTGATTTCAACAATTTTGATGTTGTAGTAGCATCTAATGTATTCGCTGCAGGCAATGTTACTATTCGTTTCGGAAGAGTTATAGGTAACGATATTACGGCAACAACTAATGCTGTTCGCATAACTCCTGACGGAACTGCAACCAACGATACTATTTTAGTTATCGGCAATAAGCTGACCCTTACAGGCGGATACGGAGTTTACAGCAGCACAACCAGCCAGTTTTTCTCTGTTATGAATAACTTGATAAGAACAAATTACGGAGGTGTTTCGGTTGACGCCTGGAAAAATTCAGCGCTCGGAAGAAATACAATTATCAATAATACCATCGTTTCTGAAGTGAACACTTATATGTGTCTTTCTCTTTATTATTCACCAGCTAATTCGGTTACTGACATTCTGAATAACCTGATATTGGCTCCAAGCTCAAGTTATGGTGCAATGTATGGCGGAAGTAATTCAGGTTTAATTGGTATCTATTACAATGTAATTAGTTCTCCATTAAATATCCAATTTTTAACTGCTGACGGAACCAACAACCTTACCAGCAACACCACACTGGATGTAAACGGCAGGCCCAACACCGGTACTGATGCCATCAATGGCGGAAGTCCTGATTATTCTTATTATGATATTAACCTGACTGTAAACGATGCAGGCGCTTATGGCGGTTCATTCACACTGGATAATTTCTTTCCACAAACAGGCGGAGCACGTGTTTATTATGTGCAGGCTCCGCGCAGGGTAAACGTTGGAACAGCCATCGATATCAAAGCAGAAACATTTGACCGTTAGTATTTTTTCACCGAAAAAATCTTTACCATGAATTTATTCAGAAAAATACTTGCTGCCGGAATGTGTGCATTCGTTGCGGGTTTGCTGAGTGCAAACGCGCAGATAATACAGGCAGAATATTTTATTGACACCGACCCCGGGCAAGGCAACGCAACCGCAATGACTGCTGTTGACGGAACTTTTAACAACGTGTTGGAAAGTGCTATTAAAACTGCCATTAGTGTTTCACCCGTTGGTTTTCACAGCATCAATATCCGGGTGAAGGATACCAACAATAACTGGGGACCTGTTTTTAAAACGGTGATACATGTTCAGAATGCATTCTCATTTCCGACTATTAAAATAGCTGCTGCCGAATATTTCTGGGATACTGATCCCGGACAAGGAAGTGCCACTGCTATGATTGCTTTTGACGGTAATTTTTCGGACGCATTGGAAACTGTTATAAAGAGTTCTGCTTCTGTTCCTGCACTTGGTTTTCATAAATTAAACATTCGCGTAAAAGATGTAAACAACAATTGGGGGCCTGTCTTTACAACCGTTGTTCATGTTCAAAGTCCTTACGCATTTCCTTCCATAAAAATTACTGCTGCTGAATACTTCTGGGATACTGACCCGGGGCAAGGTAATGCAACTTCTATGCTTGCTTTTGACAGCAATTTCTCGGATGCATTGGAAAGTGTTATAAAAAGTGCTGCAAGTGTTCCCGCTTTAGGGTTTCATAAATTATGTATTCGTGCAAAAGATGTAAACAATAATTGGGGCCCTGTTTTTACAACTGTTGTAAACGTTCAAAGCCCTTATGTTTTTCCTTCCATAAAAATTACTGCTGCTGAATATTTTTGGGATGCTGATCCCGGTCAAGGCAACGGAACTACCATGCTTGCCTTTGACGGCAACTACAGTGATGCTGTGGAAACTGCATTAAAAAACGATCAGAATATTTTTTACACGCAAGGGATACATAAAGTAAGCACACGTACTTTGGATGTAAATAATAACTGGAGCCCCGTTTTTACAGTAGTAGTGTATCTTGATCCTTGCATTACTGTCCCTACGGTTAATGCAACTGCACAAGGGCCAACTTCATTTTGTCTGGGAGGAAGCTTGGATTTAAACGCCACTGCTGGATTTACAACCTATGTTTGGAGAAAAGGAAACACCATCATCGGGGGGAACACTTCCTCTATCACGGTTACCGAATCCGGAAATTACACAGTTACCGCAGTTGACGGAAACGGTTGCCCGGGAACTTCTTCGGCTGTAACGGTTACTACTATTCAACCGCAACCGATTATTACTCCTTCGGGCGCACTTGTTTTTTGCGAAGGCGGCTCAGTAACGCTTAACGCAGGCAGCTTTACATCGTATCTCTGGAGCAATGGGGCAACAACGCAAATCATTACTGCAACAGAAACTGAAACATTCACTGTATTTGTTACCGATGGTAACGGCTGCACCAATACTTCATATCCTGCAACGGTAACTGTGAATACATTACCGGAACAACCGGTTATCACCCAATCGGGCGCTGATTTAGTTTCGGATATTACAACAAACATTCAATGGTATTACAATGGCTCACCAATTAGTAATGCCACGCTGCCAACGTATACACCTACAGTAAACGGAACCTACACCGTAGTAGTAACAGACGGAAATAACTGTATGGCAACCTCTGCTGATTATCCTTATTTCTCGGTTGGCGTAGTTGATTATAACAATGATTTTCCGGGAATGAGTATTTCTGCTTCACCTAATCCGTTTGAAAGCTATACCAACATTTACCTTCAATCAGGATCGTTTTCAGGCAATGCAAATTTGTATTTATTTGACATCAGCGGACAACTTATTGAAAGCCGCTCCTTCGCAACCGGACAAAACGAAACACGAACCCTGCGCATAGAAGGTATTAACCTCAGCAGCGGAATATATATCTATAAGCTACTATCTGACCAGGCAATTATGCTAGGCAGCGGGAAGTTGGTAGTTAATAAATAACAGTACCTGAACTTTGTTGTTCTAAGTAGGACCGGCCTTAAATAAGGCCGGTCTTTACTTTTATAGCCTCGGAACAAAAATGTGTAAACTCAAAACATGCTTGCATACAATCGGAACAGCCTTATATATAGCTTGAACAGTCTTGCAAAAGATTAAAACAGTGATGCAAGGGATTAGAACATGCTTGTTTAAGCTTTAAACATATGTACGGAGAGTTGGTACATTAATGCGTAGGGTTAGAACATTAATGTGTAAGGTTAAAACATATGTACGGAGAGTTAGAACATTAATGCGTAGGGTTAGAACATTAATGTGTAAGGTTAAAACATATGTACGGAGAGTTAAAACATTAATGTGTAAGCTTAGAACATCAATGTTTAAGGTCAGAACATTAATGTTTAATGTTTAAAAATGATTGTATAGACTTAAAACATCATTGAAAAACTCTCGCACATGCAATATTCAAGTTAGTACATGTCGGATAAAATCCGGAACATGCCTGTTTAAGTCCGGTGCAAACAAATGTAGGTTTAGAAAATAAGCGCGCGGAATTGGTGCAGGACTTTTTCTGCTTTTGCCAACTATTTTTTTCCGGAAATCTTAGTTCAGCAAAAACTTCCCCGTCAACACAATATGTGTTCCTTTATCTTTTTCAGAATGCAGCCTAAAACGGAGTTTTATTTCCTCTGCTCTGCGCTGCATATTTTTCAATCCGCTTGAGAATTTATTTTCAGACATTTCATTTTTAAATCCTTTGCCGTTATCGCTTATTTCAAATGCAAAGATTTTTTCATCCAGGCTACATTTCAACGTTATATTTTTTGCGCATGAATGTTTTGCGCTGTTGTTCAATGCCTCTTTTACAATCAGAAAAAGATTGCGCCTGAAATCCGGTGGTACAGCCATAACCGGAATATGCTGCGGAAACTGAACACTAACAATTACATCCGTGTCTTCAAAAAATTCGTATGCATAATTGCTGATGTAACTCAGCAGCGCATCCAGATTATCATACACCGGATTTACCGACCAGATAATCTCATGCAGTCCGGCAGTCATCTTACGTGCTGTTTCAGAAACATGACCAAATTTATTTCCCACATCTATATTTTTTCCGTGTTCAATCTTAGCAGCTTCACTCATCAGCGCAATGCGAGTAAGCCCCGCTCCTACTTCATCGTGTATATCTTTTGAAATGCGCAGGCGCACGCGTTCAATATCCTGTTGTCGTTGAAGTTCGCGCACTTTTTTTCGGTAACCCCACTGTACTAATAAAAAGATTGTTAACGAAAGCAACACAACGCCTGTAACAGCAACAAGAGTTCTGAACCACACTGTTTTCCAGAAAGGCGGTGCAATAACAACCGAAAAAAGTTTTTGCTGTTGGCTCCAAACACCATCGCTGTTAGATGCTTTGCACCACAATGTATAAACACCGGGCTCAAGATTTGAGTAGCGGATGAACCGCTTAGAGCCTGTATTATAAAACTGTTGGTCAAAACCTTCTAAGTAAAAAGCATACTGATTTTTCAATGGGTTAGTAAAATCCAATGCAGAAATTTCAACTGAAAAAGTATTTTGATGGTAATCAAAACTGAAAACTCGCTTTGCAGAAAACAATGTATCGGCAGGTGCATATTCATCATCCAGTAAATTAAATTGCGTTAACACAACCCTTGGCGGCAAAGGATTATCGTGCAGGATATAAGGATTGAAATAATTTAACCCTCGTATGCCACCAAAGTAAAAATCACCTCTCGTGCTTTTATAATAAGCTCCGGAATTATGTTCCATGGAACGAAGTCCATCTTCCAAACCGTAATTGCGGAATGTTTTGTTTTTGATGTTAAAGCAAGAGATGCCTTTGTTAGTGCTCAACCAAAGATTTCCAAGTGTATCTTTTAAAATTCCGTAAATAAAATTATTACACAGTCCTGCTGTTTCATTGTAACGATTCAAAATTTTTATGTCAGCATCAAGCTCCCATAAACCCATATTCGATGATGCCCAGATACTTTCACCGGTCTGCTCAAAACAATTAATTGTTAAGCCCAGCCTCCAGCTTATTGTATCTTTTTTTAATGTCCATTCTTCCAACGTTCTATCCGGCTTTAATTTCTTTATGCCGTAGCGGGGATAACCCAGCCATATATTCCCCTGGGCATCTTCAAAAATTTTAGAAACGTTTAACCCGTGGTCGAGAAAAGCAGAGAGGATATATTTGTTGCCGTCAACAGTTAATTGATATACCCCTGAAGAGGAAACAACTAAGATTCCATGTATTTTACTTTCAAGAATATCGTATATCTTTTTGCGTTCAGGCTCATGAAAAAAACTGAGTTTGCTGAATGTCATATTGGTTGTGTCTGCAAGATACAATCCTCTGTCGGTAGCTACCAACAACCCTTTTGAAGTTGAACGCACACGATTGATGCTGTTTAAAGCAAGGTAACTGCTGTCAGGCTTTTCAACTAAAACCTGCTGCGTTTCATTGGTCTTCCTGTTGATTATAAACAAGCCTTTTGAAGATGTCCCTACCCAAAGTTTCTCTCCGATTTCATTGATGCTTCTTACAAATTCATTGAAGTATCCTGTTTCGGTGTCTGTCATTTTTATTTCAACCGGTTGAAAGTGCATGTTTGAAAAACCAATCTTGATTAAACCTGCTCCATCTGAGCCGGCCCATACATTTCCGGAACGGTCAACCAGCAATTGCCTTACTTTCTGAAATGAAAATTCATCCGGTGAACCAACGTTCATTACTTCGGTAAAGCGTTTTACCAACTGTTTGTTTTTATCAAAGACATAAATGCCTTCGTCTCTTACCGAAAAGTATTGTAAGCCTTTATGGTCGGTGCAGGCAGTAAGAATATCTTTATGCCTCAGTAAGTCAAAGGGAACATATTCTTCTAATTTTTTAGTGTCAGTATCAACTAAATAAAATCCGTCTTCGGTAAATAGTAGAAGCCGTGTATCTGCAAAATAGGACATGTTGTAAACATTATCTCCCGGGTATTCAAAGGGTAACTTTAACGAATCCATTTTTCCTGAGGAAAGAGAATACAGATACATATAACTACTCTCTTTCTGAAAAGCCAGTTGCTGAAGTTGCGGGATAAAATAAACATCCTTATTCACTCTGAATCGGATTTTTATTTCAGCAGTTTTTGTATCAAAATGATAGATACAAATACCTTGTCCTCCTGAAAAAAACCACAGCTCATTTTGAGTATAAAAAAGAGGTGCTGAATAAATTTTCTCAAGCTGCGGATGCCCTTTTAATATGTTGCTAAACCTGCCTGTGACAGGATTGTAACAATTCAATCCAACTTCGGTACCTACCCACAAAACATTGCGGATAGTATCTTCCAGCATGTTTCTTACATTATTATACGATATACTGTTACTATCAGCACTGTTGTTAAAAAAGGTTTTGAATTCATATCCATCATAACGGTTCAAGCCATGCCCTGTGCTTATCCATAAATAACCTTGTTTATCCTGAATCAGACCATTTACAGTGCTTTGAGATAATCCCTGATTGACCGAAAAATTTCTGACGCCCAGATCTTGTGCAAAAGCAAACTGCAACTGAACAAAAATCAAAAACAGTAAAAGTAATCGGGGATACATAGTGACGATGGTTTCAAAATTAACTAAAAGAAGAACTTTTCTACTAAAATAGTAGAAGAGGTTGATGATAAAGGTTTTACTTTTGCAGCAATGAGTTTTAAGGTAAGCATAGTAGAAGACGATTCGGAAATCAGTAACGCCCTGGCGTTACTGCTGAAATCATTTCCTGAAGTAGAACACATTTCAACCCACAACAACAGCGAAAGCTTTATCAATGATTTTGACTCTCTTATTCCCGATGTGGTTATAATGGACATTGAATTACCTGGCATGAATGGCATTGAATGTGTGCGCGAATTAAAGCTGCATCATCCTGCTACCCAGTTTATGATGTGCACCGTTTTTGAAGAAGACGACAAACTCTTTGAATCACTTTGTGCTGGCGCTACCGGCTACCTGCTTAAAAATTCAAGCCCCGAAAAGTTGCGGGAAGCGCTAAAAGAAATTTTTAATGGCGGCTCACCCATGTCACCCCAGATTGCGCGTAAAGTAGTAGCGCGTTTTACCCAACAGTCTCCTAATTCCGAAATATCTGTTCTCTCCGAAAGAGAGCGTGAAATTTTAAATCATCTTTCAAAAGGTTTGCGCTACAAAGAAATTGCTGCACTTGTTTTTGTCTCTACCGAAACAGTGCGCAAACATGCACGCAATATATACGAAAAGCTGCAGGTAAACTCACGCACAGAAGCGCTGAACAAAGTTTACGGAACCAAGTCATTCTGATTTATTTTCTACTAAAGTGTAATTGACGGGCGCAATCCCGCGCTGCATCTTTGCTGCATTAATTTTTAAACTAAAAAAATGAAAGCAAATACAACCAAACTCTTTACACTTTTCAGCTTATTAATGTTAGCGTCTGCTGCACTATATGCGCAGGCAACCTTTCCTGTTGCATGGGAATCAAAGTTTGAGAACGAACCCGATTACATGCGTTATACTACACCTGACGGAAAATATGTGATAGGCACAACCAAAGAAGATGTATGTGTACTTGATGGAACAACAGGGAAACAAATCTGGTTGAAAACATTTATGGATATGGCAGGTGTGAAAAAGGCTGCAGACCAACAAGTATTAGATGAGGCCGGTGTGCTCATGTTCATCAGCAAACAAAAAGGTAATGACGAATTATTTTGCATTGACCTTAAAACAGGAAATAAATTGTGGGCAAACGAAAGTTTCAACGGTATAAAACTGAACGATGTTATTTATGTGGCAGAAACCAACTCGTTTGTGGTAGTGCTTGACAAAGGTTTAGTATTTATTGATTCAAAAACAGGAGTGGAAAAAGGTTCTGTAGGCGGCATTACAGGCGTACCCGGAAGATGGGTTTATGTACCCGAGAAAAAACAATTCGTGATTATGTGCTATCAGGTGAATGCGTTCAAAGCAATCGGCTCTGGATTTACCAATCACTTACTATGTGTGGATGTAGAAAATATGAAAACCGTTTGGCAAACTACTTTTAAAGGCGTTGTTGAAATAAAGAAATACGCTTCCAGCACGTTCTCTGTTTTTCAATGGATAGCAGTTGGCGTTAATAAAGGAATAGGGTCAAGCAATGTACTTGTTGACATGTACACCTACCAAGGCAAAGTAATTGTGGTATTCAACGGCATCAAAGTGTTTGACCTTGCTTCAGGAAATAAAATATGGGAAGTGGAATTTGATCTGTCGCTTAACCGAGGATTGGCAGGCTCAACACAGATGTATGGTGCTGTTGCCGACCCGCTCTTCACCGAAAAGTATGTGTATGTAACATCCTTTGAAAAAGGACGCGACAAAGCACTTATAAAATATGATATGGCTAACGGTACTAAAATATGGGAAACACCTATTGACGGAAGAAAAGTAATTATTCCAAACATCGTATTAGTAAACGGAGTGATTGTAGCTCAGATTGGCGGCTATGTAAATATTCAGGGTGAACAATCAAGTTCAACAGGAACCACTTACTTCAGCAAATGGGAATGGCAAGGACCATTTGGCTTAAAAGGGTATGATGAAGCAACCGGAAAACTTTTATGGGAAACCGAGAAATTTGACGACCGCATAACCAATGTATTGCCTATTGGCGATAACCTTTACGTAGCCGATGCATCAAGCGTGTACTCTGTTAATGTAAAAACAGGAGCAAATAATTTCATGACCGAAACCAAAGGAACAAAAACCGGAAAACCATTTTTCATTTTCGATTACAAAGACAAAATCAATTTGTTTTGCGATAATGGTATGAGCAGTTATTCATCTTCAGGAGCACTTAATTATTCTTACAAACTGAAAGATGTAGATATGGATGGATCGGAATTATTTGACAATATCTATTTTCTGAAAAATGGTGACGGACTTTTTGCCATCAACCTTGAAAACGGAACAGAAACCGGCAAGTATGAATACATGAAAGGTATGAAATATGGGTTTAAGGAAGAAGGAAAATCATTGTTTCTGTTGGGCGAGAAAAAGGTATTGAAGCATACACTGAAGTAACCCCGCTTTTCCAATTAATCTAAAGGATGAGCCTTCTGTTCTGCAGAGGGCTTTTCTTTTTTCCCTGTCGTTAATCGAAGTTTTGGAACACTCTATTTCATGCTCCCGTTAAGGTGTGTAATTAATTCAATTACTAATGAAAACTAAAGACAAAAACATGAAGCCAAATACAATTTCAGGACTTTCAGCAGCAGAATGGAAAATTATCCGTGAGGTAAAAGTTCTTATGACTATGACACTTGAAGAGTTGATGATGGTGGAAGTAAGAGGAATACCGGTCAAATAATCCCCGACCCCCAAGCCCGGGATTATTGCTTGAGCAATTCTATTATATCATAATAGATATTTTCATCACCCGGACGCTTGGCATTTTCATCAGCAATGTTGCCCGATTTATCAATCAACATATAGCGTGGAATACTACTTATCTTAAAAAACTTGCAGGCTTCGGAATTCCAGTTGCCTGGTGAAATGGTGTGAAAACCATGAATCTCTAATTTCTCGATTGCGCTACGCCAGGATTCTTCATTCTCGTCAATGGAGATATATAGAAACTCTATCTTCTTCTTTTCTTTTGCAGTAAATTTTGCCTGCAACTCTTTTGCAAAGGGAAACTGCTGACGGCAAGGTCCGCACCAACTGGCCCAAAAATCTATGTAAACTACTTTGCCTTTAAAATCATCCAGCGAAACTGTTTTGCCTTCTAGTGTTTTTGCAGTGAACCCTGTAGGGGCAGGTTTTTGTCCAATAACTATGGGTCCTGCTTTTTTATCTTCTTTCGTTGCTTCTGCATTTAATGCCTCCCCGCATCGTTCATTAATCAATGAAGTGTAGAAACCATTTTTGTCCTCAGTTGCAAGCACATTGTAAACCCGTTTTAATGGAGCTTGCGGAATTTTTGCACAATTCTCTAATAGAAATTTTGCAAGGAAATAAGTAAAGGCCTTCGTTTCAAAAAAATCACGGGCTGCTTTGTATTTTGCTTCCAATGAAGTTCCCTGATCAGTGAATTTATTAAAGCCATTGTTTTTAGATGCTGAGTAAATTGTATAGTAATAAACGAACATGCGATAATACCTTCCCTGCATGGCAGTTGGATTTTTGCCGTCTTCGACAGTAACCTCACTCAACATAATTTCGGGCAAGGCTCCAACTACTGTGTTTGCGCTGTTATTTCCCCTTACGATTGGAAATGAAACCAGACTGCCGAGATAGTTGTAACGAATTAGATTCTCAACAAAAGATTTAAAAGCGGGAGAGAAGTTTTCCTTGCCTTTATAGTTGTTATAAAAATCCTTCTGCTTTTTCCGGCTGTTGTAAAGAGCTATTTCAAATTCATCAATGCTGCCTGCATCAAGTATGTTTTTCTTTGTCTGTGCGGTATCGTACTCATTTTTAAATGTGTTGTAAAATTCATAGAGGAATTGATTGTGCAGTTCTCCTTTGCCTTTAAAGATTGTACCTTTATTAATACTGCCAACAATAAATTCTACCGAAAAATCATCACCGGGTTCAACAAAAAGTTGCAGGGCTTCATCATTGCATTGGAGTTCAACGGGACCTGCTTGTGTAATTTTTATTTCCGAAGTAAAATCACTTCCATCCAATAAAACTTCTTTCAAGTCGGGTTTTATGTTCAGATAGTGCAGGTCTTGCTTGAACATGATACTTTGCGGTGGAACGCCTTTTACAATGCCGGAGATTTTAGCTGTTTCCTGTGCGGTTGATTTACCACTAAGAACACTGAGGGCACTTAGAAAAAATACTAAGAACTTTGTGAACCTTAGTGGTCTTAGTGTCTTAGTGGTAAATTTTTCTTTCATCATCCTAAAACCGTTTTTGTAATTTGTTTAAATCCCTCTTCTGTATTCCAACTATTTTCAATTCCGGGGATTTGCATCACTTGTTGCATCAAAGCATCCTGACGCTTTTCTTCGTTCCATGCAACAGAATAGGGAATATCGCTGAAGGTTACCATGCTGTATAGCGGCAACCACTTATCTGGAAATTCAGCAGATAGTTTTGCTTCAATTTTTTTGCGAAGTACAAATTTTTCATCCGCTACCAAATCGCGCATTTCTATAAAATTATGCAAAGCCAATTCTGCAATGGCATCGCTGTTGGGTTTACGGGCAGTTTCAAATTTTTTGAAAATTCTTTGCCAGTCATTTTCTTCCTGCATGATTTGTTCTAACACAGTGCAATCTTCAAATCCGCAATTCATCCCTTGTCCATAAAAAGGAACAATGGCATGTGCGGCATCACCCAGCAATAGAGCCTTGTCTTTATAACTCCAAGGGAAGCAACGCATGATTGCCAGCGATGAAGTTGGGTTGTTAAAATAATCGTGTTCCAATGTTGGCATCAATTCCACCGCATCAGGAAATGTTTTATTGAAGAACTCAAGCATTTTTTCTTTTGTATCGAGCGATGAAAAAGAATACTCTCCTTCAAAAGGGAAGAACAATGTGCAGGTAAAACTGCCGTCAAAATTGGGAAGTGCGATGAGCATGAATTTACCGCGAGGCCAGATGTGCAATGCGTTTTTTTCCATGCGCCAGCCCCCTCCTTCAGCAGGCGGAATGTTTAATTCTTTATAGCCTTCTTTCAAATAATCCTGAGAGTAGTCAAAGCGGTCGGTAAACATCATGCGATGGCGTAGTTCAGAATAAGCGCCATCGGTTCCGAAAATCATGTCGGAAGTGTTTTTTGTTGTAGTACCATTTTCATCTGCAAAAATTGCTGTTGCTTTTTCAAGGTCAACATCTACACAACGTTGATTAAAAAAAATCTGTGTGCCGTTTTGCGCTTCTGCTAAATCCATCAGTCTTTTATTCAGGTCGCCACGCGACACAGAGTAAATTGCCTGCCCTTCTTTTCCGTAAGGTTGAAAATTGGTTTTTCCCTGTGTGTCGTGAATTATTCTTCCATGCATAGGAATTGCAATCTTGCGGATTTCATCTGCAATACCAACGCCTTCCAGGCCTTTCCAACCGCGATCACTCAAAGCAAGATTGATGCTTCTTCCTGCAATAATTTTTTCTTTACGCATATCCGGTCTGCGTTCAAAGATTTGAACTTTATGCCCGCGTTTTGCAAGGTATATGGAAAGGAGTGAGCCAACCAGACCCGCACCAATAACGGTAATATTCTTCATAGGATTTATTCTGAAAAAGCGAAAGTAATACTTTGCTGAAATTTAATCAGCTTTCACGCGCAGAAACCTTTTCGCTGTCTAATTTTCCGCGCAGCTCTTTTACACGGTTTTTGTATTCGCCAAGATGTGCTTTGTTAATGGGATCAGCAGGTTGTGATACCACATCTTTCTTCGGGTCAACCTGCTTTCCGTTTTTCCAGAAGCGATAACAAACATGCGGACCGGTTGCAAGACCTGTGCTTCCAACATAACCAATGATATCACCTTGTCTTACACGCGAACCGTTTTTAATCCCCTTTGCAATTTTGCTCATGTGCAGGTATTGCGTTGTGTAAGTACCGTTGTGTTTTATTTTCACATAATTTCCGTTGCCGGCTGTGTAGGCTGCTGCAATGACTTTGCCATCGGCAGTTGCCATGATTGGAGTTCCTGTTGGTGCTGCATAATCAGTTCCAAGGTGCGGACGATTTACTTTTAAAACAGGATGCAAACGTTTTGCAGAAAAAGAAGAACTGATGCGCGAAAATTTCAACGGTGCTTTCAGGAAAAGTTTTTTCAGACTCTCACCGTTTTCATCATAATAACCGGTTGCACCTTTTATGTCGGACCAAAAAGAATAGAAATCCTTTCCGTCATTATTAAACAAAGCTGCGTGAATGCGTCCTACCCCTATTGAATGTCCGTCAACAAATTTTTCTTCGTAAATAACTTTGAAATAATCGCCTTTCTGGATTTTGTAAAAGTCAACAGTCCATGCGTAAATGGTGGAAAGTTCCATTGCCAATCCAAGGTTGATGTTGTTGGCTTCCATAGTGGCGTAAAGCGATGAATAAATTTTTCCGCTAACGGTTACCATTTTTGTTTCCACAGGTTTTTCGCCACGATAGATATTCAGCGTGTCGCGGAAATCAAAAACAATGTAATCGCTGGCATTTATTTCATAGACAAAACACTGCGCAATCTGATTGGAATCTTTGGTACAGAAAACAGTGTATTCATTACCCGCAGCTATTTTTCGTGTGTCGAATAATTCGCGAGATGTTTTGCTCATTTTGTCAATCATACCAAGCGAAATTTTGTGTTTCTGTAAAATGGTACTCAGGTTTTCATTACGCTGGACTTTGCCTTTTACGAGATAAAATGAATCGACATCAAAGCCATATTCTTCTCCACCGTCAACAGCATTTTCAACTTCTTCGGCTTTGCTGTAATCGGCATTAAACGTTACAAGTTGAACAAGCAATAATGAAAAAGCAAGCAACAAAAAACCAGTTGCTGAAAAGAGAATTACTTTCTTTTTGTCTAATTCCATTATCGTACCAGCGTTATTGTTCCTCCTGCCTTGTCAGATTTTCCGTCAATGGTGGTATAGTCAAGGACATAAAAATAGGTTCCTTCAGGTACATCATTGCCGCCTTTTGTTTTGCCGTCCCAAGTATTTATGACTTCAGAAAAATCTGCCATCAGCATTCCCCAACGGTTGTAAATTCTGCCTACTGCTCTTTCTACTCCTTTCAGAGTTGGTATCCATACATCGTTGTAAGAGTCTCCGTTTGGCGTGAAAATATTTGGCACTTCCACCTGAATGGTATTGTCAACATATACATCAAATACAATAGTATCAGTGCAGCCGTTAGGGCTTGTTGCAACCAATATTACCGGATAATGACCTGTATCGGCAAAGGTGTAAGTAGAATTTGTTGTTGTTATAGTTGTATCAGGAAAAATCCACTCATAGCTTTCTGCACCTGTGCTGGTGTTGGTAAAGTTTACGGTAAGCAGAGATGTTTCCATTTCTGCTGCTGCTGTGGGTGAAGCATTTATTACAACATTTTCAATTTGCGTTGCAGTGCAACCATCTGTTGTTTCGGCTTCAAGACTTACAATGTAAGTACCTGCATCAGCATAATTGTGTAAAGGGTTTTGTTCCGTTGAATTTTGTCCATCGCCAAAACTCCAGTTCCAGGTGCTAATTGTTCCACCAGTTGTGTCGGTGAATAGGATTGGGTTGCCTGAGCAGGTGTTTTCAACTGTAAACCCTACTTCGGGTAATGGAAGAACTTCAACTGTTGTGGTATTTGAATCGCTGCAACCGGCCTGATCAACTATGGTTTGAGTAATCTGGTAAGTTCCGGCAGTGTTGTATGTTACTGTAGGGTTGGTATCTGTTGAAGCGGTTCCGTTTCCAAAATCCCATGCCCATGAATCAATACTACCTAATCCGCTGTATGAATTGTCGGTGATCTGAATTGTTTCACCTTCGCAAATACTAGCAACGCTGGTAGTAAAATCAGGAATAATGGAAAGACAAAAACGTTGCTCGTTTCGCTCACCACCTGTGCTTCCGGTAAAGCCCCAATATACATTAGGGTTATTGCTGAAAATGTTTGCTACAATATTTCCGGTATACGTTACGCGCAATACTCCATCGAAATAGGCTTCGAGTGTTTGTGTTCCGGCATTCCAGTTTACACGCAATAAATGATTTTGCCCGTCTTCAATGTTTCCTGATGAAGCAAGTGCAGCAACAGGTCCGGCTAAATTATTTGCAGTGTTGTGATCCACATCACCGTTTGACTGAATGCCGATATGGTCTGCAGCAAGATCGCCATAGCCTGAGTTTTGATACGTGTCAATTTCAATTGCCACAGAGGGCGAAATTCCAAGGTATCCGATTCCGCCACCCGAAGTTCCGACAATGGTGCTGATGGGTTGCAGCACAAAAGCAATTCCATCGGCCCCTACATCATTATAACCAAGAAACACATCGAAGGTAAAATCAAAGGAGTTGGTAAGACTAATCTGATTTATATTCCATACCGAACCACCCTGCGTATTTAAATCCGGTGTAAGTAAATAACAATTACAACTTAACTGAGAGGCATTGCCATTTACCTGATAGGTTTGGGAAAAAGAATAGAAAATAGAAAACAGAAGATAGAAAATAGAAAACGTGATTACTCTTTTCATGTTTATTTTTTGATTATTGATTCAACCCAGGATTTGCCCCAGCTTTCTTTTTCTTGCTCGCTCCACAGTTCGGGATAGAACATTCGTTTCTGAAAACGGGGAGGAAGATATTTTTGCCAATTGGTTCCGCCTGTTGCGGCTATGTCTTCATTTTTGCCTTTTTCAAGATACTTTGCTGCCGAACGGAAATGTACCAAGGGCCAGTTTACATTTACATTCACATCTAATTGTTTCAGGGCATTAATCAGGTTCGGATTATTTTGTTCGTCTTTACTTAATGACTTGTATTTTGCCCAGAGGTTCTTGTCTTTGTAATCGTTTGCAAGAGCAATTAATTTTTCGGAATACTTTTTCTCGAAATGTTTTAAGGTCAGTGTTTTTTGTCCTGTTTCAATTTCGGTTGCGCCTTTTTTCCAATAAATGTTTTCGAACATGGTTTCAATGGAACTTGCTTTGCCTTCAAAATTTGCACGCTCGTCTTTATCTACCAAACGAATAAAATCAGTTGCGCATATTTCTATCATGCGGTATTGTGCGGACTGAAAACCGCTGGCAGGCAATAAGGCCATGCGGAAACGGAGAAACTGTTGCTTTTCCATCCCGTTGCCCATGATGTCAAATGAGAGGGTAAGTGCCTCGAAATAATTGTTGATGCGGTTTACCCGTTCTGCAAAATAGTTGGCATCCAATGATTTTTTCCAGCCTTTGTCTTCGCCTGTTTCCATGACTATATCACGGCCATTGTTGGCAATCTGCTCGAGTTCGTGGAGGGCAAGACGGAAATATAATTCAGTAACCTGGTGGTACATGATGAAGATTAATTCATCGGGGTAATCGGTTTTGGGGTGTTGAAGGGAAAGCAGGGTATCTACATTAACGTAATCCCAATAGGTGGTAACGTTGGAATAGAGGAGGCCGTCAAGGTAGGAGTTCATGTCCTGCCCTATGGTGGCATATTTTTCTTCGAGCTTATTTACGCGCTCAACAAATTCGGGTCGTAATTTCATTCTTCTATTTTGTTCCGCAAATTAGAGCAAAAAGAAAGGGGGATTTTTACACTTAAGTATAAACTGTAAACAGGAGGGTGTTAATTCTTATTTCCGAGCGGGTATTTTAAACCCTGGTAGTTTTTCAGGTCGGCTTTAACGGAACCGACTACAATCTTAGCTTCCACACGAACGGGAATATGGTTGCCGTCATCGCTGAACCAAACGGACATATCTTCCTGCTCAGTGAAAACACGGCCGGTCTGGAGCATGGGGTGGAATTTTAAACAAGGGATTTTTCCGAAAGCAGTGCTGATGGTTTCGCGGCCTGCGAATTTTACTTTTAAGGGAAAAATTTCGCTGTCGAAAAAGGTTGTTACTGAAATGGTGTCACCAACTTTTATGGTATCGTAATTAAGGCAGCGGGCATAGTAATAGGCCGAAACGAGGTCCTGAATATTCAAGGGAACGTCAAATGTTTTTACTGATTTATTTACATAGTCGGTAACAATTACCTTTTTTGCACGGTGGTTAAAGAGTTGTTTGTGTCTTATATAATAGCCGCCTTCGTCAACATTGCGTTCAAAAACCCAGGGGATAAGGGATTGTTCATCGAGATAGGTTTCGTAGGTATCGCGGACTTTAAAGAAATAATCAAATGAGCCGGTGGTGTATCCCTTGCCGATGATGTGATGCACTTTTCTGCCATCGTGATACAGTTCTTTGTTTACCACTTCCATGGTGGCTTCGCCAGCATCAATCCAGCCGTAGTGAATGCGGAAAGTAAGCTTCTCCCCTTTCTGAAATGAGTTGTTTTCAACTATGCGAAAAGGCTGGGCGTTGGTGTTGAAAGCAAGTATTATAAAGGGCAGAAATAAAACTGAAAATCGCTTCATGCGGCACTAAAATAGCAAATCACAAGCCAAATACGTTTAATACTATCTTTGCAATCCTAATTTTAAACGAGAAATGTTACAGACAGCCTACATCCGGGAGAATAAAGAAGAAGTTATTGCGCGACTAGCGAAACGCAATTTTGACGCAACGCAGCAATTGGAAACTATTCTGCAAACCGATAATAAAAGAAGGGAAATTCAAACGCAGAATGATGACTTACTGGCACAGCAAAATGCTATTGCCAAACAAATAGGAGAATTATTTAAAAGCGGAAAAGCAGCAGAAGCCAACGGGCTGAAAGAAAAAACGGCTGCGCTGAAAGAACAATCGAGCCAATTAACAGCACAACTTTCAGAAACGGAAGATGAATTGCGCAAACTGCTTTTGCAGATTCCGAATGCACCGCACCAAAGTGTGCCAAAAGGGAAAAGTGCTGAAGACAATGAGACGGTGGAGACGGTTGGTGAAATTCCTACGCTTCATGCCAAGGCAATCCCACATTGGGAACTGGCTGATAAATATGATCTGATTGATTTTAAACTGGGCGTGAAAATTACGGGTGCGGGCTTTCCTGTTTACAAAGGGAAAGGTGCAAAGCTGCAACGTGCGCTGATTAATTTTTTCTTAGATGAAGCAACCAAAGCAGGTTATGGAGAAGTGCAACCACCGCTTTTGGTTAATGAAGATTCGGGTTACGGAACAGGTCAGCTTCCTGATAAAGAAGGACAGATGTATCACGTTGGAGTTGATAATTTATATCTGATACCAACTGCTGAAGTTCCTATTACCAATCTGCACCGTGATCTGATTTACAAAGCGGATGATTTGCCGATTAAGCAAACAGGATATACGCCTTGTTTCCGCAGAGAAGCGGGGTCTTACGGGAAAGATGTGAAAGGGTTGAACCGCCTGCACCAGTTTGATAAAGTAGAAATTGTTCAGATACAGTTGCCCGAAAAATCATACGAAACGTTGGAGCAAATGCGCGACTACGTTGCAGGGATTCTTAAGAAGTTGGATTTGCCTTTCCGTGTGTTGAAACTCTGCGGAGGCGATATGGGCTTTGCCTCTGCGATGACGTATGACTTTGAAGTTTTTTCATCTGCACAGAAAATGTGGCTGGAAGTAAGTTCTGTTTCGAACTTTGAAACGTTTCAGGCAAACCGCTTGAAACTGCGCTATAAAGACAGTAACGGGAAAACACAACTTTGTCACACGCTGAACGGAAGTGCGCTGGCATTGCCACGTATTGTTGCATCCTTGCTTGAGAATAATCAGGATGAGAACGGAATAAAAATCCCTGCGGTGTTGCAAGCTTACACGGGATTTGACAGAATTGATTGATGCAAAATATTAATCAGAAATATGATTTTATAAGGTCGCTCCTACGGAGCTTTGGTAATATTCTGATTCTTTTTTTTCTACCAACAGGTCGTTCCTACGGAACTTTAAAAAAATATTATTCCCCGCATTTATCAGCCAAGTATTATAGCTCCATCGGGGCTACCTTCTTTGTTTTGCTTGGGTTGACCTTTATGTCTTCGTGCAAGCCTGATACTAAACCAACCGAACAGGCGTTGGATTCGTTAGCGCTAAGCGCCTGGGAAGCAGAAGCAGAAATTACAGGGATTGAAACCGAAGCATGGAAAAATTTATGCGCTGAAGCAAAGCAAAATGTGGAGTTTATCAATTTCAATTTCAAAGATACCATGAGCCGCGAAACGGCACTGGCAATTGACAATTATGCCCGTGCAGCAAAAACACTGGAAGGTTTTGTAAATGATTTTTCAACCATAAAAGAGCAGGTTGGATTTGCAGCGACACAGGTAACAAAACTGAAAGAAGATTTTACAAAACAGGCACAACCTTTGGACAGTATAAACGCTTACATCAAACGCGAAACAAAGAATTTGGAAATTTTAAATCAATCGTTAGCAGCTAAAACAGGTTATGCACGACAGCAGGCAGAGCTTGTTGAACGCTATGCTCCTGAAGTTGATTCGGTGATAGTGAAACTGAAAAGCAATGAGTAGAAGAAGCAACAACATATTCTCTTTGTTTCTCTGCCTGGTGTTTTCATTAATCAGCATGAGTTCTTTTGCTCAAACACAAGACGAACAATTAGCAGCACAGTATTTTGAAGACCGGGAATATGCCAAGGCTGCTGAGTTGTATGAAAAGCTTTTCAAAAAAAGTAAAAGTGAAACGCACTATACCTATTATCTTAACTGCTTAATTGCACTGGAAGATTATACGCAGGCAGAAGAAACAGTAAAAAAACTGCTGAAGAAAGAACCGGAGAATTTGCGCTACTTAGTTGACCTCGGAAACATTTACAACATCTCGGGCAAACGTGATGAAGCAGAGAAGCAATACAACAACGCTGTAAAGTATTTGCAGCCGGACCAACAGTTGGTTACTGACTTAGCCAATATGTTTATCGCCAAACAGGAATATGATTTTGCTGTTAAAGCTTATTTGAAAGGACGAAAATTATTCGCGGGAATATATCCGTTCAACTTTGAACTGGCAGAAGTTTATTCGTACAAAAAAGATATTCCAGCGATGTTCAATGAATACATGGATGCGCTGCTGTTCAATGAGGCTTATCAGGAAAAAGTAGAGAACGCTATTCAGACTGCGCTGACCGATGATGTGAACAATAAGAAGAAAGAATATCTGGAAACTGCGCTGATACAAAAAGTGCAGGAAAACCCTGATAATAAAATGTTCGCTCAGCTTTTAGTGTGGCATTATATTCAGCAGAATAATTTTGAAGGCGCCTTTATTCAGGCACGGGCGCTGGACAAAAAACTGAAAGAAGATGGTTCGCGATTAATTGAACTTTCGAACATCTGCAACGCCAATAAAGAATATGAAACAGCTATCAAGTGCCTGCAATACGTTATAAAAAAAGGGGCTGAGAATTATTACTACACCACTGCAAAAATGGAATTGGTGAACGTGATGAACAAAAAGATTACCGAAAAGGGTGATTACACACAAGCCGATTTAGATGAACTGGAGGCCCTTTACCGTTCTACATTGGAGGAACTTGGCAGCTATGAAGAAACAACAGGTTTAATGCGAGGACTTGCGCATCACCTTACTTTTTATCAGCATAAAAGTGAAGAGTCGATAAAAATTCTACAAGCTTGCATGGAGCTTCCCGGAATACGTCAAAAAGAACTGGCGTATTGCAAGTTAGAAATGGGAGATGTGTTGCTGTTTACCAACGAGGTTTGGGAAGCAACTTTGCTGTATTCGCAGGTAGATAAAATGTTTAAGAATGATGAACTGGGACAGGAAGCAAAACTGAAAAATGCAAAACTTTCGTTCTACATCGGACAGTTTGATTGGGCACAGGCACAACTGGATGTATTGAAATCTGCTACTTCACAGCTTATCGCGAATGATGCGCTGTACCTGGCTTTGCTGATTTCTGATAACACTATTATGGATACCAACACCGTTCCCTTGCAGATGTTTGCACGCGCTGATTTATTGTATTTCCAAAATAAAGATTCCATTGCACTGGCAACATTGGATTCAATTGAAACACAATTTGCAGGGCATTCCTTAACCGATGATGTGCTCTACAAAAAAGCACAGGTATTTCTGAAAAAACAACGTGTTGAAGAAGCGGTGGATAAACTCCACAAAATTGTAGCCGATTACTTTTACGACATACTTGCTGATGATGCACTATATATGCTGGCGGGCATTTACGAAAACCGATTAAACAACAAGGAAAAAGCAATGGAACTTTACCAGGATTTATTGCTGAAATTTCCGGGAAGCCTTTACACTGTTGATGCCCGCGTGCGCTACCGCGCATTACGTGGTGATAAAATAAACTAACATGATAATCTACAACGTAACCATAAACATTGAAGATGATGTTCACCTTGAGTGGGTGGAATGGATGAAAAACGAACACATTCCGAGAGTGATGGCAACGGGATATTTTCTGGATAACCGTATGTGCCGTTTGATGGTGGAAGAAGAGACCGGAACAAGCTACACCATTCAATATACTTTGAAAAACATGGCGGACTATGAAGAATATCAAAGTCTTCACGCGCCTGCATTGCAAAAAGAAGTGCTGGACAAATACCGCGATAAATTTGTCGCTTTCCGCTCACTGATGGAGGTGGTGTAATCAACACGTCTCTGTGAAGAAATAAGAAAAGCACAGATTTTTCGTTTATATCATCAAGGTACTTTTGAATATTGATGAAACGGTTTCTTTCACTTTGTTTTGCTTTTATTCTGATTGCAAGTTCAGTTGCACAAACCCAACCTGCGCAGGAACGCTATTCGCGGCAGGATTATATCAGTATGTATCGCGGGGCTGCGGTTAAGGAAATGCTGATAAGCGGAGTGCCCGCAAGCATCACGTTATCGCAGGGGATTTTAGAATCGGGTGATGGTAACAGCACACTTGCACGGAAAGCCAACAATCATTTTGGTATTAAATGTCATGAATGGACAGGAGAAACTTTTCACATGGATGATGATGCGAAGGGTGAGTGTTTCCGTTCTTACAAATCTGTTTTTGATTCGTATGACGACCACTCACAGTTTTTAAAAACGCGCAGTCGGTATGCGAACCTATTTAAACTTGAAAGAACAGATTACAAAGGCTGGGCGAAGGGTTTGAAAGATGCCGGATATGCAACCAATCCTAAATATCCTGAGTTGCTGATTAAAATAATTGAAGAAAATCAATTGCATCAATACGATTTGCTGACAGAAGTTCCTAAAGAATTTGAAAAACCTCTTGTAAAACAAAACACCACAAAGACTGATGCAACTGCTGTTGTAACTGCAGGAAAAATATTGCTGCACAACCGCATAAAATATATTGTTGTGCAACCGGGCGATACCTATTTCTCTATCTGCAAAAAACATGAAATGATGTTGTGGCAGATTTTAAAATACAACGATCTGAATAAAGATGAAGCTTTAGTTCCGGGGCAAAAAATTTACCTGCAACCCAAACGTTACAAGGGCGATGACGAATTTCATATTGTGAAACAAGGCGAAACCATGCGTGATATTTCGCAGCAGCATGGCATACGTTTGAAAACGCTTTACAAGAAAAACAATATGGTTGTTGGAACACAACCGAAGGTTGGGGATAAATTGAATTTGAAAAGTAAAAAGAAGTAAATTCTTTTTACTTTATGTAACCTAACCCTTCCAGAGCACTTGCATCAGAAGGTGAAGCCCACAACACTTTCTGAAATAGAATTTTTGCTTCACGGGTTTTACCCAATTTGAAATTTGACCAGGCCAGCATCAGCAATGAGTCATAATCAAATGGATAAAGGTTTACTACTTTTTCAAAGTTGGTAAAGGCTTTCATGTAATCCTCAGCACCATAATAAATCAGGCCCAGACGATATAAGGCAGTAGTATTATTAGCATCAATTTTAAGAATGTCTATGTATTGCTTTTTCACCTGTTCCCAATTACCAAGTGCAGCAGCCGGATAAACATAACCGAATTTTGCTTCAATGGAATAGGGTTTTAAGTTTATTGCAGTCTGATAATACGTTTGCGATTCGGTGAACAAACCGCCCATGTAATGCAACCAACCAAGGCGCAGATTTATTTCATAATTATCGGCAGCATAAACCTCTTTTATATTCTGAATAGCTTTGGTGTAGGCAGCAGCAGTTTCGTTGGTATAGCTGTTCTTAAATGCGGCAGCGATTTTTTCATTGTCCTGTGCAAATGCGGTAATCAGTGAGCAGTAACCGGTAATCAGTAAAAGCGCTAATAATTTGTTTGAATAGTTCATAATTTGATTTTTAGTCCGAAAATTAGTGAGTTAAAAGTATAGGCAACATTCGTGGTGTTTTCATTTTTGTCTTCATGCTGATAAAAACCATACAGCGAAACTGATTTTGAGACAGGCGAAGTTAATAATATTGAATATCTGTAATTGTTGGGGTCAAGACTATTATTGGCGGGAAAGGCAGATTCGGGTTGCAATTGCACCTGCTCATTTCCGTAAGCAAATTCTCCAGTAAGCCACAAAAATTTAAACAATTTTAGATTTACTGTTTCTTTTAAAACAGTTTGGTATGCCGACATTTTTCGCGTGTGGTAAACCGCAGTTGTTGTTGCGCTGAATACATTACTTCCGAATGGATACAGTGTAATGTATCCGCCAAACTGTCCGGCTTTTACTACATCAAAATTATTGTAACTCGCCATGGCGCCCAAATCAAATATCCTAAAACTGCGCTGGATTACTATTGAATAAGCCTGTTCATTTGTTTTGCTTGAATTCACAGGCGGGCGCGGTGGTCCGAGAGGTGTTTCAGTTTGTTCGCTTATGTTTATCCAGAAGAAATGTACGGAAGGACAAATTTTCCAGTTAACTCCCAATTGAATCCATGCGCCTAAATAGTAGCCTGACTGTTTTATTTGCTGGTAGTGTTTGGTTTGTACTAAAAAAGAGAACGCGTGATACAATGTAATTCTTCTTCCCAGGCTGTGTCTTAAGCCAAGATTGAAATAATTGATGTTGCCAAGTGGTTCCTTTTTATTGCAAATCTTTACTCCGCCTTCAACATAAACAAAACCCATTTTATTGTACCCAAGCGTATCGGTTGCGTTTTTTATGCTCTTTGATTTTCCGCTCAGGTAACGTGAAGCTGTTGTGTTTGCTGAATTCAGCAAACTGTAATACAAACTATTTTTTGCATAGCTGTCGGCTGAATTGTATTTCAATGCTTTCTGAAAAGTGAATGCAGCGCTGCGGTATTTTTTCTTTTCATACAATGCTGCACCCAATCTTGCCTGCAAGTAGTAATAATCTATTCCGGCATTGTTTGTTGCATGGATGTAATCAATCAGCGAATCCCATTTTTGTTGTTTGTAAAGTTCAAAGCTGTGTTTGTCAACTTCGGTGAACGTGAGTGTTTGTGCCTGAGGGAATTTAGTAATAACCACCGAGGCACAGAGGCACAGAATTTTTATATGAAGACCCTTCGACAGGCTTAGGGTGACACGAGCAATCAAACGCATACCGCTTCTCTTTTCTTTCCTTTCTCGGTAATGGTGAATGATGAAATTTTGTTTTCGCTCAGCATCAACTCAAACTCAATTTTTCTGTTCTCCATTCCGTATGCTCTGACTTCGGCAACGGAACTTAGTTTAATCTGCTGCGGGTGATTTATATCATCAACTGACACAAAACGCGAAACATATTTTGTCTTCAGGAAAATGTAAAACGGTGCAATAAAATCCTGGAAGAATTTTGCAGGACCGGAATAAAATCCTTCCACCGGAAGCAAATCATTCACTTCCATATTCTGATAATAGCCCAGCACTATTTTGTGTGCACCGAGGTAAAAATAATAGAGCAATGATTTTTTGTCGCCATAAAATTCGGTGAAGTAATGTAGCGTGTCGTTATTCACAAAATAGGCAGCGCTATTGGTTTCCTTGCAATAGATATAGGCTTGGTTGTAGGCGTTGGTGAAAATTTCCCATTCTACTATTTGTCCTTCAAAATCCCATGAAATTGTTTTTCCGGGAATAAAATAAAACGCGTCTTTGAGTAGTTTTGTTCCTGCCACACGAGAAATTGTTTCACCTTCCTTAGGATAATCAAAAGAGTGAAAATCATAACCATCATTCTTTTTGCTTACGTAATAACTGATTGGATATTTAATCGTTTTTGAAGCAACGAAAGGTGTGACTTGAAGTTGAAAATGAATATGTGGCTCAGGTGAGCGGCCACTGTTTCCGCAGGTTGCCAACACATCACCTTTGTGAACATACATGCCTTCATTTACTTTGAAACTCCCTTTTTTGATGTGGCTCAATTTGCTGTAAAGGTCTTCACCGTGTTTAATAATAATTGTGTTTCCCCAGTTGTGTTCAAGGTCAACGCCCCCGATTGTGTTATCGTCAACATCGTCTTCAATCTTGATGATATAACCTGCTTGCGGAGCCAGAACAGGAAGATTGTAACAATAAAAATCTGTTACTTCTGTTCCGGGCGATCTCCATGTTTTGTCCTGTTCATCGGTTACCACATAATCCCAGGCTTCTTTCCAATCGCCTTTGTGCGTTATGTTTCCGCTGTGTCCCTGCGACACTTTCCACTCACCGAAAAACGGAAGATGAATGTGATAATACGTTTGATTGTAGTAACGTTCCTTGCGGTATAAAAAGCTGTAGAGATTTTTTTCGGGCGAAAAAAATTGTTCCTGCACAAGGTAAGGTCCGTAGTTAACATAGCGCAGTTGTAAAACATATAAGACCAACATCACAATAATGTTGAACGGCAGCGAATATGTTGGCAACTGATACATTCCAAGGACATACGCACAAGCACCAATCAACAAGGCAATCAATGGAATTGAAAGCAAGACCGCCAGGAAAGAACGCGGTGATGGAATAAGAAAAAATCCGCCCAAGGCAATGGCAGAAAGAATAAAGTTAAACCCGATGTAACTGTATTGTAGTTGCGTGAAATCAGCGCCTGTGATTTTGTAATAAGCATACCCTGTTGCAAAACCGACAATAGAAAGCACCAACGAAATGCGAGAGAAGATCAGCATACCGACAAAAATTAAACCACCTGCAATCAAATTGTATTGAAAGAAAATTGCTCCCAATGATTTCAGATAAACCTCCATGTATTGAGGAATTTGCGGGTCGTTCAGGAAGTTGTAAAAGCCAACCAGGTTTTCACCGCCAAGAAACCAGAGTTCATTAATGGTATAAATTCCGCGCTCACTTAATTCAAGTGAAGAATACGTTCGTGTAGTAAGTAAGACCGTCCAGATGCAAATGAGAAAAGGAAAGCTCATAAACGGCACTCCGTATTTTGCTGCCCACGCAAGAAATGCAACTGTCAGCAACAACGTAAACAAAGAAGCCATGCATAAGATTAAAATTGATTCAGCACTGAGTTTGAAATAAACGCCCAGCACCATGCCCACCATAGCTGAGTTAAAACCATATACTCCGTTGCGGATGTTTTCAGGACTTAAACCGATATAGTATGCAAACAAGTTGCTGACTAATACTGCTACAATTCCACCCAGACCCGCATACGGGTCAATGAAAGAAGTGAGAATAAGCAGCAGCGCAAACCACTTGTTATTGCTGAAAAATATCTGCGAATAACTGTTGATTACACCGGAGAAAAAAAGCTCTAAGGATTTGCGCGGGGTCATTAATCGCAAACCTAATAATTACAACTTAAACTCTTTCAGATACACCGGCATTTCTTCGCTGGCATCAATGCTTGATAGTGTTTCACGTTTGCGGATAAGGTGTGCCTTGCCTTGCAAGTCAACCATCACAACCGCAGGTCGCAATGAAATAAACTGCATCCATTGTGTCATGTTGTAAGCTCCTACTGTATGCACTACCACATGATCGCCTTTTTTCATCGGAGGCAATGTTACATTTTCGCGAACCACATCTATGTTCATGCACAATGGTCCATACATCACCGAGTTTTCGGTGTAGTGACTAAACTCCTGAGCAGGTGTTATTTTATGGTCGTACCAGAAAGCGGTAAACAATATATTTACACCAAAATCCATGATAGTAGCTTTGCGCCCATCCGATAAACGTTTGTTGGAAATAACCGTTCCGAGCAGATAACCTGCTTCATCAATTAAGGCTCTTCCTGTTTCCAAATACAAGGTTGGCAATTCTTCTTCCAGGAAACCTGCATTAAGAATAGAAGTAGTGATTGCTTCCGCATAATCATCAATCGGGGGTGTGGTATCTGCTCCGGAAAGGAAAGAACCTTTCAATGTATTCTTGGATGCAAAACCTCCGCCCATATCTAAATACTGAATGGTCTTTCCGTATTTTTTGCGGATGGCTAATGCAAGCTCGGAAAGCTTTGCTGCTGCCACTCCGTAAGCACTTGGCGCTAGCATAAAGGTTCCGATGTGACAGTGCAGACCAACCAGATCCATTTTGTCGGTGAGGACAATTTTATTGATTGCATCCCAAGCCTGTCCGTTCTCGTAGTTGAAACCAAAGCGATCCCACATCGGGTAAATACCAGTATCCATGTTTACACGGATAGCAACCTTCGGGCGTTTTTTTATTTCGTTGGTCAACTCTATGATGGTATAGAGTTCATCAAGGTGATCAATATGGATGAGCGAATTATTTTCAATCGCCAGTTTTAATTCCTCAACAGTTTTATCAGGTCCGTTGAAAATAATTTTGCTTCCGGGTACACCGCTTTTCAATGCTTTGTTGTATTCAAACCCGGACACTACCTCGGCCCATGAGCCTAACTGATGATACACATTACACACCGCTGCGATATAATTTGTTTTGTAACTCCATGCAAACTGCACTTTTGGGTAACGGGTTTTGAACGCACGGTTAGCATCGGTGTATTTATCACGGATAGATTTTTCAGAGATAATAAAAAGTGGCGAACCAAATTCTTTAATAAGGTCTTTCACTTTTGCTCCGTCAATTTCGGTGAAGGGTCGGTATTCGGTGCGTGTTCCGAATTTATTCATTGTGCCGGTGTTCAGTTTCTGAATCAGCGGACGTTCATATTGTAGCTTAGCCATAAATGTCTTTTTGTATAAAGGTTATAATTCTCCTAAAGTTGATATTTTTTCAAATTCATCCAAGCCTACTATCATATCCCATGAGTAGCGGATGAACATTTTACCTACATCGTATTTGGTCATGGGTTGGACTGCATCACCGAGCGCAAGTTTAACGTATGCCTCCGGTTGATTTTGTCCGCAGCCCACGGTAAGGTAAACCCACGCGGGAAAGCGTGGATTTATTTCCAGCAGGTAATATTCGTCATCACTGGTTTTTATGTATTCCAGTTCCAAACCTCCGCGCCATTTAGTGGCAGCTAAAAGTTTGCGGGTTTCTTCTAATAATTTTTCATCGTCCAATGCAATTCCTGCCCATGCCTTTCCCTTGTCGGTAATATATTGCTTACGCATAGGAACGGCACCGATGGTATTTCCTTCTCCGTCACCAATGGCACATACATTTACTTCCGCACCATGCACGAATTGCTGGATAATGATGGGCAAACCCCACTTCGCACTTATTTTATTGAAGTGCGTTGCCACCTGGTCGGAATTATAGGCAATAGCAGCTTCGTAGAATTTTCCTTTCACTACCATCGGGTAGGTGAACTCTTTGGTAAGCGAAGGGATTTCAGAAGTGCTGAATATCATTTTGCTCATAGGCACACTAATGCCATTCTTCTTTCCGTATTCGTTCAGGTTTGATTTGTGGCGGGCTTCAAACTGGTCAAGGGTAGGAAGAAAAGTATGGATGCCCAACTCTTTCTTCAACTTATCCGCCATCTTGATAAAGTTATAAAGCTCTGCATCAAAGTTGGGAAACAGCACATCAATTTTTTCTACCGAAGTAATGTATTCCAGCCGCTCATAAATGTTTTCTATTCCTGCAGAGGGAAAAGGGATTTGATACGTTTTGTCAACTATCTCGTGCATATATATGCCGGGCTCCAGCGTTTCGTAGCTAAGACCTATGATGCGAACCTCATAATCTGCACTTTCGCGCAGGGCACGGATAACCGCAACCCCCGGGCCGGGACTGTCAATGGCATTGAGACCTGTAACCGCCACTGTTATTTTTCTGCGTTTGCCCTTTTTGGTTTTCAAGGGAGGCTGCGCTATTAAAGTTGTGGGTTCCATCTTAATTAGCTTTTTCGTTTTCAGCACTCAGCTTGTTTGCTTCCAGCATTTTCAAAAAATCGTAAAAATCTTTTTCTACGGTTGCCTCGTCAATGGCATATAATTTAAGGATGTGCTTTTTAATATCGTCCGAAGTTTTTTCTTCTTTCAGTTGTTTGATTATTTCCAGACCGATGGGGTTTACCGAAAAACTATCACCGGTTGAAGGATTGAAGATAAAGCCTGAATCGCTGATTGCTATATTTTTTTTGATTTTCATGATTTCTATTTTTTGATCTCGCACGAGGCGGGAGAGGGTTAGTATTTAATTAACGACACAAATGTCGCTTCATCAAATTCCAAAACCGTTATAGAATTTTGAAAATATGTTATAAAATTTTGAAACCCCTAATTTTCTACTTTTGCCTGCAAACTAAAAAATACATGAAAAAACTATCCCTTCTGTTTATTTGCTTTCTAGCCACCTCCAGTCTTTTTGCCCAAAAAGTGTTTGAAGGGCATATTAGTTATTCGTTCAAAATATCGGGCGAAGGCGTTGAAATGTATGAATCTATGATGCCCAGCTCTATGGATCTGTATTCAAGCAAAAAAGCCATGATGATAAAAATGAAAGGCGGTATGATGGAAAGTATGATGGGTGATATTGTTTCTACTCCAAAAGAGTCGTTTATGATAAAACACAATGAAGAGACTGCTTATCTTTTTAAAGCCGATGAAGCAAAAGATGAAAGCCCGAAAGTGGTAAAGGAAGATGAAGTAATAACTATAAACGGACTAAGCTGCCAGAAGTATAAAGTAACAAAAACCACTGCTCAGGGCGAGCAAACCGCTTATATCTGGCTTAACACCGATTACAAACTACCCGCTATGGGCAGCAAAGGCGCTGAAAATATGTCGGTACCGGGCATTCCAGGCATTGCCATGAAAACCATGACCAGCACCGGAGGCCTGACCGTAGTGCTCACCGCAACCGAGTTTAAAAAGGGTAAACAAGATAAAAAGTACTTTACCATACCGAAAGGTTATGAGAAAAAAGACTACGACCCCAATGCAATGCTTGGGTTTTAATTGCTAAATCCGCCTGTATTTTTACCTTTGCTGCCCCTTTAGCGAAAATGCAGCAAACAATCACAAAAACGGTTCAGCTTCACGACAAGACATTTGCGCCCCACATCAGCGCAACAGAAATTGATAAAGCAGTAGCTTCAATAGCCTCAGCAATCAATACCGACCTTGCGGATAAAAATCCCCTGTTTGTATGTGTTCTCAATGGTGTTTTCCTCTTTGCAGCTGATTTATTGCGCAAAATTGAAACACCCTGTGAGGTAAGTTTTATAAAAGTATCGTCTTACGAAGGCACTTTCTCAACGGGTGAAGTAAAAACACAAATTGGTTTAAACGAAGACATTAAAGGCCGAACCATTGTTTTGGTGGAAGATATTATAGACAGCGGAAACACCATTGCCAAACTATTACCAATACTGGAGAAAGAGCAACCAGAAACCATTAAAATTGCAACACTGCTCTTTAAACCATCAGCTTTTAAAAAAGACTTTAAAATTGATTACATCGGTATTGAAATACCCAATCATTTTGTAGTGGGCTACGGATTAGACTACAACGGATTGGGACGCAACCTTCCCGAGATTTATAAAATTGTTGAATAATTAAACTTTACCATCATGCTTAACCTTGTTTTATTTGGTCCTCCGGGCGCGGGAAAAGGAACTCAAAGCGAAAAACTGATTGCGAAATACCAGTTGGTTCACCTCTCAACAGGCGATATCCTGCGCAATGAAATTAAAAACCAAACCACACTTGGGCTGGAAGCCAAAAAGCTGATGGATGCCGGAGTTCTTGTTCCCGATGAAGTGGTAATAGGAATGATTGGCAACAAACTGGAAGAAAATAAAAATGCCAAAGGCTTTATTTTTGACGGTTTTCCGCGCACCACGGCACAAGCCGAAGCATTGGATAAACTGCTGACCGGAAAAAACACAGCCGTTAGCATGATGCTGGCACTGGAAGTAGATAACGAAGAGTTGACCAAACGCTTGTTACTTCGCGGAAAAGACTCAGGCCGTGCAGACGACAGCAACGAAAGCATTATCCGCAACCGCATTAACGAATACAATAATAAAACAGCACCTTTAAAACAATATTACACCGCACAGAATAAATTTCATGCGGTGAACGGCATAGGCAGCATTGATGAGATTTTTAGTGCGCTGTGTAAACTGATTGATAAATAACCCTCTCCCACAAAGACACAACGTTCACAAAGTCTAATTCTTTAGTGTTCTTTGAGCCTTTGCGGGAAACCCAAACCTATGTCAGAATCCAATTTTGTTGATTATGTGAAAATCTGCTGCCGCTCGGGCGCAGGCGGACCGGGTTCACGACATTTCCACCGCGACAAGCAAAACTCAAAAGGCGGTCCCGATGGCGGTGATGGCGGTCGTGGCGGACATATTATTCTGAAAGGCAGCACCCAGGTCTGGACACTCATTCACCTGAAATTTCGAAAACACGTTATTGCCGGCCCTGGCGAAGGTGGAGGAAGCTCACGCAAAACGGGGGCTGAAGGCAAGGATGAGTATCTGGAAGTTCCTCTGGGAACCATAGTAAAAAATGCCGAAACCGGAGAAATTGAGTTTGAAATAACACAGGACGGAGAAGAAAAAATATTGCTTCCGGGCGGTCGTGGCGGATTGGGTAATGATCACTTTAAATCCTCAACCAATCAGGCCCCTTCTTATGCACAGCCCGGTGAAGAGGGTAAGGAAGAATGGAAAATTCTGGAGCTTAAAATACTTGCCGATGTAGGTTTGGTAGGCTTCCCTAATGCAGGGAAATCAACCTTACTATCGGTAGTTTCAGCTGCCAAACCTGAAATTGCCAATTACCCCTTTACCACATTAGTTCCAAACTTAGGAATTGTAAAATACCGCGATTACAAAAGTTTTGTAATGGCAGATATTCCGGGAATTATTGAAGGGGCACATGAAGGAAGAGGTCTTGGTATCCGTTTCCTTCGCCATATTGAGCGTAACTCCATTCTTCTGTTCATGGTTCCTGCCGATACTAATGACATTGCAAAAGAGTATAAAATACTGCTCAACGAGTTAAAAGAGTATAACCCTGAATTGCTGCACAAAAAACGCCTGCTTGCCATTACAAAATGTGATTTATTAGATGACGAACTAGAGGCAGAAGTAAAAAAGGAAGTAAAAAAATCAATTAAGGGAATCGAAATACTTTTTATATCATCGCATACTGAAAAAGGCATCACAAAACTGAAAGATGCTATCTGGAAAAGTATAAACGGATGAAGAGATATGCCATAATAGTAGCAGGTGGTTCAGGCACACGGATGCATTCATCCACTCCCAAACAGTTTCTGCCGCTTGCAGGAAAACCTGTTTTGTTTTACTCTTTAGAGGCTTTTTACAATTTTGATAAGGCAACAGAAATCATCATTGCCCTACCTGCCGATTTCTTCTCGGAATGGGAAAAACTCTGTAATGAATATAATTTCACTATTCCACACAAATTAGTTACAGGTGGTGAAACCCGTTTTCATTCCGTTCAAAACGGGTTACAAATAATAGCCGAAAAAGGAATTGTTGGCGTGCATGATGCTGCCCGTCCTTTAGTTTCTATCCAAACTATTACCCGCAGCTATGAAGCCGCAGAGAAGTTTGGCGCTGCCGTTCCTTATGTACCATTAAATGATTCAATCCGCTTCTATAACGGCCACGAAAGTCGCTCGTTAGACCGAAATAAGCACGTTTTAGTGCAAACTCCTCAATGTTTCCGTTCTGATGTGTTGATTTCGGCTTATCAGACTGAGTATCAACCCTTTTTTACCGATGATGCCAGCGTAGTGGAATCATCAGGCTTTACAGTGCATTTGGTAGAAGGAAACGCTGAAAACATCAAAATCACTACCCCTTCAGACTTCCTTATAGCCGAAACCCTTGTCAATTCAGCCAGATAAAAAGTCTTTTAAACATTTCGGTGTTAAAAAGAACCTTTCAGGTTTAATTGCGTTTTAAGTTACGTTGTTTTATACTTGCATCCCACAAATGCAATATTTAAAAGGAAACAACGTTATACTATTAAAAGCCATGCGCAATTTCATAGCTCCTGTTATTGTTGTTTTACTTATTCTTCTCCTTCCCGGAAGAATGCCTGGTATGGGCTATGGCAACGGCATTATGTCAAGCGATACAACCGGAACGCTACGCATTAAAAAGAGCAATGAGTTTACCATTTCAATTGATTCAACACTAGGCTACAGCGAAAAATATATGCGTGCCGGTTTAATTTATGATGTAAATACCAACACTGTTGTTTGGCAAAAACAGATGAAAACACAGGTTCCTATTGCTTCACTTACAAAAATGATGGTAGCTCTGCTTACCATTGAAGATATAAAAGCAGGAGTAATTGACTGGAAGACACCGGTTACTGTTACCAAAGAAGCAAGTTTAGTTATGGACTCCAGGGTTTTCTTAAAGGAAGGGGCAGTTGTTACCGTTGAAGACCTTTTTGAAGCCGCAATGATCCGCTCCGGAAATGATGCAGCTTTTCTATTGGCACAATGGGGTTGCGGAACGGAAGAATACTTTGTACAACGCATGAACGAACGTGCGCAGGAGTTAGGTATGAAAAATACCCGTTACTGGAATTCAAACGGCCTACCTGGAATTCAAAAAGGTAATAAAGACAACTATTCCACAGCAGAAGATTTGCTGATACTTGCCCGCGAAGCACTAAAACATCCTGAGTATGTGGAAATATCAAGTCGCGAAAAAGAAGTAATTCACAATGGCTACAACCAACTAGAATATGAAAACCGTAACAAATTGGTTAAGTATTACAAAAACGAAATTGACGGTTTAAAAACAGGATACACCAAAAATGCAAAAACCTGCATTGTTGCCACTTCAAAACGTTGCGACCATCGCGTGATTTCCATTGTTTTGGGGGTTGAAAGTTCTACAACACGAAATGACATTGCCGTGAACATGTTCAACAATTATTACAAAAGCATAGGCCTTGGTGTTTTAGGTCAGGATCTTGAGCCTGTAATTGTTGATGAGTGTACAGAAGAATCAACCGAAAACGGTTCAAACTAATTACTCTGGCTTTATTTTTGATTTTGCTTTTTTGCAGACACAGCAAAACAATCTAATTTATATTTTTGCCACTTATAAAACTTCATTCTATCCATGAACAAAAAACTTCTTTTCCTCTTCATCTCCATCTTCGCAGCAACAACGCTGTTTGCACAAAAATCACAACCTGTAGTTTTTTCAAAACTACCTATGGATGATAAAAATGAATTTATTACCTACACTGCTGTGATGAACATACAAGGAACTACTGCTCCTGAATTGTATAAGCGCGGGAAAAAATGGTTCTTCTCGTATTTTAAAAATCCGACAGAAAAAATAAGAACAGATGATTCGTTGAAGTATGAAATAGAGGGCTTTATTCGTTTTCCTTTGATGGCAAAGGATAAAAAAGGAGTAGAAACAAAAGTGGCTACCATCCAATACAGCTTATTCCTGTTATTTAAAGACGGGCGCTACAAATACACCATCACTAAAATAAATGAGATGGCAACTTCCTATCAGGGAATTGAACAATGGAATCATGATTTACCGCAAGGTAAAGCAGCTAACCCTGCCGATGCTGAGAAACACGCACAATGGCTTACTAATATTGATCAGGAGATTAAGAAGACAATTGATGCTATGATTACCGGAATGGAAGATAAAGGACTACCCGCTAAAGAAGACTGGTAATTAAACCAAGCGTTTCACTTTCGATTTAGGAGTCAACAAAATCTTATCAAGATTAACATTTTCTATTAAAAGAACCCCAGGCCTTTTGCTTTTTTCAAACGAACCAAATTCGTTCTGAAATCCTAATGCTTTGGCACCATTCAAAGTTGCCCACTGCAAAAGCATGCCTAATCTCAGTTCAGGAAAATGTGATGAAATCGTTTTCATCTCGTCCAGAATTGAAAGAGAATGATTCGAAGCAAGACTGTCCGTTCCGATTGTCATTTTTGCGCCTGCATCAATAAATAAATTGTAATCAGACAACTTATTTTCAATGTAAAGATTTGCATTCGGACAGGTTACCCAATAGATATTATTGCTGTGTCCTTCAGCAAATTTTATATCCTCAGAATCTGTAAAGGTGTTGTGTACCAACAAGAGATTATTTACGGTTGGCAGAAAACCCAAATAACTCTCCAAGGAATTTTTTCCAGATGACTTCCAATCTGAAAAATTCATTCCCAGCGAACTAAAAAGTTCAATAATCTTTCCACGCTTTTCACGAAACATAAGGTTCTCTTCTAAACTTTCCTGATTGTGAATAGACAGAATTTTATCAGGTGATGTTTTAGAAAAAATTTGAAAATATTTCGCTGAAACAGAATAAGGTGCATGAGGAACGGGGGAATAGTTAGCATGTGAATCGAGTTGCATTAATTCTTCAATAACACTATTCATTCTTTTTATTTCGGCTTCTGTATTCTCAGGGAAGAAATCAAATCCCTCAATAAAATTATAATACTTTAAATTATGTTTAGCTTTCTGAGTAAAGGTATCTGAAACATTGCAAATATCACCTACTGCAACAATACCGTTATCAAGCATTTCATTTTCTGCTGCTTCAATTCCTTTTTGAATTTGTTCAGGCGAAAATGTTTTGCGTGCCACAATAAAATTTTTGATAAACCCTGCTAATCCGGTCTTCTCGGGAATTACACCTTTCATATGAGAGAGTTCCAGATGACAGTGTGTATTAACAAAACCGGGACAGAGGATGCCTTGATAATTTTCTAATTCCGAATTTCTGATTTCTGATTTTGAATTGACTGAGACGATTTTACCTTGATCATCAACTACAACCACACCATTTTTAATTGGCGGCTGCGAAATCGGGAAAACATAATCTGCAGTGAGATACCTCATCAGACTTTTTGCAACGATTCTTCTGAAGCAAGCAGTTCAAGAAACAATTCGTTTGGCATTTTCCCTTTACCCATCTCAGAATATTTTTCCTTAATGCCGGTTACAAAGTACATATCAATCTGTCCTTTGTTTTTTGCCTCTACTTTACCTCGATGCTCACAATCAAAATACGTTTTAATGAACTCATGTGTGGTGCCTGAAACATTGACCATACCAACCTTTCCGCTGCTTTCCATGCGGCTTGCAGTATTTACCGTATCGCTCCAGATATCATAAGCAAATTTCTTTTTACCAACAACACCTGCAGTAATTGGTCCGGTGTGAATTCCAATCCGTATTTCAAATGGTGCTTTTGTGGTTTTGTTTTTTCTACGCGAGTCCATAAAATCACAAATCTCAAGAGCAGCAAGCGTAATGCGTATAGGATTAAAATCATCTGCTTTGGGAATTCCACCGGCACACATGTATGAATCACCTATGGTTTTAATTTTTTCAAGTCCGTATTTTTCGATGATGTCGTCAAATGTTTTGAAACACTGATCAAGTTCTTCAACCAGATCGGTAGGTTTCATGGTTTCTGAAATTTTTGTAAAATCTTTAAAATCGGTAAACATTACCGAAGCCATGTTATAGAAGCGGGTAGTAGCATAACCCTTTGATTTCAATTCTTCAGCTGTGTCATGCGGCAGAATATTCAGCAATAACTCTTCTGTTTTTTCTTTTTGTGCTGCAAGTTCTGCTGTACGTATTCTTACTTTTTCTTCCAACACAGCCTGTTCGCGTTTCAGACTTGCCTCACGGAAACGAATAAAAAGCCAAACCAATCCAGCACCTACCAGAGCATATAACAGATAGAAGTACCAGGTTTTATAAAAAGGAGGATTAATAGAGAACGACAATGTTTTTTCCGGGCTCAATGTTCCAAGAATATTACGTGCACGAACTCTGAGAGTATAATCTCCGGGCGGTAAAGGGAAAGGCCCAATCTCTGATTTAGAATCCCATTTACTCCAATCGGTCATCAGCCCATCAATGATGTATTGATATTCTGTTGCATCGGTTTTAAGATAATAAGGTGCAGCAATCTTAAACGATAGCATATTGTTTGTGGCATCAACCACTAATTTCTCAAGCGAAAAATTGTTCTCCTGATTATCTGATACACCGCGGATATAGACATTAAAATCATGCATTCCTATAAACTTTTCTGAGGGCAGGATTTTGTAGAGTGAGTTATCACCGTCTATTACCCAGAAATTTCCCTGTGCATCTACAAAAATATTTTGAATGCCATCAAACAAATCAAGGTAAGCCGAGAAAATAAGATTCTGAGATGGATTGTTCTTATAGCTTTTCCATTTTTTATCACTGTTATTGTAACTCCACGTAATATCTTCCTGTGACGAAACGTATCGTCTGTTGTAATTCCTGATTGTACCATCAGCATTTTTATCTGTATTTACCAATGAATCTTTTGCAGCATCGTAAGCATAAATTCCTGATGAAAGAAAAAAGTTCACCTTTCCATCAACTCGTCCGGTAATTACTTTTTCTGCATAATCTTTATCAAACGAATACATTTTAGTTGCAACTGCACCTCCATTTTCGTCAAGCATTGTATTATAAACTACGCCATCGCTGCCAAGCCAAACGCTTTTCCCACGTTCTTCCGTAATGGAATAAACGGGGTTGTTAAAATTTTCAAAACCATTTTCAACCAACCAGTCACTTCCTGTCCATTTCACAGAAAAAACTCCACTGTTTGTTCCCACATAGAAGCGATTATTATTTGCAGAAGCCGAAATACAATTGATATAACGATCAGGCACTAGAACTTTTGAAACATTATTTTTAACAAGGTACAAACCCATGTTGGTCGCCACCAGCAACTGCTCTTTGAATGTTGTCATTTGTTTGCATTTCTCATTCAGTCCGTTTATTTTTTTAAAAATATAGGTTCCGAATTTTGACTGCGCTACTGGCGGTTCTTCCGTTTTTACAACTGCAGTTTTCTTTTCAGGGATTTTTTCTGTCTTCAACTCAGGCTCGGGCTGCTGCACAGCTTCTGTTTCAACTATTTCCTCTGTTTCTTTTGTTTCAGAGGGTTCTTCTTCATTACCCTGTTTCAGTGATTTTTTCTTTTTTGAACCAAACAAGGAATTCCACTTGTCTTTGTTCTTTTTCTTTTTTTCCTCGCGTTGTACTTTCTTAACTTCTTTCTCAGACTTGTCTGACTGCGATTCCTGAATTGGAGTATCAAACAGTTTTTGCAAATCCGCCTGACCTGTTTGTTTTTTTTCTTCAGTTTTTGTGCGTTCAAGCTTTTCCCTGTCCTGCAGCTGGATTAATTTTTTTACCTCCTGTGTATCATAGGTTTTGGTAAGGAAATACACGCCCTGACTTGTTGCAACATATACCGTTCCTGCTGTGGTGGCAACAGCATTCAGATTACCTTCTAACCCCGGATAGGAACTGTAATTACGGACCGGCAGGTTGTTATCAATTCTGCTTAAACCAAATTCATGCGATAGCCAAAGTCCGTTGTTGCGGTCCTTTCCTATTGCATACAATTCATCATCGGGCAAACCTGTCCTGTAATTCACAGACTGAAGGGTTGCGCCAGTTTTCTTGTCAATAATAAGGCAGCCACCTGTAATTGTTGAAATTGCAATTTCATTTTCACTTAATTCCACGCCATTTGCCAACAGATTTTCAGTAACATGTTTCTGTCCTTCAAACAAAAACTTAGTAAATGATTTTCCATCAAAAAGAAAAAGTTCATCGTTACCTGTTCCAACCATTACATGAGTTTCGTCATATCGAACGTTGAAAAGAATTTCAGCAGGAGTTGCTGCTCCCCCCTTAACCAATTGCAAACTATCTTTTTCAATTACATGCAATCCTTTCCCCGAAACCAGAACATATACTTTGTCTTTAAACAGTATGGTTCCTGCATATGGATTTTCAGGATTGGTTGCCCATTGCTGTGTATTGTTAAGATTACTGAGCAGGCAGCGGCTTATTGTTTCATTATTGTAGAAATAAACTGCATCAGAAGTTATTTCCAGTTTCGAAATTTCAGTTGTATTTTTTAGTGTGGCTGAAAGTTCTGTGTAATTATAAATTCCCTTTTCGTCTTTACTTAAATAACCAAAGCCATTTCTGCAGCCGGCATAAATTCTGGCTTTTTGCGGATCGGCAACCATAGAAAAAATAATATCAGGCAAACTAATCTCGTTCCAAGAAGCACCATCGTAAGTAAGCACACCTCTGCGATTGGCAAATAACATTACCTCATCGTTATCCTGCACAATTGCCCAATTCTGATTACTGTAAACCGATTCGCTGAGGTTGAAATTAGTTATGTACGAACTACCTTCCTGAGAAAAACAATTGTTAATTGTTAATTGACAATTAATAATTATCAGAAGCAGAGAAAATGCTTTGCGGTAAAATGAAGTAAGCGGGTAAGAAAATAAATTCACTTGTATTAATAATGTTCTATGCAAACATAAGGAATACAGATGAATTTAAAAATGCATTGAATAAGTTGGGTAAGAAATTACATTTGCACATTCATGCGCGTTATTCTTTTTTTCTTTTTTCTGTTCTATTTTACTAATGTTTCTGCACAGAGCTATCTGCAAACCATTCGCGGAAAAGTGGTGGATAAACAATCGCAATCACCTTTGCCAGGGGCAAGTATAGTGGTATTAGATTCCTCTAAGATACTTGGTGCTGCTACCAACGAAGAAGGTGTTTTTAAAATCGCAAACGTTCCTGCAGGACGGAGGCAATTGAAAATTTCTTACCTCGGCTATAAGGAAACTGTTATTCCTGTGATTGTTAACACGGGCAAAGAAACCGTGTTGGATATAGAATTGGAAGAAAGTATTGTGATGGGCAAGCTGGTTGTAATAAACGGAGAACGCGACAAATCACAAACACTGAACGAAATGGCCACGGTAAGTGCGCGCTCATTTACAGTAGAGGATACCCGCAAGTATGCAGGATCACGCAACGACCCCGCCCGTATGGCTGCTAACTTTGCCGGTGTTACAGAGGCTGATGATGCACGTAATGACATCATCATTCGCGGGAATTCTCCACTTGGTTTGCTCTATCGTCTGGATGGTGTTGACATTCCAAATCCAAGTCACTTCGGTAATCTTGGCTCCACAGGCGGACCAATAAATATTCTGAATAACAACGTTCTTGATCGTTCCGATTTCTTTACCGGGGCCTTTCCTGCCGAATACGGGAATGCGATGTCGGGTGTGTTTGATTTACGCATGCGACATGGAAATAACGAGAGACGCGAATACATGGCTCAGGTTGGTTTTAACGGAATTGAAGTAGGACTGGAAGGACCATTCTCTAAGAAACACAAAGCAAGTTATCTGGTCAATTACCGTTACTCTGTCCTTGCTCTTGTTGCTTTGTTTGGCATTGATTTCGGTTCGGGTGGTGCGCTTCCATTGTATCAGGATGTTTCTTTCAAATTTCATTTTCCTACTAAGAAGGCCGGCATCTTCTCCTTATTTGGTGTAGGTGGAACAAGCTATATTGAATTGCTGGAAAGCGAAGGAAAGAAAGATGATACCTACGCTTCGGGTGGGTATGACAATTATTTCGGGAGCGATATGGGAGCGGTTGGCTTTTCTCATACCTTCTTTTTCAGCGAAAAGGTTTTCTCAAAATTAGTGATCGCTGTCTCGGGAACACGTAACAACATAAAAGACGATTCACTCAGCACGGTTGACGGCACACCCATTCCTTCTTACCGCAATAACTCTTCACAAAATAAAATTACGGCAAACTATAGTCTGAATAAAAAATTTAATGCCCGTAACACCATGAAGACAGGTTTTATTCTTGACCGTTATGGTTTTAATTTTACAGACAGTACCTTGATTGACGGTACTCATTTTATAACACTGCGCAACTTCAACGGCAATTCATTTCTGCTGCAGGCATATGTGCAATGGCAACATCGGTTTACGGATAATCTTTCACTCACAACCGGAGTTCATTACCAGCAATTTTTTTTGAACAACAGCTATGCAGTTGAACCACGACTAGGCTTGAAATGGGATATGGGAAAAGGAAATGCGCTGAGCTTTGGTGCAGGTTTCCACAGCCAGACACAAATGTTGCAGGCTTATTTTGTGGAAACAGATTATACTAACGGAACCTCTGCGCTGACCAATAAAAATATGAGCTTGTCGCAAAGCAAGCAAGCAGTGCTGGCATATGATAACACAGCATTGAAAAATATGCGCTTTAAGTTTGAAACCTATTTTCAATACCTGGATAAATTGCCTGTGGAGCAGCGTTCTTCTTACTATTCATTAGTAAATACAGGTGCAAACTTCGACACTCCTGATACCGACAGCCTGGTAAATAAGGGAACAGGCTACAACTACGGATTAGAATTCACAGCTGAGAAGTTTTATGCCAAAGGATGGTATTCATTATTCACCACATCCCTTTACGAATCAAAGTACAAAGGCAGTGATGGAGTGTTGCGCAACACCGCCTTCAATGGAAACTATACCGTGAACTTTTTGGGAGGAAAAGAATTTAACGTCAGCAAAAAGAAACAAAACAAAACCGTAGGCTTTGATGCAAAAGTTACGTTTGCAGGCGGCAAACGCTACATTCCTGTAAACTTAGATTCTTCTATTGCAACAGGAACTGCCGTGTATTTTTATGATCAGGCATTTGAGAATAAACTGAAAGATTATTTCCGTCTTGATTTTAAAATCTCATTTAAATCAAATGGCAAAAAAGTAACACACGAATGTTTTATTGATTTGCAGAACATCCTTAACCGCAAAAACATTTTCCGTAAAGATTATGACGAGCGGAAACAGGAAATTACAACCAGCTATCAGTTCGGTATTTTTCCTACTGCCATGTATAGGATTATGTTTTAAACCCAATTTTTATAGCTTTGTATAAACAAATCTAATAACCATGGAAAACGAAACAGCAAAATATCTACGTGCAAAAAAACGTGCTAAGGAACTGAAAGGCTTCTACAGCCACTTAGTAACCTTTGTTGTCATCAACACATTTATGATAGCCGTGAATCTCTTCACCAGTCCGGATGAATTATGGTTTTACTGGCCTTTATTGGGTTGGGGCTTTGGATTATTCTGGCACTTCTGCGGAGTGTTTGTTTTCAACCAATTTGGGAAGGATTGGGAAGAACGGAAGATAAAAGAGTTGATGGAAAAAGAATAATTACATCCTGTATTAAAGCAAAAAAACTCTCCCGATACGGGAGAGTTTTTTTATTTTAATCTATTTCAGTTCGGGTTATTTCACCGCTACTTTGTAAACACTTTCTGTTCCGTCAGCAATTACTTTAATCATATAAACGCCTTCTGCAAGATTGCTTAATCCGATCTCGAGTTTTTGTGATGACGCTGTGTTATAGAATGCCTGTTGAGCAATTGTTCTTCCTTCCAGATCCATTACGTTCACAAACACTTCGTTGTAAGCTTGCTCGTTCAGACTTACAAACAATCTGTCTTTTGCAGGGTTTGGATAAAGACTGATTGCATCTGCATTTAAAGAGTTAACTCCTGTTGCAATGTCAACCAGAACCGGAACACGCTCGCTTACACATTCGGTAGAAGCCAATTCAATTTCCCAATCATAGAAGTAGTAGTAATACTGTGCTCCCTGATTAGACCCTGTGATAGCGATTACATCTGTAATGGTGTACGGATAAGCAACACCACTGCTGTTGCGTTGCAGACGAGGAGCATTGTAACCGAAGTTGGTATTATTCACCGTTGCATTGGTTGTCAGTTCATAATTAAAGCCGGGAGTTAACGTATAGTTTAAATCCACACGTGACTCGCCAACAGGAATATCAACTGTAGTGCTTGCAATAACAGTTCCGCCTGAGTTTTTCAATTGTATTTCGCGTTCACCTTGGGTATCGGTATAAACCTTTACCGATGCAAGTGTACAGTTAGCGGTTACATCAAAAATCAGATTTCCGTTGGTAGTATTTCCGCTGAAGGTATTTCCTGAGTGAGCCGTAATACCTGTGTATTGCGTTCCACCGGGATAAACTGTAATGTCTTCAACATAATAGGTTGTTGCACTGTTCAGCACAGGAGTTACATAGGTGTTTCCTGTTCCTAACAGTGTACCGCCTGATTGCTGATCGTACCACTGAGGGTTGTTACCCGTTGCATTCAATGTTGCAGATGCAGGGAAACTCAATGTTACATCATTTGCTGTAGGTGCAGGTGCTGCCAGCACATCAACCGTAATAGCTGAAGATGTGAATGAACCGCAAACTCCCTGAATAGTGAGGGTATAATCACCCGACTGTGTTGCGTCAAATGATTGTGTGGTAGCACCGCCCGGTGACCACAGGTATGATGTAGCCGAAGATGAAATACCTTCTAAGGTTACTGAACCACCTTCGCAGAAACTTAATTCACCTGCTGCTGAAACTGAAGGTGTTTCGTCAGGACTAACTTCCAGATCAATTAATGGTGAGATGTTGCTGCAGGCTCCGTTAGAAACTTTTACAAAGAAAGAACCTGAAGAATTAGCAGTAATAGATTGTGTGGTTTCGCCTGTGTTCCATAGGTAAGAAGTATAACCACCAACCGCTGTAAGTGTTGAAGATTGGCCTGTGCAGATGATATACGGACCGGGAATAATGTTTCCTGTAATGTTGCAGGTACCTTCCACCACTGTTACAAACTGATCAGCATTTAACTCATCAAAATGAACGGTTTCACCTGAAGGAAACCAAACGTTTGCCGAGTCAATAGAAGTGCTTTGTCCCAGACCAAAGTGCAGTTGTGATGAGTTGATGGTTCCGTAGCTTTCGCCAGCGCGCACTTCGCGCACCTGCACGCCAAAATCTCCATAGATATAAACCTTTGCTCCGATTGCACCATTGTTGCTGGTGGTTCCTTCCAGATCAAAAGTAATAAAGTGATTGTCGTTTTTGTCATTCAGATAAAGCACATCGTCAATGTTTGTTGGCGATACATAAATATCACCGTAAGAAGCAAACACATCAATAAACCCATCGTGATTCAGATCCCCGATGGCGAATGATGACATTCCGTTATTTGCAAATAAACCGCTTGCCTGAGTAAAAGTGTTGTCGCCATCGTTCATAAACATTTTCCACTCGGGACCTGCAATAAGAATGTCAACATATCCATCATTGTCAAAATCTTCCATTACTGACTCAATGTAGTTGCCTGAATAAGTAAATCCTGATCCGGTGGTAATGTTGCTGTAATGACCCGTTCCGTCATTTTCCAGAATCTGGCTGCCCACATCGTGGTTAACCAAACCAAGGTCAAAGTCGCCATCGTTATTGATATCACCGAACATGGCAGTCCATGTTTGCAGATAAGCACCCGGAAGTTCAATTCCGTAATCGGTACTCATTTCGGTGTAGTTATTGTTTCCATCGTTTACAAACAAACGGTCTTTTCTGCGCAGGTCAGTAACGCTTGAAGTGCTCTGGCGGCAGTGAGCCACAAAAAGATCAAGGTCGTTATCGCCATCAAAGTCGGTCCAAACGCTGCCGTAGTTACCTGAGTCGGCAGGGTCGCCATTGTAGTTGGTGCCGGGGTTCAATGCAAAGTTGATAATGTTTGATATGGCTAATGTTCCTGAACCGTTGTTTACATACAAGGTACTTGCATCATCATCATCGCAGCAAAAAACATCAAGCCAACCGTCATTATTAACATCGCAGATAGATATGTTCTGCAAAAAGAAACCTGAGTTAGGAAGTGTAGTGCTGGTAGAAGTAAAGGCTGTTCCGTTCCAGAAAAGTTTAATCACGTTAATGCCTCCTGAACCGTCTGCAATAATGTCTTTGTATCCGTTGCGGTCAATATCAGCAACGGCCATGCCCCATGAACTGCCACCTCCGTTATCGCGGATGTAGTAATTGGTGAAGTTGCCATCGCGCTCCTGTATATCCACATTTACAAGATGCCCCTGATCCATTCTAACCATATCATCAAGACCATCGAAGTTTACATCCGTTACGGTTACCACGCAACCGCTGTTGGTCATTACATCCAATCTTGAATTAGAGTTGGTGAACGAAAGTTGTGCAAGCGCTGCGCTGCTGCCTGCAAAAGCAAAACAACAAGCAAGAACTGCACGTTTAAGAGTAGAAATTTTCATAGAGTTTATTGATTAATATTAATTGGTTATCAGGGTAATAAGGCGGTAAAGTAGATGAAATAAATTATTGACGCAACACTTTTCGGTGAAAAGTTTTATTGGCCGTTTGAACTACTATAAAATAGATGCCGGATGTCTCAGGCAAAGTTATCCTTGCCTGTCGTCCGGTGCTGCTTTGCGATAGTATTAACTGACCTTCCGTATTATAAACGGTGATGGTATTAATATCGTTTGGTGAGGTAATTGAAACTCTTCCATCAACAGTAAGCGAAGGGTAAACATTGAATTCATTTGCCTGTTCGTGAATTCCTGTAATGAGTTGCACGTTGAGCAAACTATCGTGCTGCATCAGGAAGGGTTGCTTGTCGGCATTATCATACATATCGCGGAAGGTGTTGATGGGTGCGGTGCTAAGTGCAAACATCTCGTCAAGAAACTTGGGCGGAACAGTCTGGTAATACATGCGTGCATAAGCCGAGATGTTGCCCGAAAAACCTGCAACGGGAACATGGTAATGTACCTCATCTGTTCCGCTGCCTTCTATTGAATTTTCGAAATTAAAATCGCTGTCGGCTCCTACTCCAACGATTGCAACAGTATCGTAAACCGATGATGAACCGGTGAACCCATCGGGAGGAATGCGGTTGTCTTTCAGCATAACGGCTGCACGTTCCAGGGTTGATGTATAATTGCTGTTTACATCGCCCATTACCATTTCATAAATCTGTGTTTTTCCGCTTTGCTTTATAACATTGTGGTGCGGTTCAAAGGCAGGTGTTTCATTATTCACCCGCGCATCGCTTCCGAATATTCCTGATTTGAAAACGGTATCGTTATCAGCGCTGAGCGCAACAAACTGCACCACTGCCCTGCGCGAAGGGTAGCCCGAAGGAAACTTATGTCCTGCTTTGTTGCGCAGCTTTACGGTAAAGAAAGCGGTGTCGGCTGTTAAGCTGTCTAATATCAGATCAAGGTTGATGCTCTGTTGTTTTAAAGAACGTGAGGTGGCGGCAAGCGTGGTGTCGTATTTCCAGTCTTCAACAGTGATGCCCAGCGCTTCTTTATTTTCTTTCATCAGGTTAAGCATAAAATAATTGGCGCCCTGAAAGGTGTGCTGATTAAAGGGTGTGCGCGGTGTTAAGCCGCTTAATCCGTTGGCTATAATAATAGGATCTTCGATGCGGGGCATGTGGCATTTCTGGCAGGTGATGCTTTCGGCAGGGAAGGATGAATTCAGGTATTCGTGATAGGTAGCCTGCTCAACAAAGGTTGTTCCCGTGAGGTTTCCGTCAAGGTCGGCAGTGTTGGTGTAGAGCGTATGGCAGGGCGAACACACTCTTGATTCATCCATGTGCAGACTAAAGGTGGGTGTGTATCCCTCGTACAACAACATAGGTCCTGTTTCGGGATTAGGGAAAGGGCCGTAGGCTCTGCGGGTGGTATCATACGGAATGTTTCCCGAGAACATGGTTCCCAAACCGTTGGGTCCTATGGTGTGGCAGCCGGCACACGATACCCCATCGTAAGCAAGGCTGTCGCCATCAATTTCGGCCATGGTATAATGCCCTTCTTCGTGATAAAACTTGGTGTAACGTCCCATGGGTGCGTGACACGATGTGCATTTATCCTGCAACTCGCCCGCGTGTGCAGGGTTGGTTGTTATTTCCTGACTTACCTTGGCGCGCCACAAAGGGTCGCGGGCGCTGTTGGCCATCATGGTGGGTTGCCAGTGGTCATACAGGTTTACATCATCGCCTGCTTCGTTTACATTGGCATTGCCCGATGAGTCTTTGCCATGACATCCGCTGCAACGGAACGAGTTAAGAAAGTATTGCCCTTCGCCTATGGGTGCACGGGTGTGGTCGTTAAAAGCACGAAGTTCTTCTTCGGTATGAAAACGTGCTGATACCTGGTTTTGTCCGGGACTGAAAACAGACATGACAGCAATGAAACAAAGTATTACTGCCAGTACAATGAGTCGTTTTATATTCATTCAGAAATTGAAAAGGACTGTAAATGTAGGGATTTATGTATCGCAGTTACAAGGTATTCGGTGAGAAGTAAAACAAGGGAAACGAGGGAATGTTTTGGGAGATGGCTCGCAGAGGGGTTACACAGAGTGAGAAGGAGGTGGCATGGGTATTTTGAGATTTAGTGCCAAAATTGGTTGAGTGTCGATGACGCTCGTCTTTTGGTTTAACTAAGGCTATTTACTCTAAATGACGATCGTTATTGAGTATAAATTAGGCTATTGAGTATCAATAACGGTCGTCTTTTTGACAGAATGTCAGAATTTTATGTCAATGACGATCGTCATTGACATAAAATAGCTCTATTGGAGGCAAGTAACGCTTCCTTGCGACACTCAACTTCGTTTTTCGAGCCAAAAGACGAGCGTCATCGACAGCCAACCATGTTTTTTAACCCGAAGTACACTCGTCTTTAACATCATATATTCTTATTAAAAGAAAAAGCCTGCTCCTGATAATACAGGGAGCAGACTTTTTCTTTTAAGGTCAGCTATCATCCTACCTCGCCACTATCAGCTTGTGCATAATCTGCTCACCGTTAGATGCAGTAATGCCTATGAAATAAAAGCCCGCAGAATATTCCGCTACCGAAATAGTTTGAGTATTCACATCACCTGCAAAAACAGCTTTGTTAGTTGCTACGCTTTGAATTAAACGACCCGAAACATCCAACACTTCAATAGTTAACTCCGCATCGGCAAGCAAACTATAACGCAGTGTTATATTCTCTGTTGCAGGATTTGGTGTAATACTAAATGTTCCGTTCAGCTCGTGTGTATCTATACCAATTCCGGTTACTGAAAAACAAGTGGAAGTATCGGTGCACAAAAGTTGTGTTACTATAAGTGCATAGCTGCCGTTTTCGGTTGCCGTAAAACTACTGTTGGTTTCATTGGCTATAATTTGTTGCGTTGTGCAATTATACCATTGATAGGTTGCTTCTATGTTTGGGTTGCCTGCCGAAAGGGTTGCGCCTTGTTGTGTAACACTGTTGTCAACAGCTTGTACGGTTACGGTAACCGGTGAAGTAATAACTCCGCAGGCAAGGCTGTCCTGCACATAAAAAGTAGTTGTTTCGGTTAGCGGAGCAGTTGTAAAATCTGCACCTCCGGCTAAATAGGTACCGTTGATTGCCGCATCGTACCAGCTGTAATCTCCTGCATCGCTTTCCACACTTAAAGCAGCACTCTCACCGAAGCAAACCTGAAGTGTGCCCGAAATGGTGTAAGAATTTCCTATGCAGTTGTTTAATCGGGTAATGTAGTTTTTGCTTTCACCGTCAAATGTTACAAAATCACCTGCAACAACCGGTTGTTGGTTACTCTGCAAGGCACATGAATAAATAACCGCATTGGCCCCGGTGGCATTAAAATTATGGTCTAATGTTCCGTTGCTGTTCAGGCGAACAATGCGCCCTGCCGGAGTTCCGTTGTATTCAGTAAAATAACCTGTTGCAATAATTTTACCATCGTTTTGTATGGCTATGTCATATACCTCGCTGTTAAACCCTGAGCCCGAAAGGTTAAAAGCAGCATCAATTGTTCCGTCTGCATTAACACGTGTAAGGCGTTCGTTTGAAACATTGTTATAATTGTAAAACGTTCCGCCAATAACTATTTTATTATCCGGCTGAATTTGCATGGCGCGCACTGCATAATCAGGACCGGTTCCGGTATTAAACGATTGGTCAATTGAACCATCGGAATTAAGACGTGCAAAATTTCTGATGCTTGTTCCGTTATAGGTAGTAAAAATACCTCCGATAAGTATTTTGTCATCGCTTTGCACTGCCGATGCCAGCACCTGTGCCTCTTCGCCTTCTGCTCCCGTGCCTACATTAAATGTATTATCGGTGCTGCCATCGGTATTTAGCCGCACAATGCGGTTTACAGCCGTTCCGTTAAACTCGGTAAACCATCCGCCCACAATTATTTTTCCATCGCTTTGAATAGACAGGGTGTTAATCTGGTCGTTGCATGTTATCTGAAACGTATTGTCTAACGTACCATCGCTGTTGAGGCGTATAAGGGGTCCAACACTTACATTGTTATACGTTTGAAAATAACCGGCAACCAAAATCTTTCCGTCATCCTGTATCTTCAGTATTCTTGCTCCGCTTCCGCTTATTCCTGCACCGGAACTAAAGGTGTTATCAATGGTTCCGTTGGCGTTTAAGCGGATAATGTTGTTAGCTGTAGTATTGTCGTAATCGGTAAACCAGCCGGCTGCAATAATCTTGTCGTCATTTGGCTGAACGGCAACTGCAAACACCGAACTGTTAAAACCGTTACCCATTATAAACCAATTATCATTAGCACCTGCCTGTGCAAAACCAACAGCAGAATAAAGCGATAAAAGAACTGTGTATAGTATGTTTTTCATGGTTTTATGGAATTTAAAAAAGGATTGACAAACCTTAACGATTTGCCAATCCTCAACTTTTGTTTTTTGATTTAATCTCTTTTTACTTTTTTAATTAACGTGCTATCATCAGCTTGTGCATAATCTGCTCACCATTGGAAGCATTAATGCCAATGAAATAAAAGCCCGCAGGATATTCTGCTACCGAAATGGTTTCGGTATTTAAGTCGCCCGCAACAATTGCTTTGTTGTTAACAATGTTCTGTATTAAACGACCCGAAACATCGTACACACCTACTGTTACGTTTACATCATCAACAAAGGTGTAGTTAACTGTTGCCTGTGATGATGCAGGATTAGGGAATATAGTTGACATAGTTTCTTCGCTTAATTCAGTAAATGATTCTTCTTCGTCTGTTTTGTTAGAGCCGCATGCGCCTAACACCCAACCTTGATTAAGGCGCGTAGGAACCTGCGAAGTATTTACACAGGCGTTTACATTGTTACGGCACATTCTTACTTTGTTACTTCCGCAACGGATATCAATAACTCTTACCTGTGCTACATCTTGTTTCACGCATCCGCGTGCGTCTGTTACTGTTAAGGTATAGTTGGTTGTTACGCTTGGACTTACAGTAATAGAAGCAGTAGTAGCTCCGTTGCTCCACTGATAAGAATAAGGAGGCATGCTGCCGTTTCCGCTGCCGGTAAGTGTAACACTCTGCGCACCGTAACCGATGTATTTTGTTTTATCAGCACCTGCATTTGCTACAGGAGGTTGATAAACAACAACCGATTTATAATCGCTGCTTGATAATCCGTTTGCATCGGTAACCGTTAACAGGTATAGCTCATTAGAAGTAGGCGAAACTGTAACGTTTGCACTTGTTCCCACAACTGCAGGAACAAATTGTGCTTCCCACAGATAAGTATAAGGAGCAGTTCCACCCGATACCGTTGCGCTTAATGTAGCGCTGCCACCCAGGCAGTAGTAGGCAGTGTTGCCTGCATCAACCACAGGACCTGAAAGGTTAATAACCATGTCGGCCTCGCCATTGCAACCGTAAGGAGGCACACCAACACCTGCTGCTTCAGCACCCATTAAGGTCATGCTGGTGGGCTCACCAACGGTAACATACGTAAAGGTAACGCAAGCCGAACCATCAGGACCGCACACGCACGTCCATGCATTAGGAAAAGGGAATGTTGAGTTTGAAGGCCATGAAACAGCATCGTAAACTAAATACTCTGCACCATACGAGCTGTTGTCGGCACCATAAACAGCACCGGTTTGGGGGCTTGTTAATGTTGCAGGATACGAAGAGAAGGTTGCACCGCCTCCCAGATTAACTGCCCAAAGACCTGTTTGTCCTTCCGCTCCGCTTACACCTCTGCCTGCGCAAAAGGTAACAGTGTATTCGTGCAAACCTCCGCCAAGATCGGTGTGTGAGTTAAGCGTGAACGATGAGTTATCACACGCCTGTGAATTAAATGCGCCTGCAACTGTTAGTGCAAGGGCTGTTAAGATTGAGTAAAGTGTTTTCATAATTAATGTTTGTTTAAAGTGGATACAATTATTGTTTGACGGGACAAAATTACAAGCAGAGTAAGGGGTATTTTCAGCGCAATGGACGGCTGCACAAGGAGTATGTATAACTGTAGCTGTTTTGCCAAAAGGTGTATTTCATTTACCGATGAACGACCTGTTTATACAATTGACCGCAATAAAAAAGCCGCCCGATGCTCGCAGTATCGGACGGCTTTACTCAATCATTCCGCAATAACTGCGGAATGAACCACAAAAACTACTCCATGAGCAGCCTGAGTGTCTTGCCCGAATTTAATTCAGTAATGAAATAAATGCCGGGTGCAAACTGTTCCATGTTCAGTGTGTGTTTGTTTTGAATCTGGATGTTCATCAGCTGTTCGCCCAAAACAGTTGATAAAGTAAAGTAACCCGGTGTTGCCGTTTTAATGGTTACTGTTCCTGATGAAGGATTGGGATAAACCGAAAGAGATTCAAGATCGGTGTTATCATCCACACCTGTGCAGGCGCTTACAGTTACTATAACCGAGTCGGTATACAGTATGTTGTTGTTGTCATACACGCTGGCATAAATAATATGTTCACCTTCCCCCAACACGCCACCGTAAAGAGCGTTTACAGAAGATGTTGCTCCGTTGCTCCAGTTATAATCACACTGCTCGTTAGGTGCATACACGTTTGTAAACTCATTGTCATTGCAGATAGAAAGTGTTTCAGCTGAAATGAAATCGTAATGGCTGTTATACAAAGCCTGCACCTGAATGTCAACCAATGCAACATTCCAGAAACGCAGATCATCAATAGCACCGTTAAAATAAGCATTGGTTCCGCTTCCGTTTACTCCGCTTCCTATTTTGCCTGCCGTTCCCGAAACCATATAATAATACAATGCATCGCCTGCGCCCGAATAAGTAACTGTCTGTGGCGCACCGTTTACATAGATGTCAATATCGGAGAGTGAATTAAAAACCACAGCAATATGATACCATGTTCCGGCAACAAGCTGCGTAGTTGTTGTTGCGCTTTTTCTTGAAGCAGAACCGGGAACTCCTCCGTTTCCGATACTTGCAATTACCTCACCGGTTTGCAAAAGATTAATCCATACGCCTGAATAAGCTGAGCCGTGGTCTTCATTCATAAAAATAGGATTACGTGCGCCCAGTGCGTTTGACTTAATCCATGTCGAAAACGTAAACGGAAACTGGCACTTGAAATTACCCGACTGGTCGTTGCTTAAGAAGATGGTACCTGATGTAGTGTTCAATGCACCGGTTGCATTTCCATGTCTGTCGGTTGTAAATGTTGGTGAACCATAATTGAGTACCGGCTGATTGTAAGCAGATGAATCTGCATTGGTGTTTTCCATCTGCAGATCAACCAGCAGTGATGTTGAGCTTTCGCATTGCGCGAAGACATTGTTAGAAAGCATAAAGCTGCCTGCGATAAATAGTGTGTAGAGTTTTTTCATTGTGGATGAGTTTTAGTTTGTGACAAAACTATCCTGAAGATGAGCTACTCTTTTATGCTAATGGAAAGGTGGGGTAAGGGAATTAATAAGTGTAGACGATTTGGAGATTTCCGTCATTGCGAGCGCAGCGAAGCAATCTCATAATAAGTGAAGTAATTTAATAGTGAGATTGCTTCGGTCGTTCCTCCCTCGCAATGACGGACAGAGCCAATTAACATCTGTTGCGTCAGCTATTAATAACTGTATGCCTTTTGCAAATAACTGTTTACAGGTTTTTCAGAAACTCCAGCAACTTCTCTCTCTTGCGCACCGAAACAGGAATGTTGATGCCGTCACTCATTTCAATAGAGCCTCCATCGTTTTTATCAATGCGTGTGATAAAGTTTACATTCACTAAGTGCGAGTTGTGTACACGTATAAAATGATTGCCCAGCAAGTCTTCGTACTCTTTCAGATTTTTGGAAACCATAATGCTTGGGCGGCCTGTGATGTAGAAGCGGGTGTAGTTGCCATCCGCCTCGCACCGCATGATGTCGTCAATCTTTATCAGATGAATCGACTCCATGTCTTTCAACAATATCTTGCGGTTGCCGCCTGTAAGTTGTTTCAGGTTTTGTTCCAGCAACTCTAATTTTGTTCCCAGATTTTCTTTGTCAATCTTCTCCAATGCTTTGTTCACTGCTTGTGTCAACTCAATCGGGTCAACCGGTTTAAGCAGATAATCAATAGCGCTCAGGCGCAATGCTTCAATGGCATACTTTGCAAAAGCAGTGATAAAGATTACCTCAAATGAGCGGTGCTCCAGCTTGCGCAACAAGTCAAGTCCGGTGCCGTCATTCATCTCTACATCAAGAAAAACAAGGTCGGGATGTTCGCTTGCAATCAGCTTCAATCCGCTTGCAACACCGTCTGCTTCTACCAGTTCCGCTTCAGGAAAGTTATGTTGCAGCATCAGCACAATGCCTTTGCGCACTTCGTTTTCATTGTCTATTACGGCTAACTTCATATCGGTAAGTTTATCAACACAGTTACACCAACACCACCGTTGGCTGCATTATCAATCACTTCAAAGTTCGCATTTTTCTTCTTTGTCTTTCCAAGCAGTTTCAGGCGTTCCCAGGTTATATCCATTGCCCGTGATTTGTGTTCACTAGGTTCTTTTTTCTCACTTAAACCGGTTCCGTTATCCTGTATTTTTATCTGCAAAGCATTATCTACTTCACTGATAAGGATGTTGATTTTCCCTTTGCGGTCGCTCAGTTCTTTGAAGCCATGTTCAACTGCATTCTCCAGAAAAGGTTGGGTAATCATGGAAGGAATCAACACATCGCGCAGGTCATCATCCATTTCAATTTCATAGTCAAAACGGTTGCCCATGCGCACCTTCTGTATCTCCAGATAATTTTCCATCAATGTTTTTTCTTCGGCAAGCGAAACCTGATTGTCAAAGGTGTTCTCCAATATCTGACGCATCAGTTTTGACAAACGAGATAGATAACCCGCTGCTTTGTTAGGGTCGGTTTTGTCGTAAAAGAAACCCTGCACCGAACCCAATGCATTGAACAAAAAGTGTGGATTAATCTGTGCACGGTAAAAACGTTGTTTCAAATCAAGCAACTCAAATTCCTTCTTGATTTTGTAATTGCGGAACAACAGCAAAGCCAGTCCCAGCAACACAACTACACCAATCACTACCGAAATCAATTGTATATTCCGCTGACGGATTAAGAGGTCTTTTACCTGCGCCTCGGTGGTCATCCGTTTTATTTCTTCTTCCTTTTTTTCGGTTTCATATTTCACTAAAAGCTGTTGCAGATTTTTTTCGTTCTCTTCTTTTTTCAAACTGTCTGATATGGCAATGCTCTTCTCTAACCATTCGGTTGCTTCTTTGTATTTTCCGAGTCCCGAAAGGGCTTTATACTTTTCCTTGTAAACCTTTACTATTTTATCAAACCGCTTCTTTTTCTCTGAAAGAAGAATGAGTTCATCGGCTTTTTCCAATGCCTCTTTATATCGCTTTTCTTTATTAAAGGCATAACAGAAATTAATCAGAATGTCGAACCGCTGCAGGTCAAAGTTCATTTCTTTGGCAATTTTATCAGCCTCTTCAAGCAGAGCAATGGCTTCTTTTATTTTGCCTCTGTCGCTTTCAATTGCTGATAAAATAACGAGATTACTTATCAATCCTTCATGGTTCTCAATCTCGCGGTTCAGCTCAATTGCTTTGCTCTGATAGTAATAAGCCGAGTCAAAATTATTTTCAGTGTTATGATAAATAGCCAGGTTGGCATAACACTTTGAGCCAGCAAGCTTATTGTTAAGTACAATGCTTTTTGCCAAAGCCTGGTGCATGTATTTCTTTGCTTCTTTAACATCGTTGATTTTAAAATGAAGGCTCGAAATGGCTATCAATCCTGCCATTTCAGGAAAGTCAAGTTTGTTTTTCTGTGCAAAAGTCAACGCTTTAAGTCCGTAGTTAAGCGCTTCGTTATTTTTGTCCATGTAGTTGTAGGACGTTGACATTCCGCGTAACAACAATTCATATATTTCTTTATAGCGTTTGTGGGCTGTATCTTTTTCAAGTTCCAAAGCCTTTAATCCTTTGTCAAAACTGGCAACAGCATTATCAAACTTACTCATGCGGTTATCAATAGAACCTTGCAGGTGATGGGCTTTGGCAAACAAAATGGGCTTTGCAGCTTTTGCGGCATACTGCAAAGCGGTTGCAGCATGTGCGGTTGCAGAGTCCATGTTAATTTTCATAAACGTAGTGCCAATCCAATGATGCGCCTGCGACAGGTTATCGTAATCAGCGGGCTTTACAATCGTATTCAGCCTTTGATAAACAAGTTTTATTGCCGAATCGGTTTTGGTAAGATGCATCTTCTGAATATCGCGCCAAAGTGTGTCGGTTGGTATTTGTGCAGTTGCATAAACCGAAACAAACACCGGAAAAAAGACAAGAAGAGTTTTAAAGTTTTTCATGCTACAAGTATAAACAACTTAGATTTTATCGAATCCGACCTTTTTTACATTCATTAATTAAGAACTTTGTGCCCTCTAAGTATTCTGTAATTATGAGTTCACCACGTATAATCTCATTGCTGAAAGGCAAATGCCCCAAATGCGAAACCGGAGAAATCTTTTCCGATAACGGAAACCTTCTTCTTTTCAAAACACCTGTAATGCATGAAAACTGCCCGCATTGCGGACATAAGTTTGAACGTGAGCCGGGATATTTCTTTGGGGCAATGTATGTAAGCTATGCACTTACCGTTGCCGAAGCGGTTGCCGTATTTGTACTATGGGAACTGTTTATGCCCGGACAGTATGATTACCGTGTTATCTTACTTATTCTGCTGCCGCAGATATTACTATGGTTTGTCAACTTCCGCTTTTCGCGTATTATCTGGATGTACTTCTTTACCAAGAAGGAAGTAGTTTAACCCCGAATATTAATTTCCTCGAAGACTTCTGCCAAACTCGTCTCTTTTAAAGAGACCGATCATAAGCTGAACGCCAAAATTCATGCTCTTTGACTGGCTATTAGGATCGCCATACTGGTAATTAGCCTCATCTAATTCATTCGCAGTTTCGTCATAACGTGATTTGAAGTATGGGAACTGTATATAAGGTCTGATGAATAAACCCATAGGGAAGCTTTCGGTGGATACAATAAACTGCACAAAGACGGTAGTGCCCACCAAGAAGTTTTTGTCAAGATCCATAAACCTTTCATAGTCATAAACGCCATTTGTTTTAAGACGGGTAAAGGTTCTCTCGGTTCCAAGGTCTAATGAAACACCTACTGCTATTCTTGCATAAGGAGTTTTTAAAAACGCTGCACCTAATCCTATATTGAAGCTGTTCATTCTCCATTTCAGCTCACGTTCTCCTACATCACCATTAGGTTGTGTACCCGATGCACTTACAGTTTGGTGACGACCTACCCAGGTCATATCAAACAAAAATCTTCTACCGCTTTTACCCACTGCAAAAGTAAATCCGTTCGGAAAATGAACATTCCCCATCTCCTCGTCAAGCCATGTTCTGGTTATGTTGTAACGGTCAACATTATAGTTCAGTCCTGCAAGTGATGCATAGCCCAGATTATATCCGAAGGCTGCATACAAATGGTTTTGAGAAAAGGCTTCTGATGCCGATGCTATTATGAAAAGGAACGGTAGAATTTTTTTCATGTGGTTTTGATTTGGGGAATCAAATGTAAAAACAATTCTTAAAGACAGGCAGTTAATAAAAGTAAAAAGTCCTGCCATCTGGCAGGACTTTTTACATGAAGTTGATAATCTGATGGGTTAGTCTTTCGCAATCATCATCCGCTTGGTAGCCCTAACTTCTTTATTGCTCAACGTGTAGAAGTAAACTCCCGCAGGCAGGTTTCCGGTAAAGAATTCAATCTTGTTGAAACCGGCTGATGCCTGCACCTGACGGGTTTCTAAAAGTTTGCCTTCAATAGTGGTTACGGTAAACACATAATCGCCCGGCTGGTCAGAAACAAAGTTGATAACCGTGCTATTGTTAAACGGATTAGGAATGTTCTGCAACAGGCTGAAACCCGGTGTTCCGTTCTCATCAATTCCGTTTGGCGGCTGACTGATAATAACGGTAAGGCTGCGTGTGCAGTTATCATCGGTAACGGTAAGTGTGTAGGTTCCTGCAGGGATGTTGAACAGATCTTCGGTGGTTGCACCGTTGCTCCATGAGAGGGTGTAAGGAGCTACTGCACCCGTTACCTCTACATCAATAAAGCCGTTGGAGCCATCAAAGGTTGTTACGTTCTGACCTTGTATCGAGTCGATTGAAATGGTGCAGGTAAGTTCAGGGAAACAGTTTCTGAGGTAAACCGAGTCGCGCTGGCCAAAACCTGAGCAGGTTTCAACAATGGCAGGGAACTCGCCCGGTACCGGTGGCACTACTAACTCAATCGTTTGGGTTTGTCCCGGTTCAAGGTCAATGGTCAAAGCATCAAAGGTATAAACCTGGTCTTCTGAAATCAGGTTGCAACTGTCGGCATAGTTAATAATCTGGAACGGAGGAACGTTAACGCTAACAGCTCCTGTTCCTGTGTTTGTTGCCGAAATAATCCATGTTCCGTTGGGATCGCCCGGAAACAATCCTGTAAGCGGAATGCATGGTAATGTTCCGCCCGGCAATACGCTAATCAATTGCTGCGAAATAATAATGTGGTTTCCGGGAAGGTACTGGTCGTTTACGTTAAACGATGTTCCGTCAGGGAAAATGAACACCATTGGGTCAATTGCCCAACCGCTGTCGCCTGTTATGATTGGACAGATAGTCATGTTGGGGCGGCAATATGCAGTAAGCGTATCCCAAACCACAGGTGTTATATTTGCTTCTTCGGCAATAAACGGTGTGATGTAATACCATCCTTCTTCCAGACTGTCGGTAAGGTTGGCACACTGGCGCTGAACGGTGTAAGATGAATCGTTTAATCCCGGGAAAATATAACCGGCATCATTGGCAGCGGTTGCCTGCTGCTGATTGCTTACAGGACCAAAATCTGAAGGTGTTACTGCCCATGCTACGTTAAATCCGGGGCTTGCCACAAATCCTTCTGAAAGCACCTGTGCAAGGTCGCCACAGCAAAGTGTGTCTTTTGACACCGATGCAATGCCACCAGCAAGACAAAGGGTGAACGGAAATGATTCACTTGAACAACCGATAGGGCTTGTAAACGTTGCCGTGTAAGGTCCGGCTGTGGTTTGTCCGCCAAGGGTATTGCCGGTTGAGTCAACCACTTCAACTCCGTTGTTATACCACGTTACATCGTATAATCCGCTGTTGTTGTTGGTTATTTCTAATGCATTCAGGTCGCCATTGAAGGTAATGAAAGGCTGAGCCGGGTCGTTTACAAACGATACTCTTATTGAGTCGGCACGGTTAAGGCAGAAAGTTGTTGTATCGGTAATCAACAGGTTGTAGTAACCCGTAGGTCCGGGTACGCTAACCCATACCGCTTCGCTGTCAGAGATAAAGGTTTCGCTTTGCGACCACTGATAGGTATAAGGACCTGAAATAGTGGTAAGCAATAATGAATCGCCAAGGCAAACGCTGTCGTTAGGCATGGCAATCATTGGCGGAACAGGAGGGTTTGCAAAAACGGTGATGGTGTCTTCGGTTTGGTAAACAGTGTCAACTACCAAAGCAATGGTGTAGGTACCGAAGGCCTCGGGAGTAGTGAAGTTAAACGTTCCTGCTGCTGTAACAAATGTAGGATATGCTCCCAGGTTATCATCCTGCGATGTTCCGTCTGAATCCCAGAAGTTGATGTTGAAGGCCGGGTTTTCAAGTGTCAGGTTAAGGTTGCTCCATGAGTTGCTGGTGTTATTGCTTCCTTCTGATGAAGTATAGTTTTGTGTTCCGTTGGTGAATGTGAAATACAAATCAGGCGCTCCCTGACAAACACCAAAGAGGCTTATTTCTTCCACATCACCGCACCAGCCCGAACCCGAAGTAGTTGCCGACACATCGGTTAAAACATAGTTGTAAACAGTAGTGGTAAGGCTTGGGTAATAATCACCGGGAGTATTGTAAGATTGCACAGGAGGGTTTTGCTGGGTTGAAGTATTTCCATTGTCAAAATCCCAATCGTATTCCGTAACCTGGTTTGGTGAGAAATCCAGATAAGCCTCATAGGTAACATCTAACTCACCGCAAGCCGAAGGAGGGTTGAAACCAAAGTACGGGTTTCCGCCCGGAGCAGGTTCAACAATAAGGAAGAGCGAAAAACTTGCAGGGTTGTTAATGGTCCCGATTGGAGTGGTAACATTGGCCACTACCGAAACCACAACGTTGTAGTTTCCGGGTACGGTAGGCGTTCCGCATATTTTTACGCAACCGCGCGAATCCTGTGTTACGGTATAGGCACAGCCGGGCTGGTCGCAGGTGTAGGCCAATCCCGCGGGCATACCCACAATTTGTGTTACAGTAATTCCGTTAAGGGTAACGGATTGTCCGCTTTGCTGATCAACAAAATCGCGGGGCATAAAAAAGGTAAGGTTCTGGTCGTAGGGCTGGTTTTGAATGGCATTAGGCAACACAGCCGGACACAGGGTTGGCGCTACAGGGTTAATACCTACTCCGCATTGGGTATCAATGGTGCAGCCGGGGCATTGGGCGTAAGAAGTTATAAGTGATAAATTACAAGTTATAAGTACTAACGCAAGTAAGAATTTCTTCATGATTTAAATAAATTTAGAACGCGAATGTATAAAAATTTGGCATCTTGCGCTGCCATTATGCCTGCGAAACAAATGATAGCCGTAAAAGACACCCTTATCAGTGAAGAATTATTGACCAAAAAGTTTGTGTGCGACCTTGGTGCCTGCAAAGGTGCCTGTTGCGTGGAAGGCGAGGGTGGCGCGCCCCTTGACGAGGAAGAAGCCATGACACTGGAAGATATTTATGAGCAGGTAAAACCTTTCATGAACGAAACGGGCATAAAAACAATAGAGAAAAAAGGCAAGTGGATTAAGAACGAAGCCAATGAACTGGAAACGCCTCTCAATTCACGCAACAAGCACTGCGCTTATGTGGTGTTTGACGAGAATAAAATAGCCAAGTGCGCCATTGAAATGGCCAACCGTGCCGGCATAATAGATTTTAAGAAACCCGTTTCGTGCCACCTCTACCCTATCCGTATTAAGGATATGAAAAGCTACCTTGCACTGAACTACGAGAAATGGAGCGTTTGCAAACCCGCTGGCCCTTGTGGCGAAAAACTGAACGTGCCGGTTTACAAATTCCTGAAAGAACCTTTAATACGCAAGTTCGGCAAAGCCTGGTATAAGGAACTGGAGGGGATTGCTGCGGAGTGGGAGAAAAGTAAAGAGTAATATTTTTGATTTACTGCGGTCAAGGTTCCTTGATTGCTGTGCGGAGGATGATTTACTGCGGTCAAGGTTCCTTGACTGCTATGCGGAGGACGATTTACTACGGTAAAGGTTCCTTGACTGCTATGCGGAGGACGATTTACTGCGGTCAAGGTTCCTTGACTGCTATGCGGAGGACGATTTACTGCGGTCGAGGTTCCTTGACTGCTATGCGGAGGACGATTTACTACGGTCAAGGTTCCTTGATTGCTGTGCGGAGGACGATTTACTACGGTAAAGGTTCCTTGATTGCTGTGCGGCTTATTCCCTGATAGCCTTTACCCCCGGCAGGTCAATGCCTTCCATGTATTCCAGCAGTGCACCACCGCCTGTTGATACATAACTCACCTTATCAGTCAGATTAAACTGGTTTACGGCAGCCACCGAATCGCCACCGCCTACTAAGGAGTAAGCACCTTTGGCTGTAGCTGCTGCCACTGCCAGGGCCACTTCTTTGGTTCCGCTTTCAAAGGTGCTCATCTCAAAAACACCCATCGGGCCGTTCCACAAAATGGTTTTAGAGTTTTCAATTACCGAGGCATATTCATCTGCCGCCTGCGGACCAATATCCAGACCCATATAGCCATCGGGTATTTCAAACGAAAGGCAGTGAACCGTTTTAGCGGCATTGTCAAACTTATCCCCGCAAATTGAATCGCTGGGAAGGTATATCTGTACGCCCTTTTCTTTAGCGGTCTTTAAAATCTCCAATGCCGTTTGCAGGCGGTCGTCTTCCACTAAGGAGTTGCCCACCTGTTTGCCCATTGCCTTAAAAAAGGTGTAGCTCATGCCGCCACCTATAATAATGTTGTCAACCTTGTCCATCAAATTAGTGATGATGGATATTTTACCCGAAACCTTTGCACCTCCCATAATGGCAGTGAAGGGGCGCTCGGCATTTTTCAGAACTTTATCAATACTGTTTAGTTCACCGCTCATCACATAGCCAAACATTTTTTCTTCCGGAAAAAAATGCGCAACAATAGTGGTAGAAGCATGGGCGCGGTGTGCTGTGCCAAAGGCATCATTAATATACACATCGCCCAACGAGGCTAATTGTTTGGCAAACTCTTCGGTACCCGCTTCTTCCTGTTTATGAAAGCGCAGATTTTCCAATAAAAGAACCTCTCCCGGCTTTAAAGAAGCAGCCGCAGATGTTGCTTTTTCGCCAATGCAATCCTCAGCAAACTTTACGGTAGTAGTAAGCAGTTGCCCGAGATGCGCAACCAAATGTTTCAGTGAATATTTGTTGGCAGGCCCGTCCTTTGGTCTTCCCAAATGCGACATCAGAATAACCGAACCACCTCCGCTCAACACTTTCTTAATGGTAGGTATGGCAGCACGGATGCGGGTATCGTCTGTAATCTGGAATTCGGCATTCAAAGGCACGTTGAAGTCAACGCGTATCAGGGCTTTTTTGCCAGCGAAATTGTAGGTATCGATGTTTTTCATGCCCGCAAAAGTAAAAGAAAATGATTGCGGAAATGTGGTTTGTAGGGGGCGTAAAATTTTGCGCCCCTACTCCACCGCCTTCAACCTTCTGCTTACCAGAATACAAAGCAGCGTAGCTGCAATGGCTAAATAACCGGCATACTGATAATTGAGCAGTTTTCCACCAGCATCGGTAATAACAATCATACCGCCAATCATAGAAGCCCCTGCCGAAGAAAACTGCTGCACAGCCGAGTTGATACTCATAAAACTGCCGCGGTGCTGCGGCTCAACAGCGCTGGTTATCATGGTCATTCCCGGAACCACACGCCCCGAGATGGTAACAAAAAAGAAAACTGAAACCAGCAGCACCAACCACAAAGCCGTTTCCTGCACATTGGTAACTATAAACAAGGGAATAACCGAAAGCAGCGCAAGAATGGTAAACACCTTTGGCTTGCCATACTTATCAGAAAGGCGGCCAATCCAGGGATTAGTAAAAAAAGTAGCGCCACCGCCCAGCAGATAAACGTAGGTCAGCTCCTTTTCCGAAATGCCCATGTTACTCACCATATACGGACTGATAAAAGGTATCACCACAAACTGCCCCATCACCATCAGAAACATAAAGAGCAATGCTTTCAATAAATTTTTGGTTCGCCCAATGTTGAGCAGAAAATCAAAAATGCGTGCATCCTCTGCACCCTTGCCGATGTGTGCACGCAGGGCAGGTATGTATAAATAAATACCTATCGAAATCAATATGCCCGCCCCGCCCAAAGCATGAAAAGGCAAATGCCAGTCGGCCAGCGAAGCCAGAAACAAACCCAGCGGAACACCCACTGCCGCAGCAAATGAAAACGAAGCCATCACCACACCCATTGCCGCACCTCTGCGTTCAAACGGAAATGCATCGGCAATAATGGAATAAACCAACGCATTCATAACACCGCCAAAAGCACCTGTAACAATACGTGCTGCCAAAAGAAACTCATAGGAATTAGCAAAGCCGCATGAAAAAGTTCCAACCGTAAAACACAGAAAAGAAAAAAGCAGAACCTGCTTGCGGTCGAACTTGTCGGCCACAAAAGCAAACAGAAAACCAACTACTCCGGCACTAAAGGTATAGGACGAAACCATCAGCGCAAACTGCTGCGGGTTCATATCCAGCAAACGCATCAGCTGCGGGCCCAGCGGCATCACAATCATAAAGTCCACAATGTGTGTAAACTGAATGGCGGCAAGAATAAAGAGAAGGATTTTTTCTTTGCTCATAAAATTAAGGGCGGCAAAGCTAAATGTATTTTTGTTGTTACTAAGACCGTTCAGAACAAATACATCGCTACTTTTGTTTCTCAATCCTATGAACAAACATAAAATAGTTGTAGCCGTTACCGGAGCAAGCGGAAGTATTTACGCCAAAGTGCTGTTTGATAAACTGCAAACGCTTCACGAACAGATTGAAGAAGTAGGAGTAGTAATGAGTGACAATGCCCGCGATGTCTGGAAGTTTGAATTAGGCAACACCGATTATGAAAAGTTGCCGTTCAAGATCTACAGTAAGAATGACTTCTTTTCTCCCTTTGCATCCGGCTCGGCAAAATATAATACTATGATTGTTTGTCCCTGCTCAATGGGAACATTGGCAAGAATTGCCACAGGCATATCCAATGATTTAACCACCCGCGCTGCCGATGTTATTTTAAAAGAGCGGAGAAAACTTATTCTCGTTCCACGCGATACGCCTTACAGTTTGATTCATATCAACAACATGAAAACCATTACCGAAGCAGGCGGAATTATTTGTCCCGCTTCGCCATCGTTTTATTCGCGTCCCGAAAATTTTGAGCAACTTGCCGCAACCGTTGTTGATCGTGTTCTGGATCTGGCAGGCTTGGAAATAAAAAGCTTTCGCTGGAAGGAAAATCAGTAAGTTTGGGCATGAGAAACCTCTGGCTGCTATTTTTATTACTCCTTACTTCATGCGCTGCACCCATTCTTGACGAGCCAACCATTATCACTACTTTTCAGGAAAGCGGACTTGATTGCTCATGGGACCCATCGGGCAGCAACCGTATTCTTTACTCACAAAAGGGAACAGATGGGTATTATGATATCCGTATGTCCTATCCTGACGGAACGGAAGACACCTGTTTAACCTGCGACCATCCTGCTTTACCCAATAAACATATCGCCAACATGGCCTGGAGCAACGATGGCAAATGGTGCATTTTTGTTGCCGAAAAAGCAGTGCATCCCGGAAGTTCAACCGATGCGCTTCCCGGCTTTGGTGCCTATTGCGATATCTGGATCATGCGTGTTGACAGCAGTGCTATTTTCAAAATTGTTGACATACCGAATGATTATGACCATGGTGTTATTTGTCCGCGCTTTTCGCCCGACATGACAAAAATCTCATGGACTGACAGAGTGGAAGCTCCTAACTTTTTAGATGGTAAAAAACTTGCCGGCTACTGGGTAATTAAAATGGCTGATTTTGCATTTGAATCAACCGGTGTTCCTATTGTAAGCAATGTGCAGGTAGTACCAACAGGCGAGCCTTCGTTTTATGAGTGTTATGGTTTTTCGCCCGACAACCAGAAATTAATTTATTGCAGCAGCGTTAATCAGCCTTCGTTCTGGGACCAACATATTTATACCATCAATGTTGATGGAACTAATATTCAAAAACTAACTTCAAAAGATTACAACGAACATGGACACTACCGCCCTGACGGAAATAAAATTGTGTGGATGAGCAACACCGAAAGTAAAGCAGGTGGCACCGACTGGTGGATAATGAACAGCGATGGCAGCGACAAAAAACGCCTGAGCTACATGAACGAACCCGAGAACGGACAATATGCAGGTCATGCAGTATGGGCCGGGCTTGGCTCGTTTGACCCTGTTAATCAAAACCGCTTTATCAGCGGAATGCAATTAGACCTTATCTCACAGGAAGGTAAAATTGTGATTGTAGAAATTCTTCCTTAAAACCATTTTTTAGTAGGTCAAATTGGCGATATTAAACATTGTCAAAAATTGACTTCCAGCATAATTCAAAATGATTATCATCATTTTCTTTTAATTACCGGTGGTGTTAATTTTGCTGAAAAACAAAAGCCATGAAAAACATTTACTTAACATTAGCAATTATAGTGCTTTCTGTATTTTGCGGATTTAGCCAACCTACACCTCTTGCTTATTATACTTTTAGCGGAAATGCCAATGATTCAGGAAGCAATAATATTGATGGAACGGTGTATGGAAACCCAACAATTACAACAGACAATTCAGGGACTGCCAACAGTGCCTATGAATTTGATGGAGTGGATGATTATATTGATCTAGGAAGCAGTTTGATTTTGAAGCCTGCCTCTCAGGTTTCGCTTGCACTTTGGGCATACAGCAGCGATTGGACTTCTTTTACTTCATGGGCTGCACTTGCAGGTAATACTGCATCGGGTGGTTATGAACTCATTATTAATGGTTCTGATGGCACTTTAGAGTCAGAAGTTAGAAGAAATGGTGATTATGGAATTGCTTCTGTTGCACTAACAACATTAAGCAACGGTTGGCATCATTTTGCTTTAACTTATGACGGTCGATACAACATATTGTATGTTGATGGAATTGCTGTAAATACTGATGATGCAGGTGCTAATTATTCCATTGAATATGGTTATCCAAATAACAGCACTATAATTGGTGATGAAGCAGGAACAGGTTCCACGCCTGAAGGAGACAGCTATACCGGTAAAATTGATGAGGTTCGTTTTTATGATGTAGCACTGTCTGCCCTAGAAATCCAGACACTATATAATTCTTCAACAGGCTTAAATGAATCTATTTTAAGTAAAAATCATGTAACATATTATCCTAACCCTGCTTTGGATAAAATTAATATTACCAAACTACAAGGATGTAATGAATATGTAATAACCCTTACTGATATTTCGGGAAAAACTGTAAACAAAACATCTGCAAAGGCTACTAACGGGTTAATTATATATAAGAAACCGGCTAATGTTGAAGCAGGATTTTATCTGCTTACTTTAACAGATGTTTCGGGCAATACCTCTTCAGAAAAAGTGGTCTTTAAATAAAGGCTGAAATTATTTTTCATGGTTTTGTAACGAATGAGTACAATCTGTATTATGTGATTAAAACCCACACAATATATGATGCGCTTTCTACGTTAACTAATAAAAACAAATCATCATGAAAAAGTTCATCTCCGTTTTCGCTTTAGTGATTACGCTTTGCGCAAACATTCAATCACAACCCGTTCAACGTGCCAATGTTTATTTCAAAAATAACAGCGCTGAGCTTACAGCAACCGTTACCGCATTGCTCGATACTATTTATTCTAAACTACCTGAAGGCAATAAAATCCGCATTGGTCTGGTAGGCGATGGCGAAGATTTTTCGATGACACGTTTCAGCGATGAACGTTTCAATAGCGTTCAGCAATACCTGACTTCAAAAAATGTAAAGCCTGAGTTTATCCGTTATGAAATTACTGCATCAGGTGCTGAAGCGGTGATTGAAAAAGAAATAAAACTTGCTTCTAAAAAATTTCTGGGCATTGATGATTACTTTGTAAAGAACATCCAATCATTTACCATCAATCCTGCGGAAGAGAATACAATTCGCGGTGAAAAGGGAACTGAGATTACCTTCCCTGCTTATGCTTTTCTGTGTGCTGATGGTTCAGAACCTGGAGATAAAATTCGCATTGAGTTGCGTGAGTTTTACAGTCGCGGTGATTTGCTGAAAGCCGACCTGCACACCATGTCGGGAAGCAATATTTTGGAAACAGGTGGTACCGTTCATGTTGTTGCTTTTTGTGGTGATGAGGAAGCACAACTTGCCGATGGTGCACAAATGACTTTAGCTTTCCCTTACAAACAATACAAAGAAGGAATGCAAACTTTCAATGGGTTTGCTGAAAATGGTATGCTTGATTGGGTTGCTTCAGGAGAAGGAAGCGAAACACCCGTTTCGGAAGAAGATTTATACTTTGATCCGGAGACAGAGCAGTATTACAGCAATATTGGTGATGTCTATTTTCAGACAAATAAAAATGAGGCAGGTTTAGATAACTATTTATTAAGTAGCGGCTCTTTAGGCTGGATTAACTGCGACCGCTTTTATGATGACCCTGCTGAAAAAATGGAAATTGTAGTAAGCGTTGATACGGCCTTGCATCCATCGGTGCGTTTGGTTTTTAAAAACATTCAATCGGTCATGTCGGGCTATCCTGACGAAACAGGAAAGGTTCGCTTTGAAGGAATTCCCCAGGGCAGCGAGGTTAGTTTAGTGGCTTACAGTATTGTGGACAACAAACCTTATATGGCACTAAAAAACATAGTGGTAAACAACAACAGCGAAGAGAAAATGATGCTTGCCGAAACCAGCAAAAAATGGATGGAGCGGGAGTTACTGAGTTTGAAGTAGGGTTATCCTTTCTTTATTTTTTCCTCTATGGCAGAAGTAGAAAATCCCGGCACAAAGTCAATGGTCTTTACTTCGCCATGGTAGGTCTTAAGAATATCGTAGCCTACAATTTGCTCGGGTTTATAATCGCTGCCTTTTACAAGAACATGCGGGCGGATATGCAAAATAAGGTTGTAAGGGGTATCCTCATCAAACATAACCACCGCATCAATAAATTGAAGTGATGCAAGAATAGTGGCACGCGAAGTTTCATTCTGCAAGGGGCGATGTTCGCCTTTCAATCGCTTTACTGAAGCATCCGTGTTAAGGCCAACAATTAATATATCTCCCATATCCTTGGCTTTTGAAAGATAATCTACATGTCCATAGTGCAGCAAATCAAAACAGCCGTTGGTAAACACAATCTTACGTTCATAAAAACGCCAGGTGTTCAGGGCCTTCTGAAGCGCATCGCCTGAGAGAATTTTAGACTGAATTAGTTCAAGTTTGCTTTTCCTCACCTTTGATTTTATTGAAATAAGGCATTAAAATTAACGAAGCTATACCAACTAACAAAAGCACCATCGTTTGTGAGGTCCATGCCAGCCAGCCAAATGCAAAACCGGTTGTTTTGGGTGTGCCATACAGTTCAAGCGTAAGCATAAGAATAACAGGATAAGCTCCTATTCCGCCCGGAACAGCAATTATACCAAAGGTGCAAAAAACAAAAGCTGCCAGCACCGCAACAAAGGGCAGGGCTGCTGTTTCGGGAAAGGCATAAAAACAGATGTAGAACATAAACACATACATCACCCAGATAAAAGCCGAATGAAAAATAAATGCGCCCTTGTTACGGATGTTTCGAATAGCAATTAAACCCTCCGCAAAGCCTTTAAACATACCCATCAGCTTTGTATAAATAGCCTGAAACTTTGCTTTCAGAAAGTAGAAAATCAATCCGCCCAGCAGTATTACTACAGTTGCGATTATCAGAAGAAAAACAGCATTGTTTTGCATCCCGCTGAACTTAGAAAGCAGGGGGGTTAAAATCTTCTCGGCCATAAAACCTGAAAGCAAACCGTATTGCGTAGCTATTACAATAAAGGTGAGCACAAAAAGAAAGAAAACATCAATCAGCCGTTCCAGAAACACCGTTCCCAGCAGGGCAGGAAAAGGAACTTTTTCATAACGGTTCATTACCCCACAGCGCGTTACCTCGCCCAATCGTGGCACCGCAAGATTAACCAGATAACCAATGGTGATAGCAAAAAAGCTGTTCATGAATTTTGGTTTGTAGCCCAATGGTTCCAACATCATTTGCCATCGGTAGGCGCGGCTCATCAGCGGGAATAAACCCGCCAGAACAGAAATAAATATCCAGCCATATTGCGCACTCTGAAATGAAGCGGTGATTTCGCTTATCTCTTTCTCCGTAAGCTTGCGCATAACCAACCAAACCAAAAACAAACCGAACCCAAGGGAAACAGTTATTTTCAGGATATTAGCCAGTGTTTTGCTCAAACGGTTAGTTTGTTCGTAGCTGTGTCAGGAAAAACAAGAGAAGGTTTGTGGTTTCGCGCTTCTTCAAAATCAACAAAACCGTAACCAATGATGATGATGATATCGCCCGTTTGCACCTTGCGGGCCGCAGGCCCGTTCATGCAAATAACGCCTGAACCGCGTTTACCTTTTATCACATAGGTTTCAAGACGTTCACCATTGTTGATGTCCACCACCTGCACCCGTTCGTTTTCCAACAGGTTGGCAGCATCCATCAGATCTTCGTCAATAGTAATACTGCCGATATAATTAAGGTCCGCCTGAGTAACCGTTACCCGGTGGATTTTGGATTTCATTACTTGTATCATCATAGCGGGCGCAAAACTATGGAAATATTAACAGATTATCTATCAGCCGCACATCTCTTATCCAGATAGCAACACAACCTACGGCTTTGCGTTGGGGGTTCCTTTCATTTACAGGAAGCAGGGTTTCCGAATCAACAATTTCAAAATACTCAAACCGAAAAACAGGATTTTGATTGATGGTGTTTTCAAAAATCTCTTTTACTTTTTCAGGCGCAAGTATTTTGGCATTTTCTTTAGCTGCAAGCAATGCTTTGTAAATAGCTGCTGCTTCGGTCTTCTCTTCTTCAGTTAAACGCATGTTGCGCGAACTCATTGCCAGGCCGCTGCTTTCTCTCAGGGTAGGGCAGCCAATCACATTCACTGGCAACTTCTCAGCTTTAACCATATACCTTATAATAGCCAGTTGCTGAAAGTCTTTTTCACCGAAATAGGCATTATCGGGCTGCACAATTTCAAAAAGCCTTTTCACCACCATCGCTACTCCGTTAAAATGGCCGGGACGGAATTTCCCCTCCATTAATGTGTCTAATCCTCCCAAATCAAATAAGGTATTGTCCTTTTCGGGATAAATTTCATCCACCGAAGGAAAGAATAAAACATCACAACCGTGTTTCTCCAATAATGCTTTATCAGCATCTATCGTGCGGGGATACTTCTTTAAATCATCGGCATTGTTAAACTGAGTAGGATTTACAAATACGCTTGCTACCGCAAGATCATTACCCTCTTTTGCTTTGTTAATAAGGGAAATATGCCCGTTATGAAGCGCTCCCATGGTAGGTACAAACCCTACAGATTTACCCTTTTTCCGCTCCGAGGCAAGAAATTGGTTCAGTTCTGCTGCTTTTTCAAACACAATCATAAATAATATTTTAGAACAATTAGCTATTGAAACTGTTGTAAATCAAGGAGGAGCAAAAATAAAATTCTGAAAATCAGCGTTCAAAGCTATATTAATTTTGAAAATTGCTTTTTTATTGCTTACTTTTGCATACTTATTTCCAAAAGCCTGTTGTTCTATGAAGTTCAAAATCCATTCCCCCGAACAACCAGAAATAAGCAAATACTCAGTAAAGAATATTCACTAATTGTTAAACTAAATACAACACATGAAAAAAGCTAAAGTATTATTCGTTTCATCAGAAATTACACCCTATTTAGAAGAAAGCCCGTTGGGTATTATCGGCAGAAAATTGCCACAGGGAATTCAGGAAAGAGGTAAGGAAATAAGAACTTTTATGCCACGCTTTGGCTGCATCAATGAGCGCAGAAATCAATTACACGAGGTTATCCGTTTATCAGGGATGAACCTTATCATCAATGATAACGACCATCCGCTTATTATTAAAGTGGCTTCTATTCAATCTGCTCGCATGCAGGTTTATTTCATAGATAACGAAGAATATTTTCAACGCAAACTTACGTATGTTAATCAGGACGGAAATCTTTTTGAAGACAGCGATGAGCGTACTATTTTCTTTTGCCGCGGGGTAATTGAAACGGTAAAAAAATTAGGTTGGGCTCCCGATGTAATCCATTGCCACGGCTGGATGACCAGCATGTTGCCTTTGATGATTAAAAAATCATACAGCGAAGACCCGATTTTTGCAGAATCAAAAGTTGTTTACTCGGTTTATGACGATGCTTTTACAGGACAGATGAACGCTAAAACCGCTCAAAAATTGAAACTTGAAGGCATGAGCGACAAAGATCTTAAGCATTACAAAACACCCAACTATATCAACCTTACAAAGTCTGCAATTGATAACAGTGATGCAATAATCAAAGGAAGCGAGGCAACTGAAAAAGAAATCAATACCTACCTCCGCACTTCAGGCAAACCGGTTCTTGAATACCAAAGCCCTGAAGATTACATGGATGCTTACTCAGAATTTTACGATGCCGTTCTGGAAGAAGAAGGCGTTTTGGCTGACTAAGAATTGAAATCAAAAACTTTGTAAATAATTATTTTGCGGTCTCGCCTAAGGCGAGACCGCAAATTTTTTTAAAGCCCTATGCAAAACATATTTTCGGGAAAGAGTAGCAGGATTGTAACAGCACTGTTTCTGTTTCTGGTGATTATTAACTCCTGCAAAAAAGCAGATACCGTTGGACTGGAAGTGTTGCCTGAAGAAGACCGTTTGCAGGGCGAGTTTACCGACACGATAACTATTATTGCCCACACAGTACTTGAAGATTCATTACTCACATCTGGAACTACTTTTCACATTTTAGGAAGTCACAATGATCCAATCTTCGGACTAACAACAGCAAGCATTTATACCCAGTTTGTATTAGAATCCGTTGACCCAGATTTTGGAACAAACCCTACTATCGATTCTGTTGTCTTGTCATTAGCTTATGCAGGATATTATGCAGATATTATGAAACTTGGTGGTGAGCAAAGTTTCAGCGTTCACCGTGTAATTGAGGATATTACAGATTCACTATATTCAGATGACACAAAAGAGTATCATAAAATTCCGCTGGGAACATATTCTGGATTAATTGATACACGCGACAGTGTTTTGATAAACGGGACAAATCAGCCACCGCAAATGCGCATAAAATTGAATAACAGTTTTGGAACAGAATTATTAAACTCTGCTTCGCTTATGTCAGGCGATTCTCTTTTTCTGGAAGCATTTAAAGGAATTTATATTACTCCTACCACTCAAAACCTGTTGACGGGAATGGGCTCATTGCTTTACATCAGTCCGTCATCTCCTTATACAAAAATGACTATGTATTATCACAATACAGATACAACTGCACTTCAAGAATTTGATTTTGTAATCAAATCAAGCACAGAACGTTTTACATCTTTCAAACACGACTATTCTACAGCATTTGACATAACCGATCAGTTGGCCGACTCAACACTTGGAACGGATAAACTTTATATGCAGGCTATGGCCGGATTGAAAACAAAAATCACATTTCCGCATCTGAATAATTTAGTTGCAAACGGACGCGAAATTGCAATCAATAAAGCAGAACTTATTTTTCCGGTTACAAGCGGAACAACAGCACGATTAAGTCCGCCTTCACGGCTCATTCTTGTAAAAAAGGGTACAGACGGCAGAGACAAATTTCTGGACGATGCCATTTATGAATCAGGCGATTTTTTTGGTGGTTACTATAACTCCCCTGAAAAAGAATTTAAGCTGAATATACCGCGCCATATTCAGGGTTTACTTAAAGATACTGCATCAGATAAAACAATTTATCTACGTGTTACAGGAGCTGCTGCCAGTGCCAACCGTTGTGTATTAAACGGAACAGGCAACGCAGACAAACCTTTGAAACTTCGTTTGACGTATACAATTTTAGAATAGTTTTGCCCATTAAATACAAATTAAGATGTGTGGAATTGTAGCATATATCGGTAAAAAAGAAGCCTATCCGATTTTAATAAAAGGCTTGCACCGCCTGGAATACCGCGGTTACGACAGCGCAGGAGTTGCTCTGATCAGTGACAAACTGAATGTTTACAAATGCAAAGGGAAAGTTGCCGACCTTGAAAATTTCGCAAAAGACAAAGACAAATCGGGAACACTTGGAATGGGGCATACACGGTGGGCAACACACGGTGCGCCCAATGATGCAAATGCACATCCGCATGTTTCGCAGGATGGAAAGATTACCATCATTCATAATGGTATTATTGAAAACTATCATCCGCTGAAAGAGGGCTTGAAAAGCCGTGGACACGTTTTTAATAGTGATACGGACACAGAAGTGCTCGCACACCTGATTGAAGATATTCAGAAAAATGAAAATTGTGATTTAGCTGAAGCTGTTCGTATTGCATTGAATGAAGTAATTGGCGCTTATGCAATTGTTGTTATTTCTCAGGATGAACCCAACCAGTTAATTGGTGCAAAAAAAGGCAGCCCGATGGTTGTCGGTATTGGTGAAGATGAATTTTTTATTGCCTCCGATGCAACACCCATTGTAGAGTTCACAAAAAACGTGGTGTATCTGGAAGATGAAGAAATAGCCATCATCCGCAGAGGCGAAGAACTGAAGATAAAAACCATCAAGAATAAAAATAAAACGCCTTATGTGCAGGCATTGGAAATGCAACTGGAAGAGCTGGAAAAAGGCGGCTACGAGCATTTCATGATGAAAGAAATTTACGAGCAGCCGCGCTCAATCAAAGATACCATGCGTGGGCGTTTGGACGAAGAGAAACTGAAAGCTGGTTTGGGTGGCTTACGAAACTATCAGCAACGCATGTTGAATGCCGACCGCTTTATTATTGTGGCCTGCGGCACTTCATGGCATGCAGGTTTGGTTGGCGAGTATTTGATTGAAAATCTGGCACGTATTCCTGTTGAAGTGGAGTATGCTTCCGAATTCCGTTACCGCAATCCGATTATCACTGAAAAAGATGTAGTAATTGCCATTTCACAAAGTGGCGAAACTGCTGATACACTTGCTGCCATTGAATTGGCAAAAAGCAAAGGCGCTCTGATTATTGGAATTTGCAATGTTGTTGGCGCAACTATTCCGCGCACAACTCATGCCGGTTCATATACTCACGCAGGACCCGAAATCGGTGTTGCCTCTACAAAAGCATTTACTTCGCAGGTAACTGTACTTACCATGATGGCTCTTTCGTTGGGCTATAACAAAGGCACGGTTACCGAAGCCCGCTATCGCGAATTAGTGAGCGAACTGGAATTAATTCCTTCAAAAGTGGAGGTTGCACTAAAAGCCAATGACCAGATAAAATACATTGCTTCTCTTTTTAAAGATGCCCGCAACTTCCTTTACTTAGGAAGGGGCTATAATTTCCCTGTTGCCTTGGAAGGCGCGCTGAAACTGAAAGAGATTTCTTACATCCATGCTGAGGGCTATCCTGCAGCCGAGATGAAACACGGACCGATTGCACTGATTGACGAAGAAATGCCCGTAGTTTTTATCGCCACCAAAAAAGGTGCTTACGAAAAAGTAGTCAGCAACATTCAGGAAGTAAAAGCTCGCAAAGGAAAAATTATTGCTATTGTTACCGAAGGTGACACTACAGTGAAAAGTATGGCAGATTTTGTAATTGAAATTCCTGACACCGAAGAAGAATTAATTCCATTACTGTCGGTAATTCCGTTGCAACTGCTGTCTTACCATATTGCCGTAATGCGTGGCTGCAATGTTGACCAGCCAAGGAATTTAGCTAAAGCCGTAACGGTAGAATAAATCTACATTATCCTCTACAAAAAAAGGACAGAGCATTTTACTCTGTCCTTTTTTATTTTTCAATGAATCAAAAATTCTACTTTTACCCGTTCACAAATTTTTACTGATGTCTGACAATAACGATAAACGATTATTTCTGCTTGATGCCTTTGCGCTTATTTACCGTGCCTATTTTGCTTTCGGTACTAACCAGCGCGTAACTTCAAAGGGGCTGAATACTTCTGCTGTATTTGGTTTCACCAACACCTTGTTGGAGATTTTGCAAAAAGAAAAGCCAACACACATTGCTGTTGTTTTTGACACTGCCGCACCTACTTCCCGTCACGAAGAGTTTGCTGATTACAAAGCCCACCGCGATGCAATGCCCGATGATATTGCAGTTGCTATTCCTTATGTAAAGCGGTTGATAGAAGGTTTTAATATTCCCGTTTTATTCAGCGATGGCTATGAAGCCGATGATGTCATCGGCACACTTGCAAAAAAGGCTGAGAAAGCCGGCTACACCACCTACATGATGACCCCCGATAAAGATTACGGGCAGTTAGTAAGCGACAATATCTTTATGTATAAGCCTGCCAAGTTTGGTAACCCTGCCGAAATATTAGGTCCGAAAGAAATCTGTGCAAAGTATAATATCCAGCGGCCTGAACAGGTGATTGACATCCTTGGATTAATGGGCGATACGGCTGATAATATCCCCGGCATTCCGGGTGTGGGCGAAAAAACTGCCATTAAATTAATTACCGAATACCACAGCGTTGAGAACCTTTTGGAGAATGCTGAGAAGCTTACCGGCTCATTGAAAGATAAGGTGATGAACAATAAAGACAAAGCCATTTTGTCAAAAAGATTAGCCACCATTTTATTGGATGCGCCTGTGGAGTTTGAGGAAGACAAGCTGATAATGGAGGCTCCCGACAAAGAAAAACTGAAAGAACTTTTCACAGAACTGGAGTTTCGTCAGATTGCAAAAAAAGTATTGGGCGAAGAAATTTCTGCAGAAGCTACAGAACAAAAGAAAGAGAAAAAAGCAATTGCTGCTACTAAGCAGGAGACCGGTCAGTTTGATATGTTTGGCGGTGATGATGAAACTGCAGCAGAAAATAACACCGAACAACCGCACGAGATTTTTAAAACCATTGCAGATGTTCCACACACCTATCATTTGGTTGATACCAGAGAAAAGCGCGCAGAATTAATTCAGGTTTTGTCTGCACAAAAAAGCTTTTGCTTTGATACAGAAACCACGGCATTGGATGTATTTGAAGCGGAGATTGTAGGACTTTCATTCTCCTGCAAAAAGGGAGAAGCCTATTACGTTACCATTCCCGAGAACCAAACCAAGGCAAAAGAAATCATCACCGAGTTCAAGTCTTTACTTGAAAACGAAGCGATAGAAAAAGTAGGACAGAATATGAAATACGATATTTCTGTGCTTCGCAATTACGGTGTTGAAGTACTTGGAAATAAATTCGACACGATGATTGCGCATTATCTTATTCAGCCCGATATGCGCCATAATATGGATGTGCTGGCCGAAACGTATTTGGGTTATTCACCTGTTTCTATAACAACTCTCATTGGTGCAAAAGGTAAAAACCAACTCAGCATGCGCAGTGTTGATGTTGCACAACTAGTAGAGTATGCAAGTGAAGATGCCGACATTACCTTACAGTTGCGCGAAGCATTTGAGCCCATGCTTCAAAAAGACGGCACCAAAAAAGTGTTTGACAATATTGAAATGCCTTTGGTTGCCGTTTTAGCTGACATGGAAAACGAAGGAATTAATCTCGATACTGCCGCGCTTGCCGCATTCTCATTAGAGTTGCAGGACGAGCTGTTAAAAGTGCAAACCGAAATTTACCAAATGGCGGGAACTACCTTTAACATTGCATCACCGCAACAACTCGGTAAGATATTATTCGACCACATGAAGATTTCGGACAAGGTTAAAAAAACCAAAACCGGACAGTATGCAACAGGTGAAGATATATTGGAGAAGCTGGCTGCTGCAAATCCCATCGTTGAAAAAATTCTTGTCTTCCGCGAGTTGCAGAAATTGAAAAACACTTACGTTGACCCCTTGCCGACCATGCTTAATCCCAAGACCGGAAAAATTCATACTTCTTACAATCAGGTGGTGGCAGCAACAGGCAGATTAAGTTCCGATAAACCCAATCTGCAGAATATTCCCATCAGAACAGAAAAAGGTCGTGAGGTGCGCAAAGCATTTATTGCCCGCAACGATGAGTTCACCATTCTTTCTGCCGACTACTCGCAGATTGAGTTACGCATCATTGCCGAACTAAGCGAAGACCCGGGAATGATGGAAGCATTTCGTCAAGGTGTTGACATTCACTCCGCAACTGCTTCCAAAGTTTTCAATGTTCCATTAGAAGCAGTGGATAAAGAAATGCGCAGAAAAGCAAAGGCAGTGAACTTCGGAATCTCTTATGGACAAACTGCTTTTGGATTATCGCAAACATTGAACATTCCACGCAAAGAAGCCAGTGATATCATTGACAATTATTTTGCGCAATACCCCAACGTACGTGGATTAATGGATAAGAACATCAACTTTGCCCGCGAGCATGGTTATGTAGAAACCATCATGGGCCGCAGAAGATATTTGCGTGACATTAACGACAGCAACGCCAACGTGCGTTCAGGTGCTGAGCGCAATGCTATTAATGCACCCATTCAAGGCTCCGCTGCCGACATGATTAAAATTGCGATGATTAATATTCATGCAGAAATAAAAAAACAAAAACTGAAATCACGTTTGCTTCTACAGGTGCATGACGAGTTGGTTTTTGATGCACACAAAGAGGAAGCGGACGTATTGAAACCATTAATACGCGAAGGAATGGTGAATGCTATTCCCATGAAAGTGCCCATTGAAGTGGATATGAACACCGGCAAAAACTGGTTGGAGGCGCATTAGAAATAATTCCTTTTCTTTGAACTCTCAAAATCAAAACAAAAAGATGAACAAACTATTTTTTGCTGCAATTCCGCTCACCCTGTTTCTTGCTGCCTGCAGCAACGAACCCAAAAAAGAAAACACGGAAGAAAAACCCTTTGTAGCCGAAGAGCCTGTTGACCTCACCAATTCCGAAGCCATGATGAACAACATGCCTTCGCCTATTGAATTGGCAATCCTTATTAAAGCCGAAGGTGCTAAATACAACAAGGAATTGCTGAACGATGTAAAGAACATTTCAAAATACACTACCAACGCCAAAAAAGCCATCAACATTGGCGTTTACAGTGCCGATGTAGGTTACACCACCCTGTTTAAACAAACACAGGAAACCTATTTCTATTTCAACAACATCCGCAAACTTTCTGATGAAATAGGTCTTTCAAGCGCCTTTGACCAAAGTATGTTCGACCGTGTGGAAGCCAATGTGGAGAACCGTGATTCATTAATCGGTATCATTACACAAGCCTACCAGGTCTCCAACAAATTTCTGAAAGACAACAACCGCATGAGCACATCGGTACTGATGGTTTGTGGCGCGTGGGTTGAGTGTATGTACATCGCTACCCGTCTGAGCAGCAACGGAAAAATAAACCCGCAGATTGCAGCCCGCGTTGCCGAACAAAAAATTACGCTGGGCAAATTAATCTCTACCATGAACGAGTTTAAAACCGATGAAAATGTGGCTGCACTTATTCCTCAGTTTCAAAGCCTGAAAGCCATTATGGAAAAAGGCGAAATGGCAACACCTAAAGACGATGATTTTGTTATCAACGAAGCGCAGTTTAACGAACTGGTTGCAAAAGTTGCAGAGGTAAGGGGTTCGTTTGTGAACTAAACCATAGTATTTCACCTACATAGAAGTTTGTTTTAAGCAGGAAAATCCTAAATTTGCCCTGCCTTAAATAATAACACCCCAACAAAAACACTTCACATCGGGAAATTTCTACTATTTTAGATTTTCATTTTCAGCTATTTTAATTCTGTGAAGTTCACCGGTTCAGGAAAATTTTCGTTTGCAACTCTTTTGATAGCCGGCATACTCCTGCTCAGCTTCTATGGCTGCTCGCGCAAGAAAAATAATTTCTTCAACCGCGCCTGGCACAACACCACCTCGCACTACAACGGGTATTTCAATGGCCGCGAAGCCCTGAAAGAAGGTGTGGCCACCCTTGAAAATACCCATACCGATGATTACGATAAAATACTTGAAATTTTCCAGACCGGTGCGCCCGAGCAGGCAAGCAGCATCAACCCCAATGCCGATAAAGCCATAAAAAAAGCATCATTGATGATTTCGCGCCACTCCATGCTTATTAAAGGCAAAGAGTATTGCCGCTGGATAGACGACTGCTACATGCTGATAGGAAAATCGCACCACTACAAAAAAGACTTTTATCCAGCTGCCGAAATTTTCAACTATGTAATCAAGCAATACCAGGACAAGCCGGCCACCGTTGCCGAGGGTCGCATCTGGCTGCTGCGCAACTATACCGCCATGAACCGCCTTACCAGTGCACAGGGCGTTATTGATAACATTGAAGCCGATATTGAAGTGCTTCCCGAAAAACAGGTGGGCCACTATGCTGCCGCCTATGCCGATTTCCTGATCAAGAAAGAAGAATATGCCAACGCCATTCCTCAGTTGGAAAAAGCCATTGCCAACACAAAAAACAAACGCCTTGTAACCCGCTACACCTATATTCTGGCACAGCTCTACGAAAAAGTGAACGACAAGTCAAAAGCCTCGCTTTACTATGCACAGGTGCTAAAAAAGAACGCCACTTACGACATGGCTTTCAATGCCCAGATTAATCTGGCCCTGATGTTTGATGCCACCGCAGGCGGCAGCAGTGCCGACCTGAAAAAAACCCTGCGCAAAATGTCGCGCGATGACAAGAATATCGAATACTTAGACCGTATTTACTATGCCCTTGCAGGTATTGCCATCAGCGAAAGCGAATACGATGAAGCCATTAAACTGCTTAAACAATCCGTTCTTGCCAGCACCTCCAACACCAAACAAAAAGGCCTCTCGTACCTGAAGCTTGCCGACTTGTATTTTGATAAACCCGAATACGAAACCTCAAAATATTATTACGACAGTACCTTGACCGCACTTCCGCAGGAGCATGCCGAGTATTTCCGTGCCGAAGCCAAACGCAACAGTTTGGAAGACCTGGTAAAAAATCTGAAAACCATTGCCTTTGAAGACAGCGTTCAGAAACTGGCAAAAATGAGTTCAACCGAACTGGATATTTACATTGACGATATGATTGCAAAAATCATTGAAGAAGAAGAACGCAAACGTTTTGAAGAAGAAAATGCCGCTTTAAATCCCATCAACACCAACCAGAATACTAATCAGAATGCTAACCAGAATACGGGTGGCAAATGGTATTTCGATAATCCTACTGCTGTAAGTTTTGGTTACGGTGAGTTTGCCCGCATCTGGGGCAACCGCAAGCTGGAAGACAACTGGCGCAGAAAAAACAAAGAAAGCGTTGCGCCTACCATGACCGAAAATGCGGTGGAAGATTCGCTCGCTGCCAAAAAAGACACCTTTGATGTAAAATCAAAAGAATACTACCTGCGCAATATTCCTGTCACGCAGGCAGCAATGGATAGTTCAAACACACGTATCATTGATGCCTATTACAGCCTGGGTATGATTTACCGCGAGCAGCTTGATGACAAACCACGCGCGATTGAATCATTTGAAACATTGCTTAAACGCTATCCCAACAACAAATACACATTGGCTTCTTATTATCAGCTCTACAGACTTAATCTGGCAATGAACAATAATCCGCGCGCTGATTATTACCGCAACCTGATTATAAAAGAATACCCCGAAAGCGAATACGCCAACATTTTACAAAATCCGAATTATGTAAAAGAATTACAGGCTTTCAAAGGCCGTGCAGCCGAATTTTATGGCGAAACTTTTGCCGCTTACGAGGCGCAGGATTATGATGTGGTTATTCAAAATGCCAATCAGGCACACATCCGTTTCGAGAAAAGCGACCAGCTTCCGCGCTTTGATTTGTTGAAAGCAATGGCCATCGGTAAAACTCAAAAGCTGGATGCTTTTGAAGCAGCGCTGAAAGACCTGATTGCAAAATATCCTAAAGGCGAAGAACGCAAGGAAGCTGAAAACATCCTGAAATACATTGAAGGTGTTCGTGGCGGTGCAGATGAAAGACTGCCTGAAGAAAAAGTGCTGAATATTCCGGTTGCCATTGAGCAAAGTCTGTATCGTTTGAATAAAGATACTGTTCATTACTACGTTGCGGTTATCGGTAAAATGGGCTTCAACAACAATCCGCTGAAAGCAAAAATCTCTGATTTCAATGGTCAGTTCTACAGCCTTGAATCGCTCACCATTAAAAACATGATGATAAATCCGCTGTCGCAATTGGTGTACGTTGAAAAATTTGAAAACGCTGCCAAAGCAAAAGCCTACTTTGAAACCATCAAACAAAAACCCGAAATTTTTGAAGGGCTTGTACCTGAAGAATACAGGCAGTTTATTATTTCGGCAGGTAACTTCAACATCTATTACAAGGACAAAAACATTGATAAATACTTAGAGTTCTACAACACCAATTACGCTAATAATTAAAGCGGCTTTACGTGAAATAAAAAGATGGATTCAACAAGACAAAATAAAGTAAACAGGTTGTTGCAAAAAGAGCTCGGAGAGTTTTTTCAACGCGAAAGCCGCACCTTTTTTGGTGGCGCTTTTATAACAGTTACAGCAGTACGCATTACTCCCGACCTATCAATTGCCCGCGTGCACCTGAGTATTTTTATTGAAAAAGATAAAGCTGCCGTTATGGAAAAAGTAAATGAGTTGAAAAAAGAAATACGTAAACGCATTGGTAATAAGGTTGGCAAACAAATGCGCATAGTTCCCAACTTTGAATTCTTTATTGACGACTCACTAGATTATGCCGAAAACATTGACAGACTGCTCAAGAAATAAGTATGCAATACGATCCGATAAAACGAAGACTTGGTAGTTTTTTTAACCAAAGTCCTTTTCTCCGCAAAACATTTTACAACCTGCTTGACTTACTCTTGCTGCGCTCATGGCACGTGCACAAAGAACTGAAAGCATGGAAAAAAACAGCACCTTCAAAAGTCTCTGTTTTAGATGCAGGTTCAGGCTTCGGGCAATACTCTTATTATCTTTCTAACCTGCTTCCCTCTTGCGAAATTCTGGCGGTAGATGTGAAAGAAGAACAGGTTGCCGACTGCAATAATTTTTTCAAAAGCATAGGAAAAAACAACGTAAAATTTGAAGTAGCCGACCTTACCAAATTTGTAAAACCCGATAGCTATGATCTGGTTTTATCGGTTGATGTAATGGAGCATATTCTGGAAGATGTGCAGGTGTTTAAAAACTTTGTTGCTTCCATGAAAAAAGGCGGAATGCTGCTCATCTCAACACCTTCAGACCAGGGCGGCTCTGATGTTCACGAAGACGATGACTCATCATTTATTGAAGAACACGTGCGTGACGGATACAATATCAAAGAGATTGAAAACAAATTGAAAGAAGCCGGCTTCAGCAAAGTGGAAGCGCGTTATTCGTATGGCGCTCCTGGAAAAATTTCGTGGAGACTTTCCATGAAATATCCAATTCTGATGCTGGGTGCAAGCAAACTGTTTTTTATAATTCTTCCGTTCTATTATCTGGTTGCATACCCTATTTCTTTTGTGCTGAATTATTTTGACACCACAATGAAGCACCCGACAGGAACGGGATTGATAGTGAAAGCCTGGAAGTAAACACTACTACCCTTTCACATCTAGCTGAGAGGGGAATGATTATTTTTGAAACGAAATGAATCTTTCTCTCTTCATCGCCAAACGGTATTTATTCTCCAAAAAATCGTACAACGCAATTAATATTATTTCGCTGGTTTCGGTTTGCGGGGTTACATTAGTTACTGCGGCACTGGTGGTTATTCTTTCTGTTTTTAACGGATTGGAAGAAGTAGTGGTATCGCTCTATAATGCTTTTGAACCCGACATACGCATTATGCCTGCCGAGGGCAAAACCATTGACACCAATACGTTTCCTAAAGATGCAGTTACAAAAATTCCGGGTGTTGTCAACTACTGCGAAGTAATTGAAGAGAATGCTTTACTGAAATATAAAGACAAGCAATACATTGCACGTATCAAAGGTGTTGACAGTTCATTTATAAAAATGACAGGTGTTGACACCATGATGAGACGCGGTGAACTTCTATTAGAGCAAGGTGAAAACAATTTTGCAGTTCTTGGTTTGGGTGTTGAATATTATTTATCGGCAAACATCAAAGATTACATTAACCCGATTGAAATTTATGTGCCAAAGCGCGGAAAGAAAGGTTCGCTGAATCCTGCTGAAGCATTTAACATCAAAAGCATTTTCCCATCAGGAACATTTTCCATACAAATGGAATATGACCAGAAATATGTGTTAGTACCGAAGCGCTTTGCAGCATACTTATTAGATTATGAAAACAAAGTCAGCAGCATTGAACTGGCTTTGAAACCGACAACAGATCCGGAAGACACAAAAGATGAACTGAAAAAAATATTAGGAAGTTCTTTCATTGTGAAAGACCGTTTTGAACAGCACGAACTGTTTTACAAAATTCTGAAATCCGAAAAATGGGCGGTGTACCTTATCCTCACTTTTATTCTGATGATTGCAATTTTCAATATCACCGGCTCACTGATGATGTTGATTTTAGACAAGAAAAAAGACATCGGTATTCTCAGAAATATGGGAGCAGAAACATCTTTACTAAGAAGAATTTTCATTAATGAAGGCATGATGATTTCCATGTCTGGAGCTGTTATCGGCTTAGTATTGGGTTTTATTATTTGTGCCACACAACAATATTTCGGACTGATAAAACTGGAAGGTAGCGGCTCGTTTGTAGTAGAGGCTTATCCTGTAAAAATGCAGGCAACTGATTTTATTTATATTTTTTTAACGGTGTTTAGTATTGGCCTGTTAGCTTCGTGGCTGCCGGTTTCAAAGGTTTTAAAGAAAGCATGATGAAGGATTTCTTTACCACAGAGACACGGAGAGCACAAAGAGCCGCTAAGTTTTTCCTGAAACTCTGTGCTTCTGTAGCTCTGTGGTTAATCTTCTTTTCTGCCTCAGCTCAAACACAAGACTGGGATTTTTATTTCACCAACATTGATGACAAACCTGCATCAGTTGGTTTAAATCTTGCATTAAACGATACTGCTCCGCTACCCGACAAAACTTATTGCTTCTGGATTATTCTGAAATTTCAGCAAAGCGATTCTTTGGGGTTTCCATTAGATAAAGAAAACGAAACGCTGAACAAATTAGAAGATGAGCTCGAAGATTTTCTTCAAAAAAAATCACAAACTATTTATGCAGGAAGAACAACCGGTAAAGGCGAACGCTATTTTTATTTTTACTCCAAAAGCCTCGACAGCATTGATGTATTCATTGAAGAATTTTTCAAGAATTACAATCAATACAACTACAAACTTGGTCAGCGCTATGATGAAAACTGGACACTTTATTTTGAGTTTTTATATCCTTCATCTCTTGATCTGCAGTTAATCTATAATCATCGCATTGTAGAGGCACTGGGAGAAAATGGCGACAATCCGGAACTTTCGCATCACATCGACCACTGGCTAAGCTTTGAAAAGAAAAAAGATCTTGTTGCCTTTATAAAAGCATTGGAAGGGAAAAGTTTTGCAGTGGAGAAAACTGCAATTGACAAAACACAGAAAACACATCCTTTCACCTTACAGATTTCTGAAGAAAACAAAACCGACCTTGAAAGCATTGACAAATCCGTGCTTCAGCTTTTTGAACTGGCAGAAAAATTCAACGCAATCTATGGCGGTTGGGAAACTTTTGTTGTGGTCGAATAATAAAATCAGATTTTCTACGTTCAAACAACATGAAAAGACTTCTTTGGTTAATCCCGGTTATTCTTGTTTCATGTAAAAAAGATGAATGCGATTCTTCTGCAGTCACTGAAACTATTTCTGAATTTGACTTGAACTTTGGGAGCATTGGTGATGATCGTGCCTGCCATGCAACTATAACATCCCTCAATCATATACTGATAGCAGGTTCTTACCAGACTGAAACCAATTACAGCAATTTTTATTTAGCAGAAATTGACATCAATGGAAATTTCATCAAAGAAAAAAATTTAGGAAATGAGTTTGATGACGATGCAACTTCTGTTATTGCAGAAAATGAAGGAACCTTCTTGCTCGGAGGAAATACAACAACAGCATCAGGAACAAAAGATATGCTACTATTTAAGCTAAATGCAGAGCATGAAGTTCTGTGGCAGAAAACCTATGGTGGAACCAACAACGAAGAACTCAACTTTATTCTTCCGGTAGAAAATTCGGGATATTTTCTTGTTGGTTTAACTGAAAGTTTCGGAGCAGGTTCGCGCGATGTTTATCTGATTCGTATTGACGAAAACGGAAATGAGCTTTGGAATAAAACGTATGGCGGCACAAACCAGGAAGGAGGAAACCACATCGTTGCAACTGATGATGGCAACTATTTACTTTTCGGTTTCACACAAACATTTGGCGCAGGCGACCGTGATTTTTATTTGCTGAAAATAAATCTGCAAGGCGATGTTATATGGACAAAAACTTACGGAAGTCCTAACTACGAAGAAAGTCAGGAAATAGTAAAAGTCGAAAGCGGTGGCTATTTGTTATTTGGTCATAGCGCAGCTTTTGACCTTAACCACGATATGTATGCCGTAAAAATAAATGAGGACGGAGATATTGTTTGGGGCGAAACTTATGGCGGTAACGCACACGATGGTGGTGAAGGATCTTTGCAGGACAGCGATGGGAATTTTTTACTGCTTGGTCGCAGTAATAGTTTTGGAAACGGAGAAGAAGCATATTTGGTAAAAACCAATCAAAGTGGCGAACTAATTTCAGAGAATAATTACGGAAGCCTCTCTGATGATGCGGGTTTTCATATTCTTGAAACACCACTATCGTATATTATTATTGGGGAAACCAAGACCAGTGGAAATTATCAGATGATGGTGAAAAAAATTCCAAAGTGATATTAAAAAAAGAATACTTTTGGCGCAAAATAATCAGACAATGAACGTTCCGGCAAATCTAAAATACACCAAAGACCACGAGTGGGTTTCAATAGATGGCGACATCGCTACAATAGGCATCACCGATTTCGCGCAAAGCGAGTTGGGCGATATAGTTTTTGTTGACATAAATACCGTTGGCGACAATGTTGCCAAAGAAGCGGTTTTCGGAACAGTAGAGGCGGTAAAAACTGTCTCTGATTTGTTTATGCCTGTTTCGGGTGAAGTTCTGGAAATGAATTCAGGTGTTGAAACAAACCCTGAAACTGTGAACAAAGATCCTTACGGAGCGGGCTGGATGATAAAAGTAAAATTATCCAACGCTGCGGAAGTTGCTACGCTGCTTTCGGCTGACGACTACAAAAAACTTATCGGAGCTTAATTGCTTTGAAGTATCTGGCACCTGCATTTTTATGGGCGCTGGTAATACTCTGGCTGTGTGCCATTCCCGGACAGGATATTCCTAGTTGGAAATTATTGAGTTTTGATAAAGCAGGTCACGCCTTTATCTTTTTTACACTCACTATTCTGCTGTTTTGGGGTTTCTTTAAACAGAAACGAGACAGTTTTTTTCATAACTATTTTTTATCTGCTTCCATTCTTATTGCTATTATCTATGGTGGGACAACTGAATTAATGCAGCAGTATTTGTTTGAAAACCGTACAGCCGACTTATTGGATTTTGCTGCCAACTCAATAGGAGCAGCAACCGCTCTTGCTGTTTATTTCTTTTTGCTGAAGAAAAAACTCTTCATGCATTAACACAATTTTCATTTTCACTATGGGTTTTTGGACTAATTTAGCCGTCCATGTCCGACAGCATTGTTATCATACCAACCTACAACGAAAAAGAAAACATTGAAGCGATGATTCGTAAGGTGTTTTCATTGGCAAAAGATTTTCATTTGCTGATTGTTGACGATGGCTCACCGGATGGAACTGCGGCTATTGTAAAAACTTTGCAAAAGGAGTTTTCAGACAAATTATTTCTGGAAGAGCGCAGCGGAAAACTGGGACTGGGAACAGCATATATTCACGGTTTCAAATGGGGATTACAAAGGCAATACCAATACTTTTTTGAAATGGATGCCGACTTCTCGCACAATCCCGAAGACCTGGTAAAACTCTACAACGCTTGTGAAAAAGGTGGTGCAGATTTAGCTATCGGTTCGCGTTACATCACAGGAGTGAACGTAGTAAACTGGCCAATGGGCCGAGTGCTGATGTCATACTACGCATCAGCTTATGTGCGTTTTATTACGGGCATGAAAATACGCGACACCACAGCAGGATTTAAGTGCTATAAAAGAGAAGTATTGGAAACAATTCCTTTAGATAAAATCAAATTTTTCGGTTATGCATTTCAAATTGAAATGAAATTCACTGCATGGAAATTCGGATTTAACATCGTGGAAGTTCCTATCATTTTTACCGACCGCACACACGGTGAATCCAAAATGAGCAGCGGTATTTTCAGAGAAGCATTTTTTGGTGTGCTGGAGATAAAATGGAAAAGTTTTTTCCGCAGCTATGACCGAAAAAAACACAAAAGCAAAAACAATTGAACTACATCATCCGAAATGCAACCATTGTAAACGAAGGGAAGATTACCTCTTCTGATGTGTTGCTTGAAAATGGAATTATTTCCAAAATAGGCACTGGAATAAAAGCTGAAAACGCAAAAGAAATAAATGCAGAAGGCAAATATCTTTTACCCGGGGCAATTGACGATCAGGTGCATTTTCGTGAGCCGGGATTGACGCACAAAGGAGAAATTTATACCGAAGCAAAAGCGGCTGTTGCAGGAGGAATTACTTCCTACATGGAAATGCCCAACACAGCTCCCAACACGCTGACACAGGAATTACTGGAGCAAAAATATCAACGTGCAGCAGAATGTTCTTTGGCAAATTATTCCTTCTTCATGGGTGCGTCTAATGATAATATTGAAGAAGTGCTGAAAACCGATGAAAAGAATGTGTGCGGCATAAAAATCTTCATGGGTTCATCCACGGGAAATATGCTGGTGGACAATGAAAAAACACTGGAAGGAATTTTTTCGCGCTCGCCTATGTTGATTGCAACGCACTGTGAGGATGAAGCAACTATAAGACATAACACCGAACTGTATAAACAAAAATACGGAGAAGATATTCCCATTGAGTCGCACCCACTAATCAGAGATGTGGAAGCCTGTTACAAAAGTTCTTCGCTGGCGTTTTCGTTAGCAAAAAAGCACAATACACGTTTACACATTCTGCATATTTCAACAGCAAAAGAATGTGGATTATTTGATAACAAAACACCGCTGAAAGAAAAACGTATTACAGCCGAAGCCTGCATTCACCACCTTTGGTTTGACGACAGTTATTACAAAACAAAAGGCTCACTATTGAAATGGAATCCGGCTGTAAAGTCAGCAAGCGACAGAGATGAAATACTGAAAGCGGTCTTGGACAACCGCATTGATATTATTGCCACCGACCATGCACCGCATACGTGGGAAGAAAAACAAAACAAGTATCTGAAAGCCCCATCGGGCGGACCATTGGTGCAACATGCCTTGCCTGCTATGCTTGAGTTTTACAAGCAAGGCAAAATTTCTCTGGAGAAAATAGCAGAGAAAATGAGTCATGCAGTAGCTGACTGTTTTCAGATTGAAAACAGAGGATACATTCGCGAAGGATACTTTGCAGATTTAGTTTTGGTTGATTTAGAAAAGCCCTGGACAGTGAGTAAAGAAAACATCTTATATAAATGCGGATGGAGCATTTTTGAAGGACAACAATTTCAATCAAGTATTACACACACCTTTGTAAATGGGCATCTGGCATATCAAAATGGACATTTTGATGAGAGCATAAAAGGCAAACGAATGACATTTGACAGATGAAGAAACTGATTTTAATGTCGTTTGTATTTCTTGTCTTTGCGTGCAAACAAAAGGGCGTTGAAACTCCGGGGCATATTCTTGAGAAAGAGCAATTGGTGGATGTGCAGGTGGATTTATACTTAGTGGAAGCCGCGCACAACATGAACGTGCTGAAGCCCGACAGCGCAGACACAGAATATAAAATGCTGTTCGAAACAGTGATGAAAAAACACAACATCACACGCGAAGATTACGAAAGTTCACTGCGCTATTATGCGATTGATAACGAATCGCTGAATGAAATTTATGACAGTGTGCTGGTAAAGCTGACTAAGTTGGAGAACGAAGTAGTTTACAAGGAGCAATAATTCTCACGAAAACTTACAGGCATTTTCAATCGCCCCTTTCACCGGAATAAAATTCCAATTCAGTTTCTCTTTTATTTTTTTGTTGCTGTAAACATTGCGCTGCTGCCCTGTCATAGCTGTTTCGCGGGTGATGAAGGGATTAGACTTAGTAAACAAAGCTGCGAACCAGGCCGCTCTCCATGCCAATGCGGACATCAGCGCTGTTGCACGAATACCTGGTGCCGGCTTATTGAGCGCAGCGGCAATCAAGTCAAATACTTTTTTGTAATCAAGGTTTTCGGCAGCAAGAATAAAACGCTCGTTTTTGATTTCGCTTTCCATCAGGGCAATCATCAGTTTTGCCACATCGCGCACATCAATAAACGCATTGGCACCACCGGTATAAAACTTCAAACCCTTGCGAACACTTTGTATCATTCTGCCGCTGCTTTTGGTTAAATCTCCGGGGCCGATAATGATGCAGGGGTTTACAATCACTGCATCCAATCCTTCTTCGGTTGCGCGCCATACTTCGCGCTCGGCAGCATATTTACTAATTGCGTAGGCAGAATTTTTATTCGAGATTTTCCAAACCGTTTCTTCCGTAATTATTTTGTCGTTGTCGGCCCTGCCCAATGCAGCAGTAGAACTTACATGGCATACTTTTTTCACGCCTTTTTCCATTGCAGCATTCACCACATTGGCTGTGCCCTCTGCATTTACTTTCATCAATTGTTCTTCCGCGCTTCCGGCAAACGAAACCATGGCAGCGCAATGATAAACCTGCTCCACTCCTTCCATAGCATCGAGCAACGAAAAATAATCCGTTACATCGCCTTCCACCCAAACTGATTTATCGGGAGGAGGAACATTGTAATGTGCAAAAATCTTGTCAACGGTTGAAGTAGAAGAACCTGGGCGCTTCAGCGCACGCACCTGCTTTCCGTTTCGGAGCAACTCCAGCAAAAGGTGCGAACCTACCAAGCCTGTTGCGCCTGTTATTAAAATCATGGCTTAAAAGTATTGAAATGAACTTTAATGCTGATGTTTGCGTATCAATAATTATGAAAAAACTCTGTTACTCCATTCTGCTGCTGTGTTTGAGCATTTCTTCAACCGCACAAATAATTCCCGAAGCCAACCTTGTTGACTGGTCAGATGCAGGCTATCCGGGAGATTTCCCTGCCCCGGCAACTGTTGTCAGCGTTATGGATCATGGTGCCGTTGGTGATGGTGTTACGGATGACCGTCCCGCTATCCTTGCGACCATTGCTGCATTGAGCAGCCAACCCGGTGTGGTTCTTTTTCCTGCGGGCAGCTATAAAATTTCTTCCACCGTAACTATTCCCTCGGGAGTTGTTTTGCGTGGCGAGGGTGTTGAAGCAACCTTCATCAAACTGAATATGGGCGGCTCTGCCATCAATGGTTTCCAGACTTCGGGAAGCATAACTGCAACGGAAGTTCCTGTTGTTTCGGGCTACACAAAAGGCTCAACGCAACTGGTGATTGATGGTGCGTACGAAAACTTTTTTGCAGAAGGCGATTACGTGGAACTGCGCCAAACCAACGGAACATGGGATACCAACCCCGCAACGTGGGCAACCTACTCGGTAGGTCAGGTTGCAAAAATCACAGCCCTTGCCGGAACAACTATTACGCTTGACCAGCAACTGCGTATTGATTACGATGCCTTGTTAAATCCGCATGTGCGAAAAATGACTCCAACACAACATGTGGGAATTGAGTGCATGAATATTCAGCGCGTTGACGAACCGTTGAGTGGTGCGGGCTACAACATTCTGTTCAGCAATTCGGCCAACTGTTGGGTAAAAGGAATTGAAAGCAACAAAAGCGTAGGCAGCCATGTGATGATTGAAAACAGCACCAACATTGAAGTGCGCAGCAGTTATTTTCATGATGCGTTTACATACGATGGCAGCGGAACCCGTGGCTACGGTGTTACCATCAACAACCACAGCGGGCAGTGCCTGATTGAAAACAATGCCTTTAAACACCTGCGCCACGCCATGATGGTAAAGCACGGAGCCAACGGAAATGTGTTTGGCTACAATTATTCGCTCGACCCGTTCCGCAGCGAAACGCCTGCCGATGCAGGAGGCGATATTTCGGTTCACGGACATTTTCCTTATGCCAATTTGTTTGAGGGCAACATCATTCAAAACTATATGATTGACCACTACTGGGGCCCTGCCGGACCATACAACACATTTTTCCGCAACCGCACCGAGCTTTACGGAATTGTGATGACCAACTCCAACGGCTACGACAGCAACCTGCAAAATCTGGTGGGAAACGATGCGCCCAATACCGGATTATTTATGGGCAATTATATTATTTCAGGAAGCGGACATATTCAACACGGAAACAATATCCGCGGAACGGTTACCCCAGCGGGAACGGGAACGGTGAATGTTGATTCATACTACTTAGAAGACGAACCCGATTTCTGGGCAAACTCCGGAAACTGGCCAAGCATAGGCTATCCTAATGCCGGAAACGCTGGCAGCATTCCGGCAAAAGTGCGCTACGATGCAGGCGGTGATATCACACTTTGTACTGATGATTTTGTAACGGCTGTTGCCGGAAATTCTTCTTCCGAAAAAATTATCATTGCCTTTCCAAATCCGTTTAGTGATGATTTAACTCTTTCTTATTTCTCTGAAAAAGCAGAAACTGTTTTCATTTCATTGCAGGATGTTTCGGGGAAAACTGTTTTTCAGAAAAATGTGTCCATCGCAAAAGGCGAAAACACAATTCGCATTTTTGAGAAGCAAGCATTATCTAATGGAATGTATTTTCTGAGCTTGCAGACTTCTGATACCATTTGGAACTTGAAAGCACTGAAACAGTAATCCTATATTTCATTCTTTAACACAGATGTACCAATCCTTCACACATCTGTTCTAACTCTCTGCATTAAAGAACCGACTTTTAACACAGGTGTTCTAACTCTTCGCATTCATGTTTCACAACTCCGTACATATGTTTCAGGTTATAACATTGATGTTCTAATCTTACTCATTAATGTTTTAACTCTCCGTACATATGTTTCAGGTTGAAACATTGATGTTCTAACCTTACGAATTAATGTTCTAATTCTCCGTACATATGTTTCAGATTGAAACATTGGTGTTCTAACCTTACGCATTAATGTTCTAACTCTCCGTACATATGTTTTAAGTTAAAACAAACATGTTTAAGGCAGAAAAAGGGATGATTCAGGCTAATTCAAGCAAGTTTTAACCTTAAACAAGAATATTCCGGGGGTATGGAATGGTGTTTCAAGGTCAGACATAAATGTACTAACCTTAGAAAGGTATGTTGTGAGTTAAAACAAGTATAAGGGGTTATTTCCCTGTAAAGTTTGCCTTTCTCTTTTCCAGAAAGGCAGAGGTGCCTTCTTTAAAATCTTCGGTTTCGCAGCAGGCTCCAAACTCTTCGTATTCAAAACGGAAACCATCGTTGCCCGGCTCAAAGTATTTGTTAACGCAATCAATTACCCGCGAAATGGCAAACGGTGATTTGCTCATTATTTTTTTCAGCAACTCAATTGTTTTGGGCAATAAATCGTCTGAAGAAGTAACATAATTTACCAGGCCTAATTGCAAGGCTTCCTGGGCGCCAATCATATCGGCAGTCATCAGTAATTCCATTGCTTTGCCTTTGCCGATGAGTTGTATCAGACGCTGTGTTCCACCATAGCCGGGTATTAAACCAAGGTTTACCTCGGGTTGACCAAACTTTGCGTTTTCTGATGCCAGACGGAAATGACAAGCCATTGCCAACTCGCAGCCTCCACCCAATGCAAAACCATTTACTGCCGCTACAATGGGTTTAGGGCTATTCTCAATCTGAAAAAAAACATTTTGCCCAACCTTTGCAAGGTTGCTACCCGATGTTTTGTCCATTCCCTGAAAACCACTGATATCAGCTCCCGCCACAAATGCCTTGTTGCCCGAGCCGGTGATGATGGCAGCTTTAACTGAATCATCTTTTACCAAGTCATGCATCACATCCTGAATTTCGCTTAGCGTTTGTCCGTTAAGTGCGTTCAGCTTGTCGGGGCGGTTGATGGTGATAATCAGAATTCCTTCTCTGTTTTCGGTAAGTATGTTTTGGTAGGCCATGGTTGGATATAAGTGTATTTTTTAATGTAGATCAACTCTTTTCAGGTGAATGTCTTTTGGCTGAGCAATAATTAGCGGAGCTTTTTCTACCAGCACCGAACTGGTGTCGAGGCCGAATGCTTTTTCTTCGCTCATGCTCAGTTCCTTCAACAGGAAATAAATGTCAAGAACTATTTTGGTATAAAAAGGAATTTCGTTGTCGTAAGAAAGGAATTTTTCAATCACCACAAATTTAAAATCACCGATTACATTGTTTTTGTTCAGCGATTCGTATCGGCTTGTTATATCCACTTCGTGATTCTTAACCATATCGGCCACCACTTGTCTGAACATAAGGTTAATCCGCGGCTCAACCCTGAAACCGATAATAAAATCAACCCGGATAACATCATTTTCAACCATCTGTTTTACCGAGTATTCCATACGGTAGGGTTCGTCAATTACATCTACGTGTACAAACCAGTAGATGTCTGCCCGCTTGGGTTGTTTCTGCAAAATGGAATACATCACCTTAGATTCGATTTCGCTTTTGCGGTTGGCACTGGTAAGGTAAACCAAATGCGTGGCAAACTTGGGAACGCTTAAATCATTGCTCAAATCTTTAAGCATGGTAAAATACTTGTCGATTTTCACAAACTCAACATAGCGGTTTTTAATTTTTCGCGCCTGATACCAGGTAAACATAACAGCCACCAGCAACGAAGCAATGAGCAATGTTACCCAACCGCCATGCTCAAACTTGCGCAGGTTGGCAACCAGAAAAGCTACCTCAACAATAACAAATATTGCTATGATAAGTGTGCGGGGTATAACATGCAAATGACGCAGACGCATGTAAAACGAAAGCAGCGTAGTAGTCATCAACATGGTAAGAACAATAGCCAGACCATAGGCTGCCTCCATGTTTGCCGACTCTTCAAAATACAGAACAATACCTATACAGCCTGTGAGCAACAACCAGTTTACCGAAGGAATATAAAGCTGTCCGCGCAAATCGGTAGGAAATTTTACCTTCACTTTGGGCCAGAAATTAAGACGAATGGCTTCGTTGATTAACGTAAACGAACCGCTTATTAACGCCTGACTGGCAACAATTGCAGCACCGGTTGAAATAACAATTCCTGTGATAAGGAACCATTGCGGCATAATGGCAAAGAAAGGGTTTGTGCCATCGAGCAATACACCTTCGTGTGAAAGCAGCCAGGCACCCTGCCCGAAATAATTGAGCAGCAATGATATTTTTACAAAAATCCATGTAATGCGGATGTTCTCTCTTCCGCAATGTCCCAGATCAGAGTAAAGCGCTTCGGCACCTGTTGTACAAAGAAAAACAGCGCCCAAAATCCAGAAACCTTCGGGCCGGTTTACCAAAAGAGTATAACCGTAATATGGATTAAGAGCACGTAAAACTGTTGGGTCTGAAACGAGTTGCAATGCCCCCAAAACCGCCAGCATCGAAAACCATATCAACATTACAGGTCCGAAAAATTTGCCTACAAAACCAGTCCCGAATTGCTGAATAATAAACAGTATTGAAAGAATAACGATTACAATGGGAATAGTTGGAATATCTGCATTCAGCACACGCAAACCCTCAACAGCAGAGGCCACCGAAATGGGTGGCGTAATAATTCCATCGGCAAGCAAAGTGCTGCCGCCAAGTATAGCAGGAATATAAAGCCACTTGGATTTCATTCTGCGAACCAAAGCAAAGAGCGAAAAAATTCCACCCTCACCTTTATTATCGGCACGCAATGTTATTACTACATATTTAAGTGTGGTCTGAAGTGTAAGAGTCCAGAATATACAGGACAGACCACCCAATACTAAATCGGTTGCTATAGGAGTTTCGCCTATAATGGCTTTAAAAACATACAACGGAGAAGTTCCGATGTCGCCAAAAATAATTCCTAGCGTAACTATTAGTCCGCCTGCTGTAACAGCCTGATGCCGCCTTGATGACATGAATGGAAATTTGAAGAGCGGTGCAAAAGTATGTAATTAAGAAACCTGCTCAACAAGATTTTTATTTTTAAATCGCTTGAAGTAAAAGGCCGAAATGGAAATTGCACCGGCAATAAAACCAATACCGGCAAAATCTTTATACTGCAGGTAATCAAAAAACTCGCAGCACATCCAGAAAGCATTTGCCATAATCCAGCATAAGATAGCAAGATTTACAAAAAACTCTTCGTCCTTTCGTGTTCGCCAGGCGAGCAGGGCAGCAACAAAAATGGTGGGTACAATCATTATTACGCCCATTGTTTTCCATTCCATCATCCAGCAGGTATCTTTCAAAAGCCAGAGGGGAATGTGAATGTTTTCGTATTTGCGGAGAGGGTGCATCATGTGTAAAAATTTGTGCGAAGATAATCAGGCTTTGAATTTCAATGTAATTATTACCTTCGCAGCGTTAACCTTTAACCAATTAAACTAAAAAACATGAAAAAACATTTACACGTGTCGGCTTTATTATTAATGCTGACAACTGCATTTTACTCTTTCGGGCAGCAGCGCTACCTTGATGAAGTATTTACCGAAGTTCAGGTAACGCCTGATATCGTTTACGGAGCAAACTATTCAACCTTATCAGGCACACCAACCCTTACTGACCTGAAAATGGACGTTTACGAACCGGCAAATGATAATGTTGACAGATGCCGTCCGGTAATGATTTTACTCCATACCGGAAGCTTTTTACCTCCACCGGTAAACGGACAATGCACCGGAACACGCAAAGACAGTGCTGTGGTTGAAATCTGCACAGAGTTTGCAAAAAGAGGATACGTTGCTGCAGCTGTTTCTTACCGTCAGGGCTGGAATGCTGTCAGCAGTGATCAGGACACACGCACCAGCACGCTGTTACAAGCTGTTTACCGCGCTCTTATTGATGCAAAAACAGCTGTACGTTACTTCCGCAACGATGCTATTACTATGGGCTATTGGAACACAGACCCTGATAAGGTTATTGTTGGCGGATTAGGTTCAGGTGGTTATGTTGCTTTGGCTTATGCAACATTGAACAAACCACACGAAATTTATCTTGATAAATTCCAGAATGCAACTACAGGAGATCCTTATGTTGATACACTGATTTACGGAAATTATGATGGTTTTGGCGGAACTGTTCCTAACAACGTTGACAACTATCCCGGTTTAAGTTCAGAAGTTCAGATGGTATTTAACATGGGTGGAGCTCTTGGAGATTCTTCATGGCTGGAAGCAGGTGAAGTTCCTATCATCGGTCTTCACTGCCCAAGTGATCCGTTTGCTCCTTATGGCTTCGGACAGGTTATTGTGCCTACTACCGGAGACTTTGTGGTTGAGGTAAGTGGCTCTTATGATGCCGTGCGCAGAGCAAACATGCTTGGAAACAACGATGTTTTTGTAAACGCAAACTTTAATGATGTTTATACACAACGCGCCAATCAGGTAAATGATGGTTTCGAAGGATTATTTCCATTTGTAGTTCCCGGTCAACAAGCCGGTCCTTGGGATTGGTGGGATACAACCTGCGTGCGTCATGCTAACGGATTGCTAAGCAACCCTGATATGAGTTCACAAAAAGGAAGAGCATACATTGACAGCATTATGGGCTATGTTGCTCCACGTGCCTTTGAAGTACTGGATCCAATCGGAAGTTGCAACTACACTGCAGTAGAAGAAAACACTATGGAAGAAGCAACTGTATTCCCTAACCCTGCTGACGGTACATTTACTATCAGCGGTGCAGTTACAGGAAACAACATCCGCAATATCCGTATGGTTGATGTTGCAGGAAGAACAATTTTTGCCTACTCAAACCTTAACCTAAATAAAGTAAATATTGACGGAACAAAATATGCTCCGGGTGTTTACATGGTTAATATTGATTTTGAAAAAGGCTCAACTTCTGCAAAAGTTGTGATTAAGTAAGAACTCAATTCTTATCAAATAAAAAAGCCCCTCGCCTAAGGCGAGGGGCTTTTTTATTAAAGCTAATAACCAAGATTAGGGCTAAGCCAACGCTCTGCTTCATCAAAGGTCATCCCTTTACGTTTGGCATAATCTTCCACCTGGTCTTTTGTAATTTTCCCAAGTCCAAAGTATTTACTCTCAGGATGCGCAAAATATAAACCGCTGACAGCAGCAGTAGGATACATTGCAAAACTTTCGGTCAGTTTTATTCCTGCATTTTTTTCTGCATCAAGCAAGTTAAAAATGATTGGCTTCTCCGTGTGGTCAGGACAAGCAGGATAACCGGCCGCAGGACGAATACCACGATATTTTTCTTGTATTAAATCTTCGCTTGTAAGTGTTTCACTTTTATCATACGCCCAGAATTCTTTCCTCACTCGCTCGTGCATACGCTCTGCAAATGCTTCTGCAAGGCGGTCGGCAAGCGCTTTCAGCATAATGCTGTTGTAATCGTCATGGTCTTTTTCAAATTTCTCAATCCATTTTTCAATTCCTATTCCGGCTGTAACTGCAAACGCTCCTATGTAATCATTCAGCCCGCTTTCTTTTGGCGCAATGAAATCTGCCAACGCGATGTTTGGTGCAGCAGCAGTTTTTTTAGTTTGCTGACGAAGTGAATGAAGCACAACCCCATTTTCTAATTCAATGTCATCTCCATTAGAATTCGCTTGCCAAAATCCGATTACCGCATTTGCCGAAATCCATTTTTCTTCTACTACTTTTTTCAACAATACCTGCGCATCGTTATAAAGTTTTTTAGCCTCTACTCCTACTACTTCATCTTCCAATATTTTCGGGAAACGACCTGCTAATTCCCAAGTTTGAAAAAATGGAGTCCAGTCGATATACGGAACCAATTCTTCAAGCGGATAATTCTCAAATGATTTTACTCCGGTGAAAGTTGGCTTCGCAATGTCTTCCGCTTTCCACTCAATATTGAATTTGTTTTTTCGTGCATCTTCAATGGATATAAATTCTTTTGCCGATTGTGATTTGCGATGATGCTCGCGCAATACTTCATATTCATTTTTAATGGCAAGGGAATAAATCTTTTCCTGCTCAGGACTAAGTAAACTACCAACCACAGGAACCGAACGGCTTGCATCCAGAACGTGTACAGTATTTCCGCTGTAATGCGGTTGAACTTTCACCGCTGTATGCACACGAGAAGTGGTTGCTCCGCCAATCAGCAAAGGAATCTTAAAACCTTGTCGCTCCATTTCTTTCGCCACAAAAACCATTTCATCCAGCGAAGGAGTAATCAATCCGCTCAGGCCAATTACATCTACTTTTTCACGTATGGCAGTTTCCAGAATTTTCTCACAGGGAACCATCACACCCATGTCAATCACTTCATAATTATTGCAACCTAACACCACGCCCACTATATTTTTTCCAATGTCATGCACATCACCCTTTACCGTTGCCATCAATACTTTTCCAGCAGACGAGCTTGCGCCTTGCTGTTTTTCTGCATCCATGAAGGGAAGCAAATAGGCAACTGCCTTTTTCATCACACGCGCACTTTTAACCACTTGTGGTAAAAACATTTTTCCTGCGCCAAATAAATCACCCACCACATTCATTCCGTCCATCAACGGACCTTCAATAATGTGCAAAGGTTTTGGATATTTCTGACGTGCTTCTTCTATATCCACATCAATGAATTCCACAATTCCTTTTACCAAAGAATGTTTCAATCGTTCTTCAACAGTTGTGTTTCTCCAGGCATCATCCCGCACCTGAACTTTGCCTTTTGCTTTTATAGTTTCGGCATATTCAACCATGCGTTCAGTAGCATCCGGTCTGCGATTGAGCAGCACATCTTCCACTCTTTCCAGCAAATCTTTGGGGATACTTTCATACACTTCCAATTGGCCTGCATTCACAATTCCCATGTCTAACCCCGCTTTAATAGCATGATATAAAAATGCGGAGTGCATTGCCTCTCGTACAAGATCATTACCACGAAAAGAAAAAGAAATATTGCTGACACCACCACTCACTTTCGCTCCCGGTAAATGTTCTTTTATCCATTTTGTCGCGCGGATAAAATCAACTGCATAATTATTATGCTCTTCAATCCCTGTGGCAACTGTTAAAATATTAGGATCAAAAATGATGTCTTCAGGTGCGAAGCCCACTTTTTCCGTGAGTATTTTATAGGCACGCTCACAAACCGAAATTCTTTTTTCATAAGAATCGGCTTGTCCTACTTCATCAAACGCCATTACTATAACAGCCGCTCCATAGCGTTTTACTTTTTTAGCAACGGCAATAAATTTTTCTTCGCCTTCTTTCAGTGAAATGGAATTTACTACTGATTTTCCCTGCACACATTTCAACCCTGCTTCTATCACACTCCATTTACTGCTGTCAATCATAATGGGCAGTTTGGCAATATCCGGTTCGGATGCAATGAGATTTAAAAATGTTGTCATAGCTTTTTCGCTGTCCAACATTCCTTCGTCCATATTCACATCAATCATTTGCGCACCGCCTTCTACCTGACTGCGTGCAACAACCAATGCATCTTCGTATTTGCCGTCAATAATCAGTTTGGCGAATTTGCGTGAACCGGTTACGTTGGTCCGTTCACCCACATTCACAAAATTACTTTCCTTGAAAATAGTGAGTGGTTCCAGACCGCTATATCGCGGAAGCGGTTCTATATGCGGTTTCTGGCGTGGCGGATACTTCGCAGCTGCTTTTGCAATTGCACGAATGTGATCAGGTGTTGTTCCGCAACAACCGCCTACGATATTTACAAAATTATTTTTCAGCCAGTCTTCAATTTGTGCAGCAGTTTCTTCCGGTGCTTCATCGTATTCGCCAAAGGCATTTGGCAGCCCTGCGTTGGGATATGCACTCACATTTAGTCCGGCATTCTTGGCTAAAGTTTGAATATGCGGACGCAATTGTTTTGCGCCCATTGCACAATTAAATCCAATACTTAACAGGGGAATATGTGAAACAGAATTCAGGAAAGCTTCAACTGTTTGTCCTGATAAAGTTCTTCCACTTGCATCTGTGATAGTGCCTGAAACCATAATTGGTATGCGTTTCCCAATTTTTTCAAAATACTGGTCGGCTGCAAATAAAGCTGCTTTAGCGTTGAGTGTATCCGTAATGGTTTCAATCAGCAACAAATCAACACCACCATCAACCAATGCTTTAACCTGAAGTCCGAAAGCTGCAACTAAGTCATCAAATGTAACCGATCTGTACCCCGGGTCATTTACATCGGGTGACATTGATGCCAACTTGGTTGTTGGTCCCATAGCACCCGCTACAAAACGAGGTTTTTCCGGATTTTTTTTCGTGAATTCATCGGCAACCTCACGTGCTATTTTTGCTGATTCGAAATTTATAAGGTAAACCGCGTCTTCATCCAGAAAATAATCTGATTGGGCAACAATAGTTCCGCTGAATGTATTGGTTTCTATAATATCTGAACCTGCTTCTAAATATTGGGCATGAATTTCCTTAATTACATCGGGGCGTGTAATGGATAAAATATCGTTATTACCTTTCAGGGGATGTGCGTGATTTTTAAACCGCTCACCGCGGAAATCCTCTTCCGATAGTTTGTAACGCTGTATCATGGTGCCCATTGCACCGTCCAATACTAAAATCCGTTTTTCTAATTCTTTGTAAATATCTGCCATAAATAGTTTATAAATCCGCGTTCCATTAAACACCCTAAAACAAAAAACCCCTCTGTTTAGCAGAAGGGTTCAACAATTTTAAAAACCTGTTTCTGCTTATCTGTCCGCCTGAGGCGGAGGAGTTGGCACCTTCTCCTTTCGGGCGGGTTGCCAAGACGTCAAAGGGCCTTTCCCTCAGTCTTTCTTGATAAGTAATGTAAAGAACTGGCGCAAAGATAAGCACCCGAACCCAAACAATGAAATTTTATTTTTTAGCGCACTTCACCAGTGTGTGGCAAACTCCTACCTGATTGGTTTCTTCTTCCACGTTCAACCCTGCTTTTTCTATCAGTTTTAAGAACGTTTCGGAATAATACATCTGGCTGTTGCCATTTGCCATTGCCGTAAAATAAATAGAAGTCATTTGCAGTGAAAATGCCGATGCACGGAAACGCTGGCGATCCCAAAAAGGTTCAAGAATATAAACGCGACCATTATTGTCTATTGCCTCATCGCAGCGTTTAAGAATGGAAATAATTTCAGAATCTGAAAAACAATCTAAGAACTGGCTCATCCAAATGGCATCATAACCTTTGGGAAATTTTTTGGTCTCGTCCAACACATTGTTTTCGTGAAAAGAAATTCTGTCTGACAGTCCCAACTTTTCAACATTGGCTTTTGCCATTTCCAGCTGACCGGGCAAATCCATGATGGTTACGTGCACATCGGGATTAAATTGAACGCACTGAATAGCAAACTTTCCTGTGTTTCCGCCAATATCCAACAGACGTTTAGGCTTGTCTTTAAGAACCAAGGGTAATACAGCAGGAAAAGCATCATCACTGTAATAATGATCAAACTTGAACCAGCTTTTTTGCACCGGCTCAGGCAGTTTTGACAACGCTTCGTAAATGGTTTTCCACGAACCAAAAACTTTCAACCCTTCGGGCTTGCCGGTTTCTATTGACTTATCCAAATCAAACAGGCCTTTGTAACAAACATCGTGACTGAAATCCATATTGGCTTTAGTCAATCCATCGTTAAGAACAAAAAAACCGGTTTTTGAAATGATAAATTTCCCGTCTTTCAACAACAGCAAACCAATTCCCAACCCACCTTCCAGCAAAACGCGAACACCGTAAAGCGGAAGTTTTGATTTTTCAACCACCTCATCCAGGGTATATCCTTCATTGCGGCTTTCCTCAACAATAGTCAATATTCCGGTATCGCGCAGCACTTTTGCAGTCTGAAAAACAAATGGCGCAAAGGCTATCCATTGTGCATCTTCCTTGGCTTGCAGGGCCGTCTTCGTTTCTTTCTCAAAAAAGTTCATCGTCATTATTTTGGGCACAAAATAGGAATTAAATGAATATTTATTCTTCTGTTTTAGTCCAAAGGCACTATTGATTGATAAGCGGTTAAATGCCTACCTTTGCGTCCATGCCTGAAATAGCTGAAAAGAAAGACATACGTGCGGTTTCGCTTGAAGAAATAAAAACCTTTTTGTCAGAAAACGGAGAAAAGCCGTTCCGTGCCAAACAGATTTATGAGTGGTTGTGGCAAAAATCGGTTCGCTCGTTTGACGATATGAGCAATCTGTCTATTCCTCTGCGCGAATTGCTGAAACAAAACTTTGAAATCAATGCCGCAGCTATAGATTTTATGCAGGTGAGCAGCGACCGCACCATTAAAACTGCTTTTAAGTTATTTGACGGCAAAGTAGTAGAAGGTGTTTTAATTCCTACCACTTCGCGCATGACCGCCTGCATTTCATCGCAGGTTGGGTGCAGTCTTACCTGTAAGTTTTGCGCAACCGGAAAATTAGAACGCCTGCGCAACCTGAACGCTGACGAAATTTATGACCAGGTGGCACAACTGCGAAATCTTGCGATTGAAAAATACGAAATACCCCTTTCTAATATTGTTTATATGGGAATGGGCGAGCCATTGCTGAACTACGCCAATGTTCTGAAATCAATTGAGCGCATTACTTCGCCTGACGGATTGAATATTTCTCCGCAACGCATTACTGTTTCCACTGCCGGAATTGCCAAGATGATTAAGAAGCTGGCAGACGATGATGTTAAGTTTAATCTTGCCCTTTCGCTGCATGCTGCCAATGACGAAAAACGCAGCCTGATTATGCCCATCAATGATACCAATTCATTAGAAGTATTGGCGGAAGCACTACAGTATTTTTACGAAAAGACAGGAACACGCCCTACTTTTGAATACATCATTTTAAAAGACTTTAACGATAAGGTTGAAGATGCACGTGAGTTGGCAGAGTTCTGCAAAGTTGTTCCCTGCAAGGTAAACGTTATTGAATACAATTCAATTGAAGGTGGTGAGTTTCAAAAGGCCGATGACAAAAACATTCGCGAGTTTTGCAACTACCTTGAAAACCGCAATATTATTGTAAACGTGCGCAGAAGTCGCGGCAAAGACATTGATGCTGCCTGCGGACAACTGGCAAATAAAAAAGAAAATAAAACTGTATAATTGGCGTTATATTATTATTGCTCGCAAAGGCGCAAAGAACGCAAAGTGTATTATTGAGATGAACATTATTAAAGGAATACTATTGATGTTATTACTGGCAGGTTTTACAACTTCCTGCTCCCGCAAACGCGCACCAAGCAAAGGCTGTGATTGTCCGGGCGGGCATGCTATGCTGATGGAGAAAAACACCGCTGAGCCTGCTGCTGCCATATACCGCAAAAGCGGTAACAGCCCCTCCTGATTTTTTGGGTATTTTCGCGGCCCTTACAATGAAACTCTCCGAACTTAAACCGGGTCAAACGGCCATTATTAAAGATTTCAGTGATGATGATTTATCACTGCGGTTTCTGGAAATGGGCTGCGTTCCGGGTGAAGAAATTTTACTGGAACGCATTGCTCCCTTGGGCGACCCGATTGCTATCCGTGTTTCGGGATATTCATTATGCCTGCGATTTTCAGAAGCAGAGAGCATTTTAATTTCTACAACAGAAAATAACTAAAGTGGCTGCTGAGAAAACCCTGAAAGTTGCCCTTGCCGGAAATCCCAACAGCGGAAAAAGTACGTTGTTTAATATCCTCACGGGGCTTAATCAAAAGATCGGGAATTTTCCGGGTGTTACGGTTGACAAAAAATCAGGTTTTTCTAAAATTAAAGGCACAGCCGTTGAGTTTATAGATTTCCCCGGTTCTTATAGTCTGAATGCGCTTTCGGAAGATGAAAAAGTTTTGCCCGTTGTGTTACACGACAAGAATAATCCGGTGCATCCCGATGTGGTTTTGTATGTGGCCGATGCTACTAACCTGAGGCGCAGTTTGTTTTTGTGCACACAAATAATGGATACCGGAATTCCGGTAATTCTGGTGCTGAACATGATTGACTTGCTGGAGAAAAGCGATGAAGCAATTGATGTTGCCAAACTTGCTGAAGAACTGGGAATAAAAGTTTTTGCCATCACAGCCCGCGATGCAAAAGGAATTGAAGAACTGAAACTTGCATTGACTGAACCATTTGAAATTCCGAAGAGAAAAATCCTAAGTGAAGAAGTTAACGAAACCGACAAAGCCAAAAAGCAACGCACCGAAACTATTCAACGCTACAAAACGATTGGCGAGGTTCTGAAAAAAACAGTTACCAAAAAAGAAAGCGGATTAGGTTCATCCGTTACCAAAAAAATAGATGACATTTTAACGCACCGCATATATGGTTTCCTGATTTTTTTCGCGGTGTTGTTTCTGGTTTTTCAATCCATTTTTTCGTGGTCGGCTTATCCGATGGAACTGATTGAACAACTTTTTTCAGCAGGTGAAGAATTTTTATTGAACCACCTTCCCGCAGGTATGCTGACTGAATTATTAGTAAACGGAATACTTGCCGGCATCAGCGGTGTGGTGGTTTTCATTCCGCAAATTGCCTTGCTGTTTGCCTTTATAGGAATACTGGAAGACACGGGGTACATGGCACGTGTAAGTTTTATCACCGACCGGATGCTGCGCAAATTCGGGTTGAACGGACGCTCTGTTATTCCACTGATTAGTGGTGTTGCCTGTGCTGTTCCGGCCATTATGGCAACGCGCACTATTCCTAACTGGAAAGAGCGCATCATCACCATTATGGTAACGCCACTGATGAGTTGCTCGGCACGCTTGCCGGTTTACACACTGCTGATTTCATTGGTGGTACCTTCCGAAAAAGTGTTGGGTTTCTTAAATCTTCAAGGGCTTGTTTTGATGGCGCTTTACCTCATCGGTTTTATTGCTGCCATACTTACCGCTTTGCTGATGAAGTTCATTATTAAAGCCCGCGAGCGTAGTTTCTTTATTATGGAATTACCCGTGTATCGTGCACCGCGCTGGAGTTCGGTGGGATTAGGAATTTTGGAAAAAGTAAAAGTGTTTGTGTTTGAAGCCGGGAAAGTAATTGTTGCTATTTCCATTGTGTTGTGGGTGCTTTCGTCACACGCACCGGGCGACAGGTTTCAGAAGATTGAAGAACAATTCCGCTCTCCTGAATTTTCGCAACAACATGCACCCGAAGAACTGGAAAAACTGATTGCCACCGAAAAACTGGAACAGAGTTATGCCGGCATTATGGGTCATGCTATGGAACCTGTTATCCGTCCGCTGGGGTTCGACTGGAAAATAGGAATTGCCCTGGTTACTTCCTTTGCCGCCCGCGAAGTATTTGTAGGAACCATGGCCACCATTTACAGCGTGGGCGATGAAAACAATACTATGTCTATCCGCGAAAAAATGCAGGCCGAACTAAATCCCGAAACAGGAGAAAAACGCTACTCCACCGCAGTTGCTTTTTCACTGATGATATTTTATGCTTTTGCCATGCAGTGCATGAGCACTATTGCCATTGTGTTCAGCGAAACCAAAAGCTGGAAATGGCCTGCTCTGCAGTTTGCATACATGAGTTTCCTTGCCTACTTTTCGGCACTTCTGGTTTACCAGTTGATGAAATGACACCACCCAAACGCACCGACCGCGAAATAATCGCCAACTACATTCCCGAGCAAACGGTGGATATGGTGCTGCACTGGATTGAGCACTACAAATTCCGTATGCGCATTAAGCGCAAGCGCAATACCAAGCTGGGCGATTACCGCCCGCCCTTTGATGGTCGCGGACATTTTATCACCATCAACCACGACCTGAATAAATTTGCTTTCCTTATTACACTAGTGCATGAAGTGGCCCACCTTACTAATTGGGACAAGAATAAAAACCGCGTAAAACCACATGGTCCGGAATGGAAAAAAGATTTTCAGGAATTGATGCTGCCGCTGCTGAAGCAAAATATTTTTCCACCGGACGTAAATCATGCCATTGATAAATACATGCGTAACCCAGCGGCATCCAGCTGCTCAGACCTGCACCTGATGCGGGTATTGAAACGTTACGACACACACACCAATTCCGTACATCTGGAAGAATTGTCGCAGGGAACAAGGTTTAAAATAGCCAACGGGAAAGTTTTTATCAAAGGTGAAAAACAACGTACACGCTTTAAATGCCAGGAAGTGGGAAGCAGATTAACTTATTTAGTGAGCGCACTGATGGAGGTGGAAGTGGTTGAATAAATTGCCACAGATTCACAGATTTTCAGATAACTCATTATTTTTAAATCTGTGAATCTGTGGCAACTTTTGACTAAATACTACTTTTGCGCCCGATGGAAAAAATCCGCATCTCAGCCGTTTCTTACCTAAACTCGTTGCCGTTTGTTTATGGGCTCAATCATTCTGCACTGAAAGAGCAATGCTACATTTCATTAGACATTCCCTCTCTGTGTGCCGAAAAATTAATCAGCGGAAAAGTGGATGTAGGTTTAATTCCGGTTGCCGCTATTCCGCAAGTTGCAAATGCACACATCATCAGCGATTATTGCATAGGCGCCAACGGAAAAGTGAAAACAGTTTGTCTCTTCAGCGAAGTTCCGCTTAATGAAATAAAAACCGTTTTGCTCGATTACCAGAGCCGCACTTCGGTAATGTTGGTAAAAATTCTTGCCCGCGAATTCTGGAAAATAAATCCGGAGTTTGTGAATGCAGAAGCGGGGTTTGAAACCAAAATAAACGGAACAACGGCTGCGGTGGTTATTGGCGACAGGGCGTTTGACCTCTCCCCTTCTTATATATACGACCTTGCCGAAGAATGGAAAAAATTCACCAAGCTTCCGGTTGTATTTGCCTGTTGGGTAGCCAATAAAGACTTGCCTTCATCTTTTATTTCAGAATTTAACAACGCACTGAAAAACGGATTAGCTAACATTGACAAAACGTTGGAAGAATTTCCGCCAACGGTTGTAAACAATACCGAAGCAAAAAAATACCTGACCGAAAATATCAGCTATGATTTTGATTCGGAAAAGAAAAAGGCATTGAAACTTTTCGACCAACTATCACAAAAATATTTCTCACGATAGCTATCGTGACTTAATATCTTCTTTACCTTAGCTACGGATTTAAAACACACCACTATGAAACACTTTTTCGCGCTACTGCTTACTATCTGCTGCCTGCTCCCCGCTGCCTACTCCCAAACCGCCACAGCCGACAAACTGAAAATGACCTCGGCCCGCATGAAATACAATGAGCAGGACTACAACGGAGCATTGCGCATTTACCGCGAAGAGTTTGCAAAAGCACCCGATGATGCCATGCTTAACTACCGCATGGGCGAAGCACATTTTGCACTGAAAGAAAATGAACTGGCTCTTGAAAAATTCAATGCTGCCGAAAAATTAAACAATGCCGTTGATGTAGATTTATACCTCTACCTCGGAAAAATAAATCAGGCACTTGCCAACTTAGACAAAGCATTGGAACAATATGAAAAATACCGCGCACAGGATTTGAAAAAACCGCAGATGGAGGAAATAAACACCCTTATCGCGCAGGTAAAAACCGCACAGGAACTGCTGGCACGACCTGTGAATGTGGTGATCAGCAATCCCGGAACACCTATCAATTCAAAGTTTAACGATTATCACCCATCGCTAACTGCCGACCAGAAAGTAATGGTATTTACCTCGCGCAGAGGCGAAGGAAAAGTAGTGGGCGTAGATGCAAACGATCAGGGATTTTATGAAGATGTGTACATCACCTTTTGGAACGATACCATTCACGATTGGGAAGATGCCGTTATGGCTCCCGGTGCTATCAATGGGGTGGAGCACGATGCCTGCCTCAGCATTTCGCCTGACGGAAAACAAATCTTTATGTACAAAAACGAAAACGGTGGAGACATTTATGTTTCCAAAAAAAGCACTTCTGAAAAATGGAGCAGCGCCAAACCGGTGGAAGGCATCAACTCATCGTATTGGGAAAGTTATGCCAGCCTTAGCGCTGACGGAAAACACCTTTACTTCTGCAGCGAACGCAAAGGCGGACAGGGCAATGGCGACATCTGGGTTTCTAAAAGAATAAGCAAAAACGAATGGGATAAACCGGTGAATCTGGGAGCCATTGTAAACTCCGAAGATGATGAAATAAGCGTGTTTGCACACCCTGACGGTAAAACACTTTTCTTCAGTTCAAAAGGACACATGAACATGGGCGGCTACGATATTTTCAAGACCGTGAAAAACGAAAAAGGCGAATGGAGCCAACCCGAAAATATGGGCTACCCTATTAACTCGCTGGGCGATGACATTGACTTTGTGCTGAACACCGAAACGGGTCGTGCTTACTTCAGCAGCATACGCCCCGATGGCGAAGGCGAATTTGATATTTACGAAATTGACATGAGCAATTACGGATTGAAATCCGGTGATGTAAAAGAAAAATCAAACCTCAGCATTTTAAAAGGTGAAGTAATGAGTGCGCACGATGCACAAAAACTTTCGGTTACCATAAAAATTACCAACAAAAACACAGGCAAGGCCGAAACCGAAATTCAAAGCGATGAAGAAGGCAACTACTTTATTATGCTGCCCGGAAAAAATGCTTACGAACTAACCGTAGACTACGAAGGCTACAAACCTTATAAACTAAGTGTTGACCTCCCACTAGGTGCACACGAGGTGGCTACTACTATTAAGCCTATTGTGCTGGAAAGGGTGCAGTAGCTGATTAATGCACCTGCTTCCACTCTGCACTATCCTTAACACTGTCAAGGTATTTTTCAAACTCTTTTAAAGCTGAAGGTGCACCTGTGCCATCCATAATTTCTTTGCGCCTGCCGTCTATAATTATTGCCGTTTTTACCGAAGGAAAATCAGGTGACGTTTTGGGGTACTGGTCTCTGAAACCGAAATAGTTGGCTTCGTTCACCTTGGTTTTTATTTCTTCCAGCACAGCCGCGCTCAGGCGTGTTTCGTAGGTGCCTAATTTTTCTACAAAGCGTTTGCCTTCATACAGGGCATAGCCTGAGTTGTAGATTTTGAATTTATACATAGGGCATTGTCCGTAGCAAGGCGTACGCTCCAGATAAACAAACAGCGAATCCTGGGTAGCGGGAGCAGCAGCCTCGGGTTGGGTTTCAACCGGAGCGGCAACTTCAACGGGAGCAGTGGCTTCGGGCTTTGGTTCGGTTGTTTGCTTGGGTGTTTTGCAGGCCAATAAAACAGCACAAAAAGAAAGAGATAGAAGTAATTTTTTCACAGAATAGTTTTTAACAAAAGTATTGATTTTGAATGGTCTGTCGTCATTGCGATGGAGCTTTTCGCGACAGAATCAATCCCTTAATGAGATTGCTTCGCTGATGCTCGCAATGACGGGATTAGTCCTATTGAAACGGTCTTTCAAATTTCTGCAACTTGTTTTTAGAAGCTACCTCTTTTAAAAACCGGCCCAGATTTATTTCCAGCGTAAGGCGATGCGAAAGCACATCACCCACATTTTCGCCAAAAAAACGGGCATAGCGCAGCGTAAACGATTGCTTAAATAACCAAAACCTGAAACCGGCACTAACATTTGCTCCATATTGCCAGCGTGTTCCCAGCGACTGAAAGCTGTAGCCACCACCCGCAAAAACGCCCCACCATTTGCGAAAGTCTTTTGTGGCCAGATGCCCGTAATTGATTTCGCCCATCAGCGGAATATCGCTGAACAAAAACATACTGCCCCAAACCTTGGTGCGGAAATGTATTCCAACGGTAAGTGGCGAAACAAAGGCAACACTGAAATTTCCTCTGGGCTGCCAGAGGTTAAACTGCGGGGTAATTCCCAGTGTATGAACAGGAGAAACTTTGGTTCCGGTCTCCAGCAGGTAGGTGCTGTAGCCGGTTGAAATTTTAAACCTCTTCCCTATCTGTGCTTGCGAAGTTAATGTGCAGAAAAGGCAAAGAAGAATTATCGAAAAAAGTGAACGCATTTGTATTCGTTTTTTATGCCAAAGAAAATGGAGGTATTTGTTGCAAGAATCAAAATTTTACTACTTTTAGCCGCTTCAGAAAAATAACATTTAGTTAACCAAACCATAAAATTACCAAACAAACCGCTATGAAAAGACTGTTACAATTTTCATTGTTTTTCATTTTTGCAGGGCTGTTAAGCCTAAGTGCTTCTGCCCAGGAAAAAACAATCACGGGTAAAATTACCGATAATAAAACAAAGCAGCCACTTGTGGGTGCAAGTGTGGGTATTAAAGGTACAACTACCGGAGCTACCACCGATCTTGACGGTAAATTTTCATTAAAAGTAGATGTTACTAACCCCGTTACGTTGCAAATATCGTATCTCGGTTATGATAAAATTGAAAAAGAAGTAAACAGCTCAACCACCACGCTGGATGTTGCCCTTAGCGAAGTTATTGTGCAGGGTAAAGAAGTAGTTATCAGCGGCTCGCGCGTAAGTGAAACCATTCAGGAATCATCAGCTTCCATTCAAAAGATGAGCGCCCTTGAGGTACGCGAAATTGCTTCGGGCGATTTTTATCAGGGTTTAAGTACTATGAAAGGAGTTGACATCAGCACCTCCAGTATGGGTTTTCAGGCTATTAACATGCGCGGTTTTAATACCACCGCTCCGGTGCGTATGGTTCAGTTTGTAGACGGAATGGACAATCAGGCTCCCGGCCTTAACTTCCCGGTGGGTAACATGGTTGGTTTAAATGATTTGGATGTGCAAAGCGTTGAGGTTATAACCGGTGCGGCATCTGCACTTTATGGACCAAACGCTTTTCAGGGTGTGGTAAGTATGACCTCCAAAAACCCGTATGATTATCAGGGGCTTTCTATTCAGTTAAAAGCAGGAAGCCG
>JBFWYU010000005.1:0-159569 GCA_050186075.1 Bacteroidia bacterium
AACACTGCCGCGTGCAGCTATGATATTGTGGTAGCTTACAACCCCGTTGCCGATTACGGCTACAGCACTTCGTGCGCAGGCGATTTGATTTACTTTACTGAATTCTCCACCATTCCGGGCGGAACAGTGGATGCTTACTCATGGGATATGGGCGATGGCAGCGGACCCATTTCTACCAGAAATCCTGTTTATCAGTTTCCGAACACCGGCTTTTACGATGTTACACTCACTGTAACCAGCGACATGGGTTGTACTAACTCCTACACCGAAACCATTAACATTACCGATGTTCCTTCAGCTTCATTTACCGTGTCATCGCAGTGTGCCGGTTTGCAGGCTGTGTTTAACAACACCTCTACCATCATTACCGGTGATCTGGATTATGTTTGGGATTTCGGAGATGGCTCAAGCGGATTGGGTGATGACCCTGTTCACGTTTATCAAAATCCCGGAACCTATACCGTTATTCTTACCGTTACTTCTATTGACGGTTGCGTAGATGATTTTTCTTCTACCATAAATATTCTTGCCAATCCATTGGCGAATTACACCACCAGCAATCTTCAGTGTTTTGCTGATGAAAGCGGTGAACTGAGCATTATCGGCTACGGAAGTTTAGCTCCTTACCAGTATTCGTTGGATGGCGGCAACAACTACCAAGCTTCAGGTAACTTTGGTAGTCTGGATGCAGGTGCATACACCGTGATTGTGGAAGATGATAACGGCTGTTCTTCTTCTTATGACTTTACTCTAACGGAGCCAACCGAACTGGTTTCTGTGCTTTCTTCTTCGGGAGATTTATTTTGCTACGGTGATGATAACGGAAACATAGTCGTTAATACTACCGGAGGCGCAACACCTTATTACTATACGCTTGACAATATCAGCTTCCAGTTAAGTCCTGTTTTCAATGATCTTACTGCCGGTGATTATGTTGTTGCCGTAAGCGATGACAACGGCTGTGCAGACACTGTTGAGGTAACGCTGAGCGAACCAACAGAAGTTACTGCGGTTGTCTTTTCATCAGAAAATGTTGGTTGCTATGGAAATGCTTCAGGTTACCTTGAATTATTTGCTACAGGAGGTGTCTCTCCCTACCTTTATTCTATCAATGGCGGACAAACCTTTCAGTCAAGTCCTGAGTTTACCAATCTTGCAGCAGGCACTTACAGCATTGTTGTAAAAGACGACAACAACTGTGCGAAAACACTTACGGCAACTATTACAGAGCCTGCACTGCTTGCTTTCACGGTTGATGTGGAAGATGTTTTTTGCTATGGCGGAACCAATGGTTCTTTAGTATTCTCCGTAACAGGCGGAACTGCTCCTTTCCAGTTTTCAACCGATGGCGGACAAACCTATGGACCGCTTTCAACCGTTACCGGGCTTGCTTCGGGCAACTATGTGGTTAGCGTAAAAGATGATAACAACTGCACCGTTTCGGGCGGAGCATTTGTAAACCAACCGGCAGCAGCGTTAACTGCATCCATCAGCGAACAGCAGAACGTATTATGCCGCGGTGGCAACTCAGGCGAGATTACCTTGGAAGTTTCGGGCGGAACAGAAACTTATACCTACTCAGTTGATGGCGGACAGAATTTCCTTTCTGACAATCCTATTGGCGGTTTCAATACCGGAATTTACGAGGTGATTGTTGCTGATTTCAACGGATGCGAAACCACTGTTGATTTTACCATTACCGAACCCGCAGAAGATTTACGTATTGATTTAGTAGTAGCCGAAGATGTAGTTTGCTATGGCGATGGCAGTGGCTTCATCAGCATACTTGCAGGTGGCGGAACAACGGGTTATGAATACTCTGTTGATGCAGGAACAACCTACCAAGCTTCCAACGAGTTTGAAACATTGGGTGGCGGAACGTATTACATCACCGTACGCGATGCCAACGGTTGTACTGTTATCGACACAGCCGAAATTGATGAGCCTTCTGCAGCGCTTACTATCAGTTTAATCGGAACTACCAATGTTGTCTGCGAAAATGATACTACCGGAACACTTAACGTTTCAGGTGCGGGCGGAAGTGCTCCTTATCTGTATTTCTTAGATGGACAAAACGGGCAACTTTCAGGCGTGTTTAGCGGACTTACTGCCGGAACATACAACGCACAGGTAATAGATCTTAACGGTTGTATCAATAGCGTTGATGTAAGCATTGATGCAGTGAGTTATTTACCTGATGTGGATTTTTCTTATCAGGTAGCAGGACAAAGTGTGGCATTTACCAACCTTACTTCAGGAGGGCAGGCCTACACCTGGCATTTTGGTGACGGGGCTACTTCCACAGTCCAAAACCCGACACATCTGTATGCCACAGCCGGACAATACACGGTGGTGTTAGTTGCAGAAAATTCATGTGGAACCGACTCGGTAATTAAAAACATCTCTACCATAGTTATCAGTGTTGAAGAAAACGAATTGCTGAGCAGCGTAATATTCCCTAATCCTGCCAACGAGCAATTTACACTGAACCTTACTTCTAAAGAAAATCTTGAAAACGTTGTTATCAATCTGCATTCGGTTGACGGCAGATTATTGTTTTCGGAAAGCAGCACTGTTCAGGGAACTTCACTGGTGCGCACCGTTAATACACAAAACCTTGCGCCCGGAGTTTACCTGCTTGAGATCATCAGCGACAAAGCAAGAACAGGCAGCTTAATAACTATTAATCACTAAGAGAATTTAAAGGAACAAACCAAACGATGATACGACACTATTTTATCAGAATTTTTGCAATCGCGCTTCTGCTTTGCCCGTTTATTAAGGCAACTGCAAGCACGGCATCTTTCACTTACACGTATGTTTGCGAAGGCAGCAACACCCTGTTTCAAAGCACCTCAACCGCCAGCAGCGGAACCATTATTCAATGGATTTGGGATTTTGATTATGACGGTCAGTTTGATGACGGCTCGGGTCAAAGCGTGAACTATGTTTTCCCTGCTTCGGGAAGCTATTTAGTTGGATTGCGCATTACCACCGACCTTAATGAAACCGTTCAAACTTACCTGAATGTTGTTATCAATCCGGTTGCAGTAGCATCCTTTACTGCATCTGAAGTTTGTGCCGAAAGCGCCACTTCTTTTACCGACAACTCAACCATTGCATCGCCCGGTGTTATTGAAGCCTATGCATGGGATTTTGATAACGATGGAAACTACGATAACGGAACAGGCGCATCAGCAGAATATCAGTTTGCAGGTGCAGGAACTTACACTGTTGGTCTGCAAGTTACCAGCGATAGCGGCTGTGTTTCGGTAACACATGGTTCTGTAATTGTTAACCCCAACCCTACTGCAAATTTTAGTTTTACAGAAGTTTGTCTTGGCGCCTCAACTCATCTTACCGGCAGCGGAACAGTTTCATCAGGAAGCATTGTTTCGTATGCATGGGAACTGAACGGTGACGGACAATACAACGATGCAACAGGTGCAAGCATTTACAACGAATTTATTAACGCAGGAAATTACCAGGTTGGGTTGCGTGTAACTACCAATAAAGGTTGCACAACCGACACCGTTGGTCTTGTAATTATTGCGCCAATCCCTTATATCAATTACAGTTTTGAAGGCGCCTGCACTAACACACCTGTAAGCTTTACCAACCTTTCGTTTAGCGGTGTTGGTACTATGAGCTACACCTGGAATTTCGGTGATACTACAGCAACTTCAAGTGATGTAAATCCTGTTCACAGCTATGCAAGTCCGGGGCAGCGCGTTGTTACATTGATAGGAATTTCTTCTTACGGTTGCACCGACACTACGGAGCAAACCATTACTATTAACGGCACACCAATTTCTGATTTTACTGCAGATGATGTTTGCCTGTGGGAAGAAACAGAGTTCAACAACTCGGCAAAACCTAACGGCAGCGTTATTGAAAGCTATTACTGGAATTTTGATGACGGAGGAGAAAGTGTGGAAACAAATCCTGTTCACCTGTATACACAACCCGGAACATACACCGTAATGCTGGTTACTTACAGCACTCAAGGTTGTATTGACACCGTTGAAGTGGATGTAAATGTGTGGGCAAATCCGGTAGCAAATATCACTACTTCTTCACCTACCGAGTTTTGTATCGGAGGTTCTGTTACCCTTTCTATTGATCCTGGAAATGCAAATGTTTTGTGGTCAAATGCATCAGACCAAAACTCAATTACGGTTGATGCAGGCGGCTCGTACAACGTTTTGTTATACGATGAACATGGCTGCAAAGACCGTGATACAGTAGTGGTAACTGTTTACCAGCTTCCAACCGTTGTTGCAGGTCCCGATACTTCCATCAGCGCAGGTTTTTCGGCACAGCTTTGGGCTACAGGCGCACAGGATTACGTTTGGACTCCTGCTGACTACCTTGATAACACCGTAATCGCTGAACCAACTTCAACTCCGCTGCAAACCATTACCTATACTGCAACCGGAACAGATGTTCATGGGTGCGTAAACTCTGATGAGGTTACCGTTACTGTCAATTACGACTACACGCTGGTTACTTACAACCTTTTTTCGCCCAACAGCGATGGCGTAAACGATTTCTTTGAAGTAATGAATGTGCAACTCTATCCCGATTGCGAAGTGGTAGTTTACAACCGTCTGGGAAGCCCTGTCTTTTCTTCTATGGGTTATCAGAACAACTGGGACGGAACGTTCAACGGTGAGCAGCTTCCCGATGCCACTTACTACTATGTGATTAAATGCACAGGAACCGAAAAAATATATACAGGACCGATTTCAATTTTGAGATAAAAAGGAATTAGCAATGAAGATGAAACAGATTTACAAAATATTCGCATTTGGTTTGTTGATGTTAGGGTTTGCAACTGCAAACGCGCAACAAATGGCACAAACCAATTTATACCTGGTAAACAGGTATATCATGAACCCGGCCAATGCAGGTGATAAGGATATGCTTTCGGGCTACCTCTCGCACCGCCAGCAATGGGTAAACATTGAAGGCGCTCCGCGCACCAGCATTCTGAGCGTACATAGTCCTGTTGGTAAAAACGTAGGCTTTGGCGGAACCATCATCAGCGATAAAACCGATATTTTTGAACGCCTTTCGGTGAATTTAAGCTATGCGTATCACATCCAGTTCAGCAAAAAAATAAAACACTCACTCAGCCTTGCGGTGTCGGGTGGTTTTCTGCAAAACAAGATTGAAGTATCGGATGTAAGAATGGCCGCACCCGGTGATGTAGTTATCAGTCCCGGAAAATTTAACGGAATAACTTTTAATGTCGATGCAGGTTTGCGCTACAATATTTACGGACTGGAAATAGGCGCTGCCGTTCCTCAACTGCTGGAAAGCAAAGTAAAATACAAGCGCGAAATACAAGACCAGTACTACCAATTGGTGCGCCACTATTTGTTTTTTGCAGGTTACAAAATCAACATTGCTAAAAAAGAATGGTTTGTTGAACCATCCGGTGTTTACCGTTATTTCCCGTATTCAAAATCGCAGTTTGATGCCAACCTTAATTTCCATTATAAAAACATTGCATGGGTAGGCGGAACCTATCGTTATGATGCGGGCTATGTGGTTTCAGCAGGATTTAAAGTAGCTGACCAAATCTCGATTGCGTATGCTTACGAGTTTGGAACTACAGGCATAGCTGCACAGAGCGCAGGCTCACACGAAGCTATGATTGGCTTCCACCTTTTCAGCCGCAAGAATCAACAGCAGGATGAAGAAATTGCCCGTCTGGATGAAAGCCAGATGTCGATTCTTACCATGGTTGACAGCTTAAATCACCGCATTGACAGCCTTTATGCTTTGCAGGACAGCGCAGGGAAAGCTAACCCTGAACAACAAAAAGCAATTGAAGATGCTGTAAAACGCATTGACCAGGTTGAACATCAGATGAAAGCATTTGAAGGTCAGCTGAGCGATGTGGAAACCGAAGTTGATTTTATGAAAATGCGCCTGGATACCCTGGCTGTAAAAGGCAGCTACAAACAGGTAACCCGCGTTATGGACATGAACACCGGCAAAGAAAAGATACAAAGTGTGCCGCTTGAAAAAGGATATTATGTGGTAATTGAATCGTTCCGCAGCTTTGATAATGCCGAGCGTTACATCAAAGCATTTAACGAGCGCGGTGATAAAGCCATTGTGGTACACAATGTTGACCGCGGCTGGTATTACTGCTACCTGAAAAAATTTGACGACCTGAAAACTGCCCTTGCCGCCATGGAAGAAACTCGTAAAAACGGTTTTGAAGATGCATGGGTGCATATCTACAAAGACGGTAAATAAACCTCTGAGAGAAATTAAAACAAGAAGGGCGGCATGTATATGCCGCCCTTCTTGTTTTATTATTTTGTTCCCGAAATTTAAACCCTGTGGCAAAAAATAGTATTTTCAACCTGATTTAAACAAAGTTACAGATGGAGGTCATCTCATCACTTGAAAAAAAGGTAAAGGAACTGGTAAAGCGCCATTCTGAACTGAAGCGCAGGAATACGGCTATGGAAGCCGAGTTAGAGGAACTGCGAAAAACAGTTGATTCTCAAAAAGAAGTACTAAAAAATTTAGAAGAAAAGAATAAAATAATTAAACTTGCAAAGTCTTTAGCAGACTCAAACCCCGATACGGCAGCGATGAAGCAAAAGATAAATGAACTTGTGCGGGAAATAGACAAGTGTATAGCACAAATGAACAGTTAACAACAGATTGCTTTTAAAAATGGCAAATCTCTCGATAAAGGTAAACATAGCAGGACGGATGTACCCGCTTACAGTTGACAGCCGCGAAGAGGCACAACTGCAAAAAGCAGCAGACGAACTGGCGAAAAAACTCAAAGCTTTTGAACAAAGCTATGCCGTTCGCGACAAGCAAGACCTGCTTGCCATGTGTGCCCTGCAATATGCAACCGAAGCCCTGAAACAACAGGAGCAAACCAACGAGCATATTACACAGAGATTGACAAAATTAGAGCAGGAAGTTACGAGTGCATTACACTGATTAAAATCGTTCTTTGAGAATTTAGATTTCCCGTCATTGCGAGGGATACCGAAGCAATCTTTTAATGAGATTGCTTCACTGCGTTCGCAATGACGTGCTTCTAAACACAGCATACCCGCATTAATTCCACACGTTTTTTAAACTCAACACTTAAAACACTTGGAACACTAACGCTCAGGTATTTAAAAACAGGCCTCGCTCCCGCTTCGGTGGGTCTCTGATTTATCAGAGCAGTGGACGTTTGAGAATTACCGGCAGTTCCAACCATGTCAACAGGGGTTTAATAAACCTTTGGGAATTATGCGGGTTTTTTTTTTGCCCCCGGGCCAAAACACCACGGGGTTATTTTAACTAAACACTTAATTAATTAAATGGAAGATTCAATTTACATTATCATCAGCATAGCGGCAGGCGTGGTGGGCATATTGCTCGGCATGGGTGGCACCATTTTTTACAACAAAAAAATGCAGGCTGAAAAAGCACAACAAATTATTAAAGATGCCGAAGCAAAAGGCGTAATCATTGTTCAGGAAAAAACGTTGCAGGCAAAAGAAAAATTTCTGCAATTGAAAGCCGAACACGAAAAAACAATCAACGAAAAGAATGCACAAATTCTTTCGGGCGAAAACAGAATTAAGCAAAAAGAAGGCACATTGAATGCTAAAACCGAAGAACTGAAACGAAAAGAAACAGAGGTTGAGAAAGCTAAAGAACGCCTGAATGCCCAGCTTGAAATCAACACCAAAAAGCAGGAAGAAATTGAGAAACTTCACAAACGTCAGGTTCAGCAACTGGAAGTTATTTCAGGACTGAAACAGGAAGAGGCAAAAAGCCAGTTAGTTGAAGCATTGAAGGCAGAGGCCCGCACTGAAGCACTTTCGCATATCAAAGAAATTGTGGACGAAGCAAAAATGACAGCCAATAAAGAGGCCAAGAAAGTGGTTATTCAAACCATTCAACGTGTAGCTACTGAACATGCTATTGAAAATTCTGTTACCGTTTTCAATATTGAAAGCGATGAGGTAAAAGGAAGAATCATTGGTCGCGAAGGAAGAAACATACGTGCGCTGGAAGCAGCAACAGGGATTGAAATTATTGTAGATGATACTCCGGAAGCAATTATCCTTTCGGGCTTCGACCCTATTAAACGGGAGATAGCACGTCTGGCACTTCACCAATTGGTTACGGACGGACGAATTCACCCGGCACGTGTGGAAGAAGTTGTTGCCAAAACCACCAAAAAATTAGAAGACGAAATTGTTGAGATCGGAAAACGTACTACCATTGATTTAGGTATTCACGGTCTGCACCCGGAGCTAATTCGTATGGTAGGAAGAATGAAATACCGTTCTTCATACGGACAAAATTTATTGCAGCACTCACGCGAAGTAGCAAACCTTTGCGCCATCATGGCTGCCGAATTGGGACTGAATGTTGCCTTAGCAAAACGTGCAGGATTACTGCATGATATCGGAAAAGTTCCTGACGACCAACCCGAGCTTCCGCATGCTTTATTGGGTATGCAACTGGCTGAGAAATATAAAGAGAAGCCTGAAGTTTGCAACGCCATTGGCGCCCACCACGATGAGGTGGAAATGACCAGTTTAATTTCTCCGATTGTGCAGGTGTGCGATGCTATTTCAGGTGCGCGCCCCGGTGCAAGACGCGAAATGGAGGATGCTTACGTAAAACGTTTAAAAGACCTGGAAGCATTGGCACAGGCCTATCCCGGAGTTAAGCAATCGTATGCAATTCAGGCAGGGCGTGAATTGCGTGTGATAGTGGAAAGCGAAAAAGTATCGGACAAAGAATCGGAAACACTGGCATTTGACATCTCACAAAAAATTCAAAACGAGATGACTTATCCCGGACAGGTGAGAATTACCGTTATCCGTGAGGTACGCTCGGTTAGCATTGCTAAGTAGTTTTGCATACATACGAATGTCATTATATGCTTTCATCAGAAGTAATCCGTTTTTTACGGTTTATTGTCTGATTATAGTTTTTCTTTTCCCCGGAGTTTATTACAAATCGGGCTTTCGTTTTTTTGATGAACTTGCACTACACCTTGTTTCGTTTGCGGCACTTTATTTTTTGCTGAAAAAGTATTTTCCCGATTTCAGGTTTTTATCCCGGCCTGTAGTTACCGGAAAAATTGCTGAGGTTAAAATTTATCTGCCAGTTGCAATTCTTATTTTCACAATTGGTTTTGTTGTGTTTCATTTTCTGCATCTTGGTTTTTTGCCATTGCTGGAAGCAGCAAGGGCCGACAATTCGGTTGATATTGCACTGATAAGGCAGAATGTTACACAACTCAGCAGTGGCTGGGTTAATTACCTTACCAGCTTTACCATGCGTGCACTGATTCCCTTTTTCTTAGTGTATTCGTGCATTGCACAACGCAGAACTTTTTTTGTAGTCTGGATAATTATTGCGGTTTTTTATTCACTCAACCTGATGCAGAAAAATCATATTGTAATGGCTTTTGTTCCGCTTGCTTTGTATTTTCTGCTGAACAAAAAATACCTTAAATCATTTGCTGTAATGCTGATACCGGTTACAGGAATTTACTTTCTGGTGTTGCTTTCCAATCCCGGAAAAGTAACACAACAGGATGATACAGTAGAACTAACTACTCAGGAAAAAATGAATAAAACCTCTATTGGTCTTTTCCGCAGGCTAATGATTGTTCCCGGAAAAACAGTTGGCGATTGGTTTTTGCTGATACCGGATGAATATCCATATCTGAATGGCTGCGGATACAGGTTTGCAAAAGTTTTTGGTTGCGAACACACCGAATATTCAAAGTTGTTTTATCCGCGGCTGTATCCTCGCTATGCCGAAAAGGGTTTGAAGGGAACCGTAAATGTTGCAAGTTTTATGTACGAGTATTCAAACTTCGGAAAAGCAGGTTTGTTTATCGGAGCGCTAATAATTGTTCTGCTGTTTCTTACCGTGCAAAAATTGTTTTATGATAATTTTTTATGGCTCATTGTCTTTAATCTTTTTCCTGCGTTGGTACTGAGTTCTCAGGCATTTACCACGCTTTTGTTTTCGGGTGGCTGGGGATTAACTATTTTGTTGTTCTTTATTTTCAGAGATAAACTAACAACAGAAGTAAAATGAAAAAAGTCTGTCATTTTACTTCGGCTCATCCACGCAATGACATTCGTATTTTCATTAAAGAGTGCAGAGCGCTTGCGGCAGCCGGCTATGATGTTACGCTGGTGGTGGCTGATGGCAAAGGAGACGAACATAATTCCGGTATAAAAATTCTGGATGCAGGAAAAAGCAGCGGAAGAATTTCGCGCATGACAAAAACCGTTTGGCGCGTTTACAAACGTGCGCTCGCCATTGATGCAGACATCTATCATTTTCACGATCCTGAATTAATTTTTGTGGCCTATTTGCTGAAACTTAAAAACAAAAAAGTGATTTATGATGTGCATGAAGACCTTCCACGTCAGTTACATGGAAAACATTATCTCGGAAAATTTTCGGCAACTATAATTGCTTTTTTTGCAGAGCTGGTTGAAGATTTTTTTGCCAAACGCTTTACTGCAATCATTACTGTTACTCCTTTTATTTACAATCGTTTTCAAAAACTAAATCGGGCAGGCGAAATGATTTGTAATTTCCCGAGATTGGAAGAATTCAATACTGTTACAGCTGTTGCTGCAAAACAGAATGAAATATGTTATGTGGGTTCTATCACCGAAGAAAGAGGCATTGTTGAATTACTAAAGACACTTGAAAAAATTGACACGCGCTTAAACTTAGTAGGTTCTTTTGCTACAGATGAGTTAAGAAACAGAATAATAAAAATGCCTGCCTGGAAAAAAGTAAATGAAACCGGTGTGCTTGGAAGAACTGCAGTTGCAGCTATTATTGGTCAGTCGAAAGTCGGCTTGTCTGTTTTAAGAGAATTGCCTAACTATGTAAATGCTTACCCGATAAAAGTTTTCGAATATATGGCTGGGGGAATTCCGGTTGTTGCTTCTGATTTTCCATTGTGGAAAGAGATTGTGGAAGGTAACAACTGCGGAATTTGTATACCTGCCGATGACGTAAATGCTATTGCTGCTGCTGTAACTAAATTGTTGCAGGACGAAAATCTTGCACAAAAACTGGGCGAAAACGGAAAGAAAGCAGTGAAAGAAAAATATAACTGGGAAGCAGAGAGCAGGAAATTGCTCGCGTTTTATGAAAAGCTGAAATGAGTAGAAAAATTTCCATCGTAATTCCTTGCCGCAACGAAGAAGATTTTATTCTCCGCTGCTTAGACTCTGTTTTCAATTCTGATTATCCTGCAGAATTGATTGAAGTCTTGGTATGTGACGGAAAGAGTGACGATAAAACACCTTCAATGGTTCAGGAATATGCAAAGCAAAAAAGCAATGTACGCTACCTTGTGAATGAAAAAATAACAACTCCGTTTGCATTGAATTTGGGTATCACTAACTCGGAGGGCGAAGTGATAATTATTTTAGGTGCACATACAGAACTTGCAGCAAATTATATCTCTGAATGTGTTGCGGTACTTAACCAAATGTCCGATGTATGGTGCGTTGGTGGTGTGCTTCACAATGTAAGCAGCGATGAACTAACTGCTTCGGTTTCGCTGGCCATGTCATCACCGTTTGGTGTAGGCAATGCACATTTCCGCACGGGAGCAAAAGATGGTTATGTAGATACCGTTGCATTTGGTGCTTACCGCAAAGAAGTGTTTGACAAAATCGGTTTGTTTGACGAAGAACTTGCCCGGAATCAGGACGATGAATTTAATTTTCGCTTGCTGAAAAACGGTGGAAAAATCTGGCTTACCACAGCAACTACAGCAACCTATTATGTGCGCTCGTCTTTTCAAAAATTGTTCAAACAATATTTTCAGTATGGCTACTGGAAAGTGTATGTAAACAAAAAGCATAAGTCGATTACAACCTTGCGACAATTGGTTCCGGCAGTATTTGTATTGACTTTATACGCACTAATTATAATGGTGATTTTATTTCCCTATCGCTGGGAATACCTGATTTTATTCTTAGGAATTTATAGCGCAGGTGCATCTCTTTTTGCATTAAAACTTGCTGAAAACTTCAAGCAGTTTTTTTCTGTTTTATTTTCTTTTATAATTCTTCATATCAGTTATGGAATGGGATATGTGGAAGGATTTGTAAATTTTATTTTCCTGAACAGAAAACCGTCAAAATCTAAATCTGATTTAACAAGATGATTCCTTTTTCACCACCCCGCATTGACCAATTAATTATTGATGAAGTTACTGCTGCATTAAAAAGCGGATGGATAACCACAGGTCCGCGCACAAAAAAATTAGAAAAAGAACTGGCTGCATTTTGCGAGGTTAATTCTGTTCTTTGCCTGAACTCGGCTACAGCAGGGCTTGAGCTGGTGTTGCGTTGGTTTGGTGTTAAAGAAGGGGATGAGGTAATTGTTCCGGCATACACTTACTGCGCTACTGCAAATGTGGTGATGCATTGCGGAGCAAAACCGGTAATGGTAGATGTGAACAAAGATGATTTTAATATTTCCATTGAAAAAATAAGAGCTGCCATAACTGATAAGACTAAAGTAATTATGCCGGTTGACTTTGGCGGTTTGCCCTGCGATTATGATGCTTTCAATAACTTATTGGCAGAAGGTTATTTGCATAAACGGTTTAAACCTTTTACGGATGAACAGGAAAAGCTGGGAAGAATTTTAGTGCTTTCTGATGCAGCACATTCATTAGGGTCGTCCTACAATAACAAACCTGCCGGAAGTCTGACAGACATTACCGTTTTCTCTTTTCATGCTGTTAAAAACCTTACTACTGCTGAAGGTGGCGCCATTGCATTTAATCTTCCTGCACCTTTTGATAATGAAAAACTGTATCAGCAATTTTGTGTAAAAAGTCTGCACGGACAAAACAAAGATGCTCTTGCCAAAACACAAAAAGGAAACTGGAAATACGATGTTGTGGAAGCAGGATACAAATGCAACATGACCGATTTGCAAGCGGCCATCGGTTTAATTGAATTAGCTCGTTATAAAAATGACACGCTGAAAAAACGTAAACACATTTGCGATTTATACAACAAGTATTTATCTAAATATAATTGGGCGGAATTACCTGTTTTTAAAACCGAAAATTCAGAATCATCTTATCACCTTTTCCCTCTTCGGATAAAAGGAATTACAGAAAAACAGCGTGACGAGATTATTCAGGAAATTTTCAATAAAGATGTTTCTGTGAATGTGCATTTCCAACCATTGCCCTTGTTGAGTTTTTATAAAAACCTTGGCTACAGAATAGAAGATTACCCTGCTGCATATGATAATTATTCACGCGAGATTTCGTTGCCTGTTTATTATGACTTAACGGATTTGCAAGTTGAAACTGTTGTAAATGCTGTAATTTCTTCAGTTGAATCAATCATTAACAAATAATGATTAAACGAATTATTGATTTCATTTTTTCTCTTTTGGGAATCATTGTTCTGCTTCCGGTCTTTATCATTATTTCAATCTTAATCGTGCTAGATTCTCCGGGAGGTATTTTTTACCTGCAAACCCGTGTAGGCAAAAACAATAAAAATTTCAAACTCTTTAAATTCCGAACGATGAAAACGGATGCGGATAAAAAAGGGTTATTGACCGTTGGTAATTCCGACAGCAGAATTACGCGAACAGGTTTATGGTTGAGAAAATATAAACTAGATGAATTGCCTCAATTATTTAATGTACTTCTTGGCGAAATGAGCTTGGTTGGCCCAAGACCTGAAGTGCGCAAATACGTAGCATTATATTCAGCCGAGCAAAAAAAAGTTCTTTCTGTAAAACCAGGCATTACCGACAACGCTTCCATTGAATATGCTGATGAAAACGAGTTGTTGTCAAAACAATCAGAACCTGAAAAGTTTTATATCAATGAAGTAATGCCTGCAAAACTTAAAATCAATCTCGAATACATTTCTAAACAAAGTATAGCAGAGGATTTTCGGATTATTTTGAAAACTTTTTTCAGAATTATTAAGAAATAGTAACAGCTTTCAATAGCCTGCGGATATCCTTTACCTTGTCAGGATAACCTAATTTTTCATAGGCATACGAAAGATTATTTACCAATCGTCTTATCATATCAATATTACTGCAGGGCTCATAAAACGCAGGAACGGGTTTTACTTTCAGTTGTCGCAGAAATGAATCCACCTCATGTTTCCCGAAAACAGTTCCCTTACTGAAAGGATTGATGTAAAACATCACCTTTTCATCTTTACTGCTGATTGGCACAGGCAAGTCTGTCTTTTCAGTAGCATAAGCCAGAATAAAATGCTCGGGCAGATTAACTCCATAAACAGGAATATCAAGCGATTGCGCAATGATGCTGTATAAAATAGAGAGCGAAAGCGGGTTGCCGCGCTTACTTTCTAATACATTGTTGATATAGGAATTCTGAGGAGCGTGGAAATTTGTAGTATTTCCGCTAAAGCCATGTACTTCAAAAATAATATGATTGAGTACGCGTACCTTTTCCAATGCCGTAAGATTAGGATTTAGTTCCAGCCACGCATCGTGTTTTATTCTTTCAATTTGTTTAAGAATTGCAGCCTCATCAAGGTCGGGATATTGGTAACGTGCAATCAAGATTATTCCCGAAAGCAAATTTTCCCCACCGCTTTCAACCCATTTTTTCAGGTTTTCAAATGTGTCGTTAAACTGAATATGGTGGATGATATTTTCAATGCGTGTTTGAATAACGCTTTCAAAAGATTTCTCCCACTCTCTTTCCAGAAAAGGAATAACAGGACTTCCATAAGAAAGTAGCTTTTCGCGGATGTGAGAAAAAATTTCTTCATCCGGGTCGTCAAGAAGGCTTATCAGAGCTGTAATATCTTTTTCGTTCATGACTTAAATTGTGCAGTAAATTTAATAAATTCGTGTCAGTTCATCTAATCAGCGCATGTTTTTCTTCAATAAAATACCGCTTTTCAGATTGGTTTTGCCATTCACAATCGGCATCATTGCCGGTATTTACCTGGGCGATTATATCATCAATTCATCTCTAGCTCTAGTATTCTTACTTGCGATTTTAATCGTTTCATTTTGTGCTCTTCCCTTCCTCAAAAAAATCGCTTACAGCAAAAGATGGATGTTTGGAATTCCGCTAAATACATTTTTATTGTCGGCAGGTGTGTTAACAGCAATTGTAAATACTGAACGATTTTATCCAAATCATATTTCAGCTCTAGATGAAAAGCAACATCAATTTGTGATTCAGGCAATAAAGAATGTGGTTGAAAAAAATAAATCCTTCAAACTTGAAGCAGAAGTTTTGAACTTGTTTGAAAAAGGAAAAGAAAAAAATATAAACGGAAAAATAATTTTGTATTTAGAAAAAGATAGTGTTTCAGCAGCGATAAAATACGGTGATATTTTATTGGTGAATGCTGCACTTCAACAAGTGCGAGAAACACAAAATCCTGCACAGTTTAATTACAAGCAGTTTTTGCTTTTCCATCAAATTACCAGACAGGCATATATTTCTTCGGAGTCATTTTCATTTACCGGAATAAACAAAGGCAATATAGCGCTCAAGCGGATTTATAATTTCAGAGATTACCTGCTTAGTATTTTACAAAAACATGGCTTGGAAGGGCGTGAATTTGCGGTTGGGGCTGCTTTAATACTTGGGTATACAGATGAGTTAGACCCTGAAATCATGCGTGCATATGCCGGTTCAGGTGCGCTGCATGTATTATCTGTTTCAGGACTGCATGTTGGAATTATGTACGTGGTAGTAGCATGGTTACTGTCTGGTCTTGATAAATTCAAAAGAGGAAATATTATAAAAGCAATTCTGTTAATTGTATTTCTTGCTTTTTACGCAATGATTACTGGGCTTTCTCCTTCCGTACTTCGTGCATCGGTTATGTTTGGATTTATTGTAATAGCAAAAGCATTTAACTACCACACCAACATCTACAATACACTTGCAGTATCTGCAATCTCATTGCTTGTTTACGACCCATATTTAGTGATGCAGGTCGGATTTCAGCTCTCATACCTTGCTGTGATCGGCATCGTAGCCTTCCAACCTTTATTAATTGATTTATGGGAACCAAAAACAAAACTGATGAGCTGGATTTGGGAAATTACTTGTGTTTCAATTGCAGCACAGATCGCAACAGCTCCTTTGGGGTTCTTATATTTCCATCAGTTTCCGGTTTATTTTATGATTTCAAATCTGGTGGTAATTCCGCTATCCACAGGAATTCTGTACATGGGTTTAGCAACGCTTCTTTCGGCATTTATTCCACAGCTTTGCGACTACTTTACATTGATTTTAAAATGGATGATTATAGTATTGAACAAATCTGTTGAAATAACAGAGGCACTTCCCTACTCCATTCTTGGTGGTATTGATATAAGCGTTACAGAAACCTGGATGCTTTATTTCATAGTGGTTTCGTTCTTTGTTTTTATTACACAGCGAAACATGAGAGGGCTTTATGTTTCACTTATCGCATTGCTAATTATTTCTGTTACTCAGTTTATTGAAACAATTGAGCAAAACTCACAACAGAAATTTATTGTTTATAATGTTGCAGAAAGCAGCGCATATGATGTAATTCAAGGTACTCAAAACTATTTTTATGCTCCCTCATCACTTATTAATGACAAAGACAAAATGCTATTTAATATTGAGCATAACTGGTGGAAAAACGGAGTGAATAGACAACAAATAATTCCATTGGATTCTATTAATTTCCGAAATGGAATTTTTTATTTTTCATCAGGTGAAAAGAACATTTTAGCAATCAACAATTTTTTCGACTCTAAAATATCGTATACAAAAAAACTAAACTCAGATATTGTAATTCTCAGCAAAAACACTGAAATAAAAATTGAACAGGTTATTGACTATTTCAATCCTGAATTGATAATTTTCGACTCGTCCAACTCCTACAAAATCTGCAAAAAATGGGCAGCCGGTTGCAAAAAATCGGGCATTAAATATTATGATGTTTCGCAGCAGGGTGCTTTTATAGCTGAACTATGAAATCAGTATTCCCACAAATCCATTTCGTAATTAAAAATATCGTTCTGTACTTTTTCTGACTCAAGCATCGCATTTATGCCGCTTACATAATCTGCAATTTTTCTGTCATATACATTTTGTATTTTATAGATGTAGCTTCCGAACATACGTTTATGGAAAAGGTCATCATAAGTCATTTCCATATTGCCGTTAAAACGCGTAAAGACACGTTTAGTCGACAATATATTACGCAACTCGGGGAAATATACCCAGAACATAGGCGAAAGTCCGCGCACTTCACCTGTAATCGGGTCAATATTTTCAGCTACCGGACAAATACCAACAATGCGAACATTTAACGCTGAACGCTGCTTGTCAAAAAACCAAACTTCCTTGATTCGAAATTCTTTCACTGTTGATGGGTCAAACTCACGAGGCACCAATTTCATTTCAACATCATATGGTGGATCAGGACTAGGGACATAAATAGTGTCAATACTTGATCCAAAATTGCGAACCGAAGCCCAAGAAAGAGGTGTGGTAAATTCATCGTTCATTGCATCGTAAGCTGTAAGCGAGCCTTCAGCAAGTGCATCCAACATAAGTTGCACTAAACTGACACGTTGCTCTGTCGCCTCTATCGGATAATAAATTGGATGGTTTATTTTTTCACGCATATCCAACTTACGCCAAACTGTTTTACTCCACATCACATCTGCTTCACGTAAATAAGGATATGAAACAGGAGGTCTTCCACCATTATCATCATGCCAAACAGTTTGACTTACATCCTCTCTGTCATTAATATCATATACTCGTTCGCTCTTATTATAAATTCTGCCCTCAGCGGTTTGGGCTTGCGCTGAAATTGCTGTAAGCAATATGCAGCCTGTGACAATAATTGATTTCATAACACAATAATGCTTTTGATTCTGTTTTGTTACAGGGAATAAAAACAAAGCCCCGTTAATAATTTAACGGGGCTTTTATCAAAATATTGTGTATTCAGGAATTAATATTCCCAAAGGTCATGCTCCAAAACAAATAAATCATCTTTTACTCTTTCTGCTTCTAACAGAGCGTGAATACCTTGTTTGTAATCAGCTATCCTACGGTCGTAAACATTTTGTTCTTTGTAAACATAGCTTCCAAACATTCTTTTCCAGAACACATCTTCCAATGTTCTGCGCTCTGCATCGTTTGAACGGTTAAATACTTCAGCACTTGCAAAAATATTTCTTGCCTCAGGAAAATAAATCCAAAACAAAGGTGTAGAACCCCTGATTTCACCTGTTACAGGGTCAATGTTATCAGCAACCGGACAAATACCTATGATGCGTACATCCTGAACCGAACGTTGTTTGTCAAAGAACCAATCTTCTTTTATACGGTATTCTTTAACAGTTCCCGGATCAAACTCATTCACTACAATCTTCATTTGAAGATCATATGGAGGATCTGGATTTTCAACATACATCGTGTCAGTTTTCGCTCCTATTTTATCAATTTCAGCTTTAGTAAGAGTTAATGTAAACTCATCATCAGATGCTGAGTAAGCCGTTAAACTTCCTTCACGTACTGCTTCCATAATAACCTGAGTAAGACTTCTACGATCTTTAATCCTGTCAATAGGAAAATATAATGGCTGATTGATTTTTTCGCGGAGGTCCAATTTACGCCAGATACGTTTGCTCCACATCACATCTGCTTCGCGCAGGTGAGTATAAGGAATAACCTTTCTTGTAGGGTAGTGTTCTTTCACGTATACACCATCCAACACGTTTTGAGCGGAAACAGAGTTTATGCCCGTAAACGCGAGCACTAACGCCATGATATAAATTACTTTTTTCATGATTTCCTCCTTTGTTTAATTGTTATTGTAACTTCAGATTAAGTGGGGCAAGTTTTCTTGGAACTCCATCCGGACCTACTGCTTTTACTTCTTCAATATAAATCTTGGTTCCTTTCTTAGCTGACTTAAGCATAGTAGCCATTTCAGCAGAAAGTCTGTTCCCATTCGTAGACTTAGTAATGAAATCCCCTTGCATGTTCATTGATAAGTCAAACGAAGTTATTTTAAACTGTAAATCAAAGTCGAAGTTTTCCATTTTAGGGATAACAGCACCTGCAGCAATCAACTCATTAGCAGAAACCAAACCGTCTTTTTTGTTAGCAATATAGGCAACCGGATCGGGAACTCGCTTTACGCGGAATTTAAATTGACCCATACTTTTGTTTACAGGTTTTCCATCAACCATAAATTTAGCTGAAACACTTACAACAGCTTCGCTTCCACCTTTAACTTCTGCAATGTATTCACCTTTTTCTTTTCCGGGACGTAGCGTTCCACCGCTTAATGAAGGTGACAAGTTCTCAGTTGGTACGCCAGGAACTGATATTGAAACAGGATTTTCAACTCCAATGTAAAGTACATTCATTTTTGTAGGTGATACAACAAGTGCTGGTTTTGCAACCATGTATTCCCCAAAGAAAGGATAGCTTTTTATTCCACCTGTTGGATCAACAACCTGAATAATACCGCCCCACTTCTTAATACCTTCAGCACCTGCCGGAACTTCATATTTTCCAACACCTTGCCTCACTTTAACATTCGTAGAATCTCCTTTTCCTCCTCCTCTGAACTGTATTTTTCCTCCTGTTGTGTCAACATCACCTATCAAAACTCTGGGATTCTGTGTAGTACTGTAAGCAGCTACAAACACATCTGCCTGAAATTTCTCGCCAACCAATACATAGTTTGAATTAGGAATAACACGTGCCTCCAATTTGTCGAACTTAAAATCTTCTGCGCTTACGTTGGCAAAGAGATTTTTAATAACATCCGACTCAGCATTTCTTACATCCGTTTGAATTTTAGAAAGGTTTGTAACTACTGCAGCCAAAGGAATATGATAAAAATTAGAAAGCATCCAGTTCTCAACTTCCGTTTCACTTACTTTATAAGTTGTGTCAGTGTTAAAATTTGCATTTAGCCCTGCAATTAATGAAGGTTCTTTCACAAAGGTTTTCATTTTTTCACGGAAATTACCTAAAATGCTTTTCAATTCCATTGCTGAGAACTTCCCTCCTTTGGGATTAGCAGCCTCACCTCCAATCATAATATTGGTTGCAATATCATAATTGTCTTTTGAGTTCACATTTTTTAAGTTGAAAATTGAATCTAACTGAACCTTATACTTAGGCTTATCAACATCATTTGCATCTTCCCACTGTTTTCTTAAAGCAAAAATAGATGTAGAATCTAACTTATCTGTTTTGATGATAAGGTACTGCTTAAGATATTCTATATGCTTCACTACAGAATCAGCTTGCTCTTTTACAGCTTTAGCTTTATCGTGAAAAGGTTTTACTTTAGTTGGATTTAAAGCTAACTCCTTATCAAAGGCAGCCATCTGAGCCGCATTTTTGCTCGAGAAATTTGTGTTAGTTGTAACAAGGCTATTGTTAATCAGAATGAATGAATTCAGAATCTCTTTTGATACGTTAAGCGCAAGCAGCGCTGTCAGTACGAGATACATCATCCCAATCATCTTCTGCCTGGGGGTTTCTTTTCCGCCTGCCATTTCTTATTACTTTTATTTTTAGGTTAATGAATAAAGACCGGCTGATTATTTTTTACCGCCCATTGCAGTAAGCATATTTCCGTAAACAGTGTTAAGTGCGCTGAGGTTTTCAGCCAATGCACCAACTTCTTCTTTAAACTTCTTAGTATCGCTCACAGAAGCATTAAGGTTTTCCATCAAATCGGTAATACCTGCATGCAGTTTGCTTTGTGATTTCAAGAAGTCGTTAGAACCCTGTAGTTGCAATTCGTAAACCGCATTCAATGAAGAAAGCTTTTGTGAAACTTCAGAAAGTTGTTTGCCGAAAGATTGACCGTCATCAGCACCTAAATCAATAGAAGTGATAGCTGATGTTGCTTTAGCATATGCTTTTGACATTTCATTAGCATTAAGCGCAGCATTTTTTAGGCTTGAAGAATAATCGTTAGTTGCAACTGCAGCATCAGACATATCAGAAAGTTTACCAGCACTATCACTCAGACTGCGCAAACCGTCTCCAAGGCTTTGGAGTAATTCAGGACCAATTTTCGCCTCTTCTAACATCTTATCAAGTTCTTCAGTTACTGTACCCGATTTTTTCTTTTCTTCTTCTTTTTCTTCTCCGTGCATACCTGCAAGTTCAGGATAAACCAAACTCCAATCCGGTTCTTCATGTGGCTTTTCAAAAGCCGAAAAGAAGAATATTATTGCCTCTACCGATAATCCAATGGTAAGCATAATACCGGCTCCTGGCCAGTGCTGGATCTTAAAAAGTGCACCCAAGATAACTACTGATGCTCCCCAGCCATATAGTTTGGCCATAAAATTTTTCCACTTTTTCCCTTTCATAATTTCAAATGGTTTTTAGATTGTTTGTTGTGTTTGGTTGTTTATTTAATTGTTAATTGTGTTCAGATTAAAAGTCGGCTTTATCACGACCTAAGAAAGTCATGACGCAACGGAAGCCTACATAACATTTCGCTGTATCCTGATATTCATACGTTCTTGTTCCGGTTTGCATATAAAAACCAATGTCTTTCCAAGAACCACCACGTATAACTTTTCTTTTTAATGCCGGAGGGTCAGATTCTTTTGCATCATATTGGTAGTCCGGGTTCAAGTCATGAATAAAATTGTAGGCAGACTCATCATAAGCATTGCTAGTCCACTCAGCAGCATTACCACCCATGCAATATAAACCGTAATCATTTGGAGCATATGAATTAGCTTTTACAGTGTGGAAACCACCGTCATCAACATAACTTCCACGCATTGGTTTGTAGTTACCCAAAAAGCAACCACGGCTGTTACGGATATATGGACCTCCCCAAGGATATGGTGATAAATCCAATCCTCCACGTGAAGCATATTCCCACTCAGATTCTGTTGGCAAACGGAAATCCTGAACAAAGTGTTCATCATTGGCCAATAACCAACTATTGAGTAATTGTGTTCTCCAAATACAGAAAGCACGAGCCTGTTTCCATGTAACACCAACTACAGGATAATCATCATAAGCCGGATGCCAGAAATACATGTTAGTCATAGGCTCATTGAATGAGTATGTGAAATCGTGTATCCAGGCTAATGTATCAGGGTAAACATTAAGAATGTCTTTCTTAATGAATACTGAACGGTCTTTCATACCTTGCTCACGGTTTTCTTTACGTGCAGCTTCACGAAGATCAATCCAGTAATACTCAAAATTGAGCTTACGGGTATCAATTTCTCTTCTGCGATAAAAACGTTCGTGTTCTGGTAAATAGAGCTCTTCCAATGTTTCCATGAATTCCTCATCATCCCATTCAATATCTTCTTCCCAGTTAATACGCTCACCATATTCACCTTCTTCAAGGATATGGTCTTCACCAATAAGTCTGTGAGCCATTGAGTCGCGAACCCAATATACAAACTGACGGTATTCGTTATTAGTGATTTCAGTTTCGTCCATATAGAAAGCCTGAACAGAAACTGTTTTTGATGGTGTTGTGTGCGAATAAGGAACATCCTGATCGCTGTTACCCATGTTGTAACTTCCCATAGGAATGTAAAGCATTCCATAAGGATCTTCCTGATACCACTCTTCGCGGTCCTGAACACCGATAAGATGACCAGCTCCGTCTGATCCGCAACTACTTAATAGTGCTGCTGCAACGGGACTGAATAATAAAATTAATTTTTTCATTGATACCTCCATTTTAGGTTGTGTTATACTATTGTAACGTAACAGTATTTGATTTATTGTTCTGAGATATTAACGGGTCCTCTTTGTATATTATTGTGTAATTCAAAAAAAATATTTTTTTCTTACACAAAACAATATCTCACCAACTGTGTGATGAGATATTATTTTGCTGAAAAGTTAAGCTAAAACGTAACAATTAGTAAATGGTTACAGGTATTCTTACAGGAACCTTACGTTTCTGTACTTCTGAGAAGTTCCAGGTTTGTTGAATTTGTAGCAGTAGCCTACAAACAACTCGTGAGTTCCATTGCTGTAGCCGCTAAGCTTAGATGTTGTAAAATCATAAGCATATCCAAATCTGAATGAACCAAACTGTGCTCCTGCATGGGCTACAACTGCATCATCAATTCTGTATGAAGCACCTACCCAAACCATTTCTTTAATAAGAAGATTAAGGTTTACATCCAACTGAGTTGATGCTGCATCAGATTTAATAAAGATTGAAGGGCGAAGGGTAAAATTAGGGTTGATAGTGTAATCGTAACCTGCGGTTGCATAATAGTGACGAGCAACATTTAATGGCTCACCGTTCAGGTTATCCAAATCAAGTTTACCACCCAATAAGTGAGAGGCAGCAATACCAAAGTATAATTTATCTGTATTGTAGTATACACCTGCACCTAAATCAGGAACAAGGTCACTTGCTTTTCCGGTAGGGATTGAAGGATCACCAGGCGTAATAGGAACAAAATTACCATTCATAGTTTGGTTAAGAATTCCGATATCAACACCGATACCTAGTTTACCTGAACCTACATTCATTCTGTACGCATAAGCTAAACGGGCAGCCAGTGTGCTTTGGAAACCAATTTTGTCCTGCATTACAACAAGACCAACGCCTCCATGAATTTTTTCGATGGTAGCATCAATACCTAAAACCGCAGTCTTGGGAGCTCCGTCAAAACCTGTCCATTGTGTTCTGCCGATAAGGTTAGCGCAGATACCATCATTGCTTCCCGCATAACCGGGGTTGGTGAACAGCCTGTTATACATGTATTGGCTGAACTGCGGATCTTGTTGTGCAGATGCAGCAAAAGCGATAACGGCAACAGATAGAGTGGTAAATAGTTTTTTCATAGCGTCTGTTTTGTGTAGCTGAAATTGTTGTGTTTTTATTTGTGTTTTGTTAATACTCTTTTCAAACAGGGGGCTAAAGTAAATAATTATTATTCAGAAATCCAAAATTAAATCAAAATTTAATCTTGCCATTACCAAACACCACCAAATACTGTAAGGCTGTTTTAAAAATCACCCAAATTTATAGAAATAAAGTTTTACGAACCAAATAAATCTGACTATCAACAATATTTTTCAGACGACCGACACAGTCTTCGTAAAGAAACACTCTTTATCCAAGCTTCTGAAAAGCCTGCCACCAACGGTCGGGCATTTCTTCGCTGCAGGCTGTTTTATAATCATTATAGGAGCATGGAACCATACTATGGCGCTCGTATTTTGATTTTTTACTTGCAGGGTATGGAACTTCCATCCACCAACGCCCGCTTTTATCGCTTTTGTAAAAAACAAGCTCGTATTTTCCCTCTTTAATACTTACGCGATACTTGGTATAGCTTGATTTATCACCAATCGGGTAATCTTTCTTGCGACTGTAGAAGCCATTGATAAAATACCAGATCATTTCAGCAGCGAGAAAAGAGGTTTGTCCGTTTATATCAACCGAAGGGTTTATTTCATAGATACCAAAGGATGTAAGTTTATCACTAAGTCCGGCATAGCGGGCAATACGACAGGCCTCATCGCCAAAAAAGCCATTAGGTGAAGCGTTTTTATTTCCGGGTGCATCGGAATGGCGGATAGAAGAAATATCAAAACTCAAAATATCGGCATTTCTTACAACCGGCTCGACTTCTTCCATATCTTTCTTCACATCACCCAAACGATAGGAATCGAAAAACATTTTTTCCATCAGGGAAATACCCTTCTGTTCTACAAAATAGGTTTGGTATCCAATATTACTGAAGTTAAACAGGAAGTTTGGCTGATGCAAAATTATTTTGCTCAAATAAGTTCTTGAATCAACAGGACTATCCATTTCGCCCATATCAAAGGCGCAATCAACGGCAACAATATTTACCATTTGCTCCATATCGCGGTAGGCGCAATAGTTGGCATAAGTCAAATCCTGACTGCCTCCTATTATAATGGTTACAATTTTCTTTTTTGCGAGAAAACCAATAACCGAAGTCAGAGCAAAATAAGTGTCTTCAATCGTATTGCCTTTCTGAATATTTCCAAGATCGGTAATACGATATGCTCCATCACCACGGTAAAGTTGATATAATTTTTTGCGGACAAAATCAGGAGCTTCTGCACAGCCTTTATTATGAACTGCTTTGCGGTCATCATTCACGCCTATTATTACGATGTCGACACCTTCTAATTCAGGAAAATTTCCTTTTTCGGAATAACGGACAACCTTTTCTCCAATAGTATTTGCCTGAAAGGTTATTTCACCAAGGTTGGCAGGCTCAAAAAAAATGGAGATGTCCATGTTGTTTCTCGCAAAGGCGCAAAGAGCGCAGAGTTAATTTTTATTTCCCACTAAGGCACAAAGAACACAAAGTTATTTAAGACTTCTTTTTAGTAAATCTCCCTCTTGCAGGTTTGTCAGGTGCTTCGGCAGCAAGTTTAAGACATTCTTCCAAGGTAAGTGATGTTGCTTCTTTGCCTTTCGGAATTTTTACATTCTTTTTACCTACTACAATATAAGGTCCCCATCGCCCATTGAGCACCTGCACTTCAGGATTTTCAGGAAAGGATTTTATCAACTTTTCGCTGTCGGATTTACGTTTGGCTTGTATCAGTTCTGCTGCTGTTTCGCCTGTAATAGTGAGAGGATCCTCAGTTTTCGGAAGTGAAATAAATTTATTATCGTGCTTTATATATGGACCAAATCTTCCTGCGCTTACAACCATTTCTTTGCCTTCAAATTCTCCAACTGTGCGCGGAAGTTTGAATAATTCCAATGCATCTTCCAATGTTACAGCTTCTAATCGCTGTTCTTTTTTAAGACTGGAAAATTTAGGTTTTTCTCCACCTTCTTCAGCTGCCTCGCCTATTTGTGCCATAGGACCAAATCTTCCAATTCTTACATAAACATTTTTGCCGCTTGCAGGGTCAACACCTAACAAACGCTCACCTGATGCGCGTTCAGAATTTTCGGTTGTATCAACGGTATTTTTATGGAAGGGTTTATAAAAATCATTTATCATTTTACTCCACTCCAATTTGCCTTCTGCTATTTCGTCAAACTCTTTTTCCACCTCTGCGGTGAAACCAAAATCCAACACGTTTGCAAAATTTGCAACCAGAAAATCATTCACCACCATGCCGATATCACTAGGAAAGAGTTTTGATTTTTCTGCGCCTGTATTTTCTGATAGTTGTTTTTCAACAATTTTATTGTCTTTCAGAACTAATTGAGCATATGCTCTCGGAGTTCCTTCTCTTTCTTCTTTAACAACGTATCCGCGATTTTGAATTGTTGAAATAGTTGGTGCATACGTAGAAGGTCTTCCAATCCCCTGCTCTTCCAGTTTTTTTACCAGACTTGCCTCGGTGTAACGTGGCGGATGCTGCGTAAAACGTTGCGTTGCTGTTATTTCACTCAGATCAAGTTTTTGTCCCTTCTCCATAGGAGGTAACATACCGTCTTCACCGTCTTCAGGCTCTTCGTCAGTACTTTCCATGTATACTTTCAGAAAGCCATCGAACTTTATAACCTCACCTCTCGCCACTAATTTTTCAGGTGAATTGGAAACACCGATTGTTACGGTTGTTTTCTCCAACTCAGCATTTGCCATTTGAGAAGCAAGGGTTCTTTTCCAAATCAAGTCATACAAACGTTGCTCTGAAGCATCAGCACCTGCTTCGTGGTTTTCCATATAAGTAGGACGAATAGCTTCGTGGGCTTCCTGCGCACCTTTTGAATTGGATTTATATTGCTTAATGTTTACATATTCTTTACCGAACGAGCGTGTAATTTCTTTTTCAGCAGCCTGCAATGCAGTTTCAGAAAGATTTACCGAGTCAGTTCTCATGTACGTTATTTTTCCTGACTCATATAATTTCTGAGCAACAGTCATTGTGCGCGAAACAGAGAAACCTAATTTACGACTGGCTTCCTGTTGCAATGTTGAAGTTGTAAAAGGTGCAGAAGGACTTTTCTTTGAAGGTTTTTTCTCCAAATCTTCCACCGAAAATTCTGAAGTTGAGCACGCATCTAAAAACTTCTGGGCTTCTTCTTTTGTCTTGTATTTTTTAGGAAGCTCTGCTTTTACCTGCGATTTTTTTCCGTCTTTATTTATTTCGAAAATAGCAACTACACGGTAAAATGATTCTGCTTTATGATTGATAATCTCGCGCTCGCGCTCTACTATTAATCTTACTGCAACGCTTTGCACACGACCTGCTGAAAGATTTGGCTTTACCTTTTTCCAAAGAATTGGCGAAAGTTCAAAACCCACCAAGCGATCAAGTATTCTGCGAGCCTGTTGTGCATTCACCAGATTAATATCAATCTTGCGCGGATTTTCAATTGCTTTTAAAATGGCAGGCTTGGTGATCTCATGAAACACAATGCGCCTAGTTTTTTTCTCGTCTAATTTCAAGGCTTCAAATAAGTGCCATGAGATAGCTTCCCCTTCACGGTCCTCATCGGATGCCAGCCATACAACCTCTGCGTCTTTACTTAATTTTTTCAGTTCATTTACCACAGCCTTTTTGTCTGCAGGCACTTCATAAGTAGGGGCAAATTTGTTTGCAATGTCCACATTCAGTCCTTTTTTTGGAAGGTCTCGAATGTGTCCGAAACTTGACTTAACTAAATAATCTTTTCCGAGGTAACCCTCAATTGTTTTTGCCTTGGCAGGCGACTCAACGATGACAAGATTTTTAGGCATAGACAGTTTTCGTTCTTATTTTTTGGAGGGTGCAAAGAAAAGCATTTAGTAGTTGAAAATCCAAATCGTGTGAGAAAGTGAGAAAACAAGAAGATAAGAGCGTTTAAGAAAACTCTACTTCAAAGATGCTACCGTTGGGTTGATTATTGCGGATACGAATACTGCCGTTGTGGCGTTCTGACAGATTTTTTACAATGTATAAACCCAAACCTGTGCCTTTAGATTTGCGGGTATCTTCATTACCGATGCGATAGAATTTTTCAAACACTTTTTGCTTTTCTTCGTCAGGAATTCCGGGGCCGTTGTCAATAATGCCGAGCAGAATATTTTTATCGCACTGCAATTTTACAATTACATTTTGGTCTGAATATTTCAAAGCATTTTCAAGCAGATTTACTACTATGGATGTGAACGCAAGTTTATCTGCCTGCATTTTTATTCCTTTCTGAATTTCTGTTTTCAGTCGTTTGTTTTCGGGATGAGTGGCCACAATTTGTAAAAGCAAATCGGACAGGTTCAGTTCTTCGAAATGCAGCATATAATCGCTGCGGTCAATTTTGGTGGCGAGCAAGAGGTTTTCGACCAGACTGCCCAAACGGTCAGTATCGGCAATGGCTCTGGCTACAATCTCATTTTGTTTTTCGCGCTCTAACTCACGCTTTTGGAGGGTTTGCAAATAGAGTTTTACGGAAGCAATGGGTGATTTCAATTCGTGTGTTACAGCCAGCAAAAAATTCTTTTGCTGACGTGCCAGCGAAACTTCTTTACGAAAACTTTGCAAGGTTTGCCATACGCCAATGGACAGTAAAATAAAAAACACACTGCCCTCGCCCAACACCATCCAGATGCGTGAATACAGCTTCTGGTCAAGGTTGGCTTTTTCAATTAACAATTCAGGACTGCCTGCATGAGACATTGTCAGTATTTCTAATTTCAGGTTATAAATCTCTGAATTGAGTTGTACCAGACTATATGCCCACCAGCAAAACTGGATGAAGACATATGCTACCAAAATGTAGAAAAGCAATAAAGCGCGGGGAAATTTATTTTGCACGGAGCAAATGTAACCTGATTTTTTGTTGAGCACCCGAGTCCCTGCTCTAAAATCGCATCTTTGCAGTGCTTATGAAAAAAGCTCTGCTTTTTATTTTTTTGATTTCGGCAATTGATACCAGCGCACAAAACATTGCTGCTTACATTGATTACCGCAACTACTTCACCATTTTTGATTCGGGCATAAAATACCCGATTGAACATAACCGTGTAAAGTCATTTAAAGTGGGCGGAAAACAGGTGGCATACATTGATTATCTTGAAAATTTTAAAGTGTTTTACAACGGAAATGCAAACACACTTGAGCGCGTACCCATTGGCAATTATTTGGTTTCTGACTATCTGATTGTTTACACACTTGCCATTGGCAGCGAACTATATGTGGTGGACAAAGGCAAACCTACCCTGCTTACCACACGCGCAAGTTTTTATAATCTTGGCGACAGCATTGTTACGTTTTATGACCAGCTCAGCCAATCCTACAAAGCCTATTACAAAGGCAAAATAACGGAACTCGAATATGTAAGTGACGACCCGCCAAAAGATGAAAAACTGAGTGACAACGTTGCCGTTTTTATGAGCCGAACAGATGAACTGAGGGTGTTTTATCGCGGTGAAATTACTCCGCTTATTCTTATCACACCTCCGGTTACCTACCAAACCGGAAAAAACATTGTGCCCTACATTGACGGCTATACCTCAACCTTTAAAGCATTTTATAAAGGCAATACTTATGAGGTTGAAACCATACAACCACTTAGTTTCAAAACAGGCGATGATATGGTTGCTTACGAAACGCAAGACTGGACTTTTAGTGTTTTTTACGACCAACGCGTTACTAAGCTAAGCAGCTACCAGCCTAAGTTTTATGATGTAGCCGACAGCCTTGTTATATTTCAGGAGTTCAATAATTTCAATGTTTTTTACAAAGGCAAAATACACACACTGGAGAGCAATTTTATACCCGATAAGTATTATGCCGATTACAGTACACTGGTTTATTTTGATCAGCAAAACCGGTTGACCGTATTTTTTCGCGGGAAGAAAAACATTGTTACCTACGAGCCGGTAAATGAGTTTAATCTGTACAGAAATACACTGCATTACCGGGTGAATAATGCGGATTATGTGTACTGGATGGGGAAGAGTTTTTGAGGTGTATTCTTCGCTTTATTTAGTATTTACTTTCTTCTCAAGTTCAATTACCATTTTTTTAAGGTCTGAAATTTCACTTTTCAATTGAGCATTTTCATATGAGTTTGTGTTTACTGATTTCAGCTCTTCAATTTCTTTTTGTTGTTCCTGAATTGCTTTTACAAGAATTGGAGTCAACTTACTGTAATCAACTGCCCAATAATTCAAAGGGTCTTCTGGTTTACTTACCAAACCAGGAACAATTTCAAAAAGGTCTTGAGCAATAAATCCAAAAGATTCAATTTTATCACCTGTTAATGCACTGTCGGCTCTGAATGATTTTGGCATAACCTGAGTGTAGCTTACAGGATTCATTTTCAGGATATCCTTTAATCCATAATCGATCTCTTCAATATTTGATTTTAATCGTATGTCTGAAAGCGCATTGTATGCAGTTGAACGAACTCCCGCTCCATCTACCCTGAACCGTTCCACCAAGTTGCCATCACCACTAACAGTTGCTGTGTTAGGCTGCACAAAAAAACTCATATCCATAGCCTGTGATAATCCGCTGCAGCATAAATTAGTTCTAACACCTGATATCATTGCACCGGTAAAATTGCTTACAACGTCTCTGTATCCTGCAAAACGAATTGCAAAATAAGGAAGTCCACCTGAACCATTCCAGCCAAGTTGGTCATTGTAATTACCTATTAGTATTCCTCCTCCGCTTGGTATACCTCCTACATGGAGTTTTGATGCGGGTGCAGTATTTCCAATACCCATATTACCGAGGTGGTATGTTGTTCCGTCTGCTCTGAAAAAGTGATAGAGATTGCCGCTATATTCGCCACATCCGTAGCTTGCACAAGAGTTACCATAAATGGTGAATTGTTCCTGAGGATCATCATTCAAATCAAGTCTTAATTCGTTCGTATTGCCTGAAACCTGATATTTTCTTAAACGGTAAGGGTCGCTGTCATCACCACCATCTAAGTTCCGAAACTTAATTTCATTTACGCTCATAGCGCTGCGCACATCAAGTCTGTCAACCGGTGCGCTGGTACCTATACCAACATTACCTTCCATAAAATATGCAGCCCCGCCAAATGTAGCTTCATCATTAGTCATGTTTAAATGTAAAGGCCAGTAAGAGCCATTAATTGTCCAACCTGTACCATTTACGCCACTGCCTGAAAGAAAATACATCAAGTTGCTATTTATATGAATTACCCCTGAACGTTGATCTGTATCCTGAAAAATAATAGTAGGATTATTATTATTTATATAATGGTAGTCTGTTGACCTGATTGCACCCGCGACATCTAATTTCTGTATCGGACCTGATGAACCAATTCCCACATTCCCGTTGTAAATAGTCATTCGTTCAGCACCTGTCTGATAAAACCCAATTTCATCATCTGCATCATTTTCATTTCCGATAACCAGACGGGTATTTTCACCTCCTTCTGAATAGTAGCGTATCCATGCCTGATCGCCTCCACCTCCAAAAATATCAGCGCCCCAGTTTATACCTGCTGCAGAAGCATTACCCTGTTCGGGCCTGATTGCTCCACCGCTTACCTGTAGTTTTGCAGCCGGGGCTGTATTTGTGAGGCCCACATTTCCATTATTAAGAATAGTCATGTAGGTAGTTCCGCTGTAGTTGCGGATACCGGCATGAGGATTTAAATCAGTTCCTGCATGATATCCTATATCAAGAAAGGTGGCTCCGTTTCCGGCTGTGCCTATTGACCAGTGTTTGTGGTTGCCCGATGTGCCGCTGTCGTAACCGCCAAGCATCAGGGTAGCGCCATGGTTGCCGTTTGCAACACCTGCCATTAATACCATTTGGGGGTAGTTGCCTGTGGCGGCTATACTTGGACGATCATTTCCGTCAACCATAACTCCGTTGGCATGAGAACCGGCAACATGAAATTTTCCAATAGGTGAAGTGGTGCCTATACCTACTGCTGTTCCATTGTCATACATTAAACTGTTTCCAAAACGGGCTCCATCGGGTGTCCATTTGGGTATGTAGTTAAGTGTTCCGCTGCCGGTAATAATACCTGATGATGTGCTGCTGCCGGCAGTAAGAATTCCGTTGGCATCAGCAAGAACAAAGCGGGTTCCTGAACCGGCAAGGGTTGCTACGGCAAGTGGGGTGGTTCCCCAGCCCATGTCGCGGCCTATAGTTATGCGGTTTACGCCTGCTCCCTGAAAATACATGGCGCTGGCCACTCGGGTTCCTGAATCATGAATTCCTATTTCGGTATTATCTAGTGTTTCCATCAAAATACCGGCTGTGTTGGAGGTCCAGCCGCTGCCTCCTCCAAAATTGGTGGTTATTCCGCCAACGGTAAGGGTGCCCGATGCCATAAAGTTATTGACATTGGCGTAATTATTATTGTTATTGATGGTGGCTATTCCGCGTACATCTAATTTTGATACGGGGGCTGTTGTTCCTATGCCCACATTGCCTCCGGCATTTGCAAGAATAACACCTCCTGTGCGGGGCATTATTAAATCCATGCGGTTTACCGGTGAGGCATATACATACCAGTCTCCGTTGTTGGCCCCGTATGAGCCGCCATCGGCCAAACCAAGGCGTATTTCTTCGTTATAGGTTGCGTTGGCGTATCTTATTTCGCCATAGGAACTGCTTGATATTTTGAGGTAGTGGCGGGCTGCTGTTTCGCCTACGCGTGCATCACCAAAAACATCTAATTTAAAACCTGGTGCTGCGCTTCCGATACCCACGTTTCCTGAGTTGTTGTTATAAATATGCGTTCCGTTAACCGTCCATACGCTGTTAAGGGTGCTGCCACTCCAACTAAGTCCGTTACCCGCAGTAAAAAGGCTGCTGCCGTTGCCCCAGCTTAAACCACCTGTTCCGTTGTTTATTAATGCACCCGAGGCATGTACTGCCGGCCAGGTATAAGCAATATCGTTTATCCTTATCAAATCACCGGAAGATGATACACGAAACTGGTTTGAGTTACCAACGGTGAAACGGGCTGCGGGTATTGCCGTTCCTATATTTACCTGATCGCTGTTGTCAAGGCCTATGATGGTGTTTGATGTTGCTGCTGTGGTACCTCTTAATATCCGCATGCTGTTGCCATATACATCAATAAAGTAGGCCGATGTATAGCCTCCGGTTACGGATGGGTTTAGTTGTATCTGTCCTCCTTCGGCTCCTCCTTCTTCTCCTATAAGCAGACTGCTCTCAGCAGGTATGGTGCCCGAATTTATTCCCACTCCACCGTTTGGTAAAATATTTATGACATCGGTCTGGGCCTTGCCATGCAGCCAGAAACCAAGTGATACTGTAGTTAAGATAAGTAGCTTTTTCATAAATTAATCTATTGAGTAATAATATTTGATCGTTACAAAACTATACTCATTTTACAATACTTACAGACAAACATTTCTGCATTTGTAAGTTTCCAACTGTTAATAGCACCCGGCTGGCAGGAATAAAGCGCAAACGGGCAGGGAACTGCAGGTAAATTTTATGATACGGTGTTACGGGATAAGCAACACCAAGCCCTGCTTAGATTAAAAGATAGGACCGGGATGAAGTCTTCCAGACTATGTGTGTTGGATTAAGAAGCTTTTTTTACGAATTGCTTTACGTTACTTGGTATTTACTTTCTTCCAAGCTCAGGCATTGTTTTTTCAACTCGGCAATTTCACTTTTCAGTTCAGTATTTTCTGCTTAAACAGAACTAATTTCAGCTTTTCAACTCCTTTTTACTTAGTACTTGCACTCTGAATAAGAATATTATTACTGTTTAGTGCAGCTTTTATTATTTCTATTTCTGTGTTAAAATGTGCTTTAATACGTTCGTTTTCTGTTTTTAACGATTCTATTTCTTTTAGCAGTTCTGTTACTTTTTTGTTTAACCCAGCTACTTCTTCATCTTTTTCAATTTTCAATTCTTTGATTGCTCCAACTGCTAACACACCAAAACTTGAATATCCTAAAGTTTTTACCTTAAAGTCGTATCTGGCATCGGTTGCTTCAGAAACCAGCGATGGAAAATACTGTTCAACATCCTGAGCAATAAATCCTATTTCTTTTTCTTCTTTGCATTCATCAATAAAGTGATAATTAACAACATCTAATTTTAATAAACGGTCTAAGATATTTTCTTCATTTTCGATGTGTTCCTTCAGACGCCTGTCTGAATAAAAATCCCAATTACTGTCTCCGTCATAACTTGCATATCTGGAACCGTTGGTATGTTGTATTCTCATATTCAGAGCTCCGGTGTAACTATTCATAAATTGATAGCCATTATCAGTAGCCAGTCGATTAATCAAAAGGTACCAATAATTATCAACATCATTGTAAAGGCCGCATTGCTGGCCACCGTCCTGTGCCATCCACACATACCTTCCCCCAATTGAATAACCATCCCAGCCCCCTTCATTTCCATAAGTTGATACAGAGCCGTACTGACCGCCATCTGCTTCAACTGATTGAATTCCTGTTCCGTGAGATTCAAAGTAAAGCCCTTGGTTTCCAGAAACTCTTAGCCATCCGCCATTGGCGTAAATGTCGCCTGATACGTGAAGTCTATATGCCGGTGAATTATTTCCTATACCCACACTGCCTTCCATAAAATAAGCCGGTCCGCCAAAATAAGCTTCATCGCTGTTTAAATTAAGATACAGGGGCCAGTATGATCCATTCTGCGTCCAGCTGGTTCCGTTGGTTCCATTACCCGAAAGAAAATACATCAGGTTACTGTTGACATGTATAACTCCTGAACGTTCATCAGTATCCTGAAAAACTACTGACGGGCTGCTATGGTTGATATAATGATAATTGGTTGAGCGTATTGCACCAACAACATCTAATTTTTGATTAGGTGCTGTTGAGCCTATTCCAAGATTACCGGCTGCTGTTAAGCGCATATACTCAGTATTGGCGTTACCAAAAGTAATGTAAGAACCCCCTGAAAATAATTCAAGTTGACTGCTTGAATATACGCCCGGTCTTCCCCATGCAGCTCCCAGCCTTACCTCACCTACAGAGGTTTCGGCATCATATACGCTCAGATTTTCGCCAGCGTAAACAAACTGTCCGCTGCTTGTTAAGGTATTGGCTCCATTCCAGTAGGCTACACGGTTAGCTACTCCTGATCCTCCGGGTGTTGTAGTCAATACCTGCGACCATGAATCCCATGTAGCTGCATCGGGTTGCCCTTGCCTCCAGTAAATGCCGCCTTCATTAAAATGCAACTGATGACTTGCATCACCTGAGTTATCACCCCATGGCGACATGGTAATGAGCCCTCCATATGTTCCTGAACCAGGTGCTCCGATAACAGATATTTGTTTAAAGTCAAATGCTACTTCATTGTTGTATCCTGTTGGGGCTGTGTTTACACCACGGGTGTCATCCACATTCAAGTGTCCGAAATATTTGCCGCTGGTGTAGGTGTTTCCGCTTACGGATAGTTTGTAAGTTCCTGGTGCCATACCTATTCCCACATCGGTTCCGTTATCGCGGGTTGCACCTGTACCCAGGGTACTTGCAGATGTCCAACGGGCCAGGTAATCTGTTGTTCCGCTGCCGGTAACTATTCCTGATCCTATTGCTGTAGTAGCTGAAAGATTTCCATTTAAATCGGCTACCACTATTCTTGTAGTGGAACCGTTACCAAGGTTGTTGATTTTAACTGTACCGTTGTTATTAATTCTGAAACGTTGTGCACCTCCGGTAAATAAATCTATACCGTAATAACCCGAGGCGTAGGTATTCCATCCTAAACCTGCTCCGTCATTGAATTGATGAAACCCCATGGCATAATGGTTAATGTATTCAGCATCGTATAAAAAATCATCGTCAGAAACCAGTGTAAGTGCGGGGCTGTTGTTATCCGTTGCTGATGCACCCTGGATTTTTATGGCTCCGCTTACTTCCAACTTTTCGGTAGGAGTGGTTAATCCTATACCCACATTACCTGTGCCACGCTGAACTGTAAAATAGTATGCTGAGGCATTATTGTCATAAATATAAAACTGGTTACTGCTAGTTCCGTTACCCGAATTGTTAGTTCCAACCTGCCATGCTCCTGCACCTGAGTTTCTGAAATCAATATCACTTTCTGCGCTTGAACTTCTTAAATACATGGGGTCACTGGTTGTTGCTGAAACATCTAGTTTGCCCGAAGGTGCGGTTGTTCCAATTCCTATACTGCCATCAACTATACCATTTCCGTAACTATGAAAGAGGCCATCGCTTGAGCGGATTTCAAATTTTACGGCAGGGGTGGTGGTATTTGCTGCTGATTCAAATGTCCAGCCGTAGCCTGCGGCATTTTCAATATAATTTCTGAGCGCCCAGGAGGTAACAAAAGTGCCTGAAGGTGCGGTGAGGTCGCCATGGGGTCCGGTGGAGGTAGCCGCGCCCGGTGACATGTATTCACTCCAGCTCGGGTAGCTTTGTGAATACCATGAGAGTCCGTTTTTTGCATATGCATCACGGTTTAAATCAATATATCCGTTGGAGGAAACGATGGGGCCGCCTACCACTTCCAGTTTTCCGCCCGGAGTTGCAGAGCCAATTCCTTGGTTCCGTTATCAAATATCTGGCTGTTGCCTATGGTAGTTCCTGCGACATTATTCCATTTAGTAACATAATTTTGTGTTCCGCTTCCTGTAACAAAACTTCCATTCCCTGCCTGAACTTTTTGCCATAATGAGTTGGTGGCATCCCAGTAATAAAATCCTTTAATAGTTAATGCTCCTAATCCAGTGTTGTAAACCAGCAAGCCGTCTGCAGGTGAGGGAATAGGCAGTAGTGAGTTGTTGGTTGCCACTAGGGCAACTCTTGGTACTAACATACCTTTGTCGGTGGCAATAACATCCAGCATGGCCGATGCATCGGGTGCGGTGCCTGCTGCGCTTATACCGGTTTGAGCCGATGCTGCTTTTGTAAAAGCTGCTGATATGGCTAGAATGAATAGTAGTTTTCTCATGCTTTAAGTTTTTATGTGTTACAAAACTAATGCTTAAACAAGTTTAGGCTTGACAATGTTTTTACATTATTTAAGTTTCCAACTGTTAATAACACCCCATTGGCAGGCATTAGTCGCAAACGGGCATGTTGGGAAATTTAAAATTCATGTAGCTCTTAAGTGTGTCATTTTATATCTTTAATAAATACATGAATTACAAAATGTATGTAATTTTACATTCGTATGAGTAAAGAAAAAATCATTGTATTGCTTTTAATTATCTCAAAAGCAATTTTCTCATCTGCTGCTCCTGATGATACACTCAACCAACAGTACAAAACGGTTAATTATAAATTAATCAATATAGCAGAACAAATAAAAAAGCATAAGGCAACCGTATTTCTTTTTTACTCTCCCGAATGTCCAATTTGCAAGAGCCAAACCAAAACCGTGAACAGCCTTTATGCTCAATATGGAAAAGACAGCATTCATTTTATAGTAGTATTTCCGCAAAAGTACTACACGGAGAAATTTATAAAACGTTTTTTAAAAGACTATGCTATTTCCATTACTGCCATAAGAGATGACAATGCTGCTCTTACAAATTATATGAAAGCCACCGTTACACCTGAGGCTGTAGTTTTGGACAGAAACAGAAACAGAATTTATTCGGGCATGATTGACAATTTATTTGAAGATATTGGTGAGCGCAGAACTATTGTTACCGAACATTATTTGCGTGATGCAATTGTGGCTGTTTTAGAAAACAAATATCCTGTGATTAAAAGAACTGAACCTGTTGGCTGTATTTTAAGTGTGAACTGAATGAACTACAGGTTGCTTATAACCGGTTTTTCTGTTTTTCTCCTTGCCTGTGCTTCGGGACAAGCGCAGGTGCCTACTTTTTATAAAGATGTTTACCCAATCCTTTCTGAAAATTGCATTAGCTGTCATAATCAAAAGAATGGTGTAGCACCCTTTAGTTTGGAGACTTATGATGAGGTGGTAAAAAATGCAAAATTAGTACAGTATGTTATTGACAAAGGAATAATGCCTCCATGGAAAGCTGATACAGCTTACAGGCATTTCAGAAATGAACGGGTTTTAACAAAAAACGAAATTAATACTATCAAGGAATGGGCAAATGCCGGTTATGTAAAAGGAAATTACACCAAACAACCACTTTTAAATTATTCAAGTTCATTAAACGATCCTGATATGGTGATTAAACTGCCTGTTCCCTATCCTATACCGGCAACAAACAGCGATTTATTTATTACTTACATTAAACAGATTGATTTAGGTGAAGACAAAATGCTGAGGGCAATTGAAATTGTTCCCGGCAATAAAAAAATGGTACACCATTGCAGGGTTGATTTTGATAGAAGCAGTCGCTATATTGCTAAAGCAGATTCATTAGGTTTTGTAAACTCTAATGAACTAAATACAGTTGCCGATAATTTACCGGAGTTTTTATTTGTGGGTGATTATGTGCCGGGTATTTCGCCCTACATATATCCCGAGAATGCAGGATATTTTTTGCCTTCTAAACTGTATATTCTTATTAATCTTCACTATTCACCCACTACAAAAGATGAATATGACCAAACCGAAGTGCGGTTATATTTTCATAAGGACACTGCCGGATTGAGCCGTGTAGTTTATTCCAGTTGCAAGCTCAATGTAAAAACGGCTCTCAACAGACCTGATATTTCTTTGCCTCCAAATGAAGAAAAATGTTTTTTGATTCAAAGTCAGCCTTACAAAAACGACCTCAGCCTTATTTGCATTCAGCCTCACATGCATTTGTTTGGAAAAAGCATGAAGGTATATGCTTTGTCGCCCGACAAAAGTGATACTATTCCATTATGTAAAATTGATGACTGGGATTTCAGATGGCAGGAAAATTATTACTTTGAAAAACCATTGAAAATTCCGAAAGGATATATTATGATTGGCGAAGCGTGTTATGACAATACGGTAAATAACCCAAGTAATCCGTTTTATCCACCCCGTATGATTACATTTTTGGGTGATATGAAAACCACCAACGAGATGATGGAATTTTATATTCAAAGCATAAACTACAAGGAGGGGGACGAAGACAGAATATGGTATAAATAATTACCTGATCTCCACAGGCAGCAGATGAATATTTTCTTGCGCTAAAACAAAATTGGGTTCTATTTCCAATGCTTTTTTGTAGCATAATACCGCTTCTGAATTACGTCCTGTTTTTGCAAATAACATTCCTTTCAGATTGTTGAATGCAGCAAAAACATCTATCTGCTGGGTTTCACCGGCAGAGCCTATCGTAAATGTTACCACTACTTTCATAACAGACTTTGGTAGTTTTTTTGCTAAACCGTCTTCTATTCTTTTTAAGCATTGATCATAATGCCTGGTAGTGTATTCTATATTAGCAGCATAATACTGATAATAGATATCATCGGTAAGAAGATACATTTTTTCGTAGCCGGTTAAGGCTTCGGAGTATTTGGTGAGTAACTCGCATGAGCGTGAATAAAAATCAAGCAGGGTAATGTTGCTTCTGAATTGTAAGAGGTATTTTTTTGATAACCGGTAGCTTATGTTGTATTGCTTTGTTTCAAAATAAATTCTTAGTAAATTGAATAGGGTTACCGTATCTGAGGGCTGAACAGCGAGTAATTGCAGCAGCGCGTCTTTGGCCGCATCAACATCATTTATTTCCTGTGCTAATGCGTATTTCTGCTTCAGGGCATTTGCCAAATCTGTTGTTTGTATATTGGTTGTTGTTTGGGCAAACACCTGTGCGGAGTATACTAAGGCAAGTAAACAAGTAACAACAATTTTACTCATCAGAGTTTCATAATATAGCACAGGGCATAATAGGGCGGAAGATTGGTAAACGCTGTAGCTGTTGCACTGGTAGTGCCTGTTGTACTGCGCCCGGGAAACTGGTAGATGTATTGGTTGTCGTTATCTGAATCGCCACTGCCGGGCAGGTTGTTGCCTGTAGAAGCAGGGTCAAAACGTGTTACGCCTCCATTCATCGTGAGGTTATTTTCACTAAAAAATGCATCATCGTAGGTATGCGTATGGTTGGGCAAGTTAGCTACTGCTAATGTGGATGTTGCAGCGCCTCCGGTAGCAGCTACAGCATAAGTATTACCTGCTCCGACTACAAAGCGGTCTCTTAAATCGGGTGTGCCGCTGGCTCCATTGCATAAAGCCCAACCTGAGGGTATGGTAGCAACAGAGCCGGACCAGAGCAAAATTACTCCTCTTGGAGTAGCATTAATTTCATTGCCGAAAGCGGTCCATATTCTGCCTCCTCCGTTTCTTTGGGCGAGCAAAATTCTATCGCGCCCATCATAATTTCTGTCGCCATCTGCCCATGCAGTTACAAGAGGTGTAACGGTAGTTCCTCGTGCTGAGGTAGGCGGCATATTTACATATAAAGTACCCCAGGAACCTAAGGCATAGGTTCCTGCAGCCACTCTTATATATGAGCCGGAAAGTGGATTCATTACAATTACGTTGCCTCCAAAAGTAAGGTTGCCTGCTCCGTCATCGGTTACCGTGCCTTCGGGCATAATCATCAGACCTTGAGTGCGGGCATTTAACCCCCATGCTGCCATGTTTTGAATGTATGCACTGTTGCTGGTACCGCCTACATCAAGGGTTGATAAGGGGTTGGTAGTGCCTATACCAAGGTTTCCGTCAGATTTTATTCTAACTCGTTCGCCTAATGTGCCGTTGGAGGATGTACTGAAGGTCATATAAGCATCTTGGTTGGCAGCAGCAGCATAGGTGTCTTCGGCTCCAATTCTTATTTGACCTGATAATATACCTGCTCCTCCTGATATATTGAGGTTGGCAACGATGTCAACTCCATGGTTTACGGCTGTGATGGCGCGGTTTTCCATGGTAAGTATGTCGGGTATGGAGTTGTCGTCAAAGCGGCCGGTTATAAGTCCGGTTGAGCTTATGGTGGCATATCGGTTAGAGCCTGTTCCTACCTGAAGTAATGCGCCCGGTGTTAGTGTTCCTATTCCCACGTTACCCACTTTGGGCATCAGGGCAATATCGCCATTATTGGTGTTGAGGGTAAGTTTGTTGTTGTTTTCGCTGCTTATTGAAAATTCGTTGGTAAGGCTGTTGGCTCCGGTCCATGCTCCGTCATAGAGTATAATTCCCTGACGGGTTGCGCCTGAGTAAAAGCCCAGCCACTCATAAGCAGCATCATCTGTTTTATTAGTAAACAAACGCAGGTTATCTGAGTTGGAGCCTATGTTTTGTGCGTTGTTAATAGTGTTACCCACCATGTCAAGGGTTGTTGTAGCGGTATGGTTTCCCAGATTATCGCCAACTCCGGCATAGGTCCAGCTGCCGGCATCGCGGTAGGCAAGGTTTCCACTGGCATCGCGGGTTAAAATCTGGGTGTTGCTGGCTGTTGAACCTACGCCTTCCAGTCTTACTCCACCTGTTGTATGAAATTGTGTGGAAGGGGAGGTTGTGCCTACTCCTACCCTTCTGTTTCCGGTAACGGCAAATCCGGTACCGCTATCGTTGCTGATGTTTAGCAGCAAGGCGTTGCCTGCATTAACATCGGCATCGGCTATGCGGGGTGCCGATAGTTGTACCATTCCTTGTGTTTCAAGTGCTGCAGGCCCATCGCCTGAATAGTCTTGTACAAAGAGTGCGGGGGTTGATGAGGTATAGGTGCCGGGTGTTGCTGCTACTCCATGGCGCAGTATGCTTAGGTTGTAGTCGGTATTGTTAGACGCGGTGTTGTGCCCTACCTGCAGGGTGTAGTTAGGTGCTGTAGTTCCTATACCTACGTTGGCGTCATTTTTTATGTATATTCCGTTGCGCCAGGTTATGTTGTTACCGGCCGTTCCGCTGGCTGCTACCTGCATACTGAAGGTTCCGGCTGAGCTTATAAAGCGGGTGGCTTCTGCGGAGGCATTGTATTTCCAGTTGGTTCCGTCAAAGTAGGCGTTTTGATATTGGTTATAGGTTCCGCTGCCATCGTTCATTACCATACGAACGAGTGCGCCTGCGGTGCTTCCGTTAAGGGTTAGTGCGCCTGAACCTGCGGGGGCGCTGAAGTAGGTATTGGTTCCGCTGCCTACCATGGCATCGCCAAATACATGTAGTTTTGAGTTGGGTGAGGCTATGCCTATTCCGGTGTTTCCTCCTCGCTTCACTATAAAGCGCGGGGTTGCTAAATCATTATCGTCCCATACCTGAAAGGCATTGGTTCCGCTGCCGGCTACAATGTCAACAGAACCAAGCTGACCGGGTACTGAGCCTCCGAAACGGGCCATATAGGTGCCTGTTCCTCTTTCGGCAATATGCAGTGAGGCAACGGGACCGGTAAGACCTATGCCTACATTTCCCGAATTATTGTTATAAATATCGTTGCCGCTGGCAGTCCAAACGCTGTTAAGGGTTGTGCTGCTCCAGCTTAATCCGGTGCCTGCGGTAAAAAGGCCTGAACCACCTGACCAGGTTAGGCCTCCGGCACCATCGGTGCGCAGAAAATAACCGCTGGTTCCGTATCCGTTGGGTAGGGTATAAAGATAATCGCCAGATAGTATATCGGGGGCACGAAAACCGGTGTAATTAGCTCCGTTTGCCGAAAGTTCAAAGAATTTTACACCTCCGGTGCTTCCGGCTGTGGCGTTAAAGGGGCGAAACAGTGCCTGATTATTGTTTGGAAATTCGGCCAACACACCTCCATCTGAGGGGTCGCCTATTTGCAGGTTGTAGGTTTGGGCTTGCACACTAACTACACCTGATATAAAGAGTACTAAAAGAGCGTAGGTTTTTTTCATAGCTATTTTGTTTAATTAATACAAAACTAATATGAAAATCCGCGCATACTTAACAATGTTTTTACATTTTTTAAGTTTCCGACTGTTAATAACACCCTGCCAACAGGTATTAATTGCAATCCGTCAGATCACAACCCTTAAAATTGTATTATGTAAAAAGCCCCCTCTCGTGCATGCAGCATCGGAGGTATAAATAATTTGTGCGGGAGTTTAACAGAGGGGATAGTCTTTTAGTAAATCTCAGTATCAATACCCCTTACATAAAAACGGTTATTACCATAATTGGTAATATTAACTCTTAGCACGTTACCCACTCCGCTATTGGTTGATGTTACCTGTGCTGCTACTATGCTGGCAGGTATTATAATAGACTGTGAGGCCATATATGACTTATTATGATACATCATAGTTGACATACCCATAATGCCGCGCGAAGGCCGAAAGATAGTACCATCTGTGCCAATTGTAATACTTGGGCTTGCTCCTGCCCAGCCGCCATCATGTTCATGAAAAGTCATCAGCACATCTTTTGTGGGATCCATAATTTTCACATATATGGTTTTAGTAACCCCGCCTCCGTTTACAAACACCATACCGTCATTATTCCAGGTGCCATACCAGTCAATTTCGCTGGTAACATTACCATTTAGTCCCCAGTGGAGGGTAAGCGCAGGATTTTGAACAAATCCGTTAGGGTTAGGCACCACCGCCATACCCGAAAACCATAGCTGACCGCCTTCACCGTTATTTACACTTGACGTTAAAAGAAATTTGAGATTTCCGCCACTGATGTAGGTAGATACCTGACTGGCCGTAATAGGAAAGTTGAGCCAGGCGTGCATATTGGTTTCTTTAGGATTATTGTATGGGCCCAGCGTATAGGTTGCCGGGTCGCTTGCACCATTTGCATTGTTTACCTGTCTTGCCAACTTGGTACAGGTAGTTCCCGCTGTATTACATACCCATACCGAGGCAGCCGACCAACGATCGCCATCAATAAATGAAAGCAACAGATTATTATGTACCCCTGCGGTGGCAGGAAGGGTAAGGTAAATACCGTTGGTTGGCGGGGTGTTGTTGGTTTGCGCCTCGGTAGTCATGCTTTGCAGGCGCATCATACGTTTATAGTTCCAACCGGTGCCAGTACAATAGTCAACAGTTGAATAGGTGGCTGCTCCTCTTATGCTCATAGAGGCTGTAGCGGTGGCACATGCTCCAGTGCTGCCATCCCATACATAAGTAGGTGTGCCGTATGGGCGCCAGTCTCTTCTTAGGTCAGAGGTGGCAGCGCCTGCTCCCGGAAGTCTGGTTACCTTCCAACCCGAGATATACGATGTTCCTCCTGTTCCGTAATTGAACAATGCCATAGGTGTCCAGTATTTGGTGCCTATTTCAAATTTGCCGGTTGCGGATGCATCAAAGCCACGGATGTAGCCCGATACTTTGGTCCAGGTGGTAGGGGTTAAGGTATTGCTCATTACCCAATAGCCGTATGAGCCGGGGTTTCCTCCCAATGAAGTAAAACTTTCGTTGTATTCGTTACTGCCCATATAATGCCTGTCTGTTCCGGAGCTTGAGCGTATCCAGCATTCCATGTAATAATCAACACCTGTTTCAACCGGAAGGTAGGGAAAACCTGAATTGTATTCGCCTCCCACATTTACCGCACCTGTAATCTGTATGGCATATCCGCCAGGTGCAGTAGCATCTGCTATCCACTGCACAGCAGTGCTGTTAAAATAGGCTTGAAGTTCTGCATTGCTCCAGGTGGGGTCAATGGCGAACAGGTTGTTGCCGTTTGAACTGTGTGATACCGGGTATTTTTCTATGTTATCAATTCTTGTATTTGTTCTTACTACTTCGCCTGATACAGTTAATTTTCCGGTTGAGGTAGTGGTGGTTCCTATGCCCACATTACCACCTGCATCTATGCGCATGCGCTCGGCATTGGTGGTTCCGAAATAGATGGGCGTATTATCTCTATTTAAAAGGTGAACTCCAACGGGTGCGCTTGCCTGCCATCCCACAAATCCACGGTCTGATGATGAACCGAAAAATTCAAATTTTGCATCGGCTGTGTTTGATACCCTTGCGCTGGTGCCTACTACTTCTAGCTTTGCAGCGGGGGCTGTAGTGCCTATACCTATGTTTGTTGCGTTAGCGGTGAGGGCTATGTTGCCCGCACCGGTTATTAAGTGCGCGTATGCACTTTCGGAGCGCATAATTAATGAGTTGGCAAGTGTACCTGTTCCGTAGCCGCCTGCACTTCCTGCAACGGAGAAGTATCCGCGGGTTGTGCCAGCTGTTCTTAAATGAAGCTCAGGATAGGTTGCAGCGTCTACAATGATACCGTCCTGACCTGTTGCTGAAAATACATGAAGCTTTAAACCAGGGGTTGCTGTGCCTATGCCCGTATTGCCGTTTGAGTTAAGCACGGTGATGCGGGTAGTGCCCGAGGTTTGCAGTTGCAGATCTTCGTCATAAGAGCCTATTAAACCCTCATCAACGGTTACTCCTTTATTAAAATAATAGCGCGGCCGGTCGGTTTGTATATGTGCCCAGCTTGAGTTTTGCGAACCTATATCAATATAACCTGTTGGAGTGGTCATACGCAAGGCATCTCCTGCGCCTTCGGTAAGCGAGGTGTTGGCATCGTTGAGTTGAAATGCTGCTGCGCGACCTGTGTTGCTGAGCCAAAAGTTGGAGGTTGTTTGTGCTCCGGCAATCTGATTTTGAATATAGTTGCCGCTGCCGCTGGGCAGGGTGGTAACGTTGGGAACCGAAACAACAAAATCATAGCCGGTGAGGGATGTAATCTGTGCCATGGTCCAGCCGTCTGCATAAGCCTCGTTAGTGGTATTGTGGCCTTGCATATAGGAGGTTACGGTTAGTTTTGGGTAGGGATAGGATGCGGCTACATCTCCCAGAATTATGGCTACTGTATTGGTTGAAGTATTACGGGCAAATCGTACGGTTAAATTTTTTGCGCCCACATTTACATAGCCGTAATTATAAAAATCGTTACCCGAATACATGTATCCGCCAATGGTGGTTTCAAAGGGTGCGGTGGCATCATAAAAATAGCCTTCTACTTTGAGGCGGAACATGCATTGCGAATTCCAGGCCTGCGTTGTATTGATTACAAAGGCTCCGGCTGCGGCATTGGATGAACTGTTATAGGTAGCCAGATTTCGGTAAACACGGAAGACGCTGTTTCCCTCTACCATCATGTTATCGTCTAATTTAATATTGCCGGCCACATCTAATTTTTGTCCCGGTGTTGCGGAGTTAATACCTACGTTACCTCCGTTCAAAAATGTCATTCGTTCGGCCCCGCCTACATGAATTCGGGTTCTTCCGCCTATGTTTTGAAAGTAGGAGAGTCCACCATCAAGTGTATTAAGTTCTACAAAAGAGTTTCCGCTGGCATTGGGGTCATTTATTTTAATTCCGGGTGCTGTGCCGTAAAGCTCTAATATACGGCCGGGTGCTGTGGTTCCTATGCCCACGTTTCCGTTGGATTGTATGCGCATCCGCTCAGTGGTATAGGGTACGCGAAAAACCAGATTTCCGGTTTCGGCACCGGTGGCTGTCCAGCTTATATCTGAATGGGCATTGGCTCCTCCGCTGCTTTGGGTGCGGAAGCGTATTCCCGTTTCGCCACTTACGGCATCATTGTTTACCCGCAACACGGGAAAGTTTGCTGCTGTTGTTGTTCTTACATCTAACTGGGCATTGGGTAAGGTGGTTCCTATGCCCACATTTCCGGTGGCATCTATTACCATGCGGTTTATATAATCAGCATGGGTGGTTCCGCCATTGGCGGCAAAGGCTATGCGGAATATCTGGTTATCGCTGTTGGTGAGTACATATTTTCCGTTGCCCGTTGCGCTGCGGCCAAAGCTCATACCGGTGGTAAAATCGGCTTCGGCACTGGCTATGGAAAACAGAGTTGGCGGGGTTATGGTTCCCAGGCCTACCTTACCATTGTCGAACAGGCTGCTGTTGCCTAACTGGGTTCCTGAGGGTGTCCACTTGCTGATGTAATTGAGGGTTCCGCTACCGGTAGGAAAGGTTCCGTTGCCGTTTACCAAACGCTGCCATGATGTGCCGTTCCAGTAGTAATAGCCGGGCGTTACATCGCTTACCGATGCTGTGTTATATACCAGCAGTGAAGTGGCAGGCGAGGTTATAGGGCTTGTGGAGGCTGTAGAAGTAAGGGCTACACGGGGTATCAGCAATCCTTTATCTGAGGCTATTACATCCAGCATGGCCGAGGCATCGGGTGCGGTGCCTGCTGCGCTTATGCCTGTTTGTGCATTTAAAACCTTTGTAAAGCTTAGTATTGCTGCGGTAAGTAGTATCAGTTTTTTCATGTAGCCAATAATTACATTTAAATAATCATTCAAATAAACTGCTTTTTATAATTGGTTTCTTGCCATTTTTTTTAATTATTTAAGTTTCCGACTGTTTATAACTGCATATTAATCAGATGCTAAACAGCCCCCGCTCCTCGTCCTGATTATAAAATACACTTTGGGCGGCATCGCGCACGGTGGTGCATATTTTATACAGGGTGTTGTATTTTTTAAGGCGTTGGCGGGCCAGGCGTTTGCGTATGCGTTTAAAATATTCCTGTGTAATTTCTTTGTCAACCGCGTTCTGGCGTTTGGTATCAAGGTTGGTTAAAATAGCGGGGGGCATACCTGCGGCTGCAAGTTCAGCGGTATAGTCGTTGGCTATTTGTTTCATTACCTCAAGCCAGATGAGTTGGTTAAGGGTGCGGGCGCGGGCTTTTTTGCGCTCGTTAAAACCAAATTCTTCCAGCATATACTCATCATCGGGAAAGGCTTTTTTTACCCAAAACTCCAGGTCATTGGCTGCCTGAAATCCTTCTTTGCGGGCCTGCTCCAGTTCATCGGTATATTGCTGTTGTTGGTCAAGGGTGCTCTCGTCAGTGGGGTGCTGCTCGCAGTCTTCAATCTGGCTAAGCCAGGTGGCTGCATAAGCGGCATTCATACCGGGGGCAAAGTCGGTGAAGGCGGCAAGGTGGTTAAGAAAATGGCTGTGCAAGGTGCGGGAGCGTTGCACCAAGGCAGAGTCTTCACCCTCGTAATGCCTTAATCGTTTTCTTTTAGCTTCTGACATGTGTTGGTTGTTTATGGTTTTATTCTGTTTACAATTATTTCTCTGCTGTTTGCTAATATTTCTCTGCTGTTTGAAATCTGTTCTGTTATGTCTGCAATTGCTTCTTATATGTTTACAATCATTTCAATACTGTTCGAATTTATTTCCGTTCTGTTTGTATTTATAATATGCCTGTTTGCAATCATTTTTGAAGAAACGATTGAAAACAGGACAGAAAAATTTATTGACAGGACAGAAGTAATTGCAGACAGACAAAAAACTTTTACTGACAGGACAGAAACAATTGCAAACAGTTGAACTTTCTTCATTTTTCCCTCAAAAAAAGGCTGAAACCAATCGGTTTCAGCCTTTTTGTTGTTAAAAATCATGGTTTACGGTGCAGTTGCAAGATCTGCGTTTTGGGTTAGCTGTCCGCTGGCCGGAACTGTAACTGCAATCAACTGGGTTACATACCCTGCCTTTGAAAATTCAAGGGTATAGTTGCCCGGCACTATAGCGGCAAAACCATACTCGCCATTGCTGTCGGTAGTAGTAACAGCTATGGGGCTGGCAGCCGCAATATAAATGCGCACCTGCACCCCGCTTAGCAGGGCAAGAGCCGTATCGCGCACAGTGCCTAGTACATTAAACAGCTCTGCCGGCTCACTATGGCGCGGAAACAAAAAGAGGTTAAGCACCTCAGGATTATCGTAAAAAATGGCTTTGCTGGCACCGTTCACCTTTTGGTCAAAGGCATAGGTGGTGTTAAACTGGGTGATGCGTGCCTTGGTAGCCACCGCCTCGTTGGTTTTAAACACGTTTTGCTCGGTGTCTTCGGTGCTCAGCGTGTTTTTTATGGTTTGTATTTCGGCTATGCGTGCGGCAGGGCAGCCTGCTGCAAGCAACTGTGCATTGTAATCTACACTTGATAGTTTATAAAGTTTAGCCAGAAATTCGGCCATTTTGCTTTGGCTTTGTGCAGCCTCATCATAATTATCCAAACCAAATTTCTGGCGGATAGCCGGTTTATCGGCAAAGGCCAGTTCTACAAAAAATTTCATGCCGATGTAGCATTTGCGTGAGTTGCGCATGGCTTCGCTCACATCCTGTGTTTCCTGCTGCAACTGGTCGTCACGGGTTTCGGCTGTTTCATAAGCCTCGCTGGCCTCAATGCTGGTAAGCCAGTTGGCCTCAAAGGGGTCGTCAAAAAGAGTTGAGAAGTTAATGAAATCGGTTTTGTAAATACCAAAATGCCCCCGATGGGTGCGCCCGGTGCTGAACATGTCGGCATCGGGCAGGTTGTAGTTACGGTTCATGGTTTTTTGTTTTTGTTAGTGATTAGTTATTGGTTGTTATTTTTCATTTGAATTATGTTAGAGTCTTTTGTGCGGTGCTCAGAAAATACTAGCATGTAATACTCATCAACTCTTAAATTATGATGACTGAGCAGACGGTAAAGCGTAATGGTTGAAATATTGCTTACGCCTCTTTCATAATCACCATATTGTTTTGAATCCATGCTTATGTGATTGGCAAAATCTTCAAAACTGCTAAAGCCCGCATCTTTGCGCAACCTGCGCAAAACATCGCCCATGCGGGTTAACAATTCTTTTTCCTTTTTGCCTAACTCCATGCCGGCAAAGGAAAATCAACAAAATCATTTTCGTTAGGGCTTAAAACACCTGCTTTAGATTTTACCACAGAGGCGCGGAGACACAGAGGTTGAATACTAAAAAAGCTATGTGCCTTTTCTATGTTCCTTATGTGTCTATGTGGTAAAAAGAAAGGAAATTGTTATAGATTTGTAACAACTAAAACTTCATACTATGAAAAGAAAAAACAACGTGCTATTACTTTTTGCTTTAGTTGTGTGTTGTTTGGTATCATGCAAAAAGGAAGATGACGGAATTACACCCGATGCTATAATATACCCTTCATCCAGTTCACAGTTTTATTCCGATTCAATTTATTTTGCTCAGAATATTCTTGTCATGCCCGATTCTACTGACCTATCGCAATACCCTGCTTATTATGCAATGGGGGCTGAACTGGGAGAAGAAGCTGAATTAAAAATAATTTTCACTAATCTTTCAACACCAGACACTATGTCCGGTCAAATACCAGTGTGGGCCTATAATATTGCTCATAACGTAGGCTGGATAGCTTTTAATTACTCAGGTGATTTGTTCAATCTAGGAGACCAAAGATTTATCACCGCTCAAGATGGGAAAGTTGATATTGAGCTTGTGTTTGAAAGTCTTCAATATGGTGCCACCGGGGCTTTCAGAATGGATGTATATGAAAATGGCTCGACCAACATTACATTTTCCAGATATTTTACCTGGCATTAATTGCTTTACATAAAATCTGAAAAACCTTTGCGCCCTTTGCGCCTTAGCGGTAAAATAAAACCAAAGCTCTATCTTTGTAAAAAAATCAAACACCATGAATGATTTTCTGCAACACATCAGCATCAACCCCGAAATACGTTTTGGCAAGCCCTGCATAAAAGGTACGCGCATAGCCGTAGTGGATATTTTGCAATGGCTGGCATCAGGCATGAGTAATCAGGAAATTATTGAAGATTTTCCCTCACTGAAAGAAGAAGATATTCGTGCTGCACTGGCCTTTGCCGCCCACCGCGAAACGTTTACCAAACTTTCAGCCGCCTGATATGCAACTGCTGATAGATGCAAATTTATCGTGGCGCTTAGTCAACATTCTTAAAAACGATTTTCCCGAAATCAATCATGTTATATATACAGGCTTGGAGCAGGCTTGCTCCGATAAAACTATTTGGGAATATGCGTTAAAAAACAACTGCTCCATCATTACCAGCGATGAAGATTTTTATTTGCTCTCCATAAGCAAAGGGTTTCCGCCAAAAATAATTTTAGTCAAAACAGGCAATCAAAGCACCCGCTATATTGCTTCAATTCTTATTAAACACAAAGCAGAAATTTCGGAATTCGTAAACAACACCGAAAATGAATATGGCGTGTTGGAAATTTATTAAACACATAGCGCCATTCGAAAAAAGCTTGTAATACCATGAAACTACTAACACTCCTCACCCTCATCTGCCTTTCACTTACCCTTTGCAGCAGCGCACAAACAGAAATTATACTAGAAGAACCACCGATGATAATAGAAGAACCACCCGTAGTTGAAACCACTGGTACCGACTCATCGGCAGCATTCATATATGTAGAACAAATGCCGCAATATGCCGGTGGCGAAATGGCAATGATGAAATTTATAGGCTCTAACCTAAACTACCCCACCATAGCAAGAGACAACGATATAGAAGGCAAAGTTTTTATTTTATTTATAGTAGAACGCGATGGCACTACAAGCAACCACACCGTAAAACGCAGCGTGTATAAAGAATTAGATGAAGAAGCCCTGCGCGTTGCCAAACTACTGCGCTTTGAAAAACCCGGCTACCAAAACGGCAAGCCAGTGCGTGTAGAATTTACACTGCCTGTAAAATTTAGTTTAGACTAATTTAAAACCTGCTGAAAAAACCTGCATTCCTTTTTTCTGCAAAACACTTGCGCAAAAAACTATGGTCTATGGACTAACCTACCACCCCAGCACCCACGCAAACATAAGCGGGGCAACAATGGTAGCATCACTCTCTACAATAAACTTGGGCGTATGAATATCTAATTTACCCCAGGTAATTTTTTCGTTGGGCACAGCGCCTGAGTACGAACCGTAACTGGTAGTAGAATCAGAAATCTGGCAGAAATAACTCCAGAAGGGAACATCGTGCCACTCCAGATCCTGATACATCATAGGCACCACGCAGATAGGGAAATCACCGGCAATACCTCCGCCAATCTGAAAAAATCCAACGCCTTTGCCACTTGAATTTTCGCGATACCATTGTGATAACCACACCATGTATTCAATACCTGATTTCATAGTGGTGGCATTCATTTCGTTTTTAATAACGTAGGAAGCAAAAATGTTTCCCATCGTGCTGTCTTCCCAACCGGGACAAACAATTGGTAAATTCTTTTTAGCAGCAGCTAACATCCAGCTGTCGTTCGGGTCAATCTCGTAATACTGTTCCAGCACACCGCTCAGCAACATCTTGTACATAAACTCATGCGGAAAATAACGCTCGCCCTTGTCGTTGGCCTCTTTCCAGAGTTGGTGAATGTGCTTCTGCAATCTGCGGAAAGCTTCTTCTTCAGGTATACAGGTATCGGTAACGCGGTTGTAGTGGTTCTCTAATAAATCCCACTCGTCCTGTGGCGATAAATCGCGGTAGTGCGGCACACGTTTGTAGTGGCTGTGCGCCACCAGATTCATAATATCTTCTTCCAGGTTAGCACCCGTACACGAAATAATCTGCACCTTATCCTGACGGATCATTTCGGCTAATGACTTGCCCAACTCGGCCGTGCTCATAGCCCCGGCAAGGGTAATCATCATTTTTCCGCCTTCCAGCAAATGGGTTTCGTATCCTTTGGCAGCATCAACCAGCGCAGCTGAGTTAAAGTGCAAATAATGTTTTTCAATAAACTGTGAAATAGGTCCTTTGGTCATGGTGTTTTTTTATTAGAGGCGCAAAAATAGGTTTTTTAAGTTGCTCGCAAAGGCGCAAAGACGCAAAGTCTTTTCTTAGTATTTCTCAGTGCCCTTAGTGCCTCAGTGGTAAATTTTATTTTACAATCAACCGTTGCGCCCTGCTGAATTTATCCGTCTGCAGCGCCACATAGTAAAGCCCTGCAGGAAGCGAGGCAATATTTTTAGTCAGCTTTTTGCTGCCCGAAAATGATTTTTGTGAAAGGTATTTTTCAACCACCATACCATGTGCATTGAGTAACATCACCTCTACATTTTCTTTTTCCGCTGCGTTAATTTCAACGGTGATAAAATCATTGGCAGGATTAGGATACACCGCCAGCTGCACAGGTTCTTTCACCAGAATTTCATGTACGGCATCGGGCTCGGTTTCAATATACACTTCAAAAACACGGGCGCTGGCAATACTTACCGTTGGATCAGTTTCGCTGATATTATCCTCAGGGCTTTCAATACCTCCGACTATGTGACCGATAAGGGTGCGCCCTGTTATAGAATTGAGTTTAATAACACCGTTAGCGTATTTTTCAATGCTGTCGAGCGCAATAAAATGTGCGTTGGAACCGAGCAGTGCAGGCATAGTTACCGGCAACTGAAATTCCATAAGCGTGTTTTCGGCAGTACGCGTTACTTTGCTAATGGTGTTTACAAACGGCACCAACGAATCAACTAAAAGTTCGCCCATGATACCGTCTAACTTATACATACTCATACCACCAAAAAAAAGGCTGTGCATGGTGTTGCCATTATAATCATACAACGGAACAACCGCACTGTGATACTGACTCAAATTCTGATTAAAGCCCGGAACATGCGTTGCCCCACCGCTGTTTATATCAATGGTAGTGAAGTAGGGAATATCAATCCCCTTCTGAAAAACACCCGAGAAAGCAGTTAAACCTTCTTCCCTGTTTGGAAAAATCTGCGGCACTAAATTGTAATCTCTGCGGTGAAAATTATTGGTGTCAATATTCTCCGAAAAATCGGAAACCGAAAGATTGGTTCCGTCATCGTTAATACTAAACGAACGAATAGAATTACTGTAGGTCTGCGTAAAAAAATTGCCCGTTTGATTATGGCTGTAAGTGCCGTCAAATCTGTGCCCGAACACAATATGAAACTGATTGTTCAACTTCTGTAAATGCGCACCGGTAATGGCAAATTGCTCATCGGTAATCATGCGAAAAAAAGAAGTGATGTTCGTTCCGTTCATCACGGCATCCACTAAGCCTTGCAAATCAATTGCTGTTAAAGTGGGGAACGTAATGTATTCCTGTGCGCTCTCTTTCCAGCCATATCCGCCCTGCATATACAGCGTGTTTCCGTCCTGATAAAACTGCATGTTGCTCGAAGTAATTGCTTCGCGCACATCGGCACTCAGCGAATCGCAGGAGTACGAAAAAACATCCATCGTTTCAAAATCAAGAACGTAAATGGTGTTATTAATTCCGTAAAACGGAAACGAATTGGCCGTTTGAAAACCATGCAGGCCGTTGTTTCTGCCACCAATAAAAATCCACTTATTATCCAATTCTGCATGCGCTCCCGAGTGCAGCGCAGGAAAATTAGGAATGGTGATTTCTTCTATGTCAACAGTAAATACCTGCTGCGCAAAAGAAATTTTGCAACCAAAAAAAACAAGGAACAGAATAACTAAATTCCTCATCGGCTTACCACAAAACGTTTCTGAGTTTTGCCAAATTCGCTTCTGATTTCGGCAACATATACACCATTTGTAAGAGCGGCAATATTCGTCTGCACTTTATTTAATCCGCTTTCAAACAGTTTGCTTTCTGTGCTCACCAACTGACCCATAGTGTTGTAAACAGTTATAACAACATCTGATTTTCCTGAAAGGTAAAACTCCATGTTCAAGATATTATCAGCAGGGTTAGGATACAGATTAAGTTTGCCTGCCGCTGCTTCATCAACCGATGTGCAAAGGCTTACCACAACAGCATTCGACTCGTTAGAACACAAACTTCCGTTGGTAACCACCACGGTGTAGGTTCCTGCTTCTGTAGTTGAATAGGTACTGGATGTTGCATTCGATATATCTGTATCGTTACGTTGCCACTGGTAGGTATTGCCTTCACCGAAAATAGCAGTAAGGTCAGCCGTTTCGCCCTGACATATTTCTATGTCGCCTCCGCAGATAGCAGCAGATGGCAGGCAAGTGCTTACAGTAATTTTGTAAATTCTTCCGTTGCTCTGTCCCGCAAGATAAAGCTCGCCACGGTAATCTTCGCCAAAGGTTGACAGGTTATTAGTAATGGTAGTATTGGTAGTTAAGACGCTGGTGGTAAATCCACCGCTTCCGTTAGGGTAACTGCCCCAGATACGTCCGCTGCAATAGTCAGTAAATAAATACCAGCCAAACATACCTCCATAAATTCCGCCACGGTAAACATAACCTCCACTGATAGAACATCCGTTGGGATTAGTATGCTGATATTCATAAATAGGGTCTGTAAAGCCGGTGAGTGCACAGTTCGTTGTATTGCAGGTAGGACATTCGTGCAATCCTTCTCTGCATCTCCAGCCATAGTTTTCACCGCCTGTGCTTGATGCCGGCTGAAAATCTACCTCTTCATAGTAATCCTGCCCCACATCGCCAATCCATAAATCGCCTGTGCAGCGGTCAAAATTAAAGCGCCATGGATTGCGCATTCCAATTGCCCATATTTCGTTTTCTACACTTAACGAACCGTTAAAAGGATTACTTGCCGGAATGCTGTAAGGTGAACCGTTATCAACATCAATGCGGAGCATTTTACCAAGTAAGGTCATCGTGCTTTGTCCGTTGCCTTGCGGGTCATCAGCACTGCCGCCATCGCCCATACCGATATATAAATAACCGTCAGGTCCAAAACGAATTTGTCCTCCATTGTGGTTGCTGAAAGGCTGTGTAATGGTAAGAATGTTCAATTCGCTGTTCTCTAACGCATCATTCGGGTCGCTCGGGTTTACTGAAAAACGCGAAACACGGGTTGCGCCATCACTCAGGCGTGTATAGTTCACATAAAAATATCCATTGGTAGCGTAGTCAGGATGAAACGTTAGTCCCAGCAACCCGCGCTCGTTTCCGCTTGAACTTACCAATGAAGAAATATCAAGAAACGCACTGCTGTTAATGGTTCCGTTTGCATTTAAAATCCGTATCAACCCACGCTGCTGAACAATAAACAGGCGGCTGTCGCCACAATTTTCTATTCCCACCGGAATGGAGAAGCCTTGTGCAAACTGAGTAATAGTAAGTGATGGCGGTGTTTGCGCCTGCACATTGTTAAAAAATACAAGGGCAATGATTGCGTAGATTAATTTTCTCATAATTTAATTTAGTAAATACTAGTGACAGGTATTAGTGGTGTCCATTGCGGCAATCCATTCGCGCAACAAGTTCAGTCCTTCGTGATGCACCATTTTGCGTCCCAGTTCGGGCATCATTACATCGGGTTCGGTGCTGGCAACACGGTAAACAAGAATAGAAGCATTCGGGTCGCCCGGAACAATATCGTATCTAAATTCTCCCGCACCTCTTCCGGCAGCTACAGGTGTCTTGCAAAATCCGATTGCTGTTAAATTTGTTTCTTCTGAAGTTAAAATCAATCCCGAAGTATTTCCCGGACCTTTTGCATTGTGGCAATGCGCACAGTTAATATCTAACCATGCACGGGCACGTTGGTCAAGTGTTCCTGTTTTTTCATCATTCCAAACGGCAAGTCGGGGTTCGTTTTCGGGCGTTCCTTTAAAATCTAAATAGCCTGCCGAAGCCCAGTGCAGCAATTGATTTTCGGTTTTATCACCATAGCTGAAATCTTTGTTCAGATTTTTTGCTTTGGGTCCTATGGGTGTCATTTTTCCGGCAAATTCATGGCAACCTTTGCACTGGTTTTTATTAGGCACCACATAATTCAATTCACGCTTTTGCCCATCGCTGTGTATCCACGAAATATCTTTTCTGCCGCCTGCCACTTCCAGCGTTGCATCGGTTTGCTCATCGTTCCAGATGTATGGTCTTCCCTCCCACCCTTTTTCGGTGTGAACGAGCAAACGGGTTTCCATGATTTTACGCCCTTTGCTGTGGTCGGTAAAATCATTGTGGTAATAAAAGTTTTTAATCAACACCGTGCCCACGGGAAAATCAAAAGCAAGGCTGTCGTTATACTTTGCAGTGGTACCCTCGGGCATCCATACAAAGCGGGCCTTCTCGGCATAATCAGAAAACAGCGGAGTGTTTAAATCGTAAGGAACAACGCCATCGTTGGGAAGCAGTTCGGCAATATTGCCTTTGAAAAAATGATATTCGGAAAGCGTTTGAAAAACCGGTGCCGCCAAATCAACGTTTACGGGCAAACTACTTTTATTGGTGCAGCGGTAAACAATAATAGAAAAAGAAAGAAGAAGAAGGAAAGCTAAATATTTTTTCATCTGAAAACCTTGAAAAGACGGGCAAAAGTAGGAATTAAATCAACTCAATCCCGTGAGCTTTGCGCTTAACTCCCACACCTTTTCTTTCAGACCTTCGGTTTGCGAATATTTTGAGTGCCACTTGTGTTTGCAGAGGTCATAATATTTTCCCGTTTCGTTTTCAACTTCGGGTGATGAAGCAAGGTAGATAGAGGTTTCGGCACCTTTCTCAGGACTGATGGCTCCCTGATACAACTCAAATATGCGCCATGCCAGCTGCACTAATTTACCCGTGTGCTTGTCGGCAATGCCTGTTTTTACTACTCCCGGATGCAATGAGTTTACGGTAACGCCTGTTCCTTTCAATCGTTCGGCAAGTTCAAGGGTGAATAAAACGTTGCCCAGTTTTGAGCGTTCATAGGCTTTCATAATGCTGTAGCCGCGCTCCATGTTTACATTGTTAAAATCAAACTTGCCGCTGTAGTGCGAGTGCGATGCAACATTTACAATGCGTGAAGGTGCTGATTTTTTCAGCAAATCCAACAATAAATTAGTGAGCAAAAAATAACTCAGGTGATTATTGGCCAAGGTCATTTCAATGCCATCTTCTGTAAGTTCGTGTTTCTCAAAAGCGGCACCGGCATTGTTAATCAACACATCAAGTTTGTCCAGCTTTGCTTTTACCTCATCGGCCAGCCTGCGCACTTCTTTTTGTTTAGATAAATCGGCAATGAAAAAACTGACGTTTTTATTTCCCGAATAGGCTATTACTTCATCAACGGCTTTTTGCGCTTTCTCTTTATTGCGTCCGTGGATGTAAACATTGGCACCTTGTTTTGCCAGTGCTTTTGCGGTTTCAAGTCCTATGCCTGCTGTTGCTCCTGTGATGAGTATGTTTTTATTTTGCATCGTTTTTTTTGTTGAGCAACAAACCTACGTGAATTTTGTAAGCAGCAAGCCGAGTATTGGTAAATCTTTAAAAATGCTTTACCGAAAAGAAAGTAGAGAAAAGTCAGTATTGATTAGACAAGAAAAACCTGCTTTTTCAGCCATTACCCTTAAAATATCCACAGAAGCAATCCCAACGTTCCAATCAATGTTGTGGTGGTCACAGAGGCAATCCCAACGTTCCGATTAACGTTGTGGCGGCCACAGAGGCAATCCCAACGTTCCGATCAATGTTGTGGCGGCCACAGAGGCAATCCCAACGTTCCGATCAATGTTGTGGTGGCCACAGAGGCAATCCCAACGTTCCGATCAATGTTGTGGCAGCCACAGAGGCAATCCCAACGTTCCGATCAATGTTGTGGTGGCCACAGAGGCAATCCCAACGTTCCGATCAATGTTGTGGTGGCCACAGAGGCAATCCCAACGTTCCGATCAATGTTGTGGCGGCCACAGAGCTAATCCTAACGTTCCGATTAACGTTGTGGTGGCCACAGAGCTAATCCTAACGTTCCGATCAACATTGTGGCGGTATAGAATGTCAATATCATGGGTTGAATTGCTATTGTGGCTATTACAACAGGGAAACCTTTACTCAAAATCAGGTTGGGGTGGTTACAGTGGGAGCGGCATCTGCAATAAATGAATATTTTTGCAGCCCATTCAAAAAATCAATACAATTTACAATGAAATCCTTCCTTAAAATACTATCTGCTTTGGCGGCAATACTGCCGCTCATGGTATCTGCACAATCACCTCAATTGATGAACTACCAAGGTGTAGCCCGTGATAATGGCGGTAATATACTTGCCAACCAAAACATAGGATTACACATAGCTATACGCCAAACAGCACCCAACGGAACAATTGTTTTCAGTGAAACACATACTGCCACAACCAATACGTTTGGTTTATTTACTGTTATGATAGGTGCAGGAACACCGCAGGTAGCAACCCTCTCGGCCATTGATTGGGCCAACGGACCATATTTTACCGAAGTGAGTTTAGATGCTACGGGCGGAACCAATTATATAAGTCTGGGTACATCGCAATTGGTATCGGTTCCTTATGCCTTGTATGCAGCAACCAGCGGAACCGCAGGGCCAACAGGACCAACCGGTGCCACAGGTGCAGACGGACTTAATGGTGAAAACGGAGCAACAGGACCTACGGGTGCTGATGGTGTAACGGGCGCAACAGGCATAGACGGTGTTAATGGTGAAACCGGTGCAACCGGACCAACAGGTGCAGTGCTAAATGCAGGCCCTGTATTTATAGCACCTGTTGAGCTTACCACAGTTGATAATGTGGGCTGGACAACAGTAGATGTATCGGCCTATGTTCCCGTGGGCACAACCGCTGTAATTCTGGATGCGCGTGCACAGGAAAACGAAAATGATGTAACAGCAGTAGTGCGCAGAAACGGAGATACACACAGCGGTTACTATCTTATCCGTGTGCGCTCCGAAGGCAATTTTGATGATGTGGGCTTAGTTAATCAGGTAACCTGCCCGGTAGATGAGAACCGCATTTTTGAATATCAGTCAGGCAATTTCGATAACTTCTCGATAAGGATTATCGGGTATTATTAGGAGAGCATTCTGTAAGTTTTAACTCGAACTACTTCTACAGGTTTATGAAAAACGAAATTGAACAACCTTGGATAGAAGCCGGTTTCGGGTTGTTTGCAAACGAAGGTCCTGCCGGACTAAAGGTTGATACCATTGCCCGCAAGGTGGGCATCAGCCGTTCGTCTTTTTATCATCACTTTGCCGACCTCGATATTTTTCAGGAAAAGTTACTGGCCTATCATACCATCAGATCGCAACAGGCAATTGAAAAACTAAATCGCTGCACCACCATTGATCCCGATTTGCTGCTGGCCATTGTTGAAGAAAAAGAATACGTTTTGTTTAACCGGCAGCTGCGCGTAAACCGCCATATACCTGCCTATAAAACAGCATTTGAAAAAGCCATAGCTCTTGAATCAAAGGCAATAATTGGCGCATGGGCACAAATGCTGAGCCTGGAGCAAACCCCCGAAGTGGCTGAAAATATTTACAGGATTACCGCAGATATTTTCTTTCACCGCCTCACTGCCGAAAATATCAACTACCCCTGGCTACAGGTTTTTCTCAAAGAAATAATAATCTTTATCAGCGAGGTAAAAACCAATTCGCTGCCTCACAGCAATCCCGGGTAATTCTGCCTGTACAGTACTGTCTAAAATTCACGAAGCAATGTGCCTACCATTGCACCGTGATTATTTACAAACCTTTAACAAACAAACAATGAAACAACACTTACTTACCACATTTATTGCAGCAGCTTTTACTGTAAACACCGGTTTAGCACAGTTTATAGTGTATGATGATATTTTTTCTGCAACCGGAATTTCTGACCAGGGTGTTATTGCCGGATACAAAACACAGGGCGGCACTTATTTTATCTGGAACCCTGATTCGGCAACCACTTCCGATATTGGCGGAGTTGCTCCCGGCATGGGAGTTGGAGGACAAGCGCGTTTTTCAACCAACGGAGCTTTTATTTCGGGTACCAGCCTTGGTTTAAATGGTCCCGAAATGGCGAGATACGAAGTTGCTACAGACCAATGGACTCCTGTTGGTTCACTTGGTTTTATGATTGACGGAACAGTAAGCGGAGGGTTCACCATATCGGGAGATGGAAATACAGTGGCTGGTAACTCCTGGACCGATACAGCAGGCGGAAATGCCTATACACATGCTGTAGCCTGGAATGCAGTTGAAGGTCTTATGGATTTGGGAAGCTTATTTGATGACAGTGCAAGAAGCACAAGAGCCAATGCTTCAAGTGGTGATGGCAATTTAATTGTTGGCTGGCAGGATTTTAACGGCCCCTGGAAATCTGCTGTATGGCGTAAAAACCCTGCAGGAGGTTACTTCCCTAACGAATATATATTGATTGACACCACGGGTGACCCTGCAGATGAATTTAACCAGATGGGCGAATGCAGCGCAGTTTCAGCAGATGGTGTCTGGATCGGGGGCTACGGAGATTATGCCAATAATTACCAACCCTGGATTTGGAGTGAAGGCTCAGGAATTATCAATTTAGGTTCACTTCCAAATGTAGGCAACGGTTACGTTTCATCTATGAGTGCCGATGGTTCTGTTGTTGTTGGCTGGTTTGACGGAATGCTTTGGGGCGATCCGCAAACTCCTTTTATATGGACACAGGCAAACGGAGTTCAGGAACTGAATGCTTATATCAATACTGTTTTAGGCTATACTACCGATAATTATCAGGTGTATACAGCCGATTTAATTTCTCCCAATGGCGAATACATTGCAGGTTACGGAGTTAATAATTTAAGTTTCACCTATTTTTCGTACCGGGTAAGTCTTGTTCCTTCAACCGGAATAAATGAGGCAAGGGCATCTGCACTTACTGTTTATCCAAATCCTGCTACTGATTTTTTTACAATTGAAAATGCCGGAAAGGCAACCGTATCCATAAGCTCTGCAGAAGGCTTGCTTGTTTACAAATCACAGATTAACGAAAAACAGGTTATAGATATTTCAAATTTTGCGGCCGGTGTTTATTTAATTTCAGTTCAAACTGCTGATAAAATTAAAACAGGCAGACTTATTAAAAATTAAAACTGAAACTGTTTAATAATAAAAGGAGCGGGCAAAATGTCCGCTCTTTTCTTTGCTAACGCTGGCAACTATGACCTGAGAGGATAGGATTTATACTACAAGAAACTCTTCAACTCTTCCAGCGAAGCAATCTCATAGGTTATCTTTTCACCGTGCGCAATCTTAGCGGGGTTAAAGAAAACCGAGTCGATACCCGTTTGCCTTGCTCCCACGCAATCAATCTCCAGGTGGTCGCCTATCATAATGCTTTCCTTGCGTTTGGCGCCTGCAAGCTTTAAGGCAAAGCGGAAAATTTCGGGTGTTGGTTTTTTATGTCCTGCCCTTTCGGATGTAATAATGTGTTCAAAAAAATGCGCAATGCCTGAGCTGTGCATTTTAATATGTTGCACTTCTTCAAAGCCATTGGTAATAATGTGCAGCGTATATTTTTCGTTCAGGTATTCCAGCGTTTCCATGGTGTTGGGCAGCAGGCTTGTTTTGCGCGGACTGTGGTCAACATAATCATTGCCAATGCTGATGGCCAGTTGCTTATTGTCTATTCCAAAACGGGTAAGTGTATCGTAAAAACGGATGTAGCGCAGGGTTTCTTTATCCAGATTACCAAGGCGGTAGTTTTCCCAGTAATGCGCATTGATCTCGTGATAGATTTTGTAAAAACTTTCAAAAGAAGGAATACCCACCTCTGTCAGTTTTTGATGCGCAAAAATCTCCTGCAATGTTTCGTGCGAGTTTTTGTCAAAATCCCAAAGGGTTCTGTCAAGGTCAAAGAAAATATGGCGGTAGGTTTTCAATTCGAGGCAAAAATACACTTCGACAAGCTCAGTGTGACAACTAAATTTACGTCAGGCTGAGCCTGTCGAAGCCATATACTAGACGAAAAAGAATTATTAGAAAATAACTACAGCCGAAGAAAGTATCAGCGACCATAGCACCACCGAAGCGCACAGGTAGCCAACCACCTTGCGCGGGTTGCGGAAATAGCGTGCAGCTATTAATGTACCTACAGGAATAGAAAGCAGGGTTGGTGTAAGCAATGCAATCCCTACCAGACCAAAACGTCTTACGGTAAGAACAATCAGTTTATTTTTCCATGTAAAAACCCGTTTACGCTCGGGCAATAATTCATCTTCTTCGCTTCTGCGGTTAACGCCAAACAAAAAGAACATCTGATTTTTGTAAGTAGTAAACCACTGAACAATGTATTTGCTGCCGTAAAAGAAAAACAGAACGCCAAGAATACCGCCAGTTGTTGTTGTTAGAAAAGTCTGAATGTAGTTGAGGTCGTATCCCAGTGCTGCAAAAGGCGAAGCCGCGAACTTAAGCGAGCTTACAAATGCGAGCGATAATAATTTGAGTAACTGTTCCAACTATAGAGGTGCTTTTGAAAAAGGATGTCAATTTTAACGCACAATTACCCCATTCGTTCTGATTTTCGATGAACGGCTGAAATGTCAGTGCAGGAAGCTGATTATGGCTTAAATCTTATCCCCGAAAGCAAGATCTCCTGCATCGCCCAGGCCGGGAACAATGTAGGATTGAGCGGTGAGTTCCTCATCCACTGCCCCAATCCATATGGTTATATTGGAAGGCATGTGTAGCTTCACATAATTCACCGCTTCGGCACTGGCAATAAGCGCCACAATATGCGTATGCCTTGGAATTCCGCGGTGTATCATGGCTTTGTAGGAAAGCACCAGCGAAGTTCCGGTGGCCAGCATTGGGTCACAGAGAATAAGCGTTTTATCCTGCAACGATGGGCAGGCAAGGTATTCCACATGCACATCAAATGTTCCGTCTTTGTGGTGTCTGCGGTAGGCCGAGATAAAACTGTTCTCTGCACCGTCAAAATAATTCAACATCCCGTTGTGCATGGGCAAACCGGCACGAAGAATGGTTCCCAAAACAGGTTGTTCAACCAAGTTGGGAACAGATGCCACACCCAAAGGAGTGGTTATATCTTTGTTTTTCCACTCCAGTGTCTTGCTTATTTCGTAAGCGAAAATTTCACCTAAACGTTCTAAATTTCTGCGAAAACGCAAAGGGTCAGTCTGAACTTCAACATTGCGAAGTTCGCCAATAAACTGGTCAACTAATGAGTTGCGGTTACCTAATATATTTACCATAAGTTTTGTTTTTTCTGATGTTGTGAAAGTAGAAATTTATCGCTTTCCGCTGCAATGACAAGAATCATATTTACCGTTTCAACATACTGAGCGGAAAGGGCAGACTGTTGATTTTTATCTGCGGGTAAACACATTCTTTTGAACCAAAACTTTTATAAAAACGGGCAATGTTTATATCATTAGAGCCTTCAAAATCAAGTGTTATGTTTTTACCTGCATTTTGCTTTATAAATGAATCAATAAGAAAAGGCATAGCGTTAAGATTTTTTCCTTCTTCACTTAAACCCGAAAACAGGAAAATTACCTTGTTGTTACTCTCCATAAAAAATGCACCTGCACATAGTGCATTCTGTTCGTTCATTACATTAACAACTTGTGCTTTACCTCTGTGAATAGCCTGATGCATCAATAGTATCAGCGTTTTATAATCACGCTCCTTCAGATTTGAAATTGTGGATCCTCTGTTTTTTCTGAAAAGTGTTATGACCGGTTCGGGCTGATTAACGAAAGCTATTTGCAGTTTGTTATACTGCGCTTTTTTCAGGTTGCGCTTCAGGTTATCGGAATAATTTTTTGCAATGTTTTCATACGATTCTATCAGGTCTAATTCATGGGTAAGACTCTGTTTTACCTGAATATCCTCTATATTGAAATGATTAAACGTGTTCAGACTTATTTCAACAAATTGAAATGGCTTTGGAATGGCTTCAAGAAATTTCTGCACCAAATATGTATCTGATTTTTCAGTTGAAAATACACCTAACTGTTGCGTATAAAATGGTTGAAACAAATACTTAATACCATATTTTCTTCTCCATGTCAGCGGCATCACGCTTTTATAATCATCCTTTACCAATGCCTCCCATTCAGGCGAAACTATATCTAAATACCATGAATAAGCATAAACGATTCCGTTGAAAGAACGGGCGATGCAATCATCCCATTTTCTTCGGTCAATGTTTTCATTAGTGAGGTATTGAATCATCAGGCAGTAGCAGCTTTGATGGTTTCTTCATACACTTTACGCCAGCCTTGCCATTGGTCTTTTTCACTCAACGTTTCGTTATGCCATAAGCTGATAAAAGTTCCGTCAACAGCTTTCACTTCCTGCACCATTTGTTTTACGTGCTCAATAGCTTCGTCAGGAGTAAATTTCATATAGTATTTCAGCGTTGCATCCATCACCGTAAAAGGATGGATTTTCAGTTTGGTTGCAGTTTCCAGATCAAGGTCATAATAATTGAACGGTGTGCAAATACCGGCACGGAAACCGGTTTCCTGCGCATAACCCATGCTGTATTCATCGGTAATGTCAAGATCAATCAGGTTGCGATACGTTTTAGGAAAGTGTAAAATCAAAAAATGCTGACGGCTCTTTGTTATTTCACGGTGTACAATATCTGATAAGCGGTCAATTTCTGTTTCAATTTTATCAGCATTTTTATTGGAATTGAAAGAAGGATGAATTCCCACATCAGCCCGATCGGCAATGGATTTTATCAGCGACTGAAACTTGCGGTTGTGATGCGGAACATTTTTATCGTTCACATCATAATCGGCAAGTAGAAAAAAATACAAAGGACGAAACTTGTATTTTTCCTGCAGCGCAAACTGATAATCATACGTATCATAAGGGTCTTGCAACGCACCTGCCAGCACTTTTATCCGTTCTTTCAGTTGCGGCATATTGAATGAAATTATGTCTTTCCCAAAAGCACCAACTGTTCTTAACAATCCTTTTCGCTTGAAAGCATACGCATTGTCAATATCAATGGTAGATAGATATTGATAGGTATTCTCTTTAAATTGCAGCGAAGAAAATCTTTCTTTCAGCAATTGTTTAATTTTTTTCACCCAGATATTTACAACAGGCTTTTTCAAAAAGCCGTGTTGGTAGGCAATACTTTCTTTTGCTTCAAATCGGTCGTAGTTATCGCGCCTGTGTGGCAAACACTCTTCATAACGGCTCAGTAAAAAGAAAGAAGCAGCAAAAGGGTCAAAAGGCAACGCAGATTTTTTACCGGTTGAGAAAAATGCTTTGGTGTTTTCCCAATCAATTACGCAGATGTTTTGTTCGTTGATTCCCGTTTCAAACAGAAGGTTTTTAGCCTGAAAAAAAAGCTCGTCACCAACAGGATTATGAGCATAACTGATTTTCGGAAGTTCACTTGCCGCAAAAGCTTCCTCATCGGTTGTAAGGGTGTAGGAAATACCCAGCATTTCAGTAAAAACCTGTTTGAAAATATATTCAAGGCGGTTGGTGATGCGATGGGTATAAATCAGCATACTAAAGCGTTTCGAGCATTTTGTTGCAGATAAATTCAGCAGCCTTTCCGTCACCGAAAACAGCAGGGAATTTCAAATCATTTTTGGAAGAAAAATAATCATATGCTGATTTTATTTTCTGTTTGTCGGCATCTGCAATAATGGCAACGCCATTTTCAGCAATCTCTTTCCACTCGGTTTCAGGGCGCAAAACAATGGAAGGCTTTTTAAAGAAATAAGCTTCTTTTTGAACGCCTCCAGAGTCGGTTATAATCAGTTTTGCATTTTTCTCCAATACAATCATATCAAAAAACGAAGCAGGCGGAATAATCTTTATTCTCTTCTTCTCCTTCAGCAAATCGTAAATAGTCGAATACACCTCTCCGTTCAGCATTTTCAATGTGCGCGGGTGAAGCGGAAGAATCATATCAATGCTTTGTTCTGTCGAAATCTCATTTAATGCTTCAAGAATGGCAGTTAATCTTTCTGGATTATCCGTATTGCTGTCGCGGTGAATGGTTACCAAAACAAAATTGCCGGCAACCAGATTATTTCGTACTAATGCTTCTGATTTCTTTTCTGCCATCTCAGAAAAAATCAAGGTGTTATCATACATTACATCACCGCAATGAAAAATGCCCGGATGGTCTTTATCAAACTTTTTCCTGCCACTTTTTTCGGTGTCTTCAAAGCCTTCGCGCAACAAATTATTGTATCCGGTTTTAGTAGGTGAGAACAACAACGTAGAAACATTATCAGCCATAATGCGGTTAATTTCTTCCGGCATTGATTTATTGTAAGAACGCAGTCCCGCCTCAATATGAACAACAGGAACATGAATTTTTGACGCGGCAATTGCTCCTGCCAATGTAGAATTGGTATCCCCGTAAATTACCAATGCGTCCGGTTTGTTTTCCAACAGCAATTTCTCAATACCTTCAATCATCCGTGCAGTCTGACTTCCGTGCGTTCCAGAGCCAATATTTAGATTGAAATCTGGCTTGGGAATTTCCATTTCATCAAAAAATACCTGCGACATATTCTCGTCATAATGCTGTCCGGTATGGACAATACTTTCCTGAATTTTGTCTTTAAAAACCGTCCTCACGGCCCTGCTGATAGCAGCAGCTTTAATAATCTGCGGACGTGCGCCCACTATGGTAAAAATCTTTAGCATAAATTATAAAAATCCTTCGTCAGCAAAGCTGTAATAGGTATCGTTAGCAATAATGATATGGTCGTGAACACTGATATCCAAAACCCTTCCTGCCTCTTTTATTTTTTTAGTAAGCGCGATGTCTTCCTGACTTGGAGTTCTATTTCCCGAAGGATGATTGTGGCACAGAATAACAGAGGATGCAAGATTTTCAACAGCAGGCTTAAAAATCATTTTGGCATCTACTACTGTTCCTGAAACCCCGCCTTTGCTCACTGACTGCTTTTTAATCACCTTATTTGCACGGTTCAGAAATATCAGCCAAAATTCTTCATGAGGCAGGTCAGCAAGTATCGGGTGCAATAAGTTAAAGGCCTGTCTACTGGTGGTTATGCTTTCGCGTTCAGGAGTTGAATGCTCGTTGCGCCTTCTACCCAATTCCAGTGCTGCGATGATACTGATGGCCTTTGCCTCACCAATTCCTTTGAATTTGCAAAGAGCATTTACATCCAATTTTCCAAGTTCAACAAGATTATTATCCACAGAACTAAGTATTCTTTTAGATAGCTCTACCGCACTTTCTTCTGTATTTCCCGAGCCGATCAAAATCGCAATCAATTCAGCTTCCGACAGGGCAGACTTTCCTTTCGCTAGCAATTTTTCGCGCGGCCGGTCGGCTTCAGCCCATGATTTAATACTGAGTTTGGTTTCGTATTCCTGCATTGCGCCACTAAAGTATTAAAATTAAAAAGCCCCTCGCTTGTGGCAAGAGGCTTTTTATATTTAATAGCTGAAATAAACTATTTCAGAGCAGCAACCTTCTTAGTCAGTTTCGACTTTAGGTTTGAAGCTTTATTTTTATGAATTACGTTCTTCTTAGCCAGTTTATCCAGCATGGATTTTACTTTAGGAAGTAAAGCAACTGCTTCTTTCTTGTCAGTTGTTGTTCTCAGTTTTTTAATAACTGTGCGGGTTGATTTTTCCTGATATTTGTTAGTCAGGTGTTTCGCTTCGTTAGATCTGATACGCTTTACCGATGATTTATGATTTGCCATTTTTTAATGTTGTTGAATTAAATTTCCTCTTTATTTTTCTTAAGGGGCTGCAAATATAGAAACATTTTGAAGAAAGCAAACAGTATCTGCTTACTTTTCATAAAAGTGCATTTCTTTAATATATTGCCATACAGGGGCTGCCATAAGGTAACGCACATCCTTTTTATCCTTAATCGCTTGTCTGATAAAGCTGGATGAGATTTCCATTAATGGGGCATCCGTAATCTTTACAGAAGGATGATTGGCAAACTTTCCGCTATCAAAACCGGGTCTTTTATAGGCATAAATGGAGTAATCAGCTAATATTTGCTCGTAATTCTTCCATTTATTGAGGTTTTGGAGGTTATCCGTCCCCATAATCAGCACAAATTTCTGTGCAGGGTATTTTTCACGGAGGTAAGCCAATGTATCAATGGTGTAGTTTGGCTGCGGAAGTTTGAATTCAATATTACTGGCTTTAATTCGTGTATTATCACCAATAGCTTCACGCACAAGGCGCAAGCGATGCGTATCACTGAGCAGGCTTTCTTTCTTTTTCAACGGATTATGGGGCGAAACCACCATCCAAACCTCATCCAGATCAGTAAATTCAAGCATGTGACCTGCAATAGCCATATGCCCGATATGAACGGGGTTAAACGAACCGAAGAATAATCCGATTTTTTTCTGCTTAGTCAAGGTTTATTCCAAGAAAGTCTGAAACAAAAACTTCTGCGTCTTTTTTAGCTTTCTCAAGTTTATCATTCAGTAAGACTTTATCAAACTGAGGAGCGTATTCCAACTCCGAAACAGCTTTTTCCAGGCGCTTTTTAAGGCTTTCTTCGTCTTCGCTGGAACGGGTATTCAGCCTTTCTTCAAGATGTTTTATTGATGGTGGTTTTACAAAAATGGCCAAAGCCTCTTTCCCGTATATCTTTTTCAGGTTCAATCCACCTTCCACATCAATATCAAAAATTACGTTTTTTCCTGCTTTCAATAACCCATCCACTTCTGACTTTAGTGTGCCGTAATACTGGTCCTTGTAAACTTCTTCCCATTCCAGAAATTCATGGTTTTTTATTTTTTTGCTGAACTCTTCTGCCGTGAGGAAAAAATAATCTTTCCCATCTACTTCATAGCCTCGCTTTGCACGGCTGGTAGCAGAAACAGAGAAGGCAAGATTTAAAGCCGAAATTTCCAAAAGGTGACGAACCAGTGTGGTTTTTCCTGCACCGGAAGGGGCTGAAAATATGATGAGTTTACCTGAAATGGACACGTAGCTTTATTTTTGGGTGGGCAAAGATAATTTATATTTCACATCGGCTATCTTTGCGCCATGTTAGAAAACGCAAACAACCGCACCGAACTCAGCACACTTGGGGAGTTTGGATTGATAAAACACCTTACACAAACCATTGAACTGAAAAATCCTTCGTCTGTAAAAGGCGTAGGTGATGATGCTGCCGTTCTTGATTTTAACGGCAAGCAAGTAGTAACTACAACGGACATGCTGGTAGAAGGTGTGCACTTTGATTTATCTTATACACCACTAAAACACCTTGGCTATAAATCAGTGGTGGTAAATGTTTCGGATGTATATGCAATGAACGCAACTCCGAAACAGATTTTGATTTCCATTGCAGTTTCCAACCGTTTTTCGCTGGAAGCACTGGAGGAGTTTTATGCTGGCGTTTACCTTGCCTGCGAAAAATACAAGGTGGATGTGGTGGGAGGAGATACTACTACTTCTCCATCTGGGTTTGTGATCTCAGTTACGGCAATCGGAGAAGTTGAAAAAGGCAAAGCGGTGTTTCGTTCAGGCGCGAAAGTGAATGATTTGATTTGTGTTACCGGTGATTTGGGAGCGGCTTACCTTGGATTACAGGTATTGGAGCGCGAGAAAAGAATTTTCCTTGAAAACCCGAAAATACAACCTGATATTGCAGGGCATGATTACATCCTGGAGCGCCAACTGAAACCGGAAGCGCGAAAAGATATTATTGAACTGCTGAAAAAGCTCAATGTTCAACCAACTTCCATGATTGATATTTCAGACGGCTTATCTTCTGAGTTGCTGCATATTTGTGACCAATCTCAGGTAGGTTGTGCGGTTTATGAAGAGAAAATTCCGATTGATTTATTAGTGCATAATACTGCACTTGACTTTAACCTTGACCCTACTATGTGCGCTTTAAGTGGCGGTGAAGATTACGAATTGCTTTTCACCGTTGACCTGAAAGACCATGACAAGGTGAAAGATAATTCAGCTATTAGTATAATAGGTCATATCACCGAAAAAGATGCGGGAAGCAACTTAGTTACTAAAGCAGAGCAGTTTATTCCTTTAAAGGCTCAGGGTTGGGATGCTTTGCTAAACAGAGAATAATTACTCTGTAAAAAGTTTAAAGATATCGTTGCCTAAGGCGAAAACCATTAGTGACAAGAGTATCACCATTCCTCCAATCTGCGCATATTCCATAAATTTATCTCCGGGTTTTTTACCCGTAATCATTTCATAAAGTAGGAACATCACGTGTCCTCCATCCAACGCAGGAATAGGAAGGATATTCATAATTGCAAGAACAATAGAAAGAAATGCTGTGATACCCCAGAAGCGTTGCCAGTCCCATGTTTTTCCGTAAGCTTTACCTATTGAAATAAAACTGCCGATTGATTCGTGTGCATCTTTTACCGTGAACAGAATTTTCATCTGTTTGATATAGCTCTGAAAAGTCTCGTAGCCTTTGCGAATACCGGCAGGAAATGATTCGAATAATCCGAATTTCTGAACACTTACTTCAAAAACGTCTGCTGCATCAATATTACCAAAACCAAGTTTACCAGCTTCACTAACATCTGCTTTCAAGGCAATGCTGTCGCCTTTACGATCGACAATAATGTCAATCTGTTTGCCTTTATTTTTCTGTAAAATCTTAACTACGTCCTGAAAATACGTTGCATCTTCCCCATTAATTGAAACGAATTTGTCATCTGAAAGCAAGCCCGCTTTCAATGCAGCCTGTCCGGGTAAAACGGTATCAACTATACACGGAATTCTTGGAGAAATAAAAGCATCTTTACTCTTAATCAGTTTGCTTTGAATTTCTTCCGAAACAGGAACATCTAATTTTTGTCCATCTCTTTCAACCTGCACTGATGTTGCAGAATTGAGGATAATCTCAACAGGAATTTTATTAAAGTTTTCTACGTAAACATTTCCCACACTCAGGATTTTGTCACCATCTTTCAAACCCATTTGCAATGCAAGCGAGTCGCAGGCAATTCCATATTTAGCATTTTTCGTTGGAAGATATTCTTCACCCCAGACAAATAACATTCCCGCATAAATCAAAATACCGAGAATTACATTCACTGTAACACCTCCAATCATTACGATCAAACGCTGCCAAGCTGGTTTGGAACGAAACTCCCACGGTTCAGCAGGCAATTTCATTTGTTCCTTGTCCATCGACTCGTCAATCATTCCTGAGATTTTCACATAGCCTCCCAGCGGAACCCAGCCGATACCATATTCAGTATCGCCTTTCTTTACTTTTAATAGTGAGAACCAGGGATCAAAAAACAGGTAGAATTTTTCCACGCGCATTTTGAAAAGCTTAGCAGGCAAAAAGTGTCCGCCTTCGTGAAGAATTACAAGTATAGAAAGGCTGAGTATAAGCTGCGCAGCCTGTATGAGAATGTCCATTTTATCAGTTTATCAGTTCAGAGGCGTAAATTCTTGCTTCACGGTCGGTGTGGACAAAATCTTCATAGCCGGGTGTTTTTACAAATTGCAGTTTTGCAATACTTTTTTCAATTATTTCAGGCATTTGCATAAATCCTATTTTGTCTTTCAGAAACGCATCTACCACCACTTCGTTTGCTGCATTCAGCGCACAGGGGGCGTTTCCGCATTTTTCCAACGCTTCGTAAGCGAGCGCAAGATTACGAAAAGTTTTGGTATCGGCTTTTTCAAAAGTAAGTGAAGGATAATCCATGAAATTGAAGCGCGGATAATCAGATTTCAATCGTTGCGGGTAACCCAATGCATATTGTATTGGAAGCTTCATGTCAGGCAATCCCATTTGGGCTTTCATACTGCCATCCTGGAACTGAACAATGCTGTGAATGATGGATTGCGGGTGCACAATCACTTCAATTTTGTCGGCTTTCACATTAAATAACCAGCGCGCCTCAATCACCTCTAAACCTTTGTTCATCAGCGTTGCCGAATCAATAGTGATCTTTGCTCCCATCGTCCAGTTGGGATGTTTTAAAGCTTGTGCTCTTGTAACAGCTTGTAAACTTTTTGCATCCCAACCTCTGAATGGTCCACCCGAAGCGGTGAGAATTATTTTTTCAATAGGGTTGTGCCACTCACCTGCCAAACATTGAAAAATTGCCGAATGCTCAGAATCGACAGGATAAATATTAACTGAGTTTTCTTTGGCTAATGCTGTTACCAGTTCACCTGCCACCACCAATGTTTCTTTGTTGGCAAGCGCAATTTGTTTTCCTGCTTTTATTGCGGCAAGCGTAGGTTTTAATCCTGCATAACCAACCAAAGCCGTCAGCACCATATCAATGGGTTCCATCTCTACTACCTGTGAAAGAGAATCAGCTCCGGCAAACACTTTTACATCATCTTCAAACAGTGCATTTTTTACCTGTTTGTATTTGCTTTCATCTGTAATGACAACTGCATTGGGCTTAAACTTTTTCGCCTGAGCTATCAGCAATTCGGCATTACCATTGGCAGTCAAAACCTCCACTTCAAAATGCTCAGGATTAGCTTCAATAACATCTAAAGCCTGAGTTCCTATTGAACCTGTGGAGCCAAGAATAGCAATATTTCGTTTTTTATTTTCAGTCATTCTTTTACAAAACGTATTTTTTCAACTCTTCTGCAATCTTTCGGTCATTTGTCAGGCGCGGAACTTTATTCTGCCCGCCTAACTTCCCATGCGATTTCATGTATTGCACAAACGCATCGGGCTGCAAATATCGGATAACAAGTGGTTTTAGGATGTTTCCTTTTATTAAATCTTTGTAATAAACATTTTTCTTCTGCAAGGTTTCATCCATCAACAAGGCAAACTGTTCTTTGTTCTCTGGTTCTTTTGAGCAAGCGATAAACCATTCGTGATAAGGCAACCCGCCTTCAGATGGAGTAACTTGAGGAGCAACTGTAAACTCCAATACTTCTGCTTTATATTTTTCAGAAGCAGCTTTTAAAGCTGCTTCCACTTCTTCTGCAATCACGTGTTCGCCAAAGGCTGAAGTGAAATGCTTGATGCGTCCTGAAACAATTATTCGGCAAGGATCTTTAGAAACAAATTTCACCGTATCTCCAATGCTATAAGCCCATAAGCCTGCATTACTGCTTACGACTAAAGCATAATTCACACCTAACTCCACATCAGCAATGGAAAGCCGTGTAGGATTCTCATTGAAATATTCAGCAGCAGGAATAAATTCATAAAAAATCCCTTCGTTGAGGAGCAATAAAAGTCCGTTCTCTTTTTGTGAATCCTGATAAGCAAAAAAACCTTCTGATGCGGGAAATAACTCAATGCTATCAATCTTCTTTCCGATACTTTGTTCCAGCTTTGCACGATACGGCTCAAAGTTCACACCACCATAAATGAATAACGAAAAATCAGGAAAAATATCTTTGACAGGCTTTCCTGTTTTGGTAACTAGTTTATCAAAATACATCTGCACCCAAGGCGGTATGCCGCTGATGAGTGTCATGTTTTCTTTCACTGTTTCCTCAACAATCGCATCTACTTTTTTCTCCCAATCTTCAATACAATTGGTGTTGTAAGTCGGCATCTGATTGGTGCGCAAATAGGCAGGGACATGGTGATTTACAATCCCTGACAGCCTGCCTGTAGGAATTTTTTTACTCATGTCCAACACAGGGCTTCCTGACAGAAAAATCATTTTCCCATCCACAAATTTGCTGTTACCTGTCTCATGGATGTATGACAAGATCGCGTTTCGTGCAGAGTTGATGTGATTGGAAATCGATTCTTTTGTAATCGGTATGTATTTGGTACCTGAGGTAGTTCCTGAAGTCTTGGAAAAGTAGATGGGCAAACCTTTCCAGAGCACATCGTGTTCGCCCGCAATTATGCGGTCAATGTATTTTCTGAAATCTTCGTAGTCACGGACAGTAACCTGCCTTTTATAATCGTCATACGTTTTGATTTTGGAAAAACTATGCTCTTTACCAAAAACGGTATTCGCAGCACCTGCAATCAGTTCATCAAATACTTTTTGCTGCGTTTCAACCGGTTTGGCACTCCACTTCTTAATTCCTGAAACCACCAGACTTGCGAAAGGCTTACTGAGTGCGGCTTTTAATCCCATCTTAAAAAAACGATATTCACAAGAATTTTAAAAATACCTTTGGTGGCTGAAAAACACGCGAAGTTATAGAAATGTATAGAAAAGAATTCAATATTAAAAAATACCGTCCGCTTATAGAGCAGATTTTTGACGCTTTGGAATTGGTATTTACTCACGGAAAAATGGCTGACCAGGCATTGGAAACCGTGATGAAAAAAAATAAAAAATGGACGGTTTACGACCGCAGCTTTGTTGCCGAAACATTCTATGAATTAATCCGCAACTGGCGCTTTCTTTGGACAATTACAGGAAGAGAACCCGATATGAAACGCCATTTTCTGTGGGAAATTCTGGGAACAAATCTGGTTTTGAAAGAAGAAAAACTTCCCGGAGTTTATCTTTTCAAAAATGTTATTCCTCACAAAATTGAAGAGAAAGCAGAAAAATATAAAAAGGTGCGCGCCTTACGAGAGTCTGTTCCTGACTGGTTAGACAAACTGGGCGAAAAAGAAATCGGCAAAGGCTGGACTTCTATTTTGGCAGCGCTGAACAATCCACCCAAACTGATTTTGCGAACTAATACATTGAAAACAAACAGAGAAATTCTGCAAACAAAATTAAAGGAAGAAGGTGTGGAAACCGATGCGCTGGATTTTGTAAGCGATGCGCTGGAGTTACCTTTCAACCGTAACGTTTTCAGGACAATCCCTTTTCATGACGGTTGGTTTGAAGTGCAGGATGCTGCTTCACAGGTGGTAGCACATTATATGGATGTTCAGCCCGGGATGCGGGTAGTGGATGCCTGTGCAGGCGCGGGTGGAAAGTCATTGCACATTGCCGCACTGATGAAAAACAAAGGCAAGTTGCTGGCAATGGATAACAAAGAGTGGAAATTGAAAGAACTAAACAGGCGTGCTGCCCGTGCCGGAGCAGGTGTTATTGAAACACGTTTGATTGATTCTTCCAAAGTTTTCAAACGTTTGGAAGGTAGTGCCGACCGACTTTTATTAGATGTGCCTTGCTCGGGAACAGGTGTATTGCGCAGAAATCCCGACATCAAATGGAAACTTCAACAGGAAGAATTAGACCGCCTGAAAATAATACAAGCCGAAATCATTGATGAATATTGCATCATGACAAAGGTTGGCGGAAAAATGATTTATGTAACGTGTAGTATTTTACCTTCGGAAGGCGAAGAACAGGTTGCAGCCTTTATTAAAAAACATAGCGAATTCAAACTGCTTGACCAACTCAGACTAAGCCCTGATAAAGAAGGTTATGATGGGTTTTATATGGCGATGATGGAACGTGTTAGTTAAATAAAATGAATAACAGATTTAAAAATAAAGTAGCCGTAATCACCGGTGGCGCTTCAGGAATAGGAAAAGCTGCTGCTGAATTATTTGCTGTTGAAGGCGCTTCGGTTTGCATCTGGGATGTGAACGAAGTGCAGGGAAAAGAACTGGAAATTCTATTGAGTGAAAAAGGATTGAAGGCTAAGTTTTACAAAGTAAACACCGCAAGTTTCCGGGAAGTTGAAAAAGCAACTGCTGAAGTAACTGCAAAAACTGGCAGAATAGATATTCTCATCAACAATGCCGGAATTACTCGTGACGCATCCTTACAAAAAATGACAGCGGAACAATGGCAACAGGTAATGGATGTAAACCTTACAGGTGTATTCAATTGTACGAAAGCGATTTCACCTTTTATGATTCAGAATAATTACGGACGTATTATTAATACTTCTTCCATAGTTGGCTTGTATGGTAATTACGGACAAACAAATTATGCAGCCACAAAAGCAGGAGTTATTGGTCTTACTAAAACCTGGGCACGAGAATTGGGTAAATACAACATTACTGTAAATACAGTTGCACCAGGTTTTATAGCAACGGATATGATGTCAACAATTCCCGAAAAAGTAATTGCGATGGTAAAAGAAAAAGTGCCGCTGAAAAAGCTAGGAACTGCTAATGATGTAGCAAATGTTTACGCTTTTCTTGCCAGCGATGAGGCTCAATTTGTTTCGGGTGCTACCATCAGTGTTGATGGCGGACTGACAATCTGAGAAATAAAAAAGTCCCACGTCTGAGGCGTGGGACTTTTTATCAATTCTATAAGTTAATTATTTCGTTTCTTCTGCTTTTTTATCTGATGTAGCAGCAGTTTTGTGTGAGCAGCAAGATTTTGGTGTTGTTCCTGTTGTAGTAGTTACAGTATTTACTGCATTGGTATTGTTACCACTTGTAGTTGCGGCTGTTTTTGAAGCACAGCATCCTGCCTGTTCTTTGCTGCAATCGTGTTTTGATTTTTTCTCTTTTTTCTTGTCGTCATCACCTTTGATGCAAACAATTTTGTGTGAAGAAACAGTTTGAATGGTTGATGCCATTGCTGTTCCAATAAACGCTACCAGTGTTAATGCTAAAAATACCTTTTTCATTGTTTTTTGTTTTATTGATTATTAATTGATGTTGGCAATTACTGTTTCGCCACCTGTTACTGTTTGATTAAGTGCTACTTCAATTTTCGTGCCCAAAGGTAGCAATAAATCTACTCTTGAGCCAAACTTGATGAACCCCATTTCTCCACCCTGTTCTGCTTTGTCACCTTCTTTACAGTAATAAACGATACGCCTTGCCAAGGCTCCCGCAATCTGTTTCATCATTAGTGAAAAATTTTCGTCTTTTTTAACTACAATACTTGTGCGCTCATTATCCGTTGATGATTTCGGGTGCCATGCAACCAAATAAAGTCCGGGATGATATTTAACATACGTTACTTCTCCGCCAATCGGGTAGCGGTTTACATGAACATTTATTGGCGACATGAAAATCGAAACTTGTAAACGTTTATCCTTGAAATATTCGGTTTCTTCCACTTCTTCAATCACCACCACTTTGCCATCAGCCGGAGCAATAATGTGGTTTGTGTTTTGAACAATATTGCGTTTAGGGTGGCGGAAAAATTGCAGAATAACGATTATAAAAAATGTTCCTACTGCATAGGAAAACACATGCAGATAATGATTTTCCGGGAACATATAATGAATAGCACTTGCAAATACAAGCGCAAAAACAAGAACTAATGTCAGTGATGCGTATCCTTCTTTGTGGAATTTCATTTAGATAAAGTTGAGGTAAACAAAAACGAATGGCGAAGATATAAGAATACTATCAAAACGGTCCAGAATTCCCCCGTGACCTGGCATAATATTTCCCGAATCTTTAATACCTACACTGCGTTTCAGCAGCGATTCAACTAAATCGCCAATGGTGCCTATAACTACCACAATCAATCCGATTACAACCCAATCAACGAAACGTAAATCATCGACATATAACGAAAGCAAGTAAGCAAACATGATGGTAAAAACTGTTCCACCAACAGCACCTTCCCACGATTTTTTTGGGGAAATTTTCGGGAACATTTTGTGCTTCCCAAAATTTGAACCTACTAAATAGGCTCCTGAATCAAATACCCAAATCAGGAAAAAGTAACCGAGTAAGATTAACGGTTTATACTCACCTGAAAGTCCAGGTTTTATAATATAAACCAGCAAAGTAAACGGAAGTGCGATGTAGATAATTCCAAGTATAGTAAATCCTATATTAGTGAAAGGATTTTCGCGATTACGAAAAAGTTCGCGGATAAAAACCGCATACATCAAGGGTAAAACCAATAGCTGATATTTGAAAAAAGCATGATCAACAGAAATTAATGCTGTAATGAAAAAAATTCCTGTGCCTACAAAAATTCCATGTCGTTTTTGCACATAAATTTTCTCGTTTTCGCAAATGCGGTAAAACTCCCACAAGCCTATTGCAGTAGTAAGTGAAAAGAAAACTAAAAAAGGAATTACTGTCGTATTGACCAGGAGAATTGAACCAATAACTAAAGTCAAAAAAACTACACCTGTGGCAAGTCTTAACCCTAAATCTTTCACTGCTCCTGTTGTTTTAAAATCAGTTGTTTGGCAGAAAGAACATCGGTATTTTTTACATATACTTCAACTTCACCAATAAGATGAGCAGAACTCTGTTTGTTAAGGTTTACGGCAAGTATACCGTTTTCATCTAACAGCACTTTTATCATCTCTGCTTCGGGAAGATTATTGGTTGTAAACACTAATATCCAGCCTTGTTCCATTTATTTAAGGCAGGAAAAGTAATTAAAATCAGGAAAACAAAGTAGGTGACGGACTTTCTGTCTTATCTTCTGCTTTAGGCTGAGCATCTTCTTGTTTTTTCTCTGTTGCTTCAGGATTTACCTCTGCTTTAGCATCTTTCGGGGTTCCGTTTTTTTCTTCTTTATCAAATTTACGTTTACCGAAAATTTTCTCTAAATCCTCTTTAAAAATAACTTCTCGCTCCAGCAATAAATCTGCAAGTTGACTCAGTAAATGTTTGTTTTCAGAAAGTATTTTCTTGGTTCTGGAGTAAGCTGCCTCAATCATTTTGCTAACCTCTTCGTCAATCGTTTTTGCAGTTTCTTCGCTGTAAGGTTTGCTCAACATATATTCGTTTTGGCCTGAAGAGTCATAAAAACTCACGTTTCCAATTTTTTCATTCAATCCATACATGGTAACCATTGCATAGGCTTGTTTGGTTATTTTTTCCAAGTCACTTAACGCACCTGTTGAAATTTTCCCGAACATAACTTCCTCTGCGGCACGACCGCCAAGGGCTGCACACATTTCGTCCAGCAATTGTTCTTTTGTTGTTATCTGTCTTTCTTCGGGCAAATACCAAGCAGCACCCAATGAACGTCCGCGCGGAACGATTGTAACTTTAATTAATGGTGATGCGTGTTCTACCAACCAACTTACTGAAGCGTGACCCGCTTCGTGATATGCAATTACTTTCTTTTCCTCAACTGAAATAATTTTATTTTTCTTCTCCAAGCCACCAATGATACGGTCAACAGCATCTAAGAAGTCTTGTTTCTCAACTGTTTTTTTGTCTTTACGTGCAGCAATCAATGCAGCTTCGTTACAGATGTTTGCAATATCAGCACCGGAGAAACCAGGCGTTTGACGTGCCAAAAATTCAACATCAACTGACTGGTCAAGTTTCAATGGTTTCAAGTGAACCTTGAAAATTTCCTGACGTTCATTCACATCCGGCATGTCTACATAAATCTGACGATCAAAGCGACCGGCACGCATCAAGGCGCGGTCAAGAATATCTGCACGGTTGGTGGCAGCTAGTATAATTACACCGCTGTTAGTTCCAAAACCATCCATTTCAGTCAGTAGCTGATTGAGTGTATTTTCACGCTCATCATTTGCACCTTGTGAAACACTTCTCCCCCGTGCACGACCAATGGCATCAATCTCGTCAATAAAAATAATAGCCGGAGCTTTTTCTTTTGCTTGACGAAACAAATCACGTACGCGCGATGCACCAACACCTACGAACATTTCCACAAAATCTGAACCTGATAAAGAAAAGAATGGAACTTTTGCTTCACCTGCAACGGCTTTTGCCAATAAGGTTTTACCTGTTCCCGGAGGGCCAACAAGCAATGCACCTTTCGGAATTTTAGCACCAAGCTCAGTATATTTTTTAGGTGTTTTCAGAAAGTCAACAATCTCCTTTATCTCTACTTTTGCTTCGCCCAAACCGGCAACATCTTCAAACGTGATGTTCACTTGTGTATCCTTATCAAAAAGTGTTGCTTTAGATTTTCCGATGTTGAAAATCTGTCCTCCCGGACCACCACCACCTGACATTCTGCGCATGATAAACATCCATAACCCAATAAACAGAATAACAGGAAGTACCCAACTCAATAACTCCCCCCCCCAATTGTGGCGGGTTGTTATCTCAAGTTTTACCATGTCTTCGGGTAGAAAGCCCTGTTGGGCAGCTTTTAAATCATCATCAAAAACTTTGTAATCGGCAATCTCAAAAATGTAATGTGGCCCCGGATTTTCGGCACCACCAAGGCGAGTAGCTACTTTTTTGTATTTATCTAATTGCAATTTGTCCTTTTTCAGATACACTTCAACAAACTCTTTGTTTACCACAACAAGTTTCGCAACTTCATGCGTTTTCAACATGTCAGTTTCAACAATTTGCCAATCAGTTTTTTCTGCACTCTCGGTCCAAGTCATGAACTGAAGCCCGAGGAATACCAAAGCAATTACCACATAAACCCAATAAAAATTGAAATCAATTTTTGGAGTTTTCGGCATCTTTAAACCGCCTTTCTTATCCTGTTTTTCAGGATTGGGATTATTCGATTTATTTTCCGGTCTTTCTGTTTTATTTTCTTTTTTCTCGTCTGCCATTTTCTAAACTATTTTCTTTTAGTCTTTTATTTGTTTCACCTCTGCATCTGCCCACAGACGCTCAATTCCGTAAAAATCACGGAACTCTTTTTGCATAACATGAACCACAATGTTCACATAATCCAACAAAATCCACTCTGCATTTTGAAAACCTTCGGTGTGCCAGGGATCTTCGCCTAATTTTTTCTTTACCAAACCATCTACATTATTGGCTATTGCATCAACCTGTGTATTAGAATCGGCATGACAAATTACATAGTAATCACATACTGATTTTTCAATGCCTTTAAGATTGAGGGTTACTATGTCCTTTGCTTTCTTCTCCTGCATAGCCTCAATAATGAGTTCAAGCAGCGCATCAGCATTATCTATCTTCTTCTTTTTCCTTACGGTTTTTTTTACTGGTTTCTTCATAGATTTGCAAAGGTAATATTTATCATCAACCACAGAAGTTATAGAGACTTGGAGTAGTTATTTTAATTTTAAAATTTTATGGCTCTTTTTACCGGAACTAATGTAGTTGATTTAGACAGCGCGGAATCAACCAACAACTATGCCCTGAATTTGTTGCGCGAAAAACAACCGTTTGAAGGAACTGTTGTGCGCACCTTCTGCCAGACATTAGGTCGCGGACAGCGTGAAAAACATTGGGAAAGCGCAGATTTCAGCAACCTGACCTTCAGCATTATTTTTTATCCTGTCTTTTTGTCAGTGAACAGGCAATTTCAGTTGAGCAAAGCAATTGCGCTTGGCGCTAGTGATTTTGTGAAAAGTGTTGTTAAAACAGAAAATGTGAAGATAAAATGGCCGAACGATATTTATGTTGGCGATAAAAAAATTGCAGGAATACTGATTGAAAACGCTGTTAGCGGAAATAAAATTTCATCGGCTGTAATCGGGATTGGACTGAATGTGAACCAGACAACTTTCAGTGCTGAAATTCATAATCCTATTTCCCTGCAAATGATTATTGGAAAAGAATTGAATCTGGAAAAATGTTTCCAGGAATTATGTGTTTCGCTGGAAGCGCGATATATGCAACTGAAAGCAGGAAAAGAGAATATGATTAATGAGCACTATCACAAAGCCTTGTTCGGACTTAATGAGCAACGCGAATTTATAATTGATAGTAAAATTGCAATTGCAGAAATAGTTGGCGTTGACGAGTTGGGAAGACTAAAATTAAATGAAGGCGGAAATATTGATTCGTATGACCTTCATCATGTTATTTACAAGATTTAGAAACTACCTTTACACGAAATTTATTATCATGAAAATTGTAAAAATCATTCTCATCGTATTAGCAATCGGACTAATAGTTATCCAGTTTTTTGGCATTAAGAAAAATCAGAGTTCGGGAGACCAACCTATGAACATTTCAAAACAATTCGCAGTGCCAGCAGATGTGGAAAATATATTAAAAACATCCTGTTATGATTGCCACAGCAATAACACCATTTACCCTTGGTATGCACACATTCAGCCTGTTGCATGGTGGTTGCAGGGACATGTGAACGAAGGAAAAGAAGAACTTAATTTTGATGAATTTGCAACTTACAATCCTCGTAGACAATTCAAAAAAATGGAAGAAACAGAAGAGATGATAACCGAAGGCGAAATGCCTTTATCATCTTATACCATTATCCACAGTAATGCTGTTTTATCTGCCTCACAAAAGGAAACACTTATTAGCTGGGCCAGATCAATCGGACAGGAGATAAAAGCAAAGAATCCCGGAAGTGCTTCTTCAGAAGAAGAAGAAGAAGAAGACTAATTACACACCCCAAATACTTGGATTGTTACGCCAGGCAGCAAGTGATTTCAAGCTGCTTTCGGTAATGTATTCTGATGTTACTGCTTGTTTTATAAGGCTGTCGTAATCACTGAGCGTAACGAGTTTACACTTTTCGTTTTTAAAATTTTTGTCTGCCTCGTCAAAACCGTAAGAAAAGATAGAAACCATTCCGTTTACCTTACAACCTGCATCACGCAGGGCACTCACCGCTTTAAGACTGCTCATTCCTGTAGAAATCAAATCTTCAACTACCACAACCGAAAGCCCGCTTTCAATGTAGCCTTCAATCATATTTGCCAATCCGTGTCCTTTAGCAGCAGAACGCACATAAACAAAGGGAAGCCCTAAATCCTGTGCTACCAAAGCCCCCCAGGCGATTGCACCTGTGGCAACCCCTGCAATAACATCGGGCTCGCCAAATTTGTCAATAACAGCAGAAGCCAATTCTCTGCGGATATAATTCCGAACTTTGGGATAAGACAGTGACAGGCGGTTATCGCAGTAAATAGGCGATTTCCAACCCGAAGCCCAGGTATAAGGTTTGTCAACAGATAGTTTTATTGCTTTAATTTGCAGCAGTTGTTCTGCAACTTTAAGGGCGGTTTCTTTATTGTATAGCATACGGGCGGCAAAAGTATATTTTTTTCCATGTATAAAATCTTCATTAACGATAAGCCTTTTATTCTGGCTCCTGTAACTAATAGTTTTGAAAGGGGGCATGGCTCATTGCTTATTGCCCGCAGTGAGTTACAGAACATGAAACAGTCTATTGACCTGATGAACCTGAGTGCTGTTTCAAATCTTACAGTTACCGGTGATGTAGAAGCTATGTGGAAAGAATTTCTTCAACATTTCAAACGGATTGATGCAGCGGGCGGTGTAGTAAAAAACAAAGAAAATAAGCTACTTTTTATTTTCCGTTTAGGTAAATGGGATTTGCCCAAAGGCAAAGTTGATAAAGGCGAAACCATTGAACAGGCCGCCCTTCGCGAAGTGAAAGAAGAGTGTGGAATAGGCAAACTAAAAATTACCGGAAAACTATTAACCACTTACCATACCTATTCGCTGAAAGGCAAAAACATTGTAAAAGCATCACACTGGTATAGCATGACTACCAGCGATAATACTCTGCTGAAACCACAGACCGAAGAAAATATTACCGATGCGCGCTGGGTTTCTGAGAAAAAAATACCTGCGCTGCTGAAAGATGCTTACCCTTCTATTGCGGAAGTAATTATCAACTACAAGAATAAATAATCCTTGTTACCTTCGGCACTTCTATGCGCGAAACCGGTTTTATAAAACAGAACAAGGAAAAATGGGTTGAGTTTGAGCAAACACTCAAACAAAAAAAGAAAGACCCCGACAGTTTGAGCAACCTGTTTGTGCAGGTTACCGATGACCTATCTTATTCGCGCACCTTTTACCCCAACCGCTCGGTGCGTGTTTACCTCAACAATCTGGCGCAACAGATTTTTCAGAGCATTTACAAAAACAAAAAAGAAAAAGGTAACCGCTTTGCTATTTTCTGGAAAGAGGAGTTGCCTTTTATTATGTACCAGACGCGGAAAGAACTACTGGTATCGTTTCTTGTGTTTGCACTGGCAATGGGCATTGGAGTCTTGTCCAGTGCTTATGATCCCGAGTTTTACCGCCTTATACTGGGCGACAGTTATGTAGAGATGACCAAGGAAAATATCCGTACCGGTGACCCGATGGCGGTGTATAAAAAGAGAAACGAAATAGATATGTTTCTTGGTATAACAATCAATAACCTGTTTGTTGCTTTTTACACATTTATTCTGGGCGTAATCATGTCAATCGGAACGTTGGCATTTTTGCTTTACAATGGGATAATGGTAGGCTCATTCCAATACTTTTTTGTTGAGCAGGGCTTGTTCCGCGAATCATTTCTCACCATCTGGATGCACGGAACATTGGAAATTTCAGCCATTGTTATAGCAGGCTCGGCAGGCATTGTTATGGGCAATGGCTTAGTGTTTCCCGGCACCTACTCGCGCCTGCAATCGTTCCAGGTTTCGGCACGCAGAGCAATAAAAATAATGTTGGGCATTACGCCCATTTTTGTTTTTGCCGCTTTTATTGAAGGTTTCCTCACGCGTTACACCGACCTTCCCGATCCGGTGAGACTGGCGGTAATTCTGCTATCTCTGTTTTTTATTCTCGGTTACTTTGTATGGTACCCCCGCCACAAAGCCAATGAAGGTTTTGAAAACATTGAACCCGAATCACGGCTGAACGCCAACGGAACAGACAAAATTGAATTTGCGGGAATCAAATCAAACGGTGAAGTTTTTATTCAGCTGTTTATTTTTTACCGTATTTATTTAAAACAAATCATTACTGCGGCTCTTGTTCTGGCAGGCATTTTCAGCATTTCAACCTATTTTGTTCTCCGCGAAAAAGTGCTGGGACTCTACACTTATTACGGAACCGATTCTATGAATTCGCAGAGTTATTTCAATGTTTTCGAAAATCTGTATTCGTACCTTAACTATAAAAAATATCCGGTGTTTTACTTATTCAACACCGTGTTTTTTTCGTTGCTTGTATTTGCGGTTTACTATCTGCTTGCGGCTTCGGCACAGGGAAAAACGCAGGGCGAAATACTTTCGCGCAAACACATATTTACATCGCTTCGCAAAAGATTTCCTACCGTTATTATTTTCATCGCCTTGCTCAATACAATCTTTTTTATCCCTGACGGGGGCTCATTTTTTCTGTTTGCGTTAGTCTCTCCTTTTCTGTTTTTGGTAATTTATGCTTGCCTGTTTAAAGAGGCGTATTTCCTTCCCGCATTAAATCATTGCCGGAAAATTTTAAAAGGCAATTGGCTTAACCTGCTTGGCCTTGCGCTTATACTTTCGCTACTTGGGTCTATTTATTTCTTTGTTTTCAACTCTCCGTTTTTGTTTTTCTATTTTGAAATCATCACCTGGAACCTGAACGTTGCGCCCGAAACGCTGAGTAAAATATTTCAGATTTTCATCACCTTCATTTCGTTGTTTACAATGGGTATGGTAGTACCTATTGTATTAATAGGGATCGGATTAAAATTTCATTCGCTGCTTGAAATAAATGAAGCAAACGAATTGAAACAACGCATCAACAACATCGGAATTAAAAAACAACGCTATGGAATGGATGTGGAGGATTAGAGCATTGCTTTTTATTTTGCTGACATCCACTATCGGTGCGTTTGCACAGGATTCTGCGGCTGTTATAGCTGAAACCGATACTATAACTGAAGTAAAAAAGAGTGAGCCTGATGTTGAACTGAAAAAGTTTGACGAAAAGCGTTGGGAGAGCCTCACCAAAGACCTTGACTACAACGAAGCGGTTAAAAAGAAAGAGAAAGAAAAAGATCCGCTTGCTATGCCGAAGTTCAACTTTAATCCCATGGTGGTAAAGGTGGTGGTGGTTACACTGGTAATTATTGCGCTGGTGTTTTTGTTGTGGAAAATATTCGGTAATGCTAAGTTCCTTAAAAATAAAAAAATAAAAGGAGGCGAATTTTCGTTCCTTGATGAAGCGGAAGAAAATCTGGAGGAATCGGATTTAGAACGTTTTCTCAGAGAGGCCTTGGAGAAAAAACAATACAAAATTGCGGTGCGCATCTATTATCTGATGAGCATAAAGGAGCTGATGCAGCAAAACTTTATTGTTTGGAAAAAGAACAAAACCAATTTTGAATACCTGACCGAAATGCGCGAGCGCAAAGAGTTTGAGCACTTCCGTTCGCTAACGCGCGCTTTTGAAATTGTGTGGTATGGTGATGTGGAGATTGAAGAAAAAGAGTTCATTGTATTAAGCCCTTCGTTCAGCAGTTTTATCAATTCAATCAGAAGTAATGGGCAAAAATAAAATCCCCGTAATTATTTTTCTGATTGTTGTGCTGGGGCTTGGCGTGGGCATTTATTTATGGTACAGCAACATTGAAAAACCCAAACACAGTTGGTACGAAACCTATAAAAACGACAAGAAAGAACCTTACGATACCTATGTAATTTCAGAAATGCTGGAAAAATATTTTCCTGCTAAAAAGTTCAATGTCATCCGCAAGCCCTTGCACCAGAGTTTGCCGCGCAATACGGGCAATAACTATATTTTTATCGGCTCGGGAATGTTTTTAGACTCGCTGAGCGAACTGAAACTATTGGACTATGTATATCGCGGTAACAATGCGTTTCTTTCTATTCCATCTGTTCCATACATTATTGAAGACACTTTAAATCTGAGTATTTGTGAATATTACTACCCTACTTATTCCAACTCCGATTCGGTTGCCGGGCTTAATTTTTATCAGGAAGATTTTAAAAGCAATCCTGCTTATGAATTTTATTACCGCAACCTGAACGACACACTATTCTACTCGTGGTCGTACATTCTGGATACGTGCATAAATCCGGAAGCAGAGCCTGTTTTTTATGCCAATATGAATGATACGCTGGCCAACTATATGCGCGTTTCGTTCGGCAAGGGTTATTTCTATATTCATACCACTCCGCTGGCATTTACCAATGTTCAGTTGCTGAACAAGCGCTCGGTGGAGTATGCAGAAAAAGTATTTTCGTATTTACCCGAAGGCGATATTTACTGGGATGAGTTTTCAAAAATTCCGATTGAACATAAAAATGAAGACAATAACGAGGGAGGTGAACTGCGTTGGGAAAAAAGCCCGTTGTATTTTATTCTGTCGCAGCCGGCACTGAAAACTGCGTGGTATCTTATTCTTGCATTGGTGCTGCTGTTTATTCTTTTCCGCGCCAAGCGCAGACAACGGCCTATTCCCGTGCTTATTCCCAACACCAACACTTCGCTGGAGTTTGCCGAAACAATCGGCAGAATTTATTACCTGCAAAACGACCACAAAAAATTAGCTTCGCAAAAAATGAAACTCTTTCTGGAAGGAATACGCAACCGTTATAACATTGCCACCAACACTATTGACGATGCTTTTATTTTAAAGCTTGCGCAAAAATCACAGGTGCCACAAAAAGAATTAGAACGATTATTTGAAAACTATAAAGTGATAGAAAATCAAAAAAGCATTAACGAAGAAAGCCTGATTATATTTAACCAATCCATTGATAATTTTTACACAAAAGCCAAATAAACATGGAAGAAAATCAAACACCAAACACGGGACAAACGCCAGAGTTTAACATAGGAACTCCTTCACCGCTTGCTGCGGAACTGAACAAACTGAGCGAATCAGTTTACCGCGTTAAGAGCGAAATACACAAAGTAATTGTGGGACAGGACCAGATGATAGAACTGCTGCTGGCAGGACTGTTTACCAGCGGACACATTATTCTGGAAGGTGTGCCCGGCATTGCAAAAACGCTGACCGCAAAACTGCTTTCCAAAACATTGTCGGTAAATTTTTCGCGTATACAGTTTACTCCCGACCTGATGCCGACCGATGTAATAGGCACCACGGTATTCAACATGAAATCATCGGAGTTTAATTTTAAGAAAGGGCCGGTGTTTTCTAACATTGTGCTGATTGACGAGATTAACCGCTCGCCCGCAAAAACACAGGCAGCTTTGTTTGAGGTAATGGAAGAACGCCAGATTACGGTAGACGGTGTTACGCATTATTTAGAGTTCCCGTTTTTTGTAGTGGCCACACAAAACCCGATTGAACAGGAAGGAACTTACAAACTGCCCGAAGCACAATTAGACCGTTTTCTGTTTCGCATAAAGATGACCTACCCTACATTGGAAAACGAAAAAGACATTCTGAAAAAGTTCCGCAACGATTTCAATTTTCAACATACAGGTGATGTGAAAAGCATTTTGAATGCAATGGATTTACAAGCGGTGCGCTCGCTGATTGAAAAAATTCACATCAAAGACGAATTGCTGGATTACATAGCAACCATTATACACAATACGCGCAACAACGGTGATCTGTTTCTGGGTGCATCGCCACGCGCATCGCTGGCGATTATGAAAACGAGTAAGGCTATTGCTGCTATGAGAGGCCGCGAGTTTGTTACGCCTGACGACATCAAGTTTGTTGCGTATCCTGTGTTGAACCACCGCATCATTCTCTCGCCTGAGCGGGAAATGGAAGGAACGGAAACGGAGCAGGTGATTAAGGAGATTATTGAAAAAGTGGAAGTACCAAGATGATAAACCTGTTCCGAAACTTATACCTCACCAATCGCTTCTTCCTTGCGGGAGCAGCTTCGGTTGCGTTATTTGTGTTCGGGTTTATTTTTCCGGTGGTGTTTCCGGTAGCGCAGATTGTGTTGATTGCGCTCATTGCTTTTTTTGTGCTGGATATTATTCTGCTGTTTCGCCCGTCAGCGCAGGTGCTTTGCAAACGCACGGTGGGCAAAATGTTTTCGCTGGGCAATGAAAATCCGGTGCGGTTGGATATTGTTAATCATTCGCCACAGCAACTGAAGCTTACCATTATTGACGAAATTCCTTTTCAGTTTCAGAAGCGCGACCTGCGCATGCGCATTGTTTTAAAGTCGGGCGAAAAGCAATCGCTGGGCTATAACCTGCGCCCGGTGGTAAGGGGTGAGTATGTTTTTAACAACGTAAATATTTTTGCGCAAACGCAATTTGGTTTGGTGCAGCGCAGGTTTGTGAAGGAGGCGAAGGAGATGATTAAAGTGTATCCTTCAGTGATTGACATGAAGAAGTATGAGCTGCTGGCGATGGCAAAGATTTCGATTTATCAGGGCGTAAAAAAAATACGCAGGCTTGGACACAGCTACGAATTTGAGCAGATAAAAAACTACGTGATGGGCGATGATTTCCGCAGCATCAATTGGAAAGCTACCAGCCGCAAGGCCGACCTGATGGTGAACCAATATGAGGACGAGCGCTCGCAACAGGTATATTCGCTGATTGACAAAAGCCGCACGATGCGCATGCCTTTTAACGGACTGAGTTTACTGGATTATTCCATCAACGCCAGTCTGGTGATTTCTAACATTGCGTTGAAGAAACACGACAAATCGGGGCTGCTTACCTTCAGTGACAAAATAGGCAGCTCTATAAAAGCCGACCGCGGACAAAAGCAACTGCGAATGATTTTAGAAGCGCTGTATAATGAGGAAGAGCGCAAGATGGAAGCCAACTACGAGCTGATGTATAATGCGGTGCGCAACCTGGTGCGCGGACGCAGTTTGATTTTCTTCTACACCAATTTCGAGAGCCTGTATGCCGTAGAACGCGTGTTGCCTTTGCTGCGCAGAATTAACAGCACCCACCTGCTGGTGGTTATGTTTTTTGAAAATACGGAGGTAAAAGATTTCTCTACCTCCGCTGCAAAAGATGTGGAAGAGATTTATCTGAAAACCATTGCGCAGAAATTTGTCTCCGAAAAAAATCAGGTGGTGCAGTTGCTGAGGCAATACGGTATTCAAAGTATTCTTACGCGACCGGAGGACCTTTCTATTAATACGGTGAACAAGTATCTTGAGTTGAAGGCGAGGGGGATGATTTAAGCAGCAGTGGGCTGTGGCAGTAGGCAGTCTGTCACCCTGAGCGAAGTCGAAGGGCTTTATTAGCAGAACGCGGATTTAAACGGATTTCTTTAACTTGCAGAAAAATATAAAACTATGAAAAAACTTCTACTCCTTGTCTTCTCGGTTTCTTTTTCGCTTTCATCGTTTGCGCAATGGGACATGAACATTGATTTTGAAAACGGTGCAGATAGTATCATAACCATTGATACTGTTATTATGCCTAATAACCAATGGCAGATTGGAGTGCCTTCTAAAACTTATTTTGATTCTGCTTATTCGCCAATGCGTGCGCTGATGACGGACACTCTTAATCCTTATTATGGACCTTCAGTTTCAAGAGCAGAAATAAAGATTGGAAATCCATCCGGAGGAGGTTGGTATTTCGGTTATGTATCTGGCTCACTATATCATAAATTTAATACCGATTCATTGACTGACGGTTGCTCTATTGAGTTTTCTTATGATAATGGACTCAGCTTTGTTAACTTAAACAACTATGTAGCAAACGGTAATGGATATATTCAGCACATGCGCTTAGTTGACGGTGTTCAGTTCTTTGAAGATAGTTTGCCTAACGACAAGATAGGCTTATCAGGAAATTCCGGAGATTGGATTAACACACAGTTTCAGATTTTCAACTGCAACATCGGAAACATTTGGAAATCCGATTCCCTTATTTTCCATTTCGTTTTTCGTGCTAACTCTGAAAATTTAGATAGTCTTGATGGTTGGTTAATTGATAACATTCAAATTAGCACTGGTTACTGCGAGTCAGTTCCCGAACACACCCTCTTCACCTCCACCCTCTACCCCAACCCCGCCACCCATTCTGCCACACTGGAATTTGAAAACCCTACCAACACCACTTTTGGTTTGCAGATTTTTGATATTACGGGCAGGGTGGTAATGGAGCAAGGCAACATTACCAACAACCGCATTCAGTTAAACACCCAACACCTGCCTGCGGGCATTTATCATTACCAGTTAATTTCAGAGAAAGAAAAGAAACAAAGTTTCGGAAGGTTTGTTGCAGAGTAATTAATAAAACATAATGACCGGAGTAAACTGCTCACCCGAAAAATTTGCAGGCAAATGGTACGTTGTTGCAACCAACTATAATTTCTGGAAAAATGAAAGCCGCAAACACCCTGTTATAAATCTTGACCTGCTGAATGACGGCAGCGGACGCACGTTTCTCAGTCGCGTTACTTATAAATGGAAAGGTTTTTCGCGAACCATCACCGGCTACGAAACCAAAGACAACACAACACCCGGTCGCTATGTGTGGCAGGGAAAAGGTCTGCTCAGTATTATAAAAAACGAATGGTACCTGATTGCCCTTGCCGATGATTACAGCTGGGCATTTACCTTTTTCCCTAAATCAAACGTGGGCACACCCGAAGGCATTGACATCCTCTCGCGCACTCCCGACATGAGCGATGAACAGATGCAGAAAATTATTGCGCAGGTGCGCCAAGATGAATTTATGAAAGAGAAAACGGAAGGGATTTTCGTTGTGTGCAGGGAGGATAGAACGCAACCTCAATCCTTCGTCAGCACCGTACCAAACACCCTGTCCCAGATATTGAACATGGAAGCATAGTTGCCCTTCACCTTAGAGTGATGCAAATCGTGGCTCTCGGTTGGATTTAGAAAAGGAATGTATTTAGCAATAGGCGAGCGCAGATCAGAATGTATCTCCACCTCATGCAGATTGCGGATAACACCATATACCAGAAAAGCATAAAAGTTAACCGGCATAATCAGCAGCAGCGCACCAATACCAAGAAAAGAACCCACGCTGCCAATCATCCACTCCAGCGGATGCACATAAATATACTCCAGCGGAAACGGTGTTATAGCCTGATGATGGATGCTGTGAATTTTGCGCAACAGAAATTTATTCTCGTGCATCAGGCGGTGAGCAAAATAAAACCACGCATCGTCAATAACGAAAATAAAAATAACCTGCACAGGAATCAACCACCACACCGGAACCGAAGTTTCAAAAATAATATCCGCAAAGAAGTACATCGATACCGCAGTAACTACCGAAAGAATAGCAAGGTTCAATAAAATAAGCGGCAAACGCTGAAAGAAAATTCCGGGCTTATACCTCTTATCCTGCAAACGATACTTTTTAAAAACATCGGTATAAAGCACCAGCCACGAATACACTAATGCAATGATGTTTCCGGCAAGCAGAACAGCCAAAGTGATTAGTATAATATCGGTATTGGTCATTTAGCGTGTAGCGTAAACATTGTAAAGCGCGGTTTCTTCCAGCGCCTTTTCTTTTTCTTTTACAATTTTAGTCAATCCGTGTCTGCGCAGCAAATCAGAAATAAATTCAACGCGGTTTTCCATATCGTGAACCTCTACCACCACTTTGTTGATTTTTTTCCAGTCCTCTTCTTTTATTCCTTTAATGGCAGAAAGTTCGGCACCCTCGCAATCAATTTTCAGCAAATCAATTTTCTCAATCTTGTATTCTTCAATCACCGAAGAAATGGTGCGCAGCTCGCAGGTAATCATTTGCTTGCCGCTACGCAAAAACCGGGCTACCAATCCTGCAAGCGAAGTGGGCATCCATTTCATCCATTGCATATCGGCAGGCGCATTTTTCATACTGCCTTTCACCGCGTTTTCAAAAGCATCCGGATTTTCGTCCCACATTTCGGGATGCGAAGTAGAAAGTGCAGGCGTATTCGGAAAATAAGAAAACGAAGTAGTTCCGTTCGTATCCGATGCACCATATTTCAGCGCAAAGAATCTTCCTTTGCCAAACTTCTCAGCGTTGGTTTTCAGCACCTCATAAATTTCAGGAATGGGTTCAAACGCAAATACTTTTACGTTGCTGAACTTTTGCACCGCGCGCACACCAAACACTCCGATGTTGGCACCTACATCAAACACCACATCGCCATCGTTAATAGAAATGCCGTGTTGCATATATCCCTCCACGTGGTGGTCAAGCATTTTGGCTTCGGGTTTTCGGAGACAGAAAATTTCAGTTCCGTCAATCAGTTTGGTCGTTATCATTTAGTAGTAGGCTGTCAGATTTTTGCAGCGGCAAACATAGATAAATTGTTTAACAAAAAGTGTGATGATAATCAGCGGAAATTGCAGCTGCAGATTAGCGGGTTACTACCACTCCTTCAGGATTTTTTCTGCGTCTTTCTTGAATTGCAAATCTTCAAGATAAAGCTCCTTGCGCGGAGTCATGGTGAGGATTATTTTCATGTAAGCCTTGGCCTTGTCTTTAAATCCATTTTCATATAGGGCTTCAGCATAGTAATACAAGGTACCAAAATCGTGGGGCGAACATTTAGAAACGCGCTCAAGGTATTGCAGCCCTGTTTCGTCATCGGGCCAGGTAAGCATCAAAGGGATGTAGGGCGCTTTGATATACATATAACCCATAATGCGTTCGCCTGCACAGCCCGAGTAACTTGCATCCAGTTCAATCAATCGCTGGGTGCTTGTCTTCATCTTCCCGATTAAGCCGTCAAGCCCGGCTTTCATGGCACCTATTTCTCCACCCCACAAACCCATCACACAGATGTATTCATAAAGCAGTGGAACCGAGTTGGGATATTTCTTCACCAGTTTTTCGCCCAGATTTTTTCCCTTTTCAAAGTTTGCTTTTTTTGCGCTGGCATTTGCCGAAGCAAAACGACCTTTATAATTATAGCAGCGAAGTAAGTACATACCTGTTTCTTCTTCCTTATAACCGGTAGCGTAAACTTTTTCGAGTGATGCTATTGCTTTATCAATTGTTTCGGCTTTAGCCATTAAGCCCACCGCACCTTCTGCCCGCAGGTCATATAGCTTTTTTGCTTCGGCCAAAAGGTCGCTTGCATTATTAGGGTCGGGAAAAGCAAACGATGAAAAAGAGGAGGTAACAATGCAGGCTGCAAAGAGCAGTAGCGCGGATAAACTATTTTTGAGCAAGCGGGTAATCAAGAAATAAAATGTATGCGTTGGGTAAAATTAGTCTTTTTTTTCGAAAAAACAAACAGCCCGTCCTGATTTTTATCCCCACACTTTTGCACCTTCCGTGCAGTTGGTGCAAATATCAATCTCAGAGCGCGACTTTAAAATTGCAGACCTGAAGTTCTGATATTTTTCGTTTTGCCAGAGCTCAGCAAACGACATTTGTTTCAAATCACCGAACTGGTGGGTAGCATCCTTATCAAAGCAGCAGGGAACCACTAAGCCGTCCCAGGTAATTACACACGAATGCCAGAGTTTCCAGCAATGGTTCAGCAATGGATTTTTAATATCAAACGAACCGCTCCTGTTCTTTTTGTAGCGCGAATATTTATCGTTATCAGGTATCAACTGATTAGGATCGTTTTCATAATCATAGACCTGAGCCGTTTTAAATTTCACTTCATCCACACCATATTCCAAGGCAAGTTTTTTCACATCTTCTACCTGATGCTCGTTAGGCTTCACCACCAGAAATTGAAAAATAATGTGAGGCGTTTTTGATTTCAGTTCTTTCTTCCATTTCACAATATTTTTGGTGCCTTCCAGCACTTTTTCCAGCTTCCCTCCTATTCTGTATTGCTCATACACTTCCTGCGTAGTGCCGTCAATGGAAATAATTAAACGGTCCAATCCGCTCTCAATTGTCTTTTTGGAATTAGCATCATTAAGATAATGTGCGTTGGTTGAAGTGGCCGTATAAATCCCCTTTTCAGAAGCATATTTCACCATATCCAGAAAAGCAGGATTAAGGTAGGGCTCGCCCTGAAAGTAGAATATAAGATACAACAGATCTTTATGCAACTGGTCAATGGTGTCTTTATAAAACTCCTGTTTCAGCATTCCTGTGGGGCGGGTAAAAAAACGTAATCCGCTCGGACATTCGGGGCAACGCAAATTACAGGAGGTAGTAGGCTCAATGGATATGCTGATAGGCAATCCCAACTGCACCGGCTTTTTGGCATACTTTGAATAATAGTAGCTTCCTAGTACTTTCAGGGCATTAGCAGCCCTGCGCGGTGTGGTTTTCGATAAAAAGTTAAGCCCGTCTTTGGCTCTTGCTGCAAACATGGTGGGCAAAGATAGGAATAGTGGTATCTTTGTTGCTGTAAAACACAAAAATCAACCTTATATTAAAGATGAATATCATTAAAAAAATCAGCGCTGCAGTAATTCTGTTTATCTCAGTTTTTTCATTTTCGGTTTCAGCACAAACTGCAGAAGTAAAAATTAAAACCTCTGCTCAATGCGATGAGTGTAAAGAGCGCATTGAAAAAGCACTTGCATTTGAAAAAGGAATAAAATCTGCTACCGTTAATATAGAAGACCAGATGGTTACAGTTGTTTATTACGACAAAAGAACCACGCCTGAAAAAATACGCGAAGCTATTGCCAACATTGGCTATGATGCTGATGATGTGCCCGCTAAAAAAGAAACCTACGACAAACTTCCTAAGTGCTGCAAAAAAGGCGGACACTGATTTTTGCAGATGAAGAGACTGGCGGTTTTTGCTTCCGGAGCGGGAAGCAATGCAAAAAGACTGATTGACTATTTTTCAGGAAACAAAGACATTTCAGTTGCACTATTAGTAAGCAACCGAAAAGAAGCGGGTGCTTTAGAGATTGCCCGGAAAGCAGGTATACCCGCAATTAGTTTTACGAAAGAGGAGTTTTATAATTCTTCAACAGTCATTGAAAAACTAACTACAGAAAAGATTGATTTCATTGTGCTTGCCGGCTTCCTGATAAAAGTACCCGACAATATTTTAAAAGCATACGAAAACAAAATCATCAACATTCACCCTGCCCTGTTGCCCGATTTTGGCGGGAAAGGAATGTATGGACTGAATGTTCACAAAGCAGTTATTGAAAGCGAGAAAAAAGAAAGTGGAATTACCATACACTTGGTGAATGAGCATTATGATGAAGGAAGAATTTTGTTTCAGGCTAAGTGTCCTGTTTTAGAGAATGACACACCAGAGATGCTTGCTTCGCGTGTGCAGGAGTTGGAGCACAAACATTTTGCGGAGGTAGTTCAGAATTTTATTTTCGGAAAACTTTAGCGTATAAGTTTTCTAAATTTTTCTTTTCGTGTTCCCAAGAAAGGTGATTGATAACCCTGTTATAACCAAACTCGCCCATTTCTTTTCGGTTCTCAGGACTATCTAAGAGTGAAGAAATTTTTTCAGCAAAGTCATTGAGGTCATTAGCCCTGGCATATAGTGAAGCTTCCAAAGCTGAATACCTACCTTCCTTTAAATCAAACTGAACCACCGGCTTTTTCACTGCCATGTATTCCATCACTTTATTGGTGGTAAGCAGATTATTCAATTCATTAGGAATATCTGGATTAACACAAACATCACAGGTATTCAGAATAGCATTTAAGAGTGTATCATCACTCACCATTCCATAGAAATCAACGTGCTCTGCAATTCCTAATTCAATAGCCATTTTCCTGATGTTCGGCAGTTCTGTTCCATCACCAATAATAGCAAAATGAATATCATTTCTATTCTTTAACAATATCTCAGCAATCTGCATTAGCAGGTCTAATCCATCCTGCTCAGCAATAATACCGAGATAGCCAATCAAATACTTTTTACCCTTTTTATATTGCTCATCGGCAGGTATAATTTTAAATCTTCTCAGATCAGGGCCACTTCTTACAATCTCCACATTTTCAGAAAACATTTTTCCTCTTTGTATTGCAATCTCTTTAAACGATTGGTTGGTTGCAATCGAAAAATCTGCGGTTTTAAATGTCAGCTTCTCAACAAACAGCAATGCATTGTGCAACCATTTCTTGCCTTTAAACTTTGTCTGAAATAATTCCGGACTTAAATCATGGTGGTCAAAAACATACTTAACACCAAACAATTTAAAAGGTAATACAACTAAAAATATCAGGTCAGGCGGACTGCAACCTTGTATAACATGAAATCGTTTTCTGAAAAATATCTTTAGCGCAAGAAAAAATTCAAAGAACAAGGCTGTGGTATATTCAATCAGATAACCCAGTGCTCCTGATGCTTCAACAGGAAGAGGATGCCTGTAAATATTAATCCCTTCCAGTAATTCGTGTGATTTGACATGACCTTTCATTTTCGGACAAATAACAGAAACATCAGCACCCAACGATTTTAAATGACGTGCTTCCTGCCACACTCTACGGTCTAAAGGCACCGGAAGATTCTCAACTATAATCAATATGTGTTTACCTGATAGATTCATTTATTCAAATTGTTTCAGAAACACTTTATAACCTTCAATCACTGCTTTCTTAGAGTATTTTTCAGCTACGAATTCTCGGGGTTTATAATTATCAATATTCTGAATCATTTTTAGGAGCACTCTTTGAACTTCATCAACAATATCGTTCTCGTAAAACTCGCCATTAATACCTGGCTTAATGTATTCGGGCAATGCGAAAGACTTTGGACCTAATACGGGTTTGCCGCAAGCCATTGCCTCTAACGCAACCAAACCAAGGCTTTCTGCTTTTCTTCTTGTAGGAAAAAACAAAATATCTAGCGAGTTGAAAAACCTTGCCATTTCTCCGTTTGGTATTGGTTTCAATACTTCAATCTTTTTTTCAAATGCCTTAAATTCTTTAAGAAAATAACTTTTATTTCTTCCGTAAGAAATTACTTTAAATCTGATTTTTCTTCCACACTTTTCCTCCAGTTCATCTGTTCCTTCAACCAACTTCAATAAGGTATCAGCACCTTTCATAAACGATAATTCTGATGCAAAGCCAATTACAAGTTCATTTGCTCTTGCTTGCTTGTCAGAAGGTTTGAACTTATCCATATCAACACCGCCACTTGGTGAAATAAAAACCTGCTCAGGTTTTATTTTCATAACCTGTGCAACTTCACGTGCAAAATATTCTGATGGAGCAATATGATAAAAACGCTTGGGGGTAAACAGGTACGATATTCTGTTCAGCCAATGATTATGAAGGTTTGGTGCATATATCTCACTTCCGTGCCAATGAATAACTACGTTTTTCATAAACGGAAAATGAACGAACAAAACAAAAAAATAGTTAGGCAGATGATTGAGATAGACCAGCTTGTATTTGCTGTAAGAAAGATTGAAAAACAGCTGAGCAAAAAATTTCAGATAACTGAAATACTTTGAAATAAATCCCTTGAAGTCTGCTCTCAATACCAACAGGTCAACCTGCGCACCGGCTGCTTCCAAACAATCTTTCTGCGTTTTAATATAAGCAGCCGGTTGCGGATTTTGTTCAGTAGGATAAAGATTGTTAATCAAAAGGATCTTCATTCTCAAACCTGCTTTTCAAGTATCATTACATAGCCAAGAGGGAATTTGGCGGCTGTTTTTTTTGAGACTTTTTTTCCAAAGCTGAGTTTCAGAAAAAATCTGGTAAGATTCTGAATAATACTTGCAGAAACGTTTCCCACTAATGGAACTTTCACTACCAGCTTTGAAATAATGTCAGTTAAAATTTCAGGAGCACCTCCGGTTTCTTCCAATAAAAGGACCGTAAAACCTGCATCTTCTGCCATTGACCTCAAAGCAAATCTGGTGTACCTGAAATAATCATGCGGTTCTTCATGCACCCAGTAATAGAATGGTACATTCATCAATAATTTTCCACCTGGTGCCAGCACCCTAAATGCTTCTGACATAAGTAACTCAGGCTTTCGCAAATGTTCTAAAACATCCGAAAGAATAATAGTATTAAAGCTGTTCTCAATAAACTTCAATGGCATATTCAAATCCATTTCATGATCAAGATATATATTCTTATGCAATGAATTGGGCCAGTCAACACAGGCTACTTCAGTAGTAAAATCAAGATAGGCAAGATATAGAGGTACCTTCCCGCAACCCAGATCCAGAAGCTTTCCTTTTACATGGTTTTTTATTTCACGCTCGTAAAATGATGCTATTATATCAGCAATTAGACGTGATGAAACATTTACTTCAGCAGCGTCTCGTGATGCATACAACTTACCATTTCTATAAACAAACTTAGACGGTTTCCACTGTTCTTTATTTCTCATTATGCGAACTTTATTTTTTTGAAATAAAAAATACAAGTATAAATAACAACCATGATGGTTGAAACCAAAGGACTAATAATTGCATGACCTGCTAAAAAGGAATGAATGAGAAAGACCGTCATACACAGCACTAATATCATATCCTCAAATCTTCGTTCCATCAGGAATAAAATTAAAATCTTTAAAAACGCATAAACTGGAAACGCAAGGATCAATACAGTCATGACCAAACCATAATATCCCATAAGATCAATGTAGTCCACTTCTGCAAGCTGGCCTTCTGCAGATACCTGGTAAATTCCTATCATCCTGTTCCCTACTTCAAGCTTATAACGAATCATTCCTTCTCCAAATACATTATAGATCCAATGTCTTCCGGCTATGCGGTTATGGGCAGCCTCAAACAGGTTTTGACGTGGGTGTTCATACGCCAGTGTTTGAAATTTCGTAAGCATATATTCATACTCCGAAACCAATTGAATAACTTTTATAGTTCCTACAGTTACAACTAGAGCAAAAAACAAGAAAATAAAGGACTTAGCTATATAATTTATGTTCACTGATCTTTTGCCATAAAACATAATTGCAACCACAAGAAAAACAAAAACACCTACCGCACCCATAATACCTGTTCGTGTGCTCAGTCCTATTAATCCGGCCATTATAAAAACGGCTGCGATAAAATATTTAAAGCTGAAATTCTTAAAAAACAAATAAAGTGACAAGGTATAACCTATAAGCATAGACAGCCCAATATCGTTTTGTGCCACAAAAAATGATTTAGCCCCAAAGCTATATTTGCTCGCAGAAAATTCAATTCCAAGCCCGGTAAGCAACGAGAAAATAATGCTGCCACCTGCAATAGCACAATAAGTCACAGCACAACCTGCCAGATAATCTACTTCTACCTCGTATTTTCTTACAATATGAACTATCAATGGAATAATAATGAAAGGATAAAGCATTTTGACAAAGTTCATAGTCTCCTTAATGATCTGTAAATTGCCTGTACCTGCCCATATTATACAGCTGATAAGCCATAATGTGATAATGATTGAAACATAAAGCTTCCACATTTTATCCTTATGAAGAATAAAAACCGGGATCGAAGAAATAAGTAAGAACCCTCTGTAAAACACACCAACAGAAAAATCAAGCCCCAGGATAAATGTAAGGAAACCATTCAGCAGGTCAACAGCAACAGGGAAAACAAGAAAAAAGAACAACATAACTTTCCCTGGGTTAACTTTAAAAAATAGTGGATGTGCAGTTTCTGTCACTTCTATTAATTTAACTGAGTAATCTTATTTCATAGATACAAGGTCCTCCTCGACTATGCTATTCAGCAAGGTGCAAAATTGGTTATTTTCGCGCCTCCTCAATTAGTTTAATGCTTAAAATATTAACAGGATTTTACAGCCATTCTCAATCGTTAATTAAAGGAAGCGCAGCGTTTTTTTTAATGAACCTTGGTGGTGTTATTCTCAATTTTTTGTTTGCTCTTATAGCCGGAAACAATTTTGGGAGTGAGCTTTGGGGGCAATATACACTCTCTCTAACTGTGTTACAATTGGTTTGTGTATTCAGCCGCATGGGTTTAGATACACTTATTGTAAGGCGTGCTGGCGAACAACATTCATCAAACAGCGGAAAGGTAAAAGACATTTATATTCGGTCAGTGCTCATTACAATAGTTGCTGGTTTGATTGTTACTTGTCTTTTATTTTCTCTCAGCGAACTAATTGCTCTTCGAATTTTTAAGAGCAAAATTCTGATTTATCATCTGAAAATCATTTCGCTTGCAGTTATACCTATGAATCTGCTCATGTTGAATTCAGAAACTATGAAAGGCGTAAAATCTCCTCTGGCATCATCATTTTTCAGAAATGCAAGCATATGGTTGATTGCAATGCCTGTATTATTGATTTCAAACTTGTTTTTTGAAAACAAGTTTCTTACAGAAATATACGTGATAGCAGTTATTATAAGTTGGCTGATGAGTAATATTCTCTGGATAAAACAGTTATCGCTTTTCAAAATAGCGCGGGTAAAATGGATGGACTACAAAGACATTATAAAACAAGGTGTGCCTATGATGCTTGCCAATTCTTTATTCTATTTAATGGTGTGGACCGAAACTCTGATGCTTGGTATTTTCCTCTCCGAATCTGAGGTTGGTATCTACAACATGGCATTCCGGGTATCTATTTTTCTCACACTGGCAACGGTTGCAGTAGGTGGTGTTGCAGCACCTGACATTGCACTGTTTAACAGCAAGAATGATATGCAGAGTTTACAAAAAGTGATTGATCGCGCAAACCGGCTGATTTTTTGGAGTTCGCTGCCGGCAGTACTGCTCATTATGTTACTTGCAACTCCGCTTCTTGGCTTCTTCGGTGAAGAATTTACAAAAGGAAATCAAACTCTTATTTTGCTTGCAGCCGCAAGAATGGCTGCTATTTTCGGTGGACGACTTCCTATTCTTTCCATGATAGGGAAGCAGAAAATTGACCAATATATTGCCGCAACAATTTTCATAATTGACATTGCACTAAATCTTGTATTAATTCCGTTGTGGGGCATAAATGGTGCCGCTGCGGCAACAATGATTACTTCCGTTATATGGACAATACTGATCGTTGTATATTTAAAAAAAGCACTGGGCATTAATGCTCTCTATATTCCTTTCAGTGAAAAAATCAGGAACTAAATTTCAGGGAAATTTCCCTGAAATGCTTTTTTAAACTGATAGCGAAAATCCATACTTGCAAGTACTTTATCATCAGCTTCAGCATTAATGTCATCATTAATTAACCTGAGGAGAAAGTTCTTGATATCTTGCTTTTGCTCAGGTGAAAAAGAAAAAAGAAGAGGAAATATTTTTTTCAGGCGGACTGTTTGTTTCCCTTCACATCCTATGTAAATAACGGGCTTTTTATAAGGCATATACATATAAAGCTTTTGCGGAACCAGATATGAAAAAGGTATTTCCCTTGCTCCGGTAACAACAACAAAGGCATCGCATTCTTCCATTTTCTTTTCCAATTCTCCCGAATTAAGATAGCCCACGTATTCACAAATGTCAGATAATTCCAACTGAACTATTTTATCACGGTATTCATGCGATAAATTACCTGCAATTACAAGCTTTAATCTGATTCTCAATTCAGAATTTTCTTTAATGAGCGTACTAAGACTTTCTATAAATGGCAGAAACGTAACATATTGTTCGGTCATTCTTAAACTACCAAAATAACCAATCTTAAGCACTTCCGAATCTCTTTTTTTAACATTGTCCAGCTTAACAAAATTACCATCGTATCCTCCTTCCAGAGGCCTCATCTTATATATCAATTCAGGATATTGCTTTACAAAAACATCAGCCATTTCAGGATAGGCGTATGTAACAAGTTCAGATCGCTGAACTGTTGAACGTTCAAGCCATTGATGCCATTTTTTCTCGAATTTAAAATTTAAGCGCGGCTCTTTTATTACATACCAAAGATCGCCAAAATCTGTAAAAACCTTTTTTCTGAATAACCAACCTGTTAGGCTTCCAATAAATGTAAAACTTGCAGGGTTCATTAATGAATAAACATACTTCAGCTTATGTTTCACTATTGCCCACATCAATAAAATTGAACTTGGCAAAGCAATTATGATATTAATGTCGGGAGCAACTATACTTCGCGAAACAGCTGAAATCAGTTTTGCAAAAAAAGGTTGCTTTTCTTTATCTTTTTCTGAAAGAGTTTGCTCGTTGACTGAATTAGTTCGAACACTTACAAGTTTACCTAAAAACGGCAATGCCGATTGAAGTGAATAATGGTGAAAACTATTTTTCTTTTTTAAATTAGTTTTGAAATAGCTAACTAAAACTACATCCATTTCTGCATCTTGCATGCTTCTGATTATTTTATCCAACCGATGTGCCATAGGCGCAGGATAATCAGTATCCCACATTGAGAATATAACAATAGAATCTTTGCTCATAAAAGAATCGGCTTACTTCACCACCACTATTTCTGGCGTTTCAATCGTATTACTCTGGTGAAGCGCGCGGTCAAAAATATAGGCTTCAAATTTTATAGTATCAAAACTTGAAAGCGGATTATTGATGTAAAGTGCTATATCAATTTCTCCTTCCAGCGTTTTGTTTTGGCCTTCGGGAGTAATATTGGGAATGCGTGAATTGTTAGGTTGAGCCAACACTACTTCAACAAAAGTTCCATTCTGCTTCTCAAAATATTTTACATAAAAATTGTAGTAATGCAGACTACCCTCATTAAATGGCGGAAATGTATCCTGCTGGTCAAGACCTATATCACCATCGCCATCGGTAAATTTGAATTTTAAAACGCCAATGGAATCTTTATCCTGTGTATTCTGGTATTTCACAAAATCAAGGTATTCAATCTGCGGCTCGTCAGGAAAATCATTTCTTTTCAGGCACGAAGAGAAAGCAACAACCAACAGAAACAAGACAAATAAACTTACTTTTGAATTCTTATTCATAGAGCAAAAATAAGGATTTTAAGTCTAAGAGAGGTGAAGGGGATTACACAGCAACTATTTGAAATAAAAACAAATGCAGAATTTGAAAAATCTGCTTTAAGTATATTTCGGTTACAACATGAATGCTGCACCGTTTACAGGCAATTCTGTGATGTTCTGAAAATCAATCCTGCCGAAATTAAATTTGCAAATCAGATTCCGTTTTTACCAATTGAATTCTTTAAAACACACAGTGTTGTCACCTCGAGCGTTCCCGATAGCTATCGGGACGAGAAGCTTCCATCAAAACTATTTACCAGTAGTGGAACAGGAGGTGTTCAAAGCAAACACCACGTTTCAGATATTTCAGTTTACGAACAAAGTTTCAGAAAAGGATTTGAATTATTTTATGGAGATATAAAAGAATATTGCCTCCTGGCTTTACTCCCGTCCTACCTCGAACGCGAAGGCTCATCTCTGGTTTACATGGCAAATGATTTAATTGCCGCAACTAAAAATCCGGACAGCGGTTTTTATCTGCACAATCTGGATGAGCTTTCAGAAAAACTAAACTCACTTCTTGCAAAAGGACAAAAAATACTTCTCTTGGGTGTTACCTATGCCCTGTTAGATTTAGCGGAACGTATCGAATCCCCCCTCTCCTCAAGGAGAGGGGTCGGGGGTGAGGTCATTATCATGGAAACAGGCGGCATGAAAGGCAAACGCAAAGAACTGTTGCGTGAAGAATTACATCAAATACTTTGCGAAAAGTTTGGCGTTAATGCTATTCATTCTGAATACGGAATGACAGAATTACTTTCACAGGCCTACTCAAAAGGAAATGGGATATTTTCTTGTCCTCCCTGGATGAACGTATTGATTCGTGATGTAAATGACCCTTTAAAAATCCTTGAACCCGGAAAAACAGGTGGTATTAATGTGATTGATTTAGCGAACATTAACTCCTGCTCCTTTATTGCCACTCAGGATTTAGGAATACTTCACAACGATAACAGCTTTGAAGTAAGCGGAAGGTTTGATAACTCTGATTTACGCGGGTGTAACTTATTGGTGCAGTAACTACGCTGCCTTCACCAAAAAATAATTCTTCTTCCCTTTTTGCACCAACAGGTATTTGTTGTAAAGCAAATCAGCAGCAGTGATTTTTTTCTCTAAAGAGATTTTCTCTTTGTTGATGCTGGCTCCATTGCCTTGTATGGTTTTCCTCGCTTCTCCTTTTGAAGGAAACACAGCAGCTTTTTCACCAAGCAAACTCACCACATCAATTCCTTCTGCAAATAAACTGGCATCAACAGAGAATGTAACATCTGCATCAAAAGCATCTTCGATTTCTTCACCCGATAACTTTTTAAAGCCTTCAAACGAAGAACCAAAAAGTATATCTGTTGTTTCTTTCGCTCGTTGCAATGCTTCGGCAGAATGAACTCGGGTGGTGATTTCTTCCGCCAAGGCTTTCTGCAGTTTGCGCAAATGCGGCTCTGCTTTGTGCTCTGCTTCCAGTGTTTCTATTTCTTCTCTTGTCTTCAAAGAAAAAATACGGATGTAGGTAGCCACATCTGAATCACTGGCGTTTAGCCAGAACTGGTAAAATTTATAAGGCGATGTTTTCTTCGGGTCTAACCAAACATTGCCACTTTCTGTTTTTCCGAATTTGGTTCCGTCTGCTTTTTTAATCAATGGTGTAGTAAGCGCAAATGCTTCTCCCGCATCTTTTCTGCGTATTAATTCTGTGCCGGTAACAATGTTTCCCCATTGGTCGCTGCCACCCATTTGCAACTTAATTCCTTTATTTTTCCAGAGCCAATAGAAATCATAACCCTGTACTAACTGGTAAGAAAATTCAGTAAACGACATCCCCGTTTCCAAACGGTTCTGCACCGAATCCTTTGCCATCATGTAATTCACTGAGATGTGCTTGCCTACATCACGGATAAAATCAAGAAACGTGAAAGTCTTAAACCAATCGTAATTATTAACGATCTCAGCCGAGTTTTTTCCGCAATTGAAATCAAGAAACTTCTCCAATTGTTTTTTCTGCGAAGAAAGATTGTGGTTCAGTGTTTCTTCGTTCAGCAAATTTCTCTCCTGTGATTTACCGGATGGATCACCCACCATTCCTGTTGCACCGCCAACCAATGCAATCGGTTTGTGACCGCAACGCTGGAAATGCAGCAAAGTCATTATCTGCACAAGGTTTCCAACTCCAAGAGAATCAGAAGTAGGATCAAAGCCGATATAGCCGCTCACCATCTCCTTGTTCAGTAATTCTTCTGTTCCGGGCATGATGTCCTGCAACATGCCACGCCATTTCAGTTCTTCAACAAAGTTCATACGTTTATCTTAAGCTACTGCCTTTTCTGTTTTCTCTTCGTAAAATTTCTTTCCTGTTTTTGCCATTTCTTCCAGCAATGCAGGAGGATTAAAACGTGCACCATAAGCAGTTGCCAGCGTTTTGCAATCTTCCACAAACTGACGCACACCAATCATATCAATGTAAGAGAAAATACCCCCAGTATAAGGAGGAAAACCCCAGCCAAGGATAGAACCGATATCGCCATCGCGTGGTGAGGTCAATACATTTTCTTCCAGACATTTCACGGCATTCAATGCCTGATAATGCAGCAAACGCTTTTTCAAAAGCTCAACATCGGGTTGCTCTTTTGCAAGAGGAAAATGCTCTGCTAATCCTGACCAGAGGTGCTTTTTGCTACCATCTGTCGGGTATTCATAAAAACCTTTTCCTGCTTTTTTGCCGGGACGATTAAGTGTTTCCATAAACAAGCGACCAACTTTTGCTTCTGCTCCTTCATTTACTTTTCCTAAATCTTTCTCCGTTTGCTTGTTGATTTTATACATCAGTTCAATGCTCACCTCATCCGCAACAGCAAGCGGCCCAACCGGCATACCTGCTGCTTTTCCTGCATTCTCAATTAATGCGGGAGCAATGCCTTCCTGCAACATGTTCAGACCTTCTGCAATGTAAGTTGAGAAAATACGAGAGGTATAAAATGCTCTTCCGTCATTCACCACAATAGGTGTTTTCTTAATGCGTTTTACATAATCAATTGCCATCGCAATAGCATAATCCGAAGTTTTCTTTCCGAGAATAATCTCCACCAGCTGCATTTTGTCAACAGGTGAAAAGAAGTGAATGCCGATGAAATTTTCAGGGCGGACCGATGCTTCTGCTAAACCTGTAATAGGTAAGGTAGAAGTATTGGAAGCATATACTGCTGTTGGCGCCAACACCGCTTCCGTTTCTTTTGTTACGGTTGCTTTCAGTGCCCGGTCTTCAAAAACCGCTTCAATAATCAGCTCGCTGCCTTCCACTGCTTTCGGGTCGGCAGTAGTAACAATGCGGGCAAGAATCTCATCTGCTTTATCTTTGCTCATGTGACCTTTGCTGACTTTCTCATTCAACAGCTTCACCGAATAGGCTTTTCCTTTTTCGGCATCTTCAATGGAACGGTCTTTCAAAACCACATTGAGACCGGCAACCGCAGAAACATACGCAATGCCTGCTCCCATCATTCCAGCACCTAATACTCCCACTTTAGTCAACGTGTTTGCAGGAACATCTTTTGGTCGTGCTGCACCGCTGTTGGCTGCATTCATAGTAAAGAACAACGTGCGTATCATATTCTTTGCCACTTGTGACATAGCACATTGTGTAAAGTAACGCATCTCCACTTTCAATGCCCTGTCAAAGTCCAGTTGCAAGCCTTCATACACTGAATTCATGATGGCTTGCGGAGCAGGATAATTGCCAAATGTTTTCTTTTGTAACAACGCGCTTCCTGCCATGAAAACTCTAATCCCTGTTGGTGTTTGCACACCTCCACCGGGAATTTTAAATCCTTTATCATCCCAGGGCTGCACTTTTTTACCAACTGTTTTTATCCATTCAACAGCAGCAGGAATTAATTCTTCTTTGGTAGCAACCAATTTATTTACCAATCCTTTTTCCAACGCTTGTTCAGGACGTAATTTTTTTCCTTCCAGTAAAAGTGGAAGCGCTTGTTCAATGCCTATCATTCTTGGCAAACGCTGTGTTCCTCCTGCTCCTGGAAGCAAGCCCAACAATACTTCGGGCAAACCGATTTGTGTTTTTGAATCATTAACCGCAATACGAAAATGAGAAGCCAGACAAAGTTCAAATCCTCCACCCAATGCAGTTCCGTTGATAGCTGCAACAACAGGTTTACCGCAGGTTTCCATTTTGCGATAGAGCTTGTGCAGCACACCTGACTTCTCCATCACCTGTTCAGGAGTTTTTACAGCAGCTATCATTTTCAGATCTGCCCCTGCTATAAATTCCTTTTTATCGGAAGTAACGATAATGCCTTTTACATTGGCGTCTTTTACGGCTTTATCAAATGCTTCATCAAAAGCTGCGATTGATTCCTGATTTAAAACATTCATGGAAGAATTCTCCATGTTAAAGCTGAGAAGCGCAATGTTATCGGAAATAATTTTTGAGTTGATCATGTTTATTATTTTTTTCTTTTTGAAAACTTCTTTCTCGGGTGTTGCCTCGTATCCCAGAAAGTAATCAGGTCAATATGGTTTGGATAAATTTTATAAATCAATAAATTATGTGGTGTAATTAATGCCTCACGAACATTGCGCTTCCCGGTTTGGCGAAACATGGCAGGATATTCCGAAATAAACTTTGTAACCCTATTGGTTGAAGTAACGAAACTAATTACCTCCTTTTCTGTCCAGTTATTTTCAAGATAAGCAATTACCTTCTCAAAAGTGTCAGATGCTTCTTCTGTCCACCTTATTTCTTTAGCCATTTTTTATACTTTTTCATCACTTCGGCATGTGATTTTGTTTCTCCCCGTTCCGATTGTTTTAAACCACGCTCAACAGATGCCTTTATTTCATCAGGAAGTGTATCCCACCAATCCTCCGTACGTGTTTCAAACACTGCCTTAATGTGGTTAATGATACCTTCATCATTTGTGTTTAGCAGTTGTTTTGTTAATGCTAATTTGGTGGCCGCGATATTCATCTTTATTCTTTTTGTTTCTACAAATTTAAATAAAACAGATCTAATAATTTATCACTTGTTGTTCCATTACTTTAGGTAACTCACGGTATTCGTATTGTTGTGTTCTTAGTTGCGGATCAAATCCTGCTTCACGAATGGCGTTCTGAATTCCTTCTGATGTAAAACGGTGCGGAGCGCCTGCCACCGAAACCACATTCTCTTCAATCATAATGGAACCGAAATCATTTGCTCCCGAATGCAAGCATATCTGTGCGGTTTTTTCCCCCACCGTAAGCCATGATGCCTGTATGTTAATCACATTCGGCAGCATGATGCGGCTCATGGCAATCATACGAATGTATTCTTCTGCGCTTACATTATTGGAAACTCCTTTCACGCGTTTCAACAAAGTGCCGTCATCCTGAAAAGGCCAGGGGATAAAAGCAAGAAATCCTTTTGCATCTTTTGGTTTCTCACTTTGCACTTGTCGCAGCCAAACCAGATGTTCAAAGCGTTCATACAATGTTTCAATATGTCCGAACATCATGGTTGCCGATGTGGTAATATTCAATTGGTGTGCTGCACGCATTACATTCAGCCATTCCTGTCCTCCGCATTTACCTTTAGAGATCATGCGCCTTACACGGTCGTTCAATATTTCTGCGCCTGCACCGGGCAATGAATCCAAACCTGATTCTTTTAATGCTTTCAGTGTTTCAGTATGTGAAATCCCTTCCAGCTTGCTGATGTGTGCCACTTCTGGCGGACCTAATGAATGCAGTTTTAAATTAGGGTAAAGACTTTTTAGCTGACGAAATAAATCGGTGTAAAACTTCAAACCCAATTCAGGGTGATGACCGCCCTGTAATAATAGTTGCTCACCACCGTAACGAAAGGTTTCTTCAATCTTTTGTTTGTATTGTTCAATGGTGGTGATATAACTTTCGGGGTGACCGGGAATACGGTAGAAATTACAGAACTTGCAATTGGCAATGCACACATTGGTGGTGTTTACATTACGGTCTATTATCCAGGTTACTTTATTATCGGGCTTTTGTTTTTTGCGTAACTCATTAGCAACAAACATCAGTTCGCTCAGGGCTGCATTCTGAAAAAGAAACATGCCTTCTTCAATAGTGAGGAACTCAAAATGAAGGGCGCGTTCAAGTAGTGTTTCGGTAGTCATTATAAGAAGGCAAATATAGAGGATTTATACTTGCCAAAAATCAAGAGCCTTTAACCGCAAAGGGCGCAGAGAGGCAGCACGCAGAGAACGCAAATCAGAGGCAAAAAAAGCCTGGCATCTGCGTGAGAAAAACGGTTCAGCTTAATAAGCTGTAAACGGTGTAGCCCAGCAATACAAAAGTTGTTAGTATACCCAGCACACTTATAACCGGTATGTTTTTTATGTTGAGCGGTATGCGGTAAGGGCGTTTCAATCCTTTTTCGCGGATGCGCAACACAATTACAGACAAGTTTACAATAATGAAGGTGGTAAAAACAAAAATAACAGCAATGCGTGCTATTGTTTCAATAGCACCGATCAGGGCAAAGGCACTTGTAATAATAAGAATAAGCACCAATGCAGCCAAGGGTGTTTTACGTTTGGGTGATACATAAGAAAACAACTTCAGCATTTTTGTTTCCTCAGACATGTTGAGTAATACCCGTGAGCTTCCCAGCATATTGGATAATATGGTGTTGGATGTTGCAAATAAGGCAATAACAGATATAATGATCACTCCTGTTTTTCCATATCCTATTTCTATAATGTCGGCAAGCGGGCTTTTTGATTTTCCCAATTCTTCAAAAGGTATGATGCTTATTGCGCAAAGCGAAACCAACGTGTAGATGCTGATGACTATAGCGGATGAAATAAATAATGCCCGAGGTATATTCTTTTCAGGGTTCTTGGTTTCTTCGGCCAGCTTAACTATTTCTTCAAAGCCCATGTAGGCAAAAAAAGCAAGAGCCGATGCTGCCAGAATATCATTAATACCACCGGGCGGGGGTTCGGTATAATTCACATCGCCTATGTAAGTGAACGCGGCATAGATTACAAACAGCAAACCCGAAGCTTCTATGATGGTGAATAGAATATTAACCAACGATGATTGCCTAATGCCCGATACATTTACTCCAAAAACAAGAGCAATAATTCCTATTGAACCGGGCAGCACATCTATACCGGTAAGTGTTTGCAGATAACCGGCAAATCCTACTGCTACTGTGGCACCTCCTAAAATTCCATTGAACGAGATGAAGATGCCTAACACTATACCGGTAGTTTTTCCGAATGCCTTTTTAGCATACACATATTCTCCGCCTGCCTTTGGAAAAGCTGCGCTAAGTTCGGCATACGAAAAGGCGGTACACAAGGCGGTGAATGATGCTATAAAAAATGAAAGCCAGATAAAATTGCCCGACAGTCCTGCTACTTTCCCTATCAGTGTATAAATGCCTGCGCCTAATATGGAGCCTACTCCAAAGAATATACATTCTGCAAGACCCAGTGTTCTTTTTAATTGTGCCATAAGCTTTTCAAAGCAGTAATTAAATAGGTCTTAGCTCACCTTTTTTTTAACAAGTGGTTTTGTGTTTCGCTTTGTTTGCGGAACAGATTTAATTTCATTGGGGTCGTTTACATCTGGTTGTTTGTTATTAAAATCCTGAAATGTTTTTTTATTTAACATGCTTCCGGGATTAGGATTGCCTGTATTAATTTGCTTTTTGCCCATTGTAAGTTCCGGTTAATTGTGTAATTAATTTTAACAAACAAAGGTGGCCCGATTAATAACCAAAAGCCTTACACTATTTTAAGAGAAAGTTATATCATTCACACACGGCAAAAGATTCTCATGTGTGAATGATGTAAGTTATTCACCCAATTGTGTAACTGCACCTTTACAGTGGCCTCTACATTTGTGGTAACATAACCCGGAAACGATTTGATTACCTAAAAAAACATAGCCATGAAAAAAGCAAAGAAAACTGCAAAGAAAACTGCAAAACCTGCAGCAGTGAAGAAAGCAACTAAACCTGTAAAGAAGATTGTAAAACCCGCAGCAGTAAAAAAGGCAACTAAACCTGCAAAGAAGATTGCAAAACCTGCAGCAGTAAAGAAGGCAACTAAACCTGTAAAGAAGGTTACAAAACCTATAGCAGTAAAGAAGGCAACTAAACCTGCAAAGAAGATTACAAAACCTGCAGCAGTAAAGAAGGTAACTAAACCTGTAAAGAAGGTTGCAAAACTTGCACTAGTAAAGAAGGTAACTAAACCTGCAAAGAAAAAAGCTAAACAAACCGTTGTTGATTCAGCACCACCTGCTGAGGAAACAATAACTCATGGCGAAGACCTTCATTTAATTCCTGAACCGGGTGAAACGCATGCTATAACAACAAAGGAAACCCATCAGATTGAAAATGTATTTCATCATAAAGATGAAGTAGCCTTTCATCAGGAAAAGCAAAGAGCAGCACAAGCTAATACTACACGCAGAAGTGCTAAAAGAATTTTTCGCGCACCGGGACGAAGGTAATAAGGCCGGATGCCTTGTTATGGTATCCCCTGCGCCAGCGAAGAAACACTCATGTTGAACTGGTTCAGGTTTGAGAAAAAATATAGGCTATCGGCAGAAGGACTGCCCTGATGAGGGAAACGAAATTTAAGTTGCAGGTACAAAGCTCCTGCTGTATGTCCCGATACCATTTCATATACATGCCCCAACGTTTCCTCGTAAAACTCAGGGTTTGATTGCTGCTCAAGCGGTATTTCATAAATAGTGGCGCTGCCTTCTTCCTGTATGTAAGCCACCTTTATGGCTTCCGTGTTGGGGTTATTCAGAATAATCTCAAAATTAATCATCGGATTATCGCGGTTGCAAAGGTTGTTTACATACATAGAAGTATAATAATAGGAAAAGGTGCCGGCATTACCTTGCACATAACCGGCCTTGCGTGCAGGGTCGGCTGATGATGACAACGTATCCATTAAGGGCGTAAAATTATTGACGTTGGAAAGTAAGATGTGCTTATAAATATCTCCGAGGCAAAAAGGTTTTTGCTCAGTGCCTCCTGTACAGGAGCTTAAGAGAACAATGCTGCCAAAAACTATAGCAAGGAAGAAATGATTGTTCATGAAGGAGGTTTTATGATTTACAAATTTAAAATTTTTATCAACCTTGTGGTTCATTACAAATTCCGCTTAGCCTATCTGCCTTTTAACATAACGCCTAAAAATGAACATTGCACTCAACAGGGATGACATATCTCACTTAAGATGTATGTTTTATCATATAAATCAACCTTAAATATGATAATAGTCAGGTTTTATTTTTTTTAGTGCCGGTAAGTTTGTATTAATGAAATAACAGGTCTTGAATAATAACACTTCTGCATTTTTGCTTTGGTATTTCGCACAGCCCTTTTATTATTTAACTGACTAAAAAACAATTATCATGAACAAATTTTTCCTACTCGCTTTTCTGCTTTTCACACAAACAGTATTTGCTCAATGGCAACAGTTAAAGGGACCTACCGGTGGTGCCGTGTTAAGTTTTGCTGCCGGACAAAACCGAATTTTTGCTGGAACCAATTATGGTGTTTTCAGCTCAGATGACGATGGTCATAACTGGACACAAACAACGCTGAATGATATGGAAATTTATGATTTGGCTGTAACGGGCAACACCGTATTTGCAGGAACACTCAATGGTATTTACCGTTCATTGAATAACGGAACTTCGTGGGAATTATCGGGGTTTGAAAACATCTATGTTATTTCGGTAACGGTAAAAGACAATATTATTTTTGCCGGAACCTGGGGGCAGGGTGTATTTACTTCATCGGATAACGGAACTAACTGGACACAAACGGAATTGGATTCAGTGCCTGCTATAACATTTTACATTCACAACAATACTATTTACGTTGGAACTTCGGGTTTGGGCGCCTACAAATCAACCGACAACGGAGCAAACTGGACCCACATAGGTCTTAACGGACATTATGTAGATGCACTCACCATTTTGGGAAACACCTTGTTTGCCGGCACTTCAAGCGGAGTTTTTGTTACAACGGATGAAGGCGTTAACTGGACTCCCAATTCTTTGAATGATTTTACCCGCAAATTTGCCGTAAACAACCAGATTATATATGCTTCTGTTGCCAACAACGGAGTTTATCAATCAAACGACAACGGGTTAAACTGGTTTATTTCAACACCTTTTGACGGTGATGTTTACGGTTTATTTGTAAATGACAACAAAGTATTTGCAGGTTCTTATTCAAGGGGTATTTACACTACTGCCAACAACGGACAAAGCTGGGAACAGGAAAATTTATACGAACTAACGGTAGTAGGTATGCTTGAATCGGGAGGCACTGTTATGGCATCTGCTTTCAGTGAATTTAACCTGCGCTCAGGATTGTTCTATTCTGAAACCAACGGACATACATGGACTCCTTATTCCGACACTACAGGCTACCTGTCAAACTTTGCTGTTGCAGGCACTAACATTATACTGGCCAACGGACACAATTTTCTGGTATCAGACAACAATGGGCAAACATGGACATCGGTATCTTCGGATGGACGGGCAGTAAGAGCTGTAGCTGCCAACAACACCCGGGTTTTTGCTGCGTTGGGTGGTTACGGTATTCTTCTTTCTAACGATTATGGAATGAACTGGCAGCAATCCGCTTTAGACAGTATGGATATTTATTCGGTTTATGCTTCGGGCGATACGGTGCTTGCAGGAACGTATGAAAACGGTGTATTTATTTCAACCGACAACGGAAACACCTGGAACCAGAGCGAATTAAGCAACCAATGGATTTTATCACTTACTAAAAAAGGTACTACTCTGCTTGCAGGAACAAGAGGCAGCGGCATTTATATTTCAAACGATAACGGTGAGAACTGGACACAAACCATGACGGATAACTTTAGGGTGCAGGCATTAGCGGTAGTGGGCAACAACATACTTGCCGGCACCTATGCATACGGTGTTTATGTCAGTTACAACAACGGTGAGACCTGGGTACAAAGCAATGATGGCTTTGGAAGTTTTATTTCTGTTTACTCCTTTCTTGCTGCGGGCGATTCCATTTATGCAGGCACTAATTTATCGTGCTGGAAAAATTCAATAAACAATGTGTTCAGCAGTGTAAGCGAAAACAGTATAAACAAAGAGGTAGTGCTTTACCCTAATCCTGCTGCAGATTATTTCAGCATTAAACTGAATGATAAAATTACGGGGCTAAAACTTTATAGTGCCGATGGCAGATTAGTAAAAGAATATAACAACGTTCAAAACACTACGCGTTTTGATACAGGCGGATTAAGCAACGGAATTTATTTTGCCCAACTGAGCGGAGCTGATTTTTTAATTACCCGAAAATTAGTGATAAGGCGGTAATTATAAACTGATATTGGATTATAAATCCTCTGCTCTTAGGTCAGGATTGCATTCCGCAGTACTGCGGAACCTGACCAACCAATCTGCCTCTAAACAAACGTAAAATGGAACATCCAGAGCAACGGGCATTGTTAAAGGCAGGATGCCTTGTTAAAACGAGCGTAGCAAGATGCTACGCTCAACTGGGGGTCTAATATAAGATGCCGCTTAGCTGAGTGTTATATAATGTCATTGGTTAATATGTATTCTATCAACTTTGCACTTGACCATGCAGCATACGCTTTAGCTTTATCAGTTTTACCTTCTGTATTATCCATTGCTGCTTTTATAATTAAGGCTTTTGTTTTCCCATCATTTACTAACTCACAAGCTCTTGAAACTCCATAACTCTCCATTTCAAGTGCGAGAGCCTTTCTATCTGTTGCAGAAACCTCAGTTTCAAAATATCCTTCAAGGCTTATTACTTGTCGCAAACAAGCAATAGAACCAAAATGAAGGTTGATTTTACTATCTCTTGTGCTATCTTCTTTTCTTAAATACTCAACAATACTTTTTTTAATCCTGCGCAGAGAAGTAATATGGGTACCTTCATTTGTAGTAGTTTCTAACTCTGAGTGATAACCCAATTCATTTATTTTTCCTTTGTCGGTAGTAAAGACTCTTGTCGCAATAACCACATCACCAATATTAACTTCATCAGGCTTGCCACCTAGAACTCCCGCCATAATTAAATACTTAGGTCTGAAGAGAGTAATAAGTTCAGTTGCAAGTATAGAAGCATCAATCATGCCTGTTGATTGCTGAGAGGCATAAGCAATTTTTTTCTTTTGGTTAGATTTTAAAACACCATACTCTATTAAATGCTTTTCGTTAGGAATTGTACCAATCTTAGTTATCATTGGTAAAACTTTTTCCATTTCATCTTCTTCTAAGGCCGTAATTATTGCATAATCACATTTTGTTATTTGATTTTCTATGTGAGAAGGAAGTCCTGGAAATTCTGGGCTCTTTTCATTTGCAAATTCTTTTATTTGTTTTTTAGTATAAGCTATGTATTTATCATCTCGTAAATTAGAAAAAATTTCATGATATTTATAAATAGGAGGATGGGGCGTAATTTTCTCCTCAACCATTTTATGGTTTATATCTGATTCTACCCCATCTGAAATATACATTTCTCCTAAATGACGATACTTTTCAGGTATGCCTGAGGTTTTGTATTTTTTAATTCCTTTAATTTTTTCAAATGCAAAAACATGCACAACTAGATAAACATAATCATTATCATCTAGTAAGTTTGTTTCAAAATATAAATCAAGTTCAGCGGCATTCTCAATACAAATTATTTTTTTAAATGCAGAACCTTCTTCACCAATAAATTGTTTTGATTTCTCAAAATTTACTTTTGTATCATATACAAAAAGGTTAATTTTTTTTGTATCCATTTTCTTGTATATTAAAAGTTAGTATTTGAATAAAATTTGAATTCTCTTTTAATGACTTATAGTTAAAATCAAAAATATTAAAGTTAGAAAGTAAATTTAGGCATTTGAGCCCTTCACCATTACTATTTATAAAATCCAAGTCTGCAATCTCATTAATTATTTTAATCTGGAATGCACTCTCATTGGGTTTTGCATATTCAATTAAAATTTTTGAATCAATTTCTTTTTTAGCGTGATTCTTTAGATTGGTTATTAATTCTTTTGTAATAATAATTTCTGAATATAATTCTGGGATAAAAATTTTAACATCCGGATTTATCAAAGACTTATTTTTTATTTCTAATTTCTTAGGTATCTTTTGAATATCGTTTGTTATTTTTTCTAATAAAAAATTGAGATTAGTAAATCTATTAGTAACCAATTTGTTAAAAGTAGATTCAATTTTTAAATCTAATTGAATCTTCACAATGTTTTTTTCTACCAATTTCAATTTATCGACATCATTATATGATTCATTTAAAACAAAAAGAACATCTTCATTAAATCCAACCATTTTACGAAGTGAATTATCTCCGCTCTCTATCATGTTTACTAATTCGAAATATGGATATGGTACTAGAAAATTATAAAAGCTACTTGAAAAACTAAGAATAGGATTAATAAAATTTAATAGTTCAAACCATCGACTCCTAATTGTCTGTATTTTTTCATTATCTAATAAATTACCTTCTTCAATACTGTTAATACCATCCCTAATTAAAGCTAAAATGTGTGATACATTATGGTCAAAAGATTTTTTACCAATATGATATTCAGGTTCTTTCTGTTTATTATAATTATCTACCAGAACTCCTAATTGAAAATTTAAATCTTCTCTTGAGGGAAGTGTAGATATAAAATTATAGAATTTGCGAATTTCTTTACTTGAAGCAGATGTACCTGTTTTTAATTTTAATAGTAATTCTTTTATTGGTGTATCGAATTTTTTTTCTTTTAATTGGGTGTCATTAATTGCAAAGTAATTTAACAATTTATATAAGGCATAATTAAGAGCAGATTCTTTAGTGTCTGTAAAATTGAGTAGCTTCTTGAACATTTCTTCATTTAGTTCATTAATTAATTTTTCATTTTTAAATACAATAAAAAACAAATGGATTATATCTATTTTATTCCATTTATAAGTAAGTTTGTCATAAATTTTTTGATCAGAAAAAATTAGTACTCTTACAAAATCTTCAACTTTTTCAATAACATCAGGTAGGACATTTTTTATTTTATCAAACAAGTATGGTTCAAAAATAAAAGTGGCACAAAGAAGCTCTATTTCTTTATACCTATCATTACTTTTTATTAGCTTACCATATTTTTTTATAAAATAATCAAAAAAAGTGAAACTCTCTTTGTAAAACCTATAGCCAATTACTTTACCTAACTCTTCTCTAACAAGTAACAATTCTTTCTTAGGTATCTGATCGAATTCATTTTTGGGAAGATATTTATAATCTGTAAATAACGCCTCACTTTTAGGTGTTATTTCAGCAAGAACAAGGTCAGCAATATTTTTAATTGTATGTGGTGTATTGGGTAGTCTAATAATTTCATTTAACCAACCAATCTCCTTAGTATTAGGATTTTCGTCAATATAATAGGTTGGAATATGAAGATGACACGCAAAATAAATAGAAATTGGTATTGAATCGTCATTCTTTACCCTAATATTAGATATTCGAGAGAAAAACTCACGCTTATGATCATTTACTCTTCCAACAAAGGAAAGCAGAAGGATTTCTTTTGCATTATAAAATGAAATTTCATCTATCATTTGAATAAGAGAATCTCCTGAACATGAACCATCATCAAGAATAAAACAAATATTGTTATTAATTTTAGTACTTAAATAATCTATGTTATGAGGGAAACGCCAACCCTCAGGGGTACCTATCCTTTCGAGTTCAATTATTTCTATTGCGTGATTTGCTAAAACATCTTTTAACAAATTAAAATTAAAACTTTTAATTCCTGATTTCCTTGGATAATAAACTTGTATTTTCTCATATTTCAAGTGTGTTTTATTAATTTTATTGAATATAATTTGAAGTATTTCCTTCTTTATTTCTGATAATATAATATCAGTATTGAAAAAATAAGGATGAATTACACTATTGAATTTTAAAAACCCAACGTTAATTGCTTTACTTTTTACACTATCTAAAAATTTATTATTAATTCCAATTTTATTATTCTTATCATCATAAGAAATAGTTGACTGAAATATTATTGATTCTTTATAATTAGTTTCATTAATACTAATATTTATTGGTATATTTGTATGTGGATTTATTCTAATAATATTTTTGGTTAAAATCTCAGATTTAATTGTATCTCTTTTGAATTTTTTTATAGGATATTGATATAGATAGATAATTCTATTTTCAAAGTCACTTAAAATAAGTTTAGTCGCATCATATTCTGGACTTAATATGGAAACTATTACTGCGATATATTCAATCTTTGTATTTAGCTCTCTTAGTTTTTCATTTAATGTTATAGATTGTGCCCCCGTTGAAATTACATCGCATAATAAAATGTATTTTTTTTTTGAATTAATAGTTTCTTTATTTACATCGTTTTCAATTGTATGGAAATTATCTAGTGAAGGGTAATCCTTTGATGTTATTAGATTTTGAGATTCTAAAGACTTCAATATCTTTTGACTTGTTGCTGATATGCCAATAAAATTATATTCTTCCTTTTTATCAACTATCTTTTCAATTTTTTGAAACAATAACTTAGATACTATTTCACAATCATTCTTATCATTAACCAAATTGGTTAATTCAATATATTCCTTTTGATAATAGTTCCCATTACATAAATATAAGGATGTATTATTATCTTTTTTTAAACAATTATGCTTAATTAAAAGATCTTCAATTTGTTTGGAAACAATAAACTCACTTTCCTTTTTGTAAAAATTAATAATATCATTTCTTATTGGGAAATTTGAGATTAAATTACCATAGCTATCAAATTCATTTAAATGGCCAGAAATGTTAGCTGGATCTAAAAATTCAGATTTTGCAATAGTGTAATCTTCATACAAAAGATCATTTAATTTTTTCTTGTCATGATCGTTATAAATCCCAAGCCATGTAATACTAATATCCTCTGAATTATCGTCAAAATCAATTATTGGTAAGGGATGCAGTTTGTAATTTTTTATTGCACTACTTAACATTAATATTTCAGAAGCAATTTCTTTAATCAAATCTGTTGATGGCGTATTTAGTATGATAACATTATTTTGATGATTTATATTATAATCTGAAACTAAAAAATACATTACTTTTTTTATTACACCTCTTTCAAGCTCACAACCTTTAAAACTAATAAAAACTAATGAGTGATTATGACTATCAGAGATTTCATTTTTAATGTCCCTTAAAAGGTTGTTATAAAATGTTTCTTTGTTTTTTTTTATTTTTTCTGCTATTGAATTTATATTTACATACTTCTTATTATCTGGTTTGATTTTTGAAAATATTGTTTCCGGTTTAATGGAAGATATATTCAATTTCGAAAAGTCTTCTATTGCAGGAATATACAGACTTATAAGTGTTCCTGGGAAATATAGATTATTGTTACCAAAATATGTACATGCCTTGTTGAAATTATTTTGATTAGCTTCAATTGAAAAATCAAAAATTATCTTTCCAAAGTTGCTCCTTGCAATTAAAAGACCTTTATACCTGCTTACTACAGTTAATATATCAAATAAACCTCTTGGTATAAATTTCTCAAAACTGCTTTTGCTATGAAAAAGTGGGTGTCTAGATGAATTATGATTAAATGCAAAACATAAAATATCAGAATCAAGATTGGAAACATCACCTACTTCATTTTGTGAATTAAAATGTTCTCGTAATGTTTCGGCAATACCTTGTCCAAAATCAAGAAATGAAAACTGTATATATGGAATATTTTTAAAATTTTTTGATTTAGAATCATAGAAAAAATTTACACTTTCATCTATACATTCCGATTGAAAGTTGAGTTTAGCTCTTTTCTGGATATCTTCAGGTGATATTTTTTCTTCGTCAATTTTTGCCTGAAAAGATATGCTCATAAAGGCATTATCAGAAAAGCCTTTAAAAGAAGATGGTAATGAATGATCAAGAAAATTCAGATATAATTCTTCTGTAATTATTGAACTTAATGCATCACTTGTAAATGGATGCTGACAATTATTAACTTTTAATAAGTCTATTATAGCGGAATTTAATTTATAAATTGGTTTAATTAATCTTTTGATATCAATTTCATTATAATTTCTTATATAGTTTAGATAAATAAATGGAGTTATTCCATGTCTATTATAAATTTCAGACAACTTCGGGAAATAGCCTAATTCCTCTTGAAATCTTTTTATTAAATTACCATCTAAACCAAAATATTTTCCATAAGTATATTTAGGTACAATTTCATGCACTTTCCATACTTCCCAAAATTGAATTATTACTTTTTTTACTCTATCAGGTATCTCATTTGTTGAAATTTCATTATTATAAAATTGAACATTAAAGTCAATATTCGCATCTATAAATGATTTGAATAATGCAGATAGTACCAACAATTCTTGGTTAGCTATATATTCAACATCTGATAAATCAAAATGATATTTATCTAGAGGAAATTTCTTATAATTTTGATAAACATTATTTATGAATAAATCAATATCTCTATCAGCAAATTTTTTTTCGAGTTTAAGTTTCATAGATTTTATAAATATAAACTACTATTAGCATGGTAATTCTAGAACACTGATAATTTTAATGTACATCTGATTGGACTGAGAAGCATTCTTACAATGCAAGTAATGTTGATTTCTTCTCTATATCACTCAAAACATCAATAAACTAAAATTGGTATTTCCTGACACCTCGTTATTTCTTTAAATTATTTACCCCCGTTCAGCGTAGCGTCTCGCTACGCTGTCATTAACAAGGCTTCCAGCCTTAAGGCTCATTGCCTCGTCTCCTATATTCCTTGCTATCCCAAAAATCCCCCTCCTCAGATTTTTCAACCCTACCCCTTCAACCCAAACTAAAAATTTTACCCCCTTCATAGAAGAAATATTAATCAATCCCTTGCTGTGTTTTGTGAGGCACAGGTAAAGAATTATGTGGTTTAAATACCAAGGGGGGCACTTGGTATTGAGTAGCAAGAGTATTAAATTTATTTTGTAAAAACAAATTCCGGCATCAACGAAAAATAAAAACGAATAGTACGAATGAACATCTGCCGCCCTGTGGGCGGGTATCCACGCTGTGCGCGTTCGCATTTCCCCCTCCTTAAAAACCATCTTCCGCTTCCCTTCTCCTTCTTTTAAGGAGAAGGTGCCCAAAGGGCGGATGAGGTACCAAGGAGGGGGTTAGGGGGTGGTCACCCCACCCGCCTCACCACCCACCCCGTTCCATCCACCGCCTTCCGGCAATCAAACCTCCGCTTGTTCAGCTTCTCCAGGCGTCTGCAATACGTGCTCAGCGGCTGGTTCTTCCAGATCCATTCATGCGCCTCAATAAAAACAACCTCACCTACCTGCATACTCAGCAACGTAACCCGCAACAACGTTCTTTTTCCCGGAGGCAATACCTTTATAGCATTCGCCTCCTCCTCAGTTAATTTTTTCATGTTCTGTATGTTTAATAATACAATAGTACCCTCTGCAATACTGCTCTATATAATAACGTACAAAAACTATGTTTTAGTATCCGGTTCCTGAATAAGCCACACCCATTCCTAAATCCTCCCCGCCAATTCCTCAATTCATAATGCTAATTCCTCTATCAATAGTGATAACTCCTAATTAAATTGTAATAACTCCTGATTAACCAACATTAACTCCTCGTTTACTTTCATTAACTCCTAATTTACTCCTATTAACTCCTAAAGAACAAATACACACTCCTATCCTGTCCTTAAAAGTTCCTCAATCAAACCCGCTCTTAGCTAAATTAAAAAAATTCATTCCTAAATCCTCCGCACCTATTCCTCAATTGTCCAAACAAGTTCCTATGATGTCCAAACTCATTCATTCCTGTGTAAATACAAATCCTGACCCCTCAACACAAATCAAGGTTGCAAAAAATACAATACATAAAAACTTGGTAAAGCCGCCTGTCTAGTTCCATTCGTTTCCTCTCCACTACTAACTCAATCCTGTCGCATAGTTCTTCTTGCCTTTGCAATTATTAGTACCATTTTCCTATTTTTGGTTACTTTGTTGCCCATAGCATCATACCAATTGAAAGACATTAAAAAATTATATGTTATTGCAGGTTGCAACGGAGCTGGTAAAACCACCGCCTCCTTTACCATATTGCCTGATGTATTGGATTGTAAAGAGTTTGTAAATGCAGATGAAATTGCCAGAGGCTTATCACCTTTTCAACCTGAAAAAGTTGCTTTTGAAGCGGGACGCATTATGTTGTTCCGCATAAACGAATTACTTAATCAGGAAGCTGATTTTGCATTTGAAACTACGCTTTCAACTAAAACCTACCGGCAAAAAATAATAGAAGCAAGACAAAAAGGATACTTTGTAACACTTGTATTTTTCTGGCTGCACAATACCGATTTAGCTAAAGAGCGGGTAAAAATAAGAGTAAGTGAGGGCGGGCATAATATCCCACCCGAAATCATAGAAAGACGCTATCACAGAGGCTTAAAAAATTTCTTTGACAGCTACATAAACCTGTGCGATAATGTAATGCTGTTTGACAACTCAGGAAATACTCCTAAATTTGTGATGCAAAAAGAAAAAGATACGGATGCGGTTATTTTTGACAACCAGCTCTATCACGAAATAAAAAGCAGTTATAATGGATAAAGAAAAAATAGCTGAACTTCAAAAAAAGATTGTAGAGGGTTTAAAAATCTCTGCCATAAAACTTTTTGAAACAAAACTGAAAAACAACGGCACTTTTGCCATCTATCATGAAGGCAAAATCAAAACATTAAAGGCTTCAGAACTTCCCCGTTAAATCCCGGTAAAGCCTCACGCCACCTCCGCTTCCTTCAACTTTGCATTCGCAACATTCACTGCAAAGTCGTCCGTCATTGCGAGCGCAGCGAAGCAATCTCAAAATAGTATGCAGTAATTATATTGAAAGATTGCTTCGGGTGAAAAACCCTCGCAATGACGTTACGCTACCTCCGCTTCCTTCAGCTTCGCATTCGCAACATTCACTGCAAAGTCAAAGAATATCTTCACCGCTTTGGTAAATCTGAATTGTCCTTCGGCACGGAACAATACATTCTTACGGTGCCATATACTGATGAACTCATTAAAGTCGGCCACCGAAGTTTTTTCCAATACTTCCCATTTAGAGGATTGTCTCAGCATCTGTTCTGTTTCGGCCATGTCAAAAACACCTACTTCAATGGCATCACGGAAATTCTTTCCGCTGTAATCCAGCTCGCGGCAAAGCAAGGCAAGAAACAATACAAAATCGCGGGTACGTTTTTCCGTTCCTTCGGTGGAAGTAAGGTACGCAATCTCGGAATCAATAACCAGTTCATACCCGTAACTCTGCATAAAAAACTCACGGTATTCCTCTTCCTGCAACTTCAGCGATACGAAGGTGGGGTTAGGATAAATAACAAAACGCCCGTCAACAAGAGCGCTTACAATTTCACGGTGTTCACTTGGATAGCTTTGCATAAACTTTAATTTTTGGCATTAATAAGGTGGCATCGGCCAGTTTTATTTCGTAACGCTTTTCGTCTTTATATTCTATTACCAGATCTTCGTCCAGCAACATGTTAGAAAGCGTAAAAAATTTAGAGAGGGTAATATTTTCGGTCTGTTCTTCCAGCGAAGTAAGGCACCATTTGTAAAAATCTTTCACGCCATCGTCCTTCAGCAATTGTTCTTTAAAGAAAGCGGCATCGGGCAACCACTCTACATCTTCATCACTTTCATTGAAAAGTATTTCGGGTGTGAGGTAACTGAACTGGTCAATATAAAACTCAGCCTCGGCTGCAAATGCTTTGGAAGTAACACTTGATTTTGTTCTGCGCACAATATGCGGAAGTGCAGCAACGTATGCCTTAGGGTCATCAATATTTTCAACAAAATGATAAAAGCCGTTGAGAATAATTGAATCGCTTTTTATGCGCTCCAGCAGTGGTAATAATTCGCGGGTAAGTTTGCTCAGCGTTCTATCCAATTCCGATTTTGCATTTACTGCGCAGGCATACAGTTTTTCAAATTCTAATTTCAATTCATAATTATCCGAAAGCAAACGTCTTTCATTAGAATACTGCTGCAATTGAATAATTACATTCACAATGGAATCAGCTCGTTCTTTATCCAGAATTCCGTTGAGCGGAATAATGTATTCGTCAATCCAGAAATTAGCACGTTGAATACGGGTGGAGAAAGCAGAATGATTACCGACATTTACTTTCAGTGCTTCGGTATCGCGCAACAGGCGCTGGGTTTGTCCTTCAATATCACTCAGAAAATCTTCAATTACGTTGATGATTTCCTGAGCAAGCAATACAACGCGGAAACCGGTTGTCTCCGTTTTCAATGCTGTGAAATGATTGAAAACCGCCTGATATCTGTTCTTTAATGTTTCGGGTAAATTCAAAACAAAATCATTGAACAGGTATTCCAGAAAAGGAATGTAGTTGCGGTTAAGTTTGTATTCACCTGTTGAAAGTTGCCGGCAGAATTTTACTTCCGATGTAAGGCGGTAGAGCGAAATTTTGCTTTCGTTCTTTGCATTATACTCATGAAGCAGGCGCATGAACTTATCTGAATCAATCATGAAGTGCGGCTTGCCCGCAGCAAATGCGCTGTGCACAAACTCATAATGCGTATTCAAAAAACGCAGTATTTCTTTACCGGATAAATTTAGGTTGCTCATCTTTTAATTTGCGTTCCTGTAAGTAACGGGGAATGATTGCAACTCGCCAAACGTAATCTTGGGTTTACGGGTAGCTCCTTTTTCTTTTACCAGCGGCTCTTTCACTAAGTAATACTTCTGAATTCCTTCTACTTTACGCGGTGCGGCAAAGATGGGAACAAAGTTGTGGTCAATGCAGAAACGCACCAGTTGCTTCACGTTCTTTTGTCCGATGGCATCCAGCTCATCCACATAAATCACAATTTTATTTTCAGGATCGCTGTGTACCAAATCTTTCAGAATGTTCAGGAACAGATACAATTTCAGAACAATGTTAGTTCCGCGCGATTGTACCTGCTTCGACAAATCAATCTCTTCGCTTTCGCCTGTAACCTTGGTAATCTCTACTTTAATGGTAAACAAATCGGTGATGTCAACTGGTTTTCCTTTGCTGTCAGTCAGTTGTTTTTCCAAGGCTTTTTTACTTTCGGTGTAGCCGTTGTCAAAATCAATTCCTCCTGTAAATTTCAAACGCGATATTTTTTCCAGATCCTGAATCATTTCTTCGTTCTCTACAATCTTCACCCGCACACTCTGAATATTCGATACCGGATATTCAGCAAGTTTAGCATTGTAGCTTTTGTAGATAAACGTTTTAAAATCGTTGAACTGAGTAAGGAATGAATGGGTAGGATTGCCAATCTCGTAAGAAAGCGTATCCAGCAAATTACTGATAACCTTGTCCATCTGAGGAATATTGCTGATCTCTTCTTCCACTTCGGCAACAAAGTCTTTAATATCCTGAATGTCTTTGTCCAACTTTTTATTGATGGCATCTTTCAACTCTTTGCGTTGTTCGCGTGTTGCCCTGAAGCTATCATACACACGGTAAAAGCGGTCGTAGATTTTATCAAACGGTTCGTTTACTGTTTCGTCTGTTTGCAGAATATCGGTCTTTGCAACAATGTGCTCGTACTGCTCGCGGTATTTTGAAAGATTAGCGTGCAGTCTGTTCAGTTCCAGTTTACGGGCAGCTAATGTTTCTTTCTCTTTTGCTATCTCCGCATCTTTTGCATCAATCTTGCGCTGAATATCGCTGAGTGTTTTTCTCAGTTTGCTGTTTACCAATGCTTCGTTTTCCTTTTTAGCCGCAACCAATGAAGGTTTGTCGTTAATCTTTTTAATCAGCTTTGCTGTATCAGCAATGGATTGTGCCAGTTTTTCAACCTGCTGCTGAAGAGTAGAACGGTTTTTTATTGCTTCTAACTGAATGGTTTTTTCAGCAAGCTCTTTCTTCTTTGTTTTTACTTCTTCCTGTAATTGTTTTACAGTAGGAGGATGTTTCAGTTCAATTCCCTTTACATCAATTTTACCGTCAAAAAACGAAAGCGGCAAATCTGCTTTGGTAATTTTTTTCTTGATGTGCGATTTACTTAAATAGGCAACATCGCTGCTCAGGTAGGTATAAACTTTGCTGATTACATCGGGCTTTGAAGAGATGTTCTGATACAACAGGTTATTAAAATCCTTGATATTGTTTTGCTGCTGTTCAATTTCGTCATTCAGTTTTTTAATCGCGCTTTCTACTTCCTGCAGGGTAAATTTGCTGCGGTCGAGTTGCATAATCTGCGCTTCAATATTAATGCGCTGACGGTTTTCTTCTTCGTACTTCGCCATAATACCCTGAAACATCAGGTTGTCTTCCGTAGGCTCAAAATCTGCCACTTCGGCCAACTGTTTATTTATTTCTTCAATGGCATTGGTGGCATTGGCAATCTGGTTATTAAGATTTGCTTTTTCGGTAATCAAATGGTCGCGCTGATGTTTCAGCGTGTATTCAATTTTGTTTTCCAACTCGCGGATAGACAATGAAAGCGGACTTTCAGAACCTGTTTTTTCCCACAGTTCTTTTTCAATGGCGTTGAAATGCAACACAAAAGTGTGCTTCAGTTTGGCGAGAATATTTTCTTCCGTTGAAAATTTATCGTTCAGCAATTTCAGCTTTTCAAAATCCTGCTTTACTGCCGAAAGATTATCGAGGTGATGCTTCTTTTTCTCGAACTCATTAATCTTCTCAAAGCTTGAACTGGTAAAAACATTCAGTGAGAGGTCTTGTTTGTTATCCGCAATAAGCAAAGCATTCTTAAAAGATTTCTCGCTGATATCACTTGTTTTAATCAGGTGGCGATAGATTTCAGTAAAACTGTTGGAGAACGAACGGCCTTTACGTTTTACTTCGCGTTTAATCCAAACCACAGGATTTTTGGTACGGTCTGAATTGTAAACCGTATTGTAAAGGTCTTCGCCTTTCAGCAACACAGGTGGGTCAAGCGGATTTTCTTTGGTCATCTCCTCCAGAATTTTGTCCCAACGTTTTACCTTAGATGAGTCGGCAGATTTCTGAATAAAGTTTTCTTCCTTAAATGCTCCTGGCAAACGATAATATTCAATGGTATTTTCCGGAGTTGCCTTCACCAACAGGCAGTAGTATTCTGTTTTAAAAATTTCGAAAATGATAAAACTGTGCAGGCTGGTTCCGTCAAAATAGTGTTTCATCGAGTCGGCCAGTTTACGGTTGTCCTCAAAACGCATCTGATCTTTATCCGTGATGTAAAGAAAATTAAGCGTATTCAGAAACGAACTTTTCCCAACGTTGTTTTCGGCAGTCATCTGAATACTGTGGTTCTGCCCGATCTGAATTGCTGCCTTGGCATACAATTCGGAGTTAATAACTATGATTCTGTTTAGCATGGTACGTATATCTATAAGATGCAAAAAAATGATTTTTGAGTTTAACTTGCAATTCTGTTTATCAACCAATGTTGATAACATTTTTGGGATTGATTCTTTTGCCACAGATTACGCTGATTAGCACAGATTGAAATCACAGAATAAACTAGGAATAAAAATCTGCGACAATTTGTGTAATCTGTGGCATACATGATACTTTTGCACGAAATCATTTTCGTTGAAACTCAGCTTCCGCCCTTATACATTGCAACTCAAAAACCCTTTCGGGTTGGCGCATGGCACACGAAATACAACAGCCATTGTTTTAACGCAGCTTGAACACAAAGGAATTATCGGTTGCGGTGAAGCCTCGCTCCCGCCCTATCATGGCGAAACACAGGAAAGTGTGAAAGCATTTCTTTCTAAGTTGGAGTTGGAGCAATTTGAAGGTTTAAACCTCTCCCCTAACCCCTCTCCTCAGAGGAGAGGGGAACCTGACGCAAGCACAGAAATTGCAAAGATTTTAAACTACGTTGATAAACTTGAAAATGGGAACAATGCCGCCAAAGCATCCATTGATATTGCACTCCATGATTTAGTGGGAAAGATTTTAAGAAAACCCTGCTATGAACTTTTCGGAATAAAAACAGCAGAGAAAAAATTATCAAGCTATACTATTGCTATTGATGAGTTGAAAAACCTTCCACGCAAAATAAAAGAGGCAAAAGATTTCAAAATCCTGAAAATAAAACTGGGAACAAAAGAGGATGAAAAGATTGTGCACATTGTAAAAAACGAATGCGATAAAAAGCTGTATGCCGATGCCAACCAGGGCTGGAACGACAAAAGCATGGCTTTGGAAATGCTTTACATGCTCAGTGAAAACAATTTTGAAGTGGTGGAACAACCCATGCCTGTCAATTGCGCTGATGATGATATGCTATGGCTGAAAGAAAAAAGTCCGCTGCCTTTACTTGCAGATGAATCCGTAAAACGATTCACAGATTTGGAAAAAGCCGCAGAACTTTTTCATGGCATCAATATCAAGTTGATGAAATCAACCGGTATGGCGGAAGCACATAAAATGATTTTAAAAGCACGTGAACTGAATATGAAAATTATGCTTGGCTGTATGACGGAAACTTCGTGCGCGATTTTAGCAGCCTCACATCTTGCACCTCTTGCAGATTATGTTGATTTGGATGGACCATTTCTGATTAATAATAATCCGTTCAGAAATCCTGAGCTGATTGATGGGTGTGTTATTATTCCTGACAAACCGGGAATTGGTTTGGAGTTCTGAAAAAAACATAATTTTGATATTGAAACCAAAATCACGCCCATGAAAAAAGTTATACTTTTTATCATCTTAACGTTCTCCTTTCAATTTGTTTTTGCACAAAAAGAAGAGTGGACCAAACATTTTGAAAAATCAAAAGAAGCAACTGCTTTAGATGATGACTTCTATGCTTCGCCTGACGCTTCAAAAATCCCAGCCATCGTTACAAAATATAATGAGGCACTGGATTTCATCAGTCAGGTAGAATCAAAATCTTCCGATTACAAACATGCTGCAAACTACGAGAAAGCATGGATCTATAAGCAGATCAGCTACCTCTATAATGAGGTGGATGATTACACACACCAGAAAGAATATGTAAATAAAGCGTTTGCTATATGGCCCTCTTATTACACTATTGATATATCAGAAGCAAGGAAGCATATTAAATTCAGCAACGAAACCCCGCTTGACAAGACTTACACCGAAATGATTTATCTCGGAGTAAATGCTGCATATAACCTTTATGACTACGAGCGTGTTACGGAATTAAATAAACTTTACGAACCCGTAAAAAAAGGTGTTTCACCAACCAGCGAATGGATTATTTATTATGACGTTGCCCTTGCCTTTGAGGAAAGCGGAGACCCTTTCTTAGATGCAATTTTTGCTCTGGCAGACAAAGACGAAAGCGATGACGAGCTTGCCACTTATTATGTCAGAGCGCTGGAAGCGTGGATGCCCATGTCAAGTGAGGCCAAGGCATTAAATACCGAGCCTTATACTACAATGACCACTATTTTTAATAGCTTAACAATTACTGAAAATGATTTAAAGCTGCGCATTGCCAAGGCCTTAGTAAATGTAAATGAATATGCAGCAGCCAATAAATGGTTTGCTTCTTACACAACATCCGTAAATCCTGCCTCTCTTGATGTAGGCTGGAAATATTCTGAATCTGCTATGAACGAACCCGACAAGGCAGATGCAAGAAAAGCGGTAAATACTATTGAAAAATACAGTTCCGGCTTCTCGGAATACGAATGGGAGCGTCTGCAAAAAGTGTATGACTTTATTGGCGATTATGCTAAGGTGCAGGAAATAAAAAACAGAATTGCAGAAGCAAGAAGAAAAGCAGAAGAAGAACGCAGACTGCAGGCGCAGCGGGAGGAAGAAGAACGCAAACGCAGAGAAAAAGAAGAACGTAAACGCGATGCACGCGGAAGGTTTTCAGTTGCAGTCGCCACCAATCCGATTATGTATATCTGGGATGATTATCCCGTTAGTCTTGATATACGCATAGGAAGGATTTCAAATGAGTTCCGCGTAAACATTACCAACACACGATCCGGAAAAGGAGATAATTATCATTTTAATCAATGGCGTGCAGAGGGAATTACTGATGATTTACGTTACCATTATTCGGGTTATGAATTTTCATATACGCTGAAGATACTGGGAAGCAAGGGTTTTAGTTCTACCAAATCTAAACGCAAACAATATGTAGGCGGCTATGTTGGTTTTCAGCCGCGCTACTCCATGTATGACTTTAATCCGGAGTTTATAAATTTTACTGATGCTAGCACTGCAATTACTGACCAACACCTGATTACTGCATCGGCCCAGCGTTATGAATTTTCACTGATAGGTGGTTTCTTGGGTGATAATCTTGGCAGTTTTTTCCATATTGACTACTATATTGGTGTAGGAATTGGTTACCGCAATCTTGATATTAGTTCTGACAAGGCGGACTTTGACATCAACAAATACACCTTTGACCAAACTACCGACCAACGCTATGAACCCAAGCGCTGGGATAAACTATATGTACCTATTCGTTTGGGATTAAGATTTGGAATAAACCTGTTGTAGTCGCTCCACTACTGCCTGCCTTTCTTCCCAAAGCAACAACTCTTTTTCAAGACTTGCTTTGAGTTCATTGTACAGATCAAACACTGTATTATCTTTTAATGCCTCCTGGTAAAAAACAGGGTCAAGTAGATTGTCGTCCATTTCCTTGATTTTTTGTTCAAGGCGCTCTATCTCTTTCTCACTTTTCTCAACTGCATTTTGTGCATGTTTTAACTCCTTTTCCTGCTTCTTTTTCTCTTCGTGTTCGTGTTTTGCTTCAAACTTCTCTTTTTCTTTTTCCTTCTTTTCTGCTCCGTTTGCAGCAGCTTTCACTTCCAGCTGAGCAAGGTTATGGATTTTGCGTGAAGCAAGGAATGCCTGCAAATCACCGATATGTGTTTTGATATTTCCGTTGCGGAATTCATACACTTTATCTGTTAAGCCTTGCAAGAAATCACGGTCGTGCGAAACAACAACCAATGTTCCGTCATATTTTAACAACGCACTTTTCAGCATTTCTTTCGAGCGCATATCCAGGTGGTTGGTAGGCTCATCCATAATAAGCAGGTTATAAGGCTGCAATAATAATTTGCAAAGTGCAAGACGATTTTTTTCTCCTCCCGAAAGCACTTTTACTTTTTTGTCAATAGCATCGCCACCAAACAAAAAAGAACCTAACAAACTGCGCACGTTTTTACGCACTTCGCCTTCAGCAACATCGTCAATGGTTTGAAATACTGTTTTTTCTCCATCCAAAATCTCAGCCTGGTTCTGTGCGAAATATCCAATCTTGACATTGTGACCAATCACTAATTTACCTTCAAAGGATTCAACTCCTGCAATAATTTTTGAAAGTGTTGATTTTCCTTCACCGTTTTTGCCCACGAATGCAATGCGCTCTTCGCGTTCAATCATAAAATCAACCTTACTGAAAATTGTTTTCTCGCCATATCGCTTAGCAATATTCTCGGCTTCTACCACTACTTTTCCTGAACGAGGTGCTGGCGGGAATTTGAAACGCAGTGTAGCATTATCTTCTTCATCCACTTCAATACGGTCAATCTTATCCAGCTTCTTAATTAAACTCTGCGCCATGGAAGCTTTACTTGCTTTTGCACGGAATTTATTAATCAGCATCTCGGTATGTTCAATGTATTTTTCCTGATTAGCAAAGGCAGCCTGTTGCTGTTCCCTGCGCTCCTGACGTAACTGAACGTACTTTGAATAATTGGCTTTGTAATCGTATATCTTACCAAGCGAAATTTCAATGGTGCGCGTGGTAATATTATCAAGAAAGGCTCTGTCGTGCGATACCAACACTACTGCCCCATAATAGTTTTTCAAAAAATCCTCAAGCCATTGTATCGACTCAATGTCCAAGTGATTGGTAGGCTCATCCAGCAGCATAACGCTAGGTTTTTGCAACAAAATTTTTGCGAGCTCAATGCGCATGCGCCATCCACCGCTGAATTCATCGGTAAGGCGGGTTAAATCTTTGCGCTCAAAACCAAGGCCGAATAAAACCAACTCAATATCGGCCTGCATGGTGTAGCCGCCAATAAGGTTATAGCGCTCGTTAGCTTCGTTTAGTTTTACAATAAGGTCAGAATAAGAGTCACTATCATAATCCGTGCGAATTCCCAATTGTTCATTGTAATGCTCAATTTTTTTTTCCAGTTCTTTCGCTTCAACAAAAGCTGTTTCTGTTTCATCGAAAACTGTTTTGCCTAGTCTCAGGTGCATCTCCTGCGGAAGATAACCCAAGGTGCAATCATTCTGTATAGCTACTTCGCCCTCGGTAGGCTGCTGCTCTTTGGCCAGTATTTTCAACATGGTTGATTTTCCTGCACCATTCTTTCCGGTCAAACCTATGCGGTCGCGAGAGTTTACAAGGAAAGAAACATCATCAAAAAGGTCGCTACCACCAAACTGAACCGAAAGCCTGTTTACTGAAATCATTTTTAAAAATCTGCCTGCGTTTTTTTTGCAGGGGGCGCAAAAGTAATCATTTGACCTTGTTGCAGAAAGATTTAATTCAACGACAAAAGTTTATATTTAATCTATTAAAAAACAGTTTCGGTATAATTTTGTTAATATTAAAACAATTCTACATAGAATTGCATTACAATTAATAACCCCCACAATTAATTAACACAAAAACAACATGGAAATCAACGAAAAAACAATTGCCGCAGTATTGCGTGCGGGAGGACATCCGATCCGCGTCCAGATCCTTGAATTGCTTCACAAGGAAGGTGAAGTATCAGTAAATGATGTTTGCGACAAAATCAATTCTGAGCAATCGCTTACATCACATCACCTGATGCTGCTTACCAAAGCCGGCTACATTAAAGGAAAAAGAAGCGGGAAATTTATTTACTACTCGATTGCTTCAAAAGAGCTTTACGGCTTGGTTGATGTGGTAAAAAAATATCTTAAAGATCACTAAGATTAAAGGTTTGCAGCATTAATGTTGCAAACAAAATCATGAAGAAACTAAATAAAATAGTTTTCATTGATGATGATATTCCTACTAACGAATATCACAAGTTTATTGTCAAAAAGGCAGATGTAGCTCGTGATTCGCTTTTCTTCACAACGGCTGAAAGCGCACTGGCATACCTTTCTGACATTTCAACCAAATACGATTTTCCCGACCTTATTTTTATTGACATTAACATGCCCGGAATGAGCGGTCATGAATTTATTGATGCTGTACGCGGATTACCCAATTTTAACAACGAACGCACAGTATTGGCCTATCTGGCAACCACTATGACCAATGAGGATGTTGCTGCCTTTGCGGCTAACGGCATGAAATATTATTATTTTAAAACCATTACGGCTGTGGGTATGTGCAAAATAGTGAAAGAGATTTTCAATATTGAAACTGCGGCTAAACCGGTTCCTGTAATTGACCACCGAGCCCGCAGAATATGAAGAAAAAACTGAAGCTTATTCTGCTGATTGACGATTTTGAAGGCGCGAATTTTCTGCACGAAAAGGTAATACGTGAAGCCGGCTGTGCTGAAAAAATCCGAGTAGAAACCAATGCGACCAAAGCACTTGAATTTTTGAGAACAGAAGAAAATCATGCTTTCCCGCAACCTGATATTATTTTTCTTGACCTGAACATGCCCGGCATGAACGGCTGGGAATTTCTTGATGAATATAAAAACCTTACCCGCGAACAACGCTGGGGAACTGTGATTGTAATACTGACTACATCACGCAATCCTGATGATGAGGCCAAAGCAAGAATAAAACACCCAAAAACGGTTTTTATGAACAAACCGCTTTTGCGCAGCTCACTGGACGAAATTCTGCGCGAATATTTTTCGGATAATTTCTGATTAAAATCCCGATGTTTGATGTCGGATGCTAAATACCCAAAATAAGATAGCCGGTTTTCTGAGTGTATTTGTCTCAACTGTAGGCATGTTAGTGATAGTTGGCTGGCAATTAGATATTGAGTTCCTGAAACGCCCCATTCCTAATCTTGTTGCCATGAACCCGGTAACAGCCGTTGGATTCATGTTATCAGGCATTGCTGTTTTTTCAACACTTAAACAAGATACATCGGGAAATAAATTTAAGTGGTTAGCATTGCTCACCTCTGCACTAATTATTCTTATCGGCTTACTGAAATTATCTGACCTTCTTTTTTCAACCGGGATAAAAGAAGAAGAGTGGTTGTTTAACTATAAAATATTTAACGACCAACTTCGCAATGTTTCGAGCAGAATTGCACCTGGGACAGCTATAAATTTTATTTTACTGGGAAGTTCTATACTACTCAGCAACACCGGAAAATCAATTAACAGATTAATTGCCAATTATCTTGCACTTGCTGCATTTTTAATCGGGCTGTTTTCTACACTCGGCTATGTGTACAATGTTCCTGAATTTATAGGAATTCTTGCTGCTCACCCAATGGCCGTGCATACCGCAATCTGCTTTTTGCTTACTTCATTTGCAATTATGCTTATCAATCATGACAAAGGTTTTGTCTATGACTTTTCAGGATCCGGGGCTACTGTGCTTGCAGCTAAAGTGCTGATTCCCGGAATTGTGCTTTTCCCGTTTTTTTTGGGATTGTTACTTCTTTACATTGTACATAATTACAACATAAGTGCAGAATTGGTAGTGGCATTTGGCGTATCTGGAATAACAATTATATTCTTTCTCATTACCTGGTATATTTCACGCCAGCTCAATAAAATAAGCAGCAGGCGCGATGAAGCAGAAAAAGAGTTGTTACTCTCGCACGAGCGTTTTTTCAAATTCTTTAAAGCAAGTCCTGTAGCTACCAATATTGTCAATATCCGCACAAGCAAATTTGTTCATGTAAATCATGCTTTCCTGAAATTGTTTTCATTTACACGCGAACAGGTGATTGGAAAAAATTCTGCTGAGCTAAATATGATTGATTCTGCCACCCGCGAGAAACTATTGAAAGTAGTAAGAGAAAAGGGGTTTAATTACGAAAACCTTGAAGTGAAACTGCGCGATGCAAAAGGTAATTTAATTGAGGTGCTCTCTTCAACTCAAAAAATTGAAATAAACGGTGAACCACACATGCTCAGCACGCTGGTTGATATTACCGAACGTAAAAAATTTGAAGAGGAACTAGTTAAAAATCGCCAAAGCCTGAACGATGCTCAAAAACTTTCTAAAACCGGAAGTTGGGAATACAATCTTAAAACAGGTGAACTTTTCTGGTCCGATGAACTCTATCATATTTTTGAGGTAGAGCATACACCACCTGAAAAACTTTTTGAGGTGTGCAGAGGAAAAATTCATCCCGATGATATTGCAAACCTTGACGATGCAATTAATCTGGCAAATGAAGTAGGTGTAGCAGCCGTTTATGAACACCGGGTAATTATGAAAAATGGGAGTATCAAACACCTTTTAGGGCTTGGCGAAATAATAAAAGATAAAGAAGGGAATCCTCTTTGGCTAAAGGGCACAACACAGGATATTACTGAACGAAAAATAACCGAAGAGATATTGCGACAGAACTATATCCAGTTAGATATAAAAAACAAAGAGCTTGAACAATTCGCCTTTATTGCCTCACATAATCTGCAGGAACCCCTACGCACCATAAGCAGTTTCACCGATCTGCTAACCGAAGAATACGCTGCAAAATTTGATAACAATGCAAACACGTATGTACGTTTTATTGCGCAATCAACTAACCGCATGCGCGACCTTATCAGCGGTCTGCTGGAGTACTCACGCCTTGGCAGCAAAAGGATTTTGCAGCAAACTAATTGTAACCAGGTATTAAATAATGCACTTGCCAATTTGCATGCAGCTATTACTGAAAGCGGTGCTGTTATAAAAGCTGAAAAATTGCCTGTTATAAAAGCTTTTCCGCTGGAGCTGGAACTTCTGTTTCAAAACCTTATAGGTAATGCCATAAAATTTAAAAAAAGGGGGAGCTTGCCTGAAATAAAAATTGGTGCTAAAAAATCAGGAAACAACTGGCAGTTCTCCTTTGCTGATAACGGAATTGGAATTGAAGAGAAACATTTTCAAAAAATATTTCTGCTCTTTCAGCGTCTACATTCGCGTGATAATTATGAAGGAAGCGGCATTGGTTTATCGCACTGCAAAAAAATTGTAGAACTGCACAATGGCAGAATATGGGTTGAATCCAAATCCGGTGAAGGCAGTATCTTTTATTTTACTATTCCTGAAAATCCAATGTGATTCAGGCGTAATGTGCAATCACATCACTCTCAAAAATCAGTTTTCCGGGTTCAGGATTTTTGGCAAGTTCTACCATGCAACGAGCTACGGTAAGAGCTTCAATCGCTTTGTATTTTTTTAGCGGTCCTGCAAACAAAAAACCGGTTGCCTGCATAAAAACCTTGCCTATGCTCTCGCCTAAACGGGTTTCTTTTCTGTCGCCAAGTAACATAGACGGACGCATGATACAAAAGCTGTCAAAATTTAATGAGTCAATCGCATTTTCGGTTTCACCCTTTGTGCGCAGATAAAAATTGCCTGATTGTGCATCAGCACCTATTGACGAAACAAGAATAAATTGTTTTGCGCCTTGCGCTTTTGCTGCTTTTGCCAACTCCAGGCAATAGGTAAAATCTACTTTGCGAAAGTTTTCCTGAGATCCAGCTGTTTTAATAGTTGTTCCTAAACAACAAAAAGCCACATCCGCTGCCAGACGTTGCGAAAACTGATTAAGCGAATCAAAGTCAACAATGATTTCCGAAATTTTTTCTTTGTCGGAATTCATCGGTTTGCGGGTAACTGATTTTATTCTGTTAAATGCACTGTTGGCAGCAAGTAAATCAAGAAGATGGCCGCCAATTAAACCACTGGCTCCTGCTACAAGAGCAGTTTTCCCGCTCATTGAATACAGATTTTTCTGGTAATCGTATTTTCTTCAGATCTGAGTTCGAGCATATAAATACCTGCTGAAAAAGGAAGTTCTATTACGGCAGAATTGCTGTTTACAAACGATTGTGAAAATACGAGTTCACCAATCTGGTTATGAATACTCAGTTGCACCTGTGCTTTTGCCACTTCACTCCAATTGATGGTAAAAACACCTTGTGACGGGTTAGGAAAAACACTCACCTGCTCTTCTGTAGCCCACTCATTATCTTTTATACCAACCAAACTGCAATTGCCGCTATTTAAAGGAGTGATGTGAGGATAGTTGCCGCAGCTATAACCAGGGTTAATGCTGTTCTGCATCACTTCAATTCCTCCGTCAAGTCCGCTGTCGTTAAAAAGATTGCGTTTTGTTTCGCCCGAATTAAGACGGTAATACATTACTGAGTTTGTATTATTGTTATGCTGCTCCAGATGCAAATGACCCAATTCATGCAGCACCACTGATTCAAAATCAAAGTGGGTGGTAAAAGGCTGTCCGCTGCCCATGTTCCACAAAGCAGTAGAACTGTAAATCATATCCACCTCGCTAAGTTGCCAATTCATCACCCCTTCATTGCTGCATGCTGATACAGAAATTACAGTGGTTGCCAATGCCCCCGTTGGCAGCAAACCTTGTTCATCAAACGAGATTGAACTCAACCCATCATTAAAAGCAGGAATGGCATGAAGATAATTTAACGTGTCTAAAGAAATGTTTATACCAGTATTGCAGCGCCAGGTAGTCATACCCTTTTTCAAAGCTCGTGTAGCTTCTTCATTTTGTGCAAACAATGAGCTCATTTGCATGGTGTAACCACCGTTAAGATCAACTCCTGCAAGTGAAATTTTTCCAATCTGTCCATTGTAAACTAACTCACTCAGTGCATAATGTATGTTCAGTTGCTGTGTGCTTTGAACCGTTTCGCCAGCGGCTGTTGTTACTTTTACATTTCCTGAACCAGCTACCTTAATTCCGTTCTGCGTATAAGTAGGTATCAGCATTTTTATCATGTTATTACTCCACAATGTGTAATGTGGCCCGGGAGCAATAGCAACCCAACCCGATCCGCCATTATCGGCATTGCGGAATGAAACGGTTCCTGTTCCCTGACTATTGCCAAAGTCAGAACCTGTAATGGTTATTTCATCCTGTGTTCCGGCATTTACATTTAAAGGACTGATTGCAGAGATTTGAACTGCGCTTGATTTTTCGGTTGCAGCTTCATAAGGCACAAAACCCTGTGAAAGAGCAACAGGAAAATATCTCCCGTCTTTTTCGGTACAATAAAAAAGCCCTTGTTCCCCAACCTGTAAATTCAATCCCGGGAAATAGAGTTGAGCTCTGTCGGCTGTTACACCGCCCGGTGTATGTACTTGTAAGAGATGTGGAACTTCTGTTCCTTTTACAACTGAACTTACTTCAACCTTATTGAGTGTGTGAACATTTCCAACTGCATCGGTGTAGCAAAACTGTGAGATAACTTTTCCTTCAAAAATTGCATCAGCTTGTTGTGACTTTTCATCATTGTTCAACAAAATCATTGAACATTGACCTAAAAGATTGTTAGTAACAACACCTGAAAAAAAGAAAAACAGAATAAAGTATATTTGCCTCACAGAATTGTTGCTTTGTGAGGTTGAACTTAGTAATACAGTTAAGGGTTTCATAATAATTTCGCCCAAGCCTGTTTTTCCTTCGACTAATTTTGAACAATTGATTGTTAATACTAAAATGATACAACATACAATTACCGTTTCAAAAACAGCCCGGTACTATACAGCCGGAAATTTAGATGGGAACACCGAAACCATTTGGCTGGTTTGTCATGGCTACGGGCAATTGGCCGAATATTTTATCAAACACTTTTCGCTGCTGGAAAACGGAAAAACGTTTATAGTTGCTCCCGAAGGACTTTCAAAGTTTTACTTAGATGGCGTTACGGGACGCATGGGAGCAGCTTGGATGACAAAAGAGGATCGCGAAAACGAAGTTGCAGACTACCTTAACTTTTTGAATAAACTGTTCGACAAACTTTTCACCAGTGTTGATTTTAATAAAGTAAAACTGAATGTTCTGGGCTTTTCGCAAGGCACAGCAACTGTTTGCCGCTGGCTGGCACAAAGCAATGTAAAAGTAAACCGACTTATTCTTTGGGCAGGAACATTTCCCGTAGATGTAGAGCTTTCTATTCACGGGAAACGTTTTCGCGAAATACCTGTAACGGTTGTTTACGGAGATAAAGACGAATACTTAGAATATCTGAAACCGGAAGACTATAAAAAAATGCTTGGTGCTGCAGGGTTTAACTACAACATTGTTACTTTTGAAGGCAAACATGAAATGAATGCAGAAGTGCTGAAAGAAGTGGCGGAAAGTTCGCAGCTGGCACTTGGCAAAGAACAGTAAACTAAATTATCAATCAACATTTTAAATCAAAAATATGAGCTTAACCGACCAAATCAACAACGACATAAAAGCTGCCATGCTGGCAAAAGATGCTTCAAAACTGGAAGCACTACGTGCTATCAAATCTGCATTGCTTTTATTAAAAACTTCACCCGAAGGACAAAGCGAAGCAACTGAACTGAAAGCTCTGCAAAAAATGGTTAAGCAACGCAAAGAAACTGCTGATGTTTATGTTGGACAAGGCAGACAGGAACTTGCAGATGTTGAATTAGCGCAGGCTGCCGTTATTGAAAACTATCTTCCTAAGCAAATGAGCGAAGATGAGCTGAAAGCTATTCTTCAGAATATCATTACAACTGTTGGCGCCTCCTCACCTGCTGACATGGGAAAAGTAATGGGAGCTGCCACTAAAGAACTAAGCGGCAAAGCTGACGGAAGTGTTATTTCAAAGATTGTGAAAGAGCTACTTTCTAAGTAGTATCTCGTCATGTCGAACTTGTTTCAGCATCTCTCTTTAAGATTCCGAAACAAGTTCGGCATGACGGTTACTTCTTCCTTCTTGTTGCAAACTGCACCAATTCAGAAAGCGAAGTCTTGTAACTGCTTTCGGGAAAACTGTCAAGCATTTTTAAAGCACTGCTTTGATATTCCTGCATCTTTTGTTCGGCATAAGCGATGCCGCCTTTCTGCTTTACAAATTCAATTACCTCAGCCACTTTCTTCATATCGGTATTGTGATTTTTCACAATGTTGATGATGTAGCGTTTTTCGCTGGTAGTTGATTTATTCAAACTGAGGATCAAAGGAAGTGTCATCTTCTTTTCTTTAATGTCGATGCCGCTGGGTTTGCCGGTTTCGTTGGCCAGCTCATAATCAAACAAATCGTCTTTTATCTGGAAGGCAATGCCGACATATTCGCCAAAGAGGCGCATTTTTTCCGCTAACGTATCGTCATCAGAAACGGAAGCTGCACCGCAACTGCAACAGGATGCAATGAGCGATGCTGTTTTCTGACGAATGATTTCAAAATATACCTTTTCGTCAATATCAAGTTTACGTGCTTTCTCAATCTGAAGCAACTCGCCTTCGCTCATTTCGCGAACCGAGTTACTTACAATTCCGAGCAACCGATGCTCTTTATTCTCAACCGAAAGCAGTAATCCGCGCGAAAGCAAATAATCACCAACGAGCACCGCAATTTTATTTTTCCAAAGTGCATTCACAGAGAAAAAGCCTCTGCGTTCGTTGGAATCATCCACTACATCATCGTGAACCAATGTAGCAGTATGTAACAGTTCAATCAAAGTTGCTGCTCGAAAAGTTGAATCATTAATTCCTCCGCACATTCCCGCAGACAAAAAAACAAACATGGGGCGCATCTGTTTTCCCTTGCGTTTAACAATGTAGTGTGTGATTTTATCGAGCAACGCAACGTTGCTTTTCATTGAATCGCGGAAATGCGATTCAAATGAATCCATTTCAGCTGCAATAGGGGCTTTTATCTGGTCGAGCGTGAGCAAATCGTAATTTTAGCTTGCCGAAAGTAGAGATTATTTCACCACTAAGAACACTGAGTTTATAAGAAAAAACTTCGTGTTCTTGTGAACTTAGTGGTAAAACTAAATGACTCCCGATTTAATTTCATCCACTACGGCAGGGTCGAGCAGCGTTGATGTATCACCAAGGTTGGCAACATCGCCTTCGGCAATTTTGCGCAATATTCTTCGCATTATTTTTCCGCTTCGGGTTTTGGGTAAGCCTTTTACTACTTGAATTTTATCGGGTTTGGCAATGGCACCCATAAATTTATTTACGGTGGCAATAATTTCTTTTTTCAGTTCTTCGGTGTCAGTTCTTCCATGTTCGTCAATCACAAAGGCATAAATACCCCAGCCTTTAATGTCGTGCGGGAAACCAACGACAGCACTTTCCACAATATCGGGATGCTCGTTAATTGCATTTTCAATTTCTGCAGTTCCTAATAAATGCCCTGAAACTTTAATTACATCATCTACCCTTCCTGTTATTCTGTAGTAGCCGTTCTCATCGCGCTTGCAGCCATCACCTGTAAAGTAATAGCCTTTGAATTGTGAGAAATAAGCATCGTGACAACGCTCATGGTTTCCATAGGTGGTGCGGATAATAGAAGGCCAGGGAAATTTCATACACAGACGACCTTCTACATTATTTCCTTCTAATACATTGCCTTTCTCATCTAACAAAACAGGTTGAATACCGGGAAGCGGAAGTGTTGCAAACGATGGTTTTGTTTTGGTTATTCCGGCTAAAGGCGAAATCATAATACCACCCGTTTCAGTTTGCCACCAGGTATCCACAATCGGGCAATTTTTCTTGCCGATGTTTTCGTCATACCAATGCCATGCTTCTTCATTAATAGGTTCGCCAACGCTGCCAAGCACACGCAAAGAGTCTAATTTATACGGTTTAACAAAATCCAATCCCATCGCTTCGAGCGAACGGATTGCTGTTGGTGCGGTGTAAAAAATATTCACCTGGTGTTTGTCAATGACATTCCAAAATCTTCCGGCATCGGGAAAGGTGGGAATGCCTTCAAACATTAAGGTAGTTGCTCCGGAGAGCAATGGCCCATAAATCAAATAACTGTGACCTGTTATCCAGCCAATATCTGCTGTACACCAAAAGACCTCATTTGGTTTGTATTGAAATACATTCTGAAAAGTATAAGCTGTGTAAACCATGTAACCGCCCGTTGTGTGTACCACTCCTTTTGGTTTTCCCGTTGAGCCGGATGTATAAAGGATAAAGAGCTTGTCTTCCGAATCCATTTCTTCTGCAAGACATTCTGTGTTTACATTTTCAATTTCATCGTGCCACCAGACATCTCTTCCGCTTTGCATGTTCACTGCAATTCCGGTACGCTTTAGGGTAATTACTTTTTTTACGGAAGGACAGATTTGCAAAGCCTCATCCACTATTGCTTTCAGCGGAATATCTTTTGCTCCCCGGTAGCCACCATCGGCAGTTACAACCAGGTTGCATTCGGCATCATTAATTCGGTCGGCAAGGGAGCTGAATGAGAAGCCACCGAACACTACGGAATGAATTGTTCCTATTCGTGCGCAAGCCAAAACCGCAATTGCCAGTTCGGGAACCATTGGCATATAAATACAAATACGGTCGCCTTTTTTTGCTCCGTTGTTTTTTAAAACATTGGCAAAGCGCGAAACTTCTGCGTGCAGTTCTTTATATGTGAGTTTTCTTGCTTCTTCGTTGGGATTATTGGGTTCCCAGATTATAGCGGTCTGGTTGCCTCTTTCAGCTAAGTGGCGGTCAAGGCAATTCTCGGTGATATTGAGTTTACCGCCAATAAACCATTTTACATCGGGCTGAGTGAAATTCCATTCCAGCACTTTGTCCCACTTTTTGCGCCATGTAAAATGTTCGGCTTTATGGGCCCAGAACTGTTCAGGGTTATCAATGCTTTTGGCGTATTCGGTTTGATATTCTTCAAAACTATTGATGCGAAAACTCATGTGCAGCTCTTTTTTTATTCAACAACTTTCATTTTAACCGAAATAACCTCCAGCGGGGTTTCGCCATTTACAGGAGCAGCAGCAATTTTATCCACTACGTCCATGCCTGCTATTACTTCGCCAAAAACGGTGTAGCCGCCATCTAAGTGGGGTGCGCCTCCTGTTGTTGAATACACTTTTTTCTGTTCTTCGTTGAATTTATATCCCATGCGGTCGCCAATGCGGTCCATCATATTGTATTCGTAAACTTTACCTACCACAATGTAGAACTCGGAAGGGGAAGATTCTTTATCAGGATTAACCGTGTCGTCTTCGCGAGCGGCTGCCAGGGCTCCGCGTTTATGGTATTTTCCGGGAACAATTTCGGCCGGTAATGCTTTCATTCTTCCTGCGCCCTGCACTTCACCGCCCTGTATCATAAAGGTGTTGATGACACGGTGAAAATCGGTTCCCTCGTATTTGCCTTCTTTCACCAGTTTCAGAAAATTATCGCGGTGAACGGGGGTTTCGTTATAGAGCTTTACCTTGATAATACCATAATTAGTGGATATCTGAACAACAGGTTCTTCAGCGTTTTGTGCAGTAGCAGCATAAAAGACGAAAAGACTTAACGCAAACGAAATAAAAGATTTTAGCATGGTGTTTTATTTTTATTAATTTTGTTTCGCGCAAAACGGAAACGCATACAATATTAATTATTAAATAAAGACACGAATGAAATTCAGAGCAATTTTAAGCCTTATTTTAGTAACCGGAGTAATTGGTTTTGGAGTTACTTCCTGCAAAAAAAGCAAAGCCTGCAAAGTATTAGTGATTGTTCAGGATTCGCTGGAAGAACCCATTGCAGGGGCTGATGTGAGATTATGGTGTGATGATGTTGAAAATCCTCTTTGTATTATTGACACAATGGCAACAACGCTTACAGACGGAACTGCCCATTTTCAATTTGCAAACCCCGGAATACTGAAAGTATTTGTTGATGGCGACCCCGAAGGTTATGTTGAACTGGAAGCCGGAGAAGAAGTAGAGAAAATTATTGTAAGAGACTAAAGTACATTCCCCTATAAACAAAAAGCCCTTCGCCATAGGCGAGGGGCTTTTTTTATGCGTCTTCCTTAAAATACTCTATCAGCGCTTCTTTCATCAGGCGCATTTGCTGACCGGGTTTAAGTGAGGGCAGCTTTTCGGTGGCTTTCCAATGGGGCCAGCCTTCGTCATCGTTGCCTTCAAACTCGTAGTAGCCGTAGTTGCTTAAAAGGGTACAGATGGCAACGTGCATCACATTCAGTTTTTCGTCTTTGCTGAACTTGCGGAAACCCTGCCCCAATTCCTGAACACCTACCAGAAACAATATTCCCTGCAGGTCAATGTCTTCGCCAAACTGCTGCTCAATACGGGCAACAAGTGTTTTCCATTCGGCTTCAAATGCTTCGTCCATGAGGGCAAAGGTATTATTTGGTAAACTTTATTCCTACTTTTGCGTTTCAACCGGCAAGCTTGACAGTACCTACTTATATGATTAGATTTTTTGGCAGTTTCTTCAGTGTGCTGCTGTTGAGTGTTTCCGGTTTTGCGCAGGAAACAAAATTGCCTCCCTTAGACATTGTATTTATTGTTGACATCAGCTCCAGCACCACGGGCTTACTTTCATCGGTGCGCAATAATTTCTGGGAAATCAATAACGATATTTCGCGTCTGAAGCCTGAGCCTGATTACCGCATAGGGCTGATGCTGTTGGGCCGCCCCAGTTTTAAGGAAGAGAATGCTTACATCAAGATTGCATCGGACCTTACTACGGATATTGACTATGTGGCCAACGAGATGTTTATCATAAAGGATAATGCTACTAAGGGAAAGGTGTATTTCGGAAATGCATTAAAAGATGCGGTGAATGAATTCAGCTGGAGCAAAGATGAGAACGCCATAAAACTGATTTTTCTGGTGGGCAACGGCCCTTTGAGCAATGGGTATGACTACCGCAAAGCAGCCGAGAGTGCAGTGAAAAAAGGGATAAAAATATTTTCGCTGTATTTCCCGAATATTACCAGCGGCAGGGATGAGGCAGAGTGGAGAGACCTTGCCGAAGTGGGCAACGGAGCGTTTGCCAACATACTTTTAAATGCGGGGAACAACATTGTGTTTGAAAAAAGCTATCACAACGATCTATTGGTGGAAGCCAACAGCGCTATTAACAATACCTATATTTATTACGGTGAGAAAGGAAAAGAGCGTTTTGATACGCAGGAACGCTTAGATGTGCTTACCAACAGCGTAAGCGACTGGGAAACGGAAGCCCGCAGTTTTTTAAAGGGCACCAAATTGTATCAGGGTAAAAATGCGGGGTGGGACTTGGTTGACCTTTCAGCAAAACAAACCATCAACTACTCAAAAATAGACCGCAAATTTCTTCCGCCTAAAATGGAACAGATAAGCGATGAAGACCTGAAAACCCTTGTAGAAGATAAGATAAGCGAGCGGCAGGAATATATTTCGATTATAAAAATGCTGAGCCAGAAACGCGAGGAGTTTCTGAAACGCAAGAAGGATAAGTTGGAACTGTTCCGCTACAACAATACCTTTTTGGGTGTGGTAAAGAAGACCATTATCCAGCAGGCGGTGGAGAAGGGATATAGTTCGGAGTTTTAAGATACTTCCAAAATAAGTTTGCTCTCAGTTTATTGGTTGGTTTTATGTGCCCGCACATGGGCGAGAAGCCATTTTCATTTCATTTTATCCATTCTCACATGTGCGAGTACATGTTTTCATTTCATTTTACTCATTCTCACATGTGCGAATGCTCATTTTAATTTCATTTTGCCCGTTCGCACATGTGCGAGTGCATGTTTTCATTTCATTTTGCCCATTCGCCCATGTGCGAATGCCAGTTTTCAATTCGTTTTGCATGCTCGCCCATGTTCGAATATGCGTTTTAGCATAAAAAGGTATAATTGTTAATAAACTGTATTAGAGAATATACTCCAATCTCTGGTGCTCTGATTAATGAACATGAATATTGATTTTCCTGTATAGGTTGGCCAACCTGCTACCCGAACAAAGCAGAAAAAACATCTTCAACTTTTTTCACTTTCACAATCTCGATATTGTGTTTTTTGGTGTCGATACCCTTGCTGTAGGCCGATATAAATATTTTTTCCAGACCCAGTTTTTCGGCCTCGGCAATGCGGGCATCAATGCGGGTAACGGGACGAATTTCGCCTGAGAGACCAACCTCGGCAGCAAAACAAACATTACCGGGTATGGCAATGTCTTCGTTGGAAGAAAGCACCGCACAGATAACGGCTAAGTCGGTTGCGGGGTCGTCCACTTTTATTCCTCCTGTAACGTTGAGGAAAACATCTTTTGTTCCCAACCTGAAACCACAGCGTTTTTCCAAAACTGCCAACAGCATATTTAATCTGCGGCTGTCGAAACCGGTTGTGGAGCGTTGAGGAGTGCCATAAGCAGCAGTGCTTACCAAGGCTTGTATTTCTATCAATAATGAACGCAAGCCCTCCATGGTAGCGGCAATGCTGATGCCGCTTAAATTATCATCGCGCTGCGAAAGCAGAATCTCTGATGGGTTGCTTACCTCACGCAGGCCATTTGCCTGCATTTCGTAAATGCCTAATTCGGGGGTAGAGCCAAAACGGTTTTTAACGGCACGCACTATGCGATAAACATGGTTGCGGTCGCCCTCGAACTGCAAAACCGTGTCCACCATATGTTCCAGCACTTTTGGTCCGGCAATGTTTCCGTCTTTGGTAATGTGTCCGATTAAAAAAACCGGAGTAGATGTTTCTTTTGCAAAGCGCAAAAACTCCGATGCGCATTCGCGGATTTGGGAGATGCTTCCGGGCGAGGAATCAATCATATCGGTTGACAGGGTTTGGATTGAATCCACAATCACCAGCTCGGGTTGCAAGGCACCTATTTGTGCAAATATTTTAGACGTATTTGTTTCGGTAAGTATGTAGCACGAAGTATTTTTCTCGTTGATGCGTATGGCGCGCATTTTCAGTTGTTGCTCGCTTTCTTCACCCGAAATATAAAGCACTTTTAAACTGCCGGGAGCTAAGGCCAGTTGCAATAAAAGTGTTGATTTACCTATGCCCGGCTCACCGCCCAATAATATTAATGAGCCTTTTACAATTCCTCCACCTAACACACGGTTCAGTTCATTGTCATTGGTAACAATACGCTGCTCACCGCTGCCCTGATTTATTTCAGAAACAAGTTTAGGTTTGGAATCAGAAGTTTTTCCCGACCCGGTTTCCCATGCCTCTTTCTTCCCCGGTTTTGATATGATTTCTTCAGCGTAAGTATTCCACTCACCGCATTCGGGGCATTTGCCAATCCATTTTGCGCTTTGTGCACCGCAGTTCTGGCAAAAAAAGCCCGATTTAACCTTAGACATAAAGGTTAGGGACGTTCAAACTCTCTCGTGTAAAGACCTCCGTCTTTATCGTTAACAATCATCATGGTGTTACGTTTCAAATCTACAATCCACCATTCAGCTTCGTAATAATTAAAGTTGTGCAGCATTTCAGTTGTAATGAGACGCGTTTCAGTAAACTTTGCTTCAACAGAATATTTCCCTGATGAAACTTCCTGACCGTCTCTTCTTACTATTAATCTGTTATCGTTAGTAAATTCCCAGGTTTCTACCATAGTGTCATTAATATCATAAACAGGAATCATCGTCCATTCGCCCTGCAGTTTATTTATGGTGTCTTGTGTGCAGGAAGTAAGGCTCAGGCCAAGAACAATTGCAAGCAATCCTACAGAGTAAATTATGTTTTTCATGCGCTTATTTTTTTGAAAAATGCAGGTTAAAATTAAGTATTTATTCTGAAATGCAAATTCTCAGTCAAGACCTTGAAGGTTTAGTAAACCTTCAAGGTCTGTTTGCGCAAGGATTATTTTCTAATTTCGCGAGCCAAACCAAGAAAGACAGGATGAAGAATTACCAGTATCTGAACAACCTTACGGGTTGGATTGTATTTACCATTGCATCGGCAGTTTACCTGCTTACCATAGAGCCGACCTCCAGTTTCTGGGATTGCGGAGAATTTATTGCATCCTCTTATAAATTGCAGGTGGGGCATCCTCCGGGAGCCCCTTTCTTTATGATGCTGGGCAGAATTTTTTCGCTGTTTGCTATGGGCGATGTTACCAAAGTAGCTATGATGGTAAACATTATGAGTGCACTTTGCAGCAGCTTTACTATTCTTTTTCTTTTCTGGACCATTACTGCTTTTGCAAAAAAGGCTGCACTTGCTGAAGGCGAAATGACAGCTGCAAAAACCATTGCCGTTCTGGGAAGCGGAGTTGTTGGTGCACTGGCGTACACATTTTCTGATTCGTTCTGGTTTTCGGCTGTTGAAGGTGAGGTTTATGCGATGTCATCATTTTTTACCGCTGCTGTTGTTTGGGCAATGGTGAAATGGGAAAGCGTTGCCGATAAACCTCATGCCGACCGCTGGCTCATACTTATTGCTTACCTGATGGGGCTTTCTGTAGGTGTTCACTTACTGAACCTGCTTTGTATTCCTGCACTTGCATTTATTTACTATTTCAAGAAATATGAATTCTCGTGGAAGGGTTTTATCATCACCACTATTGCAGGAATGGGTTTGCTGGTTTTTATTCAATACGGAATTATTCCGGGCGTAGTAAAAATTGCGGCAAAGTTTGAAATGTTGTTTGTAAACAGTTTCGGCATGCCTTTCAATTCGGGGTTGGCTGTTTACGGAATTGTGATTGTTAGTTTGGTTACTTATGGTTTGTATTATACCGGACAAAAAGGAATGCGCCTTGCAAACACCACCCTGCTTTGCCTTACGGTCATCTTAATCGGCTATTCTTCTTACGCCATGATTGTTATCCGTTCATCAGCAAAACCTCCGATGAATGAAAATGAACCATCCAACGTTTATAGTCTTTTGGCTTACCTGAACCGTGAACAATATGGCGACCGTCCCCTGGCTTACGGGCAATACTACAGTACCCCTTTAAAAATTAATGATGAGGGAACACAGTACGAATATAAAGATGGCAATCCGGTTTATTACAAAGGGAAAGACAAAAACGGGAAAGACAGGTATTTGATAGCAGACGACCGCAAAGGTTCTATTCCGGTTTATGACCCAAAATACTGTACCATTTTCCCCCGTATGTACAGCTCGGAAGGGCACCACAAATCGGCCTACAGAAATTGGGCAGAAATTAAAGGCAGAAAGATAAAAACCGGACGCCCGGATATAAAAGAAGTGGAGATGCCAACCTTTGGCGAGAACTTGACTTTCTTTTTCAAATACCAGTTAGGGCACATGTATTTCCGCTATTTCATGTGGAATTTTTCGGGAAGACAAAATAATATTCAGGGACACGGTAGCGCACTGGAAGGAAACTGGATAACGGGAATTTCTTTTATTGACGAGAACTTAGTGGGTTCGCAGGAAAACCTGCCCGAATACATGGCTGAAAACAAAGCTATGAATAAGTTTTACCTCCTGCCATTGATAATCGGGATTCTTGGTTTGGTGTGGCAATTAACGAAGGATAAGAAAGATTTTTTTGTAGTTTTTCTGCTCTTTATTTTCACAGGAGTTGCCATTGTGGTTTACCTCAATCAGTATCCGTATCAGCCTCGCGAGCGTGATTATGCTTATGCCGCATCGTTCTATGCTTTCTCCATCTGGATTGGTTTTGGTGTGTATTCTGTTTTTGATTTTCTGGCTACAAAAATGCCCCAAGGTATTTCGGCAGGAATTGCAACTGCACTTTGTTTAATTGCAGCACCTATAGTAATGGCAAAAGATGGCTGGGACGACCACAGTCGTGCAGGACGCTATTCTGCCCGCGACTTCGCCATGAATTATCTGAACTCCTGCGAACCCAATGCTATACTTTTTACCAACGGTGATAACGATACGTTCCCACTTTGGTATGCACAGGATGTGGAAGGTATCAGAACCGATGTGCGCGTTGTTAACCTCAGTCTTTTGAACACCGATTGGTACATTGACCAGATGAAACAAAAGGCTTATGAATCGGAGCCATTGCCTATCTCTTTTACAACCGAACAATATCGTCAGGGCACACGTGATTACCTTCCTATTGAAGAAATAACCGACAAAGCAGTTGACCTGCGCGAAGTGATGAAAATTGTTGCCAGCGATGCGCCTAATGCAAAGAAAGAATACGGTGATAATAAAATCAACTTTGTTCCAACAAAACGACTTTTTATTCCAATCGATTCAGCACAGGTTGTAAGCAGCGGCTATGTTCCTAAAGATGCAGCAGGACAAGTAGTGAAACAAATGGAGTGGGAATTAGACAAACGTTATATTCTGAAAAACGACATGATTTTGCTGGATATTCTTGCTAATAATAACTGGAAACGTCCGGTGTATTTTGCAGTAACAGTGGGCAGTGATAATTACCTTGGGCTGGAAGATTATTTTCAGCTGGAGGGAATGACCTACAAAATTGTTCCGATAAAAACAGCAAACGAAAGCGGAGCAATAGGAAGAGTGAACACTACCAACATGTTTGAAAACGTGATGACTAAATTCAAGTGGGGCGGGATGAAAAATCCTTCGCTATATATGGATCCGGAAACAGTGCGTTTGACAACCGGTCTGCGTTTGAACATGGCGCGTTTAGCTTCTACATTGGTTGCAGAAAATAAAAAAGATTCTGCCATTAAAGTATTGGATCTATGCTTGCAGGAAATGCCTGACGAAACTATTCCTTACAACTTTCTGATGATTGCTGTTGCTGAAGCCTATTACAAAGCAGATGCAACTGATAAAGCCAACGAAATTTTGTTGAGGCTGGCTGATATCTATGAGCATGAGTTGAATTACTATTTCTCACTGGAACCCCGTTTTGTAAAATTAGTGGAAGATGATATTGATCAGGCATCATCGGTGTTACAGCGTTCACTTTCGCTTGCTATGGTTTATGACCAGAAAGAAGTAGCAGACAAGATCGAGAAAAAGCTGGATGTTGTGATGGAGAAAAATGCAGGAAAAATGAGAAAATAATTTCTTGAAATTTTGTTCTACGTCAGTCCTCCTTTTATTTACAAATGGTTTTTAAGGGATGCTGTCTTTCGTGTTCCGAGTGAAGAGAAAAAGATTTACCTCACCTTTGATGACGGACCCGTTCCTGAAGCAACTCCATTCGTTTTAGACCAACTGAAAAAGTATAATGCGAAAGCAACTTTTTTCTGCATCGGTAAAAATGTGCAGGAAAATCCGGTGTTGTATAAACAGGTTTTGGCTGAAGGACACAAAACTGCCAACCACACCTTTGACCATGTCAAAGGGTGGAAAACAAAAACTGCTGATTACCTTGCAAACACAGCTAAATGCGCTGAGTTAGTTGATTCGAATTTATTCCGTCCGCCTTATGGGAAGATCACGTTTTCGCAATACTCAAATCTAAAATTACATTATTCGATTGTACTGTGGGATGTTTTAAGTTGGGATTTTAATATCGAAACTACTCCAGAAAAATGTTTGCAGAATGTTTTAAAAAATGCAAAGCCGGGAAGCATCATCGTTTTTCACGACAGCAAAAAAGCTTTTAAAAATATGAGCTATGCGCTGCCAAAAGTGTTGGAATATTTTGCCGAGAGAGGTTACAGATTTGAAGCGATGAACTAAGAATCCGCTCCGGCCACTACAATAACAATCTCACCCTTCACCGTTTTACTTTCAAAATAAGTTTGTAACTCTTCCAGAGTTCCTCGTTTTGTTTCTTCAAACATTTTGGTGAGTTCGCGTGAGACAGAGGCTTTGCGTTCTGCACCAAAAACCTCTTTCAATTGTTCCAATGCCTTTAACAAGCGATGAGGAGATTCATACAAAACAATCGTGCAATCCAATGTTGCAAGAAATTGCAAACGGGTTTGTCTTCCTTTCTTTTGCGGCAGAAACCCTTCAAAATAAAAACGATCGCAAGGCAAACCTGAATTAACTAACGCAGGAACAAAAGCAGTTGGTCCGGGCAGACATTCAATCTCTATGCCTGTTTTCACGCATTCACGCACCAGTAAAAATCCGGGGTCAGAAATCCCGGGAGTTCCTGCATCGGTTACCAATGCAATATTTTCACCGTTGGCAATGCGTGATGCAATGTGCTGAACCGTTAAATGTTCGTTGTGCTGATGGTGTGCTTGTATCTTTTTCTCTATCCCAAAATGCTTTAACAAATTGCCGGAAGTGCGCGTATCTTCAGCAAGAATAACATCCACCTCTTTTAAAATCCGCAATGCCCGCAGCGTAATATCTTCAAGGTTACCGATAGGAGTGGGAACGAGATAGAGTTTTGACATCAGAATGTTTTTACAAAATCCGTAAGCAAACGAAACAAGTCCTGAAACTCAGTCAACGGAAGTGTTTCGGGTTTATCATATACATCGTGGTAGGCTTTTATTCCGCCCATTGTATAAATGAAAAATGCGGGTACACCATTTTCTGAAAAATAATAATGATCACTGTTGGCAGCTTTGCCGCGCACTTTTACTTTTGCTAAATATTTTTTAGCATCATTGAGTTCCACCAGTTTGTTGAATTCTTTTTCAAACACACTCCCATTCACAACGGTGATACCTTCTTCTCCTGTTCCTGCTAAATCAATGTTGATTAGGAATTTTATTTCTTCCAACGGAAACACAGGATTTTCTGTATAAAATTTTGAACCAACCAATCCGGCTTCTTCTGCGCCAAAAAAGATAAACACCATGGTGTAATCCGGTTTATTTTCGGGTTTGGAATAATACTGAGCAAGGTTCAGCAACATGGATGTTCCGCTGGCATTATCATTTGCTCCCGGAAAAATGGTTTCACTGCCCATCATTCCAAGATGGTCGTAATGCGCAGAGAAAACAATACTGCTGTCGGGTTTTGTTTTCCCTTCAATAAATCCAAGGATATTTTGTGAACCATATTTCGGCAAAAATTTATTGCTGATGTTCAGCTTTATTTTTTTCGCATTTACAGGAAAAATGTCTTTCAGAATTTCAATGGTTGTAAAAGGAGAAACGTTTTGCGAAACGCCCCAGGTCAGCTTTTCAGGTAGCAATTTAATAATCACAGCGGCCTCAAAAGGATTTTTCTCAGCGTTCAGAAAATATTCTTTCTGCACTTTATTAAAGCCTGTTGAATCAAGCAAAACTGCTTTGTCTTTTTTGTCTGATTTCTCAAATTCATCCATCTTATTCGGATTGCTGATGACAGATTTATCAAGATAAATAATATCATATTCTCCTTTCAGAGAAGGAGCATCAGGTGAAACAAGAAAATCAATTCCCGGCTGCAATTGCTTTCCATCAACTTCTGCTTCCATAGCTTCCGGAAAAGTATTTACACTCATTTTGAAATCCTGGTAATAGTTGAAATCAAAGGCTGTTACACCCATTTTTTCTAACTGACTGCGCAGGTAATGCGCGGCTGCTTCATCGCCACCATTAACATAACCACGACCGTATAACTCAGGAGCACATAAATCTTCAATCACCTTTCGGGCATAATCAATATCCTGAGCTATTGCTGGATTACAGAGAAAAAGTAAAAAGAAAAACTGCTTAACCAACTTCATAATTTGCGGACGAATTTACCTATTAATGGAAAACATGACGCACCTCATTTTTTTGTGATGCAAGGTTTGTCTAATTTAGCCACACCAAAACACAAAACATGCCTATTTATCATAAGCTAGGAAAGATACCACAGAAACGCCACACGGTTTTTAAAAACAAAGACGGCAAGTATTACTACGAGCAACTTTTCGGAACGGAAGGTTTTTCGGGAATGTCATCATTGCTGTATCATGTGCATCGCCCTACTCAAATAAAAGAGATTGTAAAATCATACAACATTGCTCCAAAAATTGCGGTGGAAAAAAATATCCGTCCGATGTTGCTGAGTGGTTTTAGTGTAAAGCCAACTGCTGATTTTCTGGAAAGCAGAAAATACATGCTGGTCAACAATGATGTGCTGCTCGGACTTGCCGCACCTACAAAATCACTGACAAGCTATTTCTACAAAAATGCTGATGCCGATGAAATGCTTTTTATTCACAAAGGCAGCGGAACGCTGAAAACTTATCTGGGAAATATTCCATTTGAATATGGTGATTACCTGATTATTCCCCGCGGAATGATTTACCAGATTGAATTTGATACAAAAGATAACAGATTGTTATTTTTAGAATCATTTTCACCGATTTATACACCAAAACGTTACCGTAATCCATTCGGTCAATTACTGGAACATTCGCCATTCTGTGAGCGCGATTTAAAACTTCCGAAAAATCTGGAAACCAATGACAAGAAAGGAAACTTTCTGATGAAGATTAAAAAAGAAGGAATGATTCACGAGGTGGTTTATGCCACACATCCTTTTGATGTAGTGGGCTGGGACGGCTATAATTATCCTTACGGTTTCTCTATCCACAATTTTGAACCGATAACAGGTCGCGTGCATTTACCTCCGCCAATTCACCAGACATTTGAGACAAACACATTTGTGATTTGTTCGTTCTGTCCGCGTTTGTATGATTATCATCCTAAGGCAATTCCTGCTCCTTATAATCACAGCAACATTGACAGCGATGAAGTTTTATATTATGTGGATGGTGATTTCATGAGCCGCAATAACATTAAACAAGGACATATAACTTTACATCCGAAAGGTATTCCTCACGGACCTGCACCCGGAGCAATGGAGCGAAGCATCGGGAAAAAAGAAACGTTGGAACTTGCTGTAATGGTGGATACATTCCGTCCGTTGATGGTTACTGAAGATGCGATGAAAATTGACGACAAAGTATATTACAAAACATGGGTTGAGTAATTCAACCATTAAAGAATAAAAACCATGGCAACAACAATCAAAAACGTAGAATACGGATTAGAGAAAATCTTTGAAGGGGCAAAAGATTTTTTGCCACTGCTGGGAACAGATTACGTAGAATTTTATGTGGGCAACGCAAAGCAAAGTGCACACTTTTACAAAACTGCTTTTGGCTTTCAGTCGCTGGCTTATGCAGGATTAGAAACAGGAGTAAAAGATAAAGCATCATACGTTTTAGCGCAGGATAAAATCCGTTTGGTGTTGACAACCCCATTGAACAGCAATTCGCCTATTAATGAGCATTTGCGCAAACACGGTGACGGTGTTAAGGTGATTGCACTTTGGGTTGAGGATGCAACAAAAGCATTTGAAGAAACAACCAAACGCGGAGCAAAACCTTTTATGCAACCAACCATGGAAAAAGATGAAAACGGTGAAGTGGTACGCAGTGGTATTTATACTTATGGTGAGACGGTTCACATTTTTGTGGAGCGCAAAAACTATAAAGGCACTTTTCTTCCGGGCTACAAACCCTGGAAATCGGATTACAATCCAACAACTACAGGTTTGAAATTTATTGACCACATGGTAGGAAATGTTGGCTGGGGCGAAATGAACAAAACCGTTAAGTGGTATGAAGATGTGATGGGTTTTGTAAATTTTCTTTCGTTTGATGACAAGCAAATTCACACCGAATATTCTGCGCTTATGAGTAAAGTAATGAGCAACGGAAACGGCAGGATAAAATTCCCGATTAACGAACCTGCAGAAGGAAAAAAGAAATCACAGATTGAGGAATACCTTGATTTTTATGAAGGACCCGGATGTCAACACATAGCAGTTGCTACTGATGATATCATTACGACAGTTACTGCTCTAAGAGCGCGTGGCGTTGAGTTTTTATCTGCTCCTCCTCATACCTACTATGAAGAAATTCCTGCACGTTTGGGTGAGCATATGAAAATGATGCACGAAGATATTTCAGTATTGGAGAAACTTGGAATTCTGGTAGACGCGGATGAAGAAGGATATCTCTTGCAAATTTTCACCAAGCCGGTAGAAGACCGTCCCACTTTGTTTTTTGAAATTATCCAGCGTATGGGTGCAAGAGGTTTCGGTGCCGGAAATTTCAAGGCTCTGTTCGAGTCTATTGAAAGGGAGCAGGAGAAAAGAGGGACTTTGTAAAGTTTAATACGCCTTTTTATCTCCTCTGAGGATATTGAAGACGGTGAGAAAAATGAGTTTCATGTCTAAAAGGAAACTCCAGTTCTCGATATACCACACATCTGCTTTCACGCGCATCTCCATGTCTTTCGGACTTTTTATTTCACCCCGGTGACCGCGAACCTGCGCTGCACCTGTTATACCCGGCTGAACAAAATGACGCACCATAAATTTGTCAATCATGGCTGAATAGGCTGCGGTATGTTTTACCATGTGCGGACGCGGACCAACCACACTCATGGTCCCAATCAACACGTTGAAAAACTGAGGCAATTCATCTAAACTTGTTTTACGTAAAAATTTACCAACGTGTGTTACCCGTTCATCATCTTTAGTAGCCTGTATTTCGTGAGCTCTGTCATTAACCTTCATCGTGCGGAATTTGTAGCAATAAAACTCCTGATTGTCTTTTCCTGAGCGCAGTTGCTTAAAGAACACAGGGCCTCTTGATGTAAGTTTTATTGCCAATGCAATTAACGGGAACATCCAAGAAAAGAGAAACACTATAACAAAGAGTGAGAAAAAAATATCAAATGCACGCTTGGTAAAGCGGTTAAACAAATTTTCAAGCGGCTCTCTTCGTATGGTCAGAACAGGAACGCTCCCATAAAAATCCATGTTCACCCGCTTGTAGGGGAAGCCACGAAAATCAGGTATAATTCGCAAACGCACCATGTTGTTATCTGCGAACGAAATAAGCTCTTTTATTTTTTCAGATTCGCTTAATGGAAGCGCACAATATATTTCGTCAATGCCATTTGCTTTACAAAATTCAGGCACTGCACTTACCTTTCCTTTCACTAAGGCGTGATCAATGTGTCCGTTTGGATTATCCTCAAAAAAACCCTGAAAATGGAACCCGTGCGAACGGTTATTTTCAAAAAAATCATACACCTGTGCTCCTACCGAGCCGCCACCAACTATAACCACTTTGCGGTAATTGTATCCCGACTCGCGATATTTTTCCAGCAAATAAATCGCCAGCATACGCCAACCAAAAAGAAGGACCGGGAATACAATATACATGATAAGCATGTATAGGCGGGAATAGTAATAACCTTTCAATGAGAAAATCATTGCAGCAATCAGAATGGCGTGCAGAAAAACTGATTTGAAAAGATTAATCACAACCTTTTCGAGACTGGTTACGCGACTGATGTCATATATGCGTAAGCCAAAGGCTACTATGCCCCACAGCAGATTGAACATAATCAGCAGCACACGATACTGGTCATTAAAAACAATCTGCTCACCAAAGCGGATTTCGCGGGCAATCAGAAAAGCAATATTCAGTAAAAGTATATCACCGATAAAATGTAAAAATCCAATAAAACGGGAATACCTGCCTTCCATTTAACGTTTATTTAACACGGCAAAAGTGATAAATTATTCTTTGTTTGTCTGTTAATTTTTATTGAAATTCTTTTCTTTTTATCAACCGATTAGAAACAGCCTTCAATACAATCTCAGTTAACAAAAAAGAAAAGGGCGGACAAAAATGCGTCCGCCCCTTTCAACACAACACACAACAGTGTATTATTCGGTTTTCACCAATTTTTTAGAAATCTTCAATGAGCCATCTTCGCTTTGAATGTTTAGTGTATAAATTCCTGCACTTAGGTTTGCTGTTTGCAGCGCAACCTGTGTTTTTCCTGAAGGAATAGTTACCAAACGGCTGTCGGCCATTCTGCCTGCAACATCATAGATGCTGAAGTTCAATTGCAGATTAGCCTCAGACGAAACCTGTATAAACATTTCGTTTGCCGAAGGATTTGGGAACACATTTCCGAAACCAAGTTTTGCTGCTTCAACCATTGGGCTGATGCCGGTAGTAACTTCTGTTTCGTTTACGATAATTCCGATGTTATCAATAGTTGGTTCTTGTGCGCCAATGGTTACAATAGCAGGGGTGGTAAGCAATCCTGCAACCTCAGCCCATACTTTGTAAGTACCGTACGGAACACCATCAAATTCAAAGTGACCTTGTGCATTTGAATAAGTGTAAGCCACAGGATAGTTATTCATATCCAGAAGCATAACCTGCACATCAGCCAGCGGGTCACCGGGACCTTCTGTTTTGTTGGCACCTTGTGTTACATCACCGCCAATGAAACCGGGACCGCCCTGATTTGCACCTGCAATCAGCCAGATGTCAACTCCGCTGGTATTTGCATTCACGTTAACCTGTGCGGCATAGTTCCAGAAGAGAGAATTTCCGTAATAAGTAGGTAAGAAATTCCAGTAGTAAGATGAGTTTTGAGTAAGCGCTGCTTTAATCAGATACTGACCGGCAGGAACCTGACAGAAGCTGTACCATCCGCTTGAGTCAACAGTAGTAGCCTGTACCGCCACCAAAAGGTTGGTTTGCGGATCATAAGTAATCAGATAAACAATAGCTACATCGGCAGGCAGATTTGGAGTTCCGAGGAAAACCTGTCCGCTTACACAATAATCGAATGTGTTGTTTCCGCCAACAATTACTGCTTCGCAATAAGTATCCTGACATCCTGTTGCAGGGTCGCTAAGGGTAACACAAACCTGATAGGTTCCTGCGCTTAGTTGTGGCGTAATCGTTTGTCCTGTGTAGCTCACACCATTGATGCTCCACACATAGTTTGCACTGTTGTTATTGGCACCATAAGCGCTGAATACACTTACTCCGCCAGGAACTGTATAGTATTGAAACCAAACCTGACATGGATTGCTGTTCAAACTGTCAACCACTACGGTTTCGCAATACGAATCACCACAGGTGTTGAAGAAATCACCAACGCTTAAACATACGGTGTAAACTCCGGGTTGTGCATATTGATGCGTTGGGTATTGGTCGTTTGATGTTGTTCCGTCACCAAAATCCCATAACCAATAAGTGGCATTTCCTTGTGACAATTGATAGTAGTAGAATACTCCTGAACTATCCATTGCTGAGAATTGTGCATCAAATCCGCCAGTGTTATTGTTGCCTATTACTT
>JBFWYU010000006.1:0-147142 GCA_050186075.1 Bacteroidia bacterium
TTTCAACTTTAGTCAGTTGCCAGGTTCTTCGCTCGTAAACAGGCCTTATTGTTTCAGGGAACTTATCGATACAGTCTGCACAACCATAGGTGTATAGGTCGTAATATTTATGGCCGTTAACAATAATAAGATCTACCTTGTTTTGAAGCGAAATGGCCGAAATCTTTTTGCATTCATCAATCAGTTCGCTGTTTTTAATAACTGTAACAAAGTGATGGTTTTTTAAATTTCTGTTGATTGTGTCAGGTGTTTTTATCAGCTTAAAAACAAAGAAGCAGGCTGTAATTGCCACCCAGCTGTATAAAATCATTTGTCGTTTCACAGTTATGAATGATATGCTTAAGGCAAGCATTACAGGCACTGCCAGATACATGCGCTCATTGGAAAAGAATACGGAGGCAAAACCCTCATGCACTTTTGATGCACTGAGGGGTACTATCGTCAGCACTAACATCAGCAATACAGAAACACCTTCTTTCTTTTTTTTCTGAATAAAAAGCACACAAGAGATAATGGTAAAAAACAATAAAACCATCCATCCCTGTTTGCTGAAAACAGGAGTTACATTATTAAAGAATAAGTCCAGATTACTTATGCCTTTGATTAAATATTCGATTGAAAATTGATTGGTAAATGTGTGCAGCACATAGTCGCTGTGCTTCGTGTAAAACCATGCAACGCACAGGTGAAGTACTAATCCTGTTATAAAACCAAGCCCCGAAAAAAGGTAGAATTTTTTATTGTTTGTGTTTTGCAGAAACAATAATAACAAACAGGGCACTGATACTAAAACCGAATTGGCGTTTACAGAATACCCCACTATTGCAGCCATCCCCGCAAAAAATAAAACCACAGGTGATTGCCTTGTAAATAATGGCAGGCAACACACACTTGCAATCGCAATACCTGTTACAAAACCTCGCGACAGGCAAGTGGTCATTTCATATTCAACCGGCAAAAGCAGAGGAATGGTAAGCAGAAGTATTCCGGTAGTTTTTGATTTTCTGAAATAGGTAAGCAATGCAATAATAAAGTAAGGAAGCAGCGCCAGCATACTGGTAATAAGCGGCAATGCATGATAAAGTGCAACACCACATTTCAGCAAAGGCACTGAAAGCAAGGCCTCCAGCATGGTATTGTAGTTCTGTCCGTAAAATCTGGGCTCATGAAAAATACCCTGCGAGTAGTCTTTTGCTCCCAGCCACATAATGGTCTGGTCGCTGTCGGTATAAACAAAGCCAAAAATAGTCAGCACATAAATTCTGTACCCGATAATCATCAGGATTATCAGCGACAAAAGAACGGGCTCAATATTTTTTGATAAGGCTTTGTTCAATTTACTTGTATGCTGTTAGTACGAATATGGGTGTAAAGTAAAAAACAAATTTACTTTTGTCACGATTAGTTTTAGTCATGTCTGAAAATAAAAATATCATAGCAGTTTTGGCGGTATGTTCACTCCTGTTAATACTGTTTGCCTTCAGTTATTCCGATGGCTATGGCGGTGCCGATAGTTTTCAGCATTACATGATTTCACGCTACTCGTGGAAACATCCTCATCTTTTTCTCGACCATTGGGGTAAACCTGTTTTCACCTTGTTGTCTTCCCCCTTTTCGCAATTGGGTTTTAAAGGATTGTTTGCATTCAATTTGCTGGCTACACTGTTGTCGGCATTCTTTGTTTATCGTATTTCCACTAAACTGAATACACAAAACGCTGCATTGCCGGTGCTGTTTTTTATAGCAATGCCCATGGTGTTGCTTGTAGCTGTGTCGGGGTTAACAGAGCCGTTGTTTGGTTTGGTTCTTGTTCTTTCGGTTTGGTTGTTTGCCAACAAAAAATATTTATTCTCCATTTTGTTGCTCTCCTTTCTTCCCTTGGTGCGAAGCGAAGGCTTTGTGGTTTTTCCGGTCATTGTCTTTGCATTATTGTTAAACAAAGAATGGAAATACATTCCTCTGCTTGCACTAGGTGGTCTTGTTTACAGCATTGCCGGCTACTTTGTGTTTGACGATTTTCTGTGGCTCATTAATCGTAGTCCCTATAAAATGCAGACAGGTATTTATGGTTCAGGTCCCTGGTATCATTTCATTCTCAGCTCGCGTTATATTTTTGGTTTGCCGGTGGCTCTACTTGTTTTGTTTGGGCTTTGGTTTTCTGTTCCAAAAAGTATTAGTTGGCTCAAAGAAGAAAAGAATATCATCCGCCTTTTAATTGCCGGAAATTTCCTTGCTTATTTTGTTGCACACTCGTATGTATGGTGGAAAGGTACAGGAAGCTCATTAGGGCTGGAAAGAGTTATTGCAGGAGTTTGTCCTTTAGCTGCCTTGGTTGCATTTGAAGCATATTGCTATGTTGAAGCAGCAACGCGAAAATATTTCTCTCAGGCCTGGATTCTGATTATACTTTTTATTGCAATCATTAAAACCTCTTATGGCGTTTTGGCTTTTAATACGCAGCAGGACAGGGAATTAAGCCTGATGAGAAAAGCGGCTGAATGGATAAAGTCAAACCCCCAACTGCTTAATCAGCGCTTGTTTTACTACAATCCGCAAATTGCCTTTTTACTGGACAAAGATATTTTTGACCGTACACAGGTGGAACAACTGTGGGGATTGATAGATGAGAATGAACCTTTGCTGTGGCTGGAAGACGGACAATACCTGGTATGGGATGCACACTTTGGAAATAATGAAGGACAAACACCTATTGATAAATTACTGCATAAACCCAATGTAAAAATTCTGAAACGCTTTTATCCCGAAGAACAAGGTCCGCCTGTACTTGGCGGTCACAACTACGAGATTTTTGTATTCGAAAAACAAAGCGGCTGGAAAGACAGCATCATAGAAATTATACCCGATTCAACTTCAACGCTTGCTTCACTGAAAAGTAAAAGCTTTGAAGTAACACCGCAGCAGGAATATGTTAATGCGTTTGAAGAAAGCTTTACAGAATTACAGAATTCTGAATTGGTTTACCTTGACATTGAACTTAAATATCCGGCTGATAAAACACTGAATAAAGATGAATTGACGTTTGTATTGGACATGAATTGCAAGGGACAAACATTGAAATACGATGTAACAGATCTTTGGTTTGTTCAACAGGAAAACGAATATAAAATACTAAGAAAGCGCTACATGCTTCCACCGCTTACCAATGAATGTGCAACAGTGAAAACCTATTTCTGGAACATCAAAAAAGTGGATGTGCAGGGAATAAAAATAGAAACCCGTTTGTTTCATGTTCCTCAAAACCCATGATTGAACAGATTTGTCTTATTTTCATTTGCTAGTTATTTTGCGCCCTCTGCTGGGTTTTACTCTGCGCCCTTTGCGGTTAAAGGCTGTTGCAGAAAGGTTAACCCAAATTAACTCCATCATTTATATCTTCCAATAAAATTTTCTTTTCTTTGTTGTAAATATTAAACCAATGAAAAAAATAATAGCACTGTTAATTATCAGTTCAACAATCTTCTCCGCCTGCGATTCACTGAAATCAGGTGCAGGAAAAATAAGCGAAGGAAAAATCTCTTATAAAATTGACCTTTCCGGTTCCGAGATGGGTATGTTGGAGAAGCAGTTGTTGCAGATGGCAAAACTTAACATCAGTTTTAAAGACGCCTTGATGAAAACCGAGTTTGATATGGGCATGATGGGTACCACCGTTGTTGTGGACGGAAACACAAAATCAGGGCTTATGCTGTTCAATGCAATGGGCAATAAAATGGCCGCAAGAATGACGGCTGATGATTTGCAGAAACAGCAACAGGCAAAAGGCGCCTACACCGTTGAATATTCGGATGAGACTAAGGAAATAGCAGGCTATAAATGCAAAAAGGCCACATTGAAAATGGAAAATGGTGCTAATCTTACAGTGTTTTACAGCGAAGATATTCAGCCTGCAAAAGTGAACACTGATTTCACCTACAGCGAAATAAAAGGTTTTCCGCTCGAGATGCAAATGGATATGCAGGGAATGAAATTTAACATGGTAGCAAGCAGTGTTGACGGTGCCGCTTTGCCCGCAGATAATTTCAACATGACAATCCCTGAAGGATATACAGAAACTACCATGGCTCAGTTTGGCGGAGCAATGGGTGGCGGAGCAAACTAAGTTGAATTTAAAACAATGAACAAAAAACTACAACAGGAATTTGATGCGCTTGAAAAAAGCAGAATAGAATTGTTTAATAAGCTAGACAAGTTAGATGCATCGAAAATGAATAAGCAACCAGCTCCCAACAGTTGGTCGGTTGTGCAGGTAATGGACCATTTAACGCTGGCAGAGCGCAACTCCTTACTCTACATGACAAAGAAGTTAAGTGTAACCAATGTGTTTGATAAGGCAAATTTCAAAACATCACTTCGCTTGTTGCTGCTGAAAACAGCATTAAAACTTCCCATCAAATGGAAAGCACCTAAAATTGTTGCTGATGCGCATAACGATAAAAACTATGCAGAGGCTAAAGCAGCCTGGATTGAAGTCAGAAAAGGTATTGCTGCGTTCCTTGAAAAATTTCCGGAAGAGCATTTAGAATCTGAATTATTTAAACATCCCACTGCCGGAAAGTTTACAGTAGTTCAGGCGCTTGACTTCATGCGCACACATGCAGGTCATCACCTCCCACAGATTGATAGGATAAATAATGCTGTTCAGTAATTTGAGTATCTTCAAACTCAAATTAGTCAGCTTGTTTAAAAACGCCATTTTTCTTTTTGCTCTGTTTTTCTTTTGTAACAACCAACAGGCTGTTGCACAAAAAACGTACGACCTTCCCGCAATAATTGAATACTTTACGCTGGATGTAAATGATGTTGCTACCATTCAATCCTGGGATTTCGGTACTGAAACAGACTCGCCTGTAAAGTGGAGTGATGCTCAGCTTCAGTGGGACGAAACATCATCAACGTATCTCAAACACGGAACAGTATTAATTACTGTTGACGGTGTGCCAACAACCTTTAACGTTATTCTCAGCGGAACCAAAATTGTAGTAAACCGTGTGCAGTTAAATTTATCAAAATCAGCTGCTGTTCCCGTCTTTGAATTGGAAAGAATATTGAATGCAGGCGGCATAAAAACGGTTTACCTCAAATGCGATAACGTAATGCCTAAAAGCTACGGCACGCTGGCTTATTCGCTTTTTATGCCAAATAAAAAAGAAGCGTGGGTTGCCTATTCATGGCAATGCCTGAAAGGCGAATGCTCTGCCAACATCAATATTTATTACGAAAAGGATAAGGTTGAAAAATTACCTTGCTACTGAAAATAATTTTCGCAGTATTTGTAAAAAAATCTATATTAGTATTTTGAAAACAAACAACCTTATTCACATGAAAACAAAACTACACTGGCTTTTCATCTCCGTAATGTCTTTGTCAGGCTTCAGCTCTTTTGCTCAGGACAATATGGGTATCGGTACATTGACACCAAACGCATCTTCTGTTCTTGAACTTTCAGCAACAGATAAAGGTTTGCTCGTTCCGCGATTAACAACACAGCAAAGAACTGCAATTAATAATCCTGCAACAGGATTATTGGTTTATGATATCAGCACAAATAATTTCTGGTACTTCAATGGAATTATTTGGGTGCAGGCAATTGGTCCGCAGGGACCTGCTGGTCCAACCGGAGCTAACGGTTTGAACGGTGTTACAGGTTTGCAAGGTGTTGCCGGTCCACAAGGTCCAACCGGTCCTGCAGGTCCTCAGGGAGTTACAGGTGTAAGCGGAACCGCAGGTGCCACAGGAGTTACAGGTCCTACAGGTCTTACCGGAGCACAGGGCCCACAAGGTGCAACAGGTGCTAACGGACAAAACGGAGTTGATGGCGCAACAGGACCCACAGGTGCAACAGGCGCAACGGGAACTGCAGGCGCAAACGGAGCAACCGGTGCAGTTGGTCCAACAGGTTTGACAGGAGCAACCGGAAGTGCAGGAGCAACAGGTTTAACAGGTGCTACAGGTGCTGATGGCGCAACCGGTCCAACGGGCGCAACCGGTGCTGCCGGAAATGTTGGTGCCACGGGCCCTTCTGGCGCAAATGGTGCAACCGGTTCTGCCGGACCCAGTGGTGCAGCCGGACCTACCGGACCTTCTGGTGCAAATGGTACTCCGGGAGCAACCGGTCCAACCGGACCCAGCGGTGCTGACGGAACAAACGCTTCCATTCCTTCCGGTGTTATATTGATGTGGTCAGGAACAATTGCAAACATTCCTGCGGGTTATGCATTGTGTGACGGAACAAACGGAACTCCAAATCTCTTAGACCGATTTGTGGTTTCTGTTCCCAATTCAGGAACTAATCCCGGTGCTACCGGTGGTGCGCATACCTATTCACTTTCTGTTGCGCAAATGCCTGCACATAGTCATACGGGTTCAGGAACAACATCTACTGATGGAAATCATACACACAGTCAGTCTGGTTATAATTTGATTGGAAATAGCGGACCAATCCCATGGTATAACTGGGCCAACTCTCAATTTTCAACTAATGATCCCAACACAGGAAGTGCAGGAAACCACAACCATACCTATAGTTTCACAACATCAACAGAAGGCTCGGGAGCGGCTATTGATAACCGTCCGCTATATTATGCAGTTGCATTTATTATGAAACTCTAAAGTTCAGCAACTAACTTCCCGTCTTTCAAAACAGGAATTACCTTGCTCTGATTGGGAGTAAGGCAGAACTTTACATCTTCATCTAAATTAAGATGCGCAAGGCGTTTGCGGTGAGAGCAGGTGGCCAGAAATTTCATCATGTTCCTTTTTACCGTGCGGTAAACAAGGCTCGAAGCATTTGCCGAATCGCAATCAGATTTGAACTTGCCGCTTTCTAAAAGAAGATTGGTAAGTGCACCTGCAAAAAGCGAATCTTCCATATTAAAACGGTTTTTCCAGCCGGCACAAAGTATCACCACATCGCGGTCTTTTTTTACTAACCAATCTGCAAGTGCATTAAGATTAATGAACGAACCAACAACAACAGAGTAAGCGTGTTTTGCCGCTTCAATTGCCTGAGTACCATTAGTAGTGGTCAGCGCAATTTCTTTTCCTTTCATTTCAGGTTTCATGTAACTGAAAGGTGAATTTCCGAAATCAAAACCTTCCTGCACAATTCCGTTGCGCTCGCCACCGGCAAGGTATCCGCGCTTTTTATATTCCAGCGCTTCTTCCAGCTTTGCTACAGGAATAATTGCCGCAACACCATTTTCAAATGCAGCGCAAATAGCTGATGTAGCGCGGAAAATGTCCACTACAACAACTATGCTGCTGTCGTCAGCAAAGAGATGATACAATTCGGGAGAAAAACAAACTTGTACTTTATTCATTGCGTTTGCGTCATTCCGAACTTGTTTCGGAATCTTATTCTTTTTTATGAGATGCTGAATCAAGTTCAGCATGACGTATGGTTTAGTTTTATTTAAACGGCATTTTAACAACCTGCGCTTTCAAAGGCTTGTCGCGAACGATGATGAAAATTTCGCTGCCGGGTTTTGAAAATTCGGTTTTCACATAACCCATGCCCACAGCTTTTTTCAATGATGGAGCTTGTGTTCCTGATGTTACTTTGCCAATGATGTTTCCGGAAGCATCAGCAATCTGATAGTCGTGGCGCGGAATGCCGCGATCAATCAATTCAAAGCCAATTAATTTTTTTGTAACTCCTTCCTGTTTTTGTTTCAAGAGTGCGGCACTATTGGTAAATTCTTTGTCAAATTTTGTGATCCAACCCAATCCTGCTTCAATTGGCGATGTGGTATCGTCAATGTCATTTCCGTAAAGGCAGAAACCCATTTCAAGACGCAGGGTATCACGTGCTGCAAGTCCGATTGGTTTAATTCCGAATTCTTTGCCAGCTTCAAAAATATCATTCCACATTTTATCGGCATATTGATTTTCGAAATACACTTCAAAACCTCCCGCACCGGTATAGCCTGTTGCAGAAACCAATACATTATCTACTCCATTGAACTTTCCTTTTTTGAAACTGTAATATTCCATTCCAGCTAAATCCATGTCGGTAAGTTTTTGCAGTGCAGCAGCAGCTTTCGGGCCTTGTACGGCAAGCAATGAGGTTTTATCAGAGATGTTGTGCATCTCCACACCTTTGGTATTAAATGAAGAAATCCAGTCCCAGTCTTTGTCAATGTTGGAAGCATTAACAACAAGCATATACGTTTTTTCGTCAATGCGGTAAACTAATAAGTCATCCACAATTCCGCCAGTTTTATTTGGCAGGCATGAGTACTGTACTTTTCCGTCAAACAGTTTTGAAGCATCGTTGGAAGTAACGCGCTGAATTAAATCCAGAGCGTTTTCTCCTTTCAGAATAAATTCACCCATATGCGATACATCAAATACACCAACGCCATTGCGCACGGTTTCGTGTTCGGCAATTACGCCTTCGTATTGCACAGGCATGTTGTATCCTGCAAAAGGAACCATTTTGGCTCCAAGACTAATGTGTTTTTCGGTTAGGGCTGTGTTTTTCATTGTTTAGTTTTTTTCACCACTAAGGACACAAGAACACTAAATCCTTGTGAGCTTAGTGAACTTAGTGGTGATATTTTTTTCAAGCGAACAAAAGTAGAAAATTATCGGTGTTGGATTGGACAGAGTACTTACTGATGATTTTTTCTCTTGTTTTTGCGCTCAGTTCCTTCAGTTTGTTTTCATCTGAAAGTAATTGCGCGAGATACTTTTCCCACTCTTCATTAGTATTGCAGATAAATCCGTTGATGTTATGGTCAACAATTTTTGTGTTGACTCCAACCGGTGAAACCAGAGCAGGAATACCAAGCGACATATATTGCAGGGCTTTGAAACCACATTTTCCGTTACTCCATTTATCATTACACAGCGGCATGATACCAATATCAAAACGCAACAAATCTTCAATCTCTGTTTCCTTTGTCCATTGAACAAAATTCAGAGACTTTAATTCAAAATCAGGTTTGCGGTCAGAAATAACACAGAGTTCAAACGGGTATTGCTTTTCTAATTCTTTAAAAACAGGAATTAAATCATCAAGGTATTGAACGGTGGAATGGGAGCCAGTCCAGCCAATCACAACTTTGCTGTTTGTAGTTTGCTTTGTTTGATTGTGATAATTTTCAGTGTCAATGGTAGTTGGATTGTAAACTACATTGTTGTTAAACTGCTTTGCAAAATCACAGAGATAATCGTTACCGCATGAAACTTTGTAAGCCCATTTGCAGATACTTTTTGTGTTACCATAAAATTTAAGAAAAGAAAAAAACTTATTGCTTTCCGATGTGTTAGGAATCCAGATGGCATCGTCAAAATCAAAAATTAGTTTCTTGCGGAAAACCTTTGCCATTAACCATTCCAGCAGCGGTGGGCCAACAGGTGCTGCCTCGCGGTGGATGAACACATAGTCATATTTTCTGAGAGAAAATAAAAGCAAATACCGTTTTATAAAACCTTTCAGTACTGCAAAAATCTTGTGAGCGAAATTTCCTTTCTGATATAGAATGTCCCAAACCTTATCGTCCAGAAACGGGACTACAACAAATGAGATATTGTTCTTCTCCAGAGCAGAAAAATATTGCTCGAAGCGGAAACGCTGACTGGGAGCAACACCAAGTGGATAGGGAACAAGAAAGAGGATATTCATTCGGGACAAAAATATGTATTTGTTGTCCCCTTCACAATTACCTTAAAACAACCACGTGTCCTTTGTAGGATAGCACTTTGTTGTGAATGTTTTTCAGCAGAACAGTGTAAACATAAACTCCCGGTTCAACCGGTTTTCCGTTGTTATTGTGATCACCGTACCATGTTCCGTTTACGTCAAAGGTGGCAAAAACCTGCTCGCCCCAGCGTGTGAAAATGCGGAATTCAAATCCTTCCTCTTTTATTCCTTCGCCATGAACATGGAAGCCATCATTCAATCCATTTTCATCCGGAGTAAATGCATTTGGAATGTAAATCATGAAGTCAGGAGTAATACGCACTTCCCTTTGAACACTGTCTTTGCAGCCATCCTGAGAAGTTACGGTAAGCCAGATTCTGTATTCTCCGGTATCGGTATAAAAATGTTGAGGATTGATTAGAGTGGAAGTGGAATCATCACCAAAATCCCAATGCCACGAATGTGCTCCCGAACTTTGATCATTAAAATTAATCCAAGCTTCCAGCACATTTACAACTGTGGGACTAAGCGTGAAATCAGCAGTGGGCCTTGGAAAAATTTCAATCATATCAGTGATGGTAAGAGAATCTACACAACCGTCTGCAGTAGTAGCAATCAGTTGCACATCATACAAACCTTCCTGATAATAAGTGTTTACAGGATAGGAAGAAGTGGATTCATGCGTATCGCCAAAGTTCCATAAATAAGCAGCAGGTGCAGGCACTGTATTGTCTGTAAAACGAACAGCCAATGGCTCGCAACCCGAAAGCGTATCAGCACTGAAATCAACAACAGGCAAAGGATAGAGCGTTACCAAAATGGAGTCTGTGTAGGATGGTGTTCCGCAGTTGTCATCCACAGTAAAAACATAATATCCCGTGTAGGTTGGCGTTGCTGTATAAGGCGAAGTATAATTTCCGGGTACAGAATTTATAGTCCATGAATAAGCTCCGTCACCACCCGAACCAATGCAGTTTATTTCCGTGCTCGCACCGGGGCAAACTCCGGTAGGGCCATTGTAACTCAAAGCCATTGAAAGCGGAGGATTAACCGGAACGTTGACTACATCGGCAACTAAGGAGCATCCGTTATCGTCAGTAAGTGTGAGTGTGTAGGTTGTTGGAACAACAGGTGAAACCGTTGGGTTTTGGTCCGTTGCCGTAAGCGAAACATCTGCAGGTGAAGCTGTCCAGTTATAAAAGTATGGTGCAGTTCCGCCAACAGGTGTTGCGCTTATTTGTGTGCTTTGTCCTATGCAAATAACACCGGAGCCGCTAACTGAAACATTCAGAGCCGGAGGTTCTGAAATGGTGATGCTTTCCATCTCAGAGCAACCCATTATATCCGTTACTGTAACATTGTGTATGCCTGCTGTGAAGTTGCTTACGCTTGCGGTTGTTTGTCCTGTCTCCCATAAGTAGGTGTAGGGTGCTGTTCCGCCTCCTGCATTTACGGTTGCGTTTCCGTCATTTCCACCGTTGCAAAGCACATCGCTAAATGAAGCAATGGTTGCTGTAACGGCAGGAGGTTCGGTAAGTGCTGTATTTTCTGTTACTGTGCATCCGTTGTTGTCAGTAACGGTAACGGAATAATTTCCTGCAGGCAATCCATACAGGTCTTCGTCTGTATCTCCGTTGCTCCACAAAAACGAGTAGGGAAAAGTTCCGTCTGCCACTGTTAAATCAATAGCACCATCGCTGGCTCCGTTACAGGTAATATTATATCCGCCCATGGTTAACGAACCGATGAAAACGCTTGCTGAAAGCACATCCGGTTCTGTAAGTGTAGCTGATAAATCTACAGTACATCCGTTGGCATCAGTAACAGTTACCGAATAATTTCCTGCTGCAAGGTTGTTGATGCTTTGTGTTGTTTCTCCGCTGCTCCAGTTGAAAGTGAAGGGAGCAGTGCCTCCGTTTACTGTTGTATTAATTGAACCATCGGTGTATCCGTTGCACGAAATATTTACATTTCCGTTATAGCTTGATGTAGTCAGATTTGCTGCAAGTGCAGCGGGTTCGGTAATTGTAACAGTTGAGTTAGATGTACAACCGTTTACATCAGTTGCTGTTACCGAATAAATTCCTGCCGGAACATTGATGATGTCTTCTGTTGTTGCTCCGTTACTCCATGAATAAGTTACAGCACCTGACGCATTGATTACCGTTAAATCTGCAGATCCATCGCTTGCTCCGTTACATGTAACATTGTACCCACCTGCATAAGTTACAGCAGTTGCCGATGAACTCATTCCTGCCGGTTCTGTCAATACAATGCTTGAAGATGCTGCACATCCGTTGGCATCGGTAACCATAAAGGTTTGGTTTCCGGCAGAGCCGTTGCTGATGTTTTGTGTTGTTGCCCCGTTGCTCCATAAATAATTGAAAGGTGCTACTCCGTTTGTAACGGTTGCATTTACAACACCGTCATCATCTCCGGCACAACTGATGTTAAAACCTCCGGGATTGATGGGGCTGTTAAGTGTAGCAGACATAACAGATGGTTCGGTAAGTGTTACCGTATTTGTTGCAATACAATTGTTGGCATCTGTTATGGTTACAGTAAAATTACCTGCAGCCGCATTACTCAAATCTTCTGTTGTTTGTCCGTTACTCCAAAGGAATGTGTAATCAGCCGTTCCGCCTGACACAGTTAAATCTGCACTTCCATCGGTGTAGCTGTTACATGAAATGTTTGCTCCTCCGGGAAAAACATAAGGTGTAAGCGTTGATGAGATAGCTGTTGGTTCGGTTAATGTTGCACTTACTGTTCTGAAGCATCCCATATTGTCGGTAACGGTAACACTGATGTTTCCGTCCGGTAATCCTGTGGCCGGGTTGTTGGTTTGTCCGTTGCTCCATAAATAACTGAAAGGAGCAGAACCTGATGTTACATTAGCTTGAGCAGTTCCATCACTGCTGCCGTTACACAACGGGTCTGTTGCGGTAATTGTTGCAGCCACAGCTGAGGTAACTATGATCGTAAAGGCATGGGTATTCACACAGCCGTTTACATCTGTTCCGGTGATGTTGTAAAAACTTGTAGAAGTTGGATTAGCAGAAACAGATGTTCCTGTTGTGGCAGATAATCCTGTTGCAGGCGACCACACATAGGTATTTGCGCCTCCGGCTGTAAGTGTTACAGAACTTCCGTTGCAAAGAGTAGGGATGGCAGGGTTTACAGAAATTACAGGAAGCGGATTAATAGTAACTGTTGTTGTTGCTGTATTTATACAGCCTGCACCGCTTGTTCCCGTAACAGTGTAGGTAGTAGTAGTTGCCGGGTTTGCTGTAACGCTTGTACCTGTTGTAGCCGACAAGCCTGTTGAGGGCGACCATGAATAAGAGTTTGCACCGCTGGCGATAAGTGTTGTGCTTGTTCCTTCGCAAATAGCAGTAGCGGAAGGATTTACAGAAACAGTTGGCAATGGATTAACCGTAACCGTAACCGTTGCTGTTCCTACGCAACCGTTAGCATCTGTTCCGGTAACGGTGTAGGTAGTAGTTGCCGAAGGATTTGCTGTAACGCTTGAACCTGTTGTTGCCGACAAGCCTGTTGCAGGCGACCAGGTGTAGGTGTTGGCACCAAGTGCAGTCAGCACAGCACTGTTGCCGCTGCAAATGGCAGTGGCTCCCGGAAATACAGATACAGAGGGTAATGAGTTTACTGTTACGGTTGATGTTGATGTATTCACGCAGCCGTTAGCTCCCGTTCCTGTAACAGTATAAGTTGTGGTTGTGGAAGGTGATGCCGTAACATTAGCACCTGTTGTTGCCGAAAGACCGGTTGCGGGCGACCATGCATAGGTGTTTGCTCCGCCTGCAGCCAGCGCAGTTGAAGTGCCGGTGCATATTGCTACAGCAGCAGGATTAATAGCCACTGCTGGAAGCGGGTTAACAGTTACCGTAAAAAATCGTGAGCCGTTGCATCCTGCTAGACTGGTTCCGGTAACGGTGTACGATTGTGTAGTAGCAGGCGATGCAGTAACCGTTGTGCCTGTGGTTGCAGAAAGCCCTGTTGCAGGCGACCATGAGTATGTATTGGCCCCGTTGGCTGTAATGGCAATACTTTGTCCTGCACAGATAGTTGGCGGTGTGGGGCTGATGGTTACTGCCGGAATGGGGTTAACGGTAACGGTAACGGTTGCGGGATCGGTGCAGCCTGCGGCTGTTCCGGTAACGGTGTAGGTTGTGGTAGTTGTAGGGTTTGCGGTAACGGTTGCCCCGTTGGTGGTATTCAATCCTGTTGCGGGCGACCATGTATAGGTTGTTGCACCCGATGCCGTAAGAGTTGTGCTTTGTCCGCTGCAGATAGCAGGTGCGGCAGGTGTAACATTTACAGTAGGAATAGGATTTACGGTTACCGTAGTTGTTGCTGTGCAGGTAGTGCAGCTGCCACTGCCTGTAACGGTATAAGTTGTAGTTGTTGCAGGCGTTGCAATTACGGTTGCGCCTGTTGTGGTGTTTAATCCTGTTGCAGGGCTCCAGGTATAATTGGTTGCGCCAACAGCAGTAAGTGTTACCGAACTGCCTGCACAAACACTTGAATTAGCAGTTACATAAACAGTTCCCGGGTTATTGCTGACCGTGGCTGTTGACAGCGTAAAAGGTGTTCCGTTGCAGGCTGTGCTGCCCCATGAACCGGTTTCGCCATCGCTCAGTGCTTCAACAGTTACCGATAAACTGGCACCGGGTGTATTGCCGGCAGTAAGCGAAAAACAAAATGTCCAGGTGCAGTTGGCACCATTCTGGTCGCCAAAATCATTTCCCGGATTTCCATCGGGGTTAAGGTCAAAGAAATAACCTGGTCCCCAGGTAGCTCCCGAAAATGTGCCGGTAACAGAGTTTGCCCAAACCCATTGACCGCCACCACCACCGCAGTTGGCAGGTGGTGAAACAGGAGTAAGGCTTCCTGCTGCCCATCCTGCCCCAATATTAAGGTCAAAGCCGTCAATCCAGTTGGCACCAACTTCGTTGTAGCCAACCATGGTGTAGCAAAAGGTAACAACAGTGCCGGGATTGTATGTGTTTCCCGGAAGCGGTGTCGGGTTGGCAGTCATTGACTGTGTGCCGCTGCATTGCGCCATCAGTTCTCCTGAAAACAAAACCGTTAGAAATAGTATCCGGCCGGTTTTTGAAAATATAGAAAGGAGAGAATTCACCTGAGGCTTATAATTACTGCAAAGTTCGTGAAATTTAACATTTGTATAACATGTATTTTGTGGACGGGTTAAAGTTTTTAGCACTAAGCACACTAAGGGCACTAAGTTTTTTACCGCTAAGGAGCAAAGGGCGCAATTTTTTTACTCTAAAATTTATTTGTTTGGTATTTTATGTTTTATACATTTGCCTTGCAAATATGACAACCCGCAGCGCAAATAACAACCTTCACCCTTCGTTCTTCGCTTTGCAGCGCACAGCGCACAGCGCACAGCGCACAGCGCACAGCGCACAGCGCACATAACTTACAAGAGAATAAAATTATTGAAAAGCCCTGCACCGGAAACGGTAAGGGGCTTTTTGTTTTTAACAATTAACCATTAAAACCAAAACCATGAAAAAGATTAATTTTTTACTAGTAGTAGTTTGTATAGTATTATTTACCTCGTGTAATAAAGAAGCATTACAGGCTAAAGGAGATGTTATGTTCTGGTATAATAGTGTAGGGACAGATGCAACAGTATTAATAAATGGTCAAACAGGTTTTATTACACAATACTATTCAGGTGTTGATCCAAATTGCAACGCAAACGGCTGTGCAAATTTCAACTTGCCGACAGGAACATATAACTACTCTGCCAGTTCTACATTCAGCAGTTGGTCAGGAAGCGTTACAGTAACTAATAATGGATGTACAAAGGTTCTGCTTCAGTAAGTCAAGACAAATTATAAATGGCATCAGAAAAATCCTCTGGTTCAAACATGGCAGGAATTATTTCTGCTCTTGCTGCACTGATAATGGCAACTGTTGCATTATTAACTTATTTGGATAAGAAAGATAACAATAACTCAAATTCATCTGGGCAACAAAGTGGGTCGCCACTTGAAAAGAAACCTACAAATGCTGGTTCATCTCTTCAAAAAAATTAAAACATATTAATGATGAAAAAATACTTTATCCACATTGACGCTGAACAAAAAGGTCCTTTTGATTTAGAAGAACTTAAAGGTCATAAAATCACAAAAGAAACTTTAGTTTGGTTTGATGGCCTGAGCGAGTGGACAAAAGCTGAATTTATTGCTGAATTAAAGGAGGTATTAACAGTTACACCTCCTCCAATTAATAAACAAGCACCTCCGCCACCACCTATTGATCAAACTAAAAAGAAAGAAGAAGTAAAATCCGAATCGAAACTAGTGTCTACAGACCCTAAAAAGCAAAACTCTGTTGGAAGGACAATTTTAATTACGTTTTTTATTGTTTTGGCAATAATTGGATGTATTGTTGTTTTCAATATAATGACAGACCCATCTAATAATAGTTTCGTTAAAATAACTGTTAATCCTCCTAATCCAAGAGTTGCTACATCTCGAAGTGAAGAAGACCCATCATCAACAGTATTTGCTTATAAACAAGGGGTTGATGCTACTATAATAAACCAAGGAGGTGCTGGAAGAATTTTAGTTACAAGCACTTTAACTCAAAATGATCATTCCTATGAAAGAAGCCAGGAAATTTATTTGCCTGAAAACGCCACAGAAGATTTACATTTTACTTTTGATGAAGCGGAATTATTAGGAGGTGAAATAAGATATTCAGTAACAGCTAAAGCCATAGAATAACCGCCCCCTCCAAAATGAGCAATTTCCACCCTATCCCCCCCCAATCCATGCTCCCAACCCCACACCCCAAACCACTTTGCCCACCCCGTTCTAAAACAGACAGGGCAAATACGTTTACGGGTGCTACCCGTTCCAAAACAGATAGGGCAAATACGCTTACAGGTGCTACCCGTTCTAAAACGGATAGGGCAAACACGCTTACGGGTGCTATACATTCTAAAACGGCTACCTCTAATACGCTTACAGGTACTACCCGTTCTAAAACGGACAGGGCAAATACGTTTACAGGAGGTGTCCGTTCATGAATTAATCAAAATACAATACAGAATTACAATTATTAACCCAACATAAATACCCTAATCAGATAACAAAACAGAAACCATTAACCTTTAAAAACAGAACTTATGATTCTACATCACATCAAAAACCCATTCGCTAATCCAGAAATCAGCGAAGAAAAGTTTGACAAAATCGCAGATACTCACATCCAGCGATTAACCACCAACAATCAGGGTGGAGCCTACACCAACCTTATTAATGAAACCGATCCGCTTTACCAGGCATGGAAAGCTGCCATCAGTTCCGAAGCCGTTGAACTGGCCATCAGGCAGGGGCGCACCATCAGCGTAAACGATGGGGTTCGTGTTATTAAACAATACATCTCGCGCAAAGAGGGCGTTATAAGAGATGTGTACCCAAAAGGCAGCAGCGAATACGAACAGTTTTTTCCGCAAGGATTAACCGAATACAGCAAAGCCAATTTAGGCAACATACGCGTGCTTACCGAGCGTTGGATAGCCGCAGCAAACGCCAGCGGCTCGCCTGCACTGGTTGTGTTGGGTGCCGAACTGCAGGTGTTTTTAAATGCCTTTAACACCGCCCGCACTAATCAGCTGCAAACTACAGGCGAGGTAATAGAAAAAGACAGCGACAGCGATATAGCCCGTGCCGCGCTTGCTAAACAAATTTATAAAAACCTTTGCTCACTCATTATCATCCACATTGATGATACTGAAAGGGTAATTGACTTCTTTGACCTGAGCATTACCAAAAAGACAAAAAGCTATAACTATAAAATAACCGGCAACACTATAAAAAATGTGGAGAAAAATTTTGCTGCCGAACAGTTGTTTGCCATAGAAAATACCGGAACGGTAAACCTGCTGGTTTATACAGCCGATACAAAAACAACTCCTTATCAGGGTTGGGGAATAAACGTAGCACCGGGCACCTCACAAAAATTTACGGTAGCCGATTTAGGCGGTTTGCGTGCCTTCCTGAATGTGCACAACCAAAGCGGAACCGAAGGCAAGATTACCATTAAGCCGGTAGATGAGTAGCAGGTAGTGTCACCCTGACCGTAGTCGAAGGGCATTGTGTAGCGGTTCGACTAGGCTCACCGTGACAGAAATAAATAAGCCCCGCGAATTTCGCGGGGCTTATTTATTTAAACAGTATTCGTTCTTTTTACTTCGGCTTCACCGTCATGCTGTCAATAGTAGTGGTGGTGGTTTTGGTTACCGTCATGCTGTCAATAGTTCCGGCTTTTGGTTTCACGGTCATGCTGTCAATGGTAGTTGCGCTGCCTGATTTTTTTTCGCCACCGCACGATGCGATGATAAGAGTTAATGTTACTGCTGCAAAAAGGATTGTTAGTTTTTTCATGAATATAGGTGGGTTTAGGTTTTTTATTGTCAGCAAACGTATTGTTTCTTTTCCCTCACCAATTCCTGCAGTTTAGTAAAATGCTAACAGCCGATAGTTAGCATACAAGTGCTTCGTTTTTTAATAAATTGGATAGGGGGTAGCAAAAAATCATTCTATATTCACCTCCCAAAATCTAACCGCCATGAAAAAAACGGCTGCCCTTTTTCTGTTTTCTATTCTCTATCTTCTGTTTTCTATAAAGGCAAACGCCCAGCAAACCCTGCGCGGCTCCGTAAAAGACCAGGAAAGTAAAGCTACCCTCATAGGTGCCAACGTTGCCGTTTATAAAGACACCGTTCTTATTGGCGGCAACGCAGCCGATGCCGATGGCTACTACAAAATTGACAATATCCCCTTCGGTCGCTATACCGTAGTGGCAACCTATTTAGGTTATAACAAAGCAGCCTTTCAAAACATCATTGTCAATGCCGCCAAAGAAACCATCCTCAACATAGAACTCGAAGAATCGGTTGTGGAAATGAAAGAAGTTTCCATAGCCGGAGCCCGCAAAGGCGAAGTGCTGAACGAAATGGCCGTAGTAAGCGCCCGCGCTTTTTCGGTTGAAGAAAGCGACCGCTATGCAGGCAGCCGTGGCGACCCTGCCCGTATGGCCAGCAACTTTGCAGGCGTTAGCGGTGCCGATGATTCGCGCAACGATATTACCGTGCGCGGAAACTCGCCTTTCGGTGTTTTATACCGCATGGAAAATGTAAACATTCCCAACCCCAATCACTTTGCTGTGGCGGGCACAGCTGGCGGTCCCGTTGGTATTCTCAACAATAAAGTACTGGCCAACTCCGATTTTATGACCGGTGCTTTTCCTGCTGAATACGGTAACGCCATATCAGCCGTGTTTGATTTAAAGATGCGCAACGGCAACGACCAGAAGCATGAGTTTACCGCACAGCTGGGTTTGTTTGGAACGGAACTTACTGCCGAAGGACCCATCTCAAAAAAGAGCCACGCATCGTATCTGGTAAACTACCGCTACTCCACCATTGTACTCTTTTCGGCAATGGGAATTGATTTGGGCACCGATGCAAAACCCTATTATCAGGATGCCTCCTTCAAGTTCAATTTTCCGACAAAGAAAGCAGGAACGTTTTCCATCTTCGGTTTGGGTGGTGTCAGCAAAATCGACATACTCACCAATCCCGATAAAACAGCCGAAACCCGCGAACTCTATGGCGATGCCGATAAGGATGAATACTTCCGCTCAGGCATGGGCGTAGCCGGTTTGAACTGGCTCTTGCCCTTAGACGACAAATCATACCTGCGCACCACGCTTGCCGTAACAGGCGATTATACCAAAAACCACCGCGACATTGTGTATCGCCACAAAGAAACTGCAGACTCCATCTTTGTTGTTGACTCATTGGTACCCGAACTGGAATACAACTTTACCACCACTAAATATTCGGCAAACCTGTTTTACAACCGCAAGTTCAATGCGCAGCATACCTTACGCGCAGGCATCTATACCGATATGCTGCAGTTCAATTATCAGGATAGCTCGCTCATAAGAAATGAATACCGCTTTGAGCAGCGCCTGCGCGATAAAAGCATTGCCTATCTGCTGCAACCCTATCTGCAATGGGCATATAGAATTACCGAACAACTCACCTTCAACGCAGGTCTGCACTCACAATACTTCACCCTCAATACCAGCAGCTACAGCATAGAACCGCGTGCCGGCTTGAAATGGAGATTTAAACCCACACAATCTATCAACTTCGGATTTGGTATGCACAGTCAAACGCAACCCTACTATATCTATTTGCAGGAACACAGCAGCGGTCAACAGGAAAACAAGGGATTGCCCTTCATGCGCAGCACCCACTATGTATTGGGCTACGATAATGCCTTAACGCCTTACCTGCGCATTAAGTTAGAAACCTATTACCAGAAACTCAACAAAATTCCCGTTGATACCTTTCCTTCTTCGTATTCAGTCTTGAATGAAGGCACAAGTTTCGATCGCTACTTTCCCGGAAAGCTGGTAGCCGAAGGCACAGCCGAGAACTACGGAATAGAATTGACCATTGAAAAGTTCTATAACCGCAACTACTTCTTTATGTTTTCGGGAACGCTTTACAACAGCACCTACAAACCCGCTGACGGCAAAACCTACGACACCGATTTCAACGGCAACTACATCGTAAACTTGTTGGGAACAAAAGAATTCAAGTGGGGCAAAAAGCGACCTAATACATTTGGAATAGGAGGTAAGCTTACCACTGCAGGCGGTCGCAGATACACGCCCATTGATGTTGCCGCATCTGATTCGTTAGGTAAAGCAGTAATTATTGACTCGGAGCGCAACAGCCTTCAATACAAATACTATTTCCGCTTTGATGTAAAAATCAATTATGCCATCAACGCCAGAAAGCTGCGCCACGAAATAGGAGTGGACCTGGTAAATGTTGCACAAACCAAAAACGTATTGCGCAAGATATATGTAGGCGGCCCCGAGCCAATAAAAACCGATTATCAGTTAGGTTTCTTGCCGGTGTTTTATTACAGGGTTGATTTTTAGAAATTGCCGGGAGACGATGTTGTCAGTTCGAGCGTAGTCGAGAACCTATAATCAAACTTCTCGATTACGCTCGAAGTGACAGTGAAACTAAGAAAACAACAAACAGAACTCCGTCAGGAGTGACCTGTTTGTAGAATGTATTGCAAATATGTTGTTTAGCTCCGTCAGGAGCGACCTGTAAAAACGAATAACCATTTACCACATATTACCGTTACAGTTGCCCGATGAAAAACCGAATATTCTTAGTTGCCTGTCTACTCGCACTGGCAGGACTTGTGCTAACCTATTCCAACCACTTCAATAACCCCTTCCACTTCGATGATGCGCACACCATTGAAACCAATGCTGCCATCCGCGATATAAAAAACATTTCCCGCTTTTTTGTAGATGGAACTACTTCCAGTTCCTTGCCTGCCAATCAGGCTTATCGCCCCGGTTTAACAACGCTCAACGCTATCGACTTTTGGCTGGGCGGTAAAGATGTGCCGGTGCCTTTTTATTACCACCGCAGTATTTTCATCGTGTTTGTGCTGCTGGCCATTGCACTGTTTTTCTTCTTTCTCAAAATCTACAACCTTGCATACGAGCATAAGAACAACAAATGGGTGGCGCTCTTTACCGTTACCTTCTTTTGTTACCACACTGCCACTGCCGAAACCATCAATTACATCATTCAGCGCGCTGAATCGTTCAGCACGTTTATGATCATTCTGGCTTTTCTTATTTATTTCTATCTGCCCAAGGTTCATAAGTTCTACCTCTTTATTATTCCGGTGCTTATTGGCTTTACGGTAAAGGAACCAACCATCATGTTTATGCCGCTGTTGTTTCTTTTCATTTTTTTGTTCGAAAAAGAAGGTTCGTTCACCGAGCTGTTGCAGAAAAAAGGAATGCAGCGTTTTCTGAAAGCATTGTTATTTACGTTGCCGGGAATCATCCTTTGCTTAGTGCTATTCTCTTACTCGCGTTCCAAAACTCCCGAAAACTGGACCTCAGGTGGTGGCGACCCTATTGTGTATCTGCAAACACAGATGTTTGTGATAGTGCACTACGTAAACAATTTTTTCCTCCCTTTAAACCTCAGTGCCGACACCGATTGGAAACCAATCGTAAATCCTTTTGACGATCGGGTTATTGTAGGAGCATTGTTTATTCTTACCATGATTGTGTTGGCTTTCCGTGCCTCGCGCAACAAAGAAAGCCGCCCCGTTGCATTTGGTATTCTTTGGTTTTTTGTGGCATTGCTGCCCACATCAAGTGTCTTTGCATTTGCTGAGGTATTGAACGACCACCGCCCGTTTTTTCCTTACATCGGTTTGGTGATGGCAGTAGTTTGGGCTTGCGTTCTTTTTATCCGCAAACATCAGACAGCTTTTAACAATCCGATAGTTAAAATACTGGTGCCTGCTTTCTGCCTCCTGTTGCTTACTGCCCACGGCATTGGTGCCCATCACCGCAACGATGTGTGGTCATCAGGCGAAAAACTCTGGAAAGATGTAACCGTAAAGTCACCCGGAAATGGCCGCGGCTGGATGAATTACGGCAACTCGCAAATGGCAAAAGGCAATTATCCCGAAGCGCTGATAGCCTTTAACAAGGCAAAAGACCTGTGGCCATATTATTCATATGTGCATATTAATCTGGGTATTTTGCATGCTGCAACAGGCAAGCATTCGGAAGCAGAGAATTATTACAAAACAGCTATTTCATTAGATGCAAAAAATCCTGAAACATATCGTTATTACGGTAAATGGCTGATTGACCGCCAGCGTTATCCCGAGGCGCAGTCCACTCTTCAGCAGGGTTTAAAAATCAGTCCGCAGCATCTGGAAATGCAGCAGTTTTATAATATTGCTATGCAATATACCGGTGGTAAAAACGTGCGTCTTGAAAACATGCTTGAGCAATTGAAAACAAACCCAACGGCCGAAGGCTATTTGAATCTTAGTTTGGAATATTACAATCTGGGTGATTACCAAAAGTGCGTGGAAGCTTCTGAACAATCATTAAAACTGAAACCGGATTACGAACTTGCTTACAATAACATTTGTTCGGCCTATAATGCCATGAAACAATACGACAATGCCATTGCAGCCTGCGAAAAAGCACTACAGATAAAACCCGATTTTGAGTTAGCCAAAAACAATCTGAAGTTGGCTAAAACCGAAAAAGCAAAACAGAACTGATGAACATACTTGGATTTAATTGCTACGGCCATGACTCGGCTGCCAGCATCATTGTAGATGATAAAATTGTTTTTGCTGTGGAGGAAGAACGCCTCAATCGCAAAAAGCATTATGGCGGTGTGCCCGAGCATGCTATCCGTGCCTGCCTTGATGCAGCAGGCTTGAAGCTGAGCGATATTGACCATGTTACCTTTTTCTGGAAGCCTTCTATTTCTTACAGCAAAATTCCGGTATTCCTTTTCAAATACTGGTATCATGTTCCAAGCCTGCTGATGGAGCAACGCAATTTCTCGGTAGAAGAAAATCTGGGAATGCTGAATTATCTGAAAGACATGAAAAAACTGCCGCAAACACTGCGCAGTCTTTTCCCTGAAGATAAGCCACAGAACTTTAAGTTCCATTTGATGGAACATCATTTCTGTCACGCAGCCAGTGCCTTTTTTCCAACTGATTATCAAGATGCAGCCATTCTTACCATTGATGGAGCAGGGGAGTGGACCACCTCCATGCTGGCTCACGGAAAAGGAAACGAGATAAAAAAACTTTCTACCGTTGATACGCCTTATTCGTTGGGCGCATTCTATCAGGCGGTTTCGCGTCATCTTGGCTTCAAGTTGATTGAAGGTCCCGGAAAGCTGATGGGACTTGCTTCTTACGGAAACGGCAACAGTGATGAATACACTAAAATGCGCAAACTATTTATGCTTACCGATGATGGCGGATTTAAGTTTGACATGAGTTATTTCTCGTATCACTACACACGTAAATCAGGTGTAAGCAAAAAATTTACGGACTTGTTTGGCCCTTCAAAAGCACAAGGTAAAGACTGGACCGAGCATGAACTGAATGTGGCTGCAGCAGCCCAGCACATTGTTGAAGATGTAATTCTGCACATGGTTCGTCATTTGAAAAAAGTAACCAAGTCCGATAACCTCTGCATTGCAGGTGGTGTTGGTTTGAACAGTGTTACCAACGGATTGATTGCAAAAGAAGGTTTATTTAAAAACATTTTCATTCAGCCTGCAGCAGGCGATTCGGGTACAAGTCTGGGAAGTGCGTTATTGCTTAATCACGCAGTTCTTAATAGAAAAAGAAAGTATGTAATGGATACCGCATTTCTTGGTTCCGGTTTTGGTGATGCCGAATACGAGAAAGCGATAAAAGAATATAAGCTACCCTATGTAAAAACGGAAAAGAACTATGCCGCATTTGCTGCAAAGAAATTAGCTGAGGGAAAAATACTTGGTTGGTTTCAGGGCAAAATGGAATTTGGTCCCCGAGCTTTAGGTAATCGCAGCATTATTGCTTCTCCCTTAGTGGAGGATATGAAGACCGTATTGAATGCGCGTGTAAAATTTCGTGAAGGTTTCCGCCCCTTTGCAGCCATTGTATTGGAAGAAGATTGCGGAAAATATTTTGACAACGACTTTCCGAATCCATATATGCTCTTTGTTTACAATGTGCGCCCTGAATATTTAGGGAAGCTGCCTTCCATCACCCACGTTGATAACACGGTCCGCATACAAACGGTAAACAAAACCGAGAATCCACACATGCGTGAATTGCTGGAAGCCTTTAAAAAAGAAACAGGTTATTCGGTATTGGTCAACACATCATTCAATATCAAAGGCGAACCCATAGTATGCACACCGCAGGATGCTGTTCACAGCTTTGCCCGTGCCGATATGGATTATCTGGTAATTGGAAATTATGTGGTTGCCAAACCCGGTGATGAAAAGAGTTTGGACGCGTTAGCTTAATTACTTCCCTTCAATTCTATTCAACCCCGCTTTTGCTTTTTGCCCGATACTGTTGCGGTATTCCTTATTCTTAAATGAAGGACAGCGTTCAAAATACTCGCGCGCTTTTTTGTAGTCTTTTTTTTCTTCGTAAATAAGTCCAAGCTGAAGCGATGCATTGGCAGCAAAGTAATAACTGCTTTTCGCACCGTTCTTTATCGTCATTTCGTAATATGAAATAGCATCGTCAGGTTTTCCCCAACTGTGGTAAATTCTGCCAAGACGATACGTAAATTCTAATTGATCTTTTTCTGAAGTAAAATCTTTTGCGTTGCCTTCTTTCACCAAAATTGTAAGTGCTTGCAGGTAATAACCACCATCAAAAAGCAAACGCGCTTTCAGCAGTTTTAAGTTTGGAACTTCACCGCTTTCGGCTTCTTTCAGTGCCTGTTTATCTTCATCAGAAATGTCGTTACCTTTAACTATAACATATTCCATATTTTTTCGGTAGGCATTATTATCACCAACTAAAAGATTGAACCAGCCAAGTTTTTGGTAAGCGGTTTTTATATAGCTCGCGCCTTTAAAATTGTCAATATATTTTTTGATGTAAACATCTGCATCCATATCAAGACGGTTAAGTTTTGCCTCACCTGTAAGCAAATCAAGATAGTAAAAAGGATATTGCTCCGCGCTTTCAGCCCGTTTTTCCAGAAATGAAATAGCATCATTGTTACGAGAGGTTTTTATAGCAATACTTGCTTTGGCAAAGGTTAATAATGGATGGTAACCCGGAAGGTATTTCAGTGTAGTGTAAAGTTTTTCAATGTTGTCTTTATCTTTTGAAAGATTGAGTTCAACAAACGAAAGCAGAAAAAGCGATTCTGTAAGCAGGTAATTGTATTCAGAGTTGGTTTGCGATTGTGCAACAACGGTGTTCAATTCCTTCACACCTTGTTTGATGGTTCCGTCAATTCCCATAATGTTTACCGCCCATTTGTAATTATCGGGCACCGTTCCTATAATGGCGTGAAGTAAACCCATGCTTTTCATGTTAGGCAAAAAATTGGGATGTTTGTTTTGGTTGTCTTCCAGTAATTTATAGGCTTTGTTTATTTCCCCGACTGCAGCAAGGTATTCTCCGAATTTAACGTGAATAAATGCCCATTGCAAATTCACTTCCGCCTGAGAATATAGAAACCATGGAGACTTAGAATCTCCTTTTTCCAATTGCCTTAACCTAATGTCTTTGTTTTTTTGCAGCGCACTGAAATCATTCGAATTTTCACCGATGATGAGTGTGAAAAAATCAATGTAGTTATCCAGAAAAACAGAAATTGTATTACCGGTATTTATTTTTTTCTCGTTATCTAATTTTGTTTTTGCTGTTTTGAATTTCAGACTTATGATGTCTTCATAAGCTTCGCGGCAGTTGGTGTTGAAATCAAAACCTGCATAGGTTTCTGAAGAGAGAAAGAGAAGGAAAATTACAACAGAAAAATACCTCATGTTCTCAGAAACAAAAAAGGGACTTCAAACTGAAATCCCTTTTCTGTATTTTTAAGTTTAGTTTATGCTTCCTCTTCTACAACTTCAACTCCTGCAAGTTCCTGGTCAACAAGAACACGTCCGCAATATTCGCAAACGATAATTTTCTTTCTCATGCGGATATCCATCTGACGCTGTGGGGGAATGTTGTTAAAGCAGCCTCCGCAGGCATCACGGGCAACTGTTACAACAGCCAATCCGTTACGTGCATTTGAGCGAATACGTTTGTAGGCAGTAAGCAGTCTTTCTTCCATTACCTCTTCTGCTTTTACCGATTCTTTTAACAACGCTTTTTCTTCTTTTTCAGTTTCTTTGATAATATCGTCCAATTCAGCTTTTTTATGTTTCAAATCAGCTTTACGCTCATCCAGTTCAGCTTGTGCTTTTTCAACAAATTCGTTCTTAGCGGCAATGTTTGCTTTAGCCTCTTTAATTCTTTTCTCGCAAAGTTGAATTTCCAGATTCTGGAATTCAATTTCTTTAGTCAAGGAATCAAACTCGCGGTTGTTACGCACTTTGTTCTGCTGCTCTTCGTATTTTTTAATCAAAGCCAGCGAATCTTTCATCTGTTGCTTTTTCTGAACGATGATGTCTTCAAAAACATTCACTTCATCAGTGTAGTTTTTTACACGTGTTTCAAGACCAACAATTTCGTCTTCCAGATCCTGAACCTCTAAAGGCAATTCGCCTCTGACAATTCTGATTTTATCAATTGCTGTGTCAATCTGTTGAAGTGCATAAAGGGCTTTTAAACGTTCTTCAATTGTTACATCAGGGCTGATGTCTTTGTGCTTTGCTTTTGGTTTAGCAGGCTCTACGTATTCAATTTTAGCTTTAGCTGTTTCTTTTTTTGCAGCTTTTGGTTCTGCTTTTTTAACTTTTGCCTTTTCTTCTTTTGAATTAGCAACTGGTTTTGCTGATTCTTTAGCTTTTACTTTAGCTTTTATCATGTTTTTCAGAGATAATTTACCGGGTTGGTGTTAGTTTTTGACAAACGGACGGCAAAAGTAGGAAATTTTTCCATTAATAGGTCATAAAATATTTCGCCCGTAAATTGCTCACTTTCAAAGTGTCCCACATCGGCAAGCAGTATTTTGCCTTCGGCATCAAAAAACTGGTGGTATTTAAGGTCGGCTGTAATAAAGGCATCAGCCCCGGCCGAAATAGCATTTTTCAGCAGAAAACTGCCTGAGCCACCGCAAACAGCAACCTTCTGTATTTTCTTTCCGGTGAGGGTTGTGTAGCGTACACAATCTGTTTTTAATGATGATTTTATGTTCTTTAAAAATGTCAGTTCATCTTCCGGTTTTTCCAATTCTCCAACAAGTCCTGAACCTACCTGTTTATATTCATTTTCAAGCGGATAAATATCGTAAGCCACTTCTTCGTACGGATGCGAAGCGAATAACGCTTTCAATATAGTTGACTGCAGTTGTGCCGGAAAAATAGTTTCAATGCGCGTTTCAGGTTCCTGATGCTGAATATTTTGTTCTCCAACAAAGGGTTTTGCCCCTTCGCCAGCGCGGAAAGTTCCCATGCCTTCCAGATTATAGCTGCATTCATCGTAATGTCCTATTTTTCCTGCTCCTGCTTTAAATAGTGCATCACGCACATCGGCAGCTTTATCACTCGGACAAAACGTAACTAGTTTTTTAAGCAATCCTGTTTTTGGCTCAAGAACCGAACAGTTTTTCAACCCTAATTTCTCAGCAATTTTTGAATTTACACCTTGTTGAACATTGTCAAGATTGGTGTGTGCTGCATAAATCGCAATGTCGCTTTTAATGGCTTTTATAATGGTGCGCTCCACGTAATTTTTACCATTTATCTTTTTGAGTCCGCTGAAAATAATGGGATGATGAGCAATCACCAGATTGCAGTTTTCGCGAATAGCCTCATCAATAACTTCTTCAATGCTGTCGAGGCAAATCAATGCCCCTGAAATATTCTGGTTTGTATTTCCGGTAATCAATCCGGCATTATCATAGCTTTCCTGATAGGCAGGCGGAGCAAAAGCCTCAATAGCTTTTATGATTTCGGATAATTGCATGTTTATTTTGAGGAAAAATTGCGCTTACTGGTCGCAAAAATCTTTCAATTCGGGATTGGCTTTAAAAGCGCCCAGTTCTTTGGCTTTTTGAAGATCTTCGCAGCCTCCGGCTTTATCATCCATAAAACGTTTTACACTTCCGCGTTTGTAATAAATATCGCCCATTCTAGTTTTGATGTAATCAGCCTTTGCATAGTCTTGCCTTGAGCCTTTGAGGTCGTCCAACACTTTTTTTACATCACCTGTTTTTTGAAATTGTTTTGCTTTTTTTTCGGTGATTTCTATAGCGCGATTGTAATCTGCCAGAGCTGTTTCAAAATCAAGCAAAAGAAAGTGGATGCCGGCTCTTGCTACATAAGCTTCGTAAAAAACCGAGTCCAATTCTACTGCACGCCCGTAGTTTTCCAGCGCTTCTTTATATTCTTTCTGATTTTGTTTGTTTTGGGCGATGTTGAAATGCTCAAGCGCAACTTCGCTTTCGGTTTTAGGCAATTCAACATTTCCTGCTTCAGCCTGCTTTACGGGAGGTTTGGCTCCTGCGGCAGGAGTTTGTCCCTGCTTGGTTTCAGCAGTTCCGCTTCCCTGCCCGTTGCTTTGATTTTGTGCAATGCTTGCTGAAACAAAAAGAAGTGTAGAAGTAAAAACAGTAATTAGTATTTTCATGAAAATATTTTGCTGCTGTATTAGAAGCCACAATAAGGCGGCTAAAATAGTAAGATTTTGATTCATGGGTCATTTAACAACGTTAATTTTTCAGTTGAACGGTTAAAAAACAGTGTTTGTCTGTGTTTTTAGGGGAAAGCATTAAAAAAACCTTTCTACCTTTAGCCCTTATGAGTTTAAGGATTTTACTGCTACCTCTTTCGATGTTATATTGGATAGCAGTTTTTTTTAAAAATAAGTTTTATGATTGGGGTATTTTCACCCAGAAAAGATTTGATTTCCCTGTTATAAGTGTTGGAAATCTTACAACCGGAGGAACGGGAAAAACACCGCATATTGAATACCTGGTAAGGCTGCTTTCAACAGATAAAAATGTGGCCACACTTAGCCGTGGCTATGGCAGAAAGACAAGTGGATTTCACTATGTTTTTGAAAATTCAAAACCTGAAATAGTAGGTGACGAACCTTTACAACTGAAAAGTAAGTTCAATAAAATTACAGTTGCTGTTTGTGAAAGCAGAAAGCCAGGAATACAGAGAATTGTAAAGGATAATCCCATTACAGATGTGGTATTATTAGATGATGCGTTTCAGCATCGTGCAGTGAAGGCCGGACTTTCTGTTTTGTTATTGGAATATTCTAAAATTTTCAAATCCGATTTTCTTCTTCCTGCGGGAAATCTGCGTGAACCGTTTTCATCAAAAAAACGTGCAGATATTATAGTGGTAAGCAAATGCCCCGCTGTAATTTCTGATGAAGAAAGGAAGAGGATCACTGAAAAGACAGCGCCAGATAAAAATCAGAAGTTGTTTTTCTCTTCATTGGCTTATGCAGCGGAAATAAAATCTGTATTTAGTTCTGAAAAACTACAACTAACGTCTTCTGCAAATATTTTGCTTGTAACTGGAATAGCAGATGCAACGGCAATAAAATCATACATTGAAACTCAATGCAAACTCATTAAACACATCAGCTTTTCCGATCATCATAATTTTTCGAATGCTGATATAAAAGCCATCGCAGAAATATTTTCTACTATTGCAAAAGAAAACATAATTATACTCACCACTGAAAAAGATGCCATGCGTTTGAGATCTTACGAGGCTTTAAAGAAACTTCCTTTGTACTATCTTCCTGTGGAAGTTGTGTTCAGGGAAAATGATAAGGAGGGATTTAATAAAACAATCATTCAATATGTTGGAAAAAATTAAAGAAACAGGATTATATATTCAATCAAAAACAGGCTTTAAGCCTGAGGTGGGAATTATATTGGGTACAGGTCTTGGCGGACTGGTAAAGGAAATTGAAATTGAACATTCATTGGGATATGAAACGATTCCTAATTTTCCTGTTTCAACAGTAGAAGGTCATAGCGGAAAATTGATTTTTGGAAAGTTAGGCGGCAAAAATGTTGTTGCAATGCAGGGCCGTTTTCATTATTACGAAGGTTACTCCATGAAAGAAGTAACCTTTCCTGTGCGTGTAATGAAGTTTCTTGGAGTGCATACACTATTAGTTTCTAATGCGAGTGGCGGAATGAATCCGGATTTCAGCATCGGAGATTTAATGATATTGAATGACCATATCAACCTGTTTCCCGACAATCCTTTGATTGGAAAAAATTACAAAGAGTTGGGCCCGCGTTTTCCTGATATGAGCAAAACGTACGACAAAGAACTGATAAATAAAGCAGTTGAAATCGCAGCTAAGAAAGGAATCAAAGTTCAGCAGGGTGTTTATGCAGGACTTACAGGTCCATGCTTTGAAACACCGGCTGAGTATAAGTATATCAGAATCATTGGAGCAGATGCAGTTGGTATGTCAACAGTTCCCGAGGTTATTGTTGCCCGTCATGGTGACATGCGTTGCTTTGCTATGTCTATTATTACCGACCTTGGTGTGGAAGGCAAAATAGTGGAGGTAACGCATGAAGATGTGATTGAAGTGGCTGCAAAAGCGGAGGTTAAGATGACTCAGATTATGCGGGAACTCGTAAGCAATTTATAAACATGAAATACGGCATTGTTTCTGTGTTAAAGTATAAAATGAAAAACGGTTTACTTTTTATTCTTTTTTTACTCTTAGGCGTTCTGCACTTATCTGCACAGGAAACTTCCGAAGACTATTACATACAGGGTTTCCTTGCCTACAATAAAGGTAATAATGAACTTGCCCTCAAGCACTACAACCATGCTATTGAGTTAAAGGCCGATTATTTCGAAGCTTATTTTGCCCGTGCTAATGTAAAAAGCGAAATGGGTTTTCATCAGCAGGCGGTTTACGATTACGATAAGGCAATAGATATTAAGCCTGATTTTGTAAAGGCATACAATTATCGTGGCTACGAATATTATTTGTTGAAAGAATACCGGTTTGCCATTCAGGATTACAACAAAGTTATTTTCCTGAAAGCAGATTACCCCAATGCGTATGTAAGTCGCGGTGATTGCAAGTTTATGCTGAATGATTTACCCGGAGCAGAAGAAGATTACAATAAAGGACTTGAGTTGAAATCAGACTATGCCGAGGCCTTTTTTGGCAAAGGAAATATTTACATGAAACAGAAAGTTTATGATAAAGCAGTTACTGAATACACAAGTGCTTTGGCTATAAATCCGAAATATCATGATGCGCAGAATGCCCGGGGCAAGGCTTACTTTGCTCAAAAACTTTATAAAGAAGCAGAAAAGGATTTCAGTGAAGCAATTAAACTAAAACCTGATTTTGCAGAGGCATGGTATAACCGGGCCAACACTAAATCTGCTGCTGATAATAAACCAGAAAAAGGTTGTAAAGACTGGACAAAAGCAGCAGAACTGAAATTCAAAGCAGCATCTGATTCCATGGCGGTACATTGTGTTGAAAAAAAGAAAGAAGAAAAGCCGGAAGAGAAAAAAGAACCGGCTAAAGAGGAAAAGAAAGAAGAGAAGAAGGAAGAAAAGAAAGAGAAAAAAGAAGATAAAGCGACTAAGCCCGAATAGTCGAAAAAAATAATTCCTCGTATGCAGCATTTGCCTTTAGCCGAAAATATGCGCCCCACCGGGCTTGATGATTACATCGGGCAGAAGCATTTAGTCGGTGAAAATTCAACACTGCGAAAAATGATTTCAACGGGACTAATTCCGTCTATGATTTTTTGGGGACCACCAGGCACAGGTAAAACAACACTTGCCAACATTATTGCAAAATCTCAGAACCGCCCGTTTTATACATTAAGTGCAATTAGCTCGGGAGTAAAGGATGTGCGCGAAGTGATTGAAAAAGCAAAAGAAAATAATCTCTTCAGCAAAGGAAATCCGATTTTGTTTATTGATGAGATACATCGTTTCAGTAAGGCCCAACAGGACTCGCTTTTAGGCGCAGTTGAAAAAGGAACGGTAACATTGATTGGTGCTACTACCGAAAATCCTTCGTTTGAAGTCATTCCGGCTTTGCTCTCTCGTTGTCAGGTTTATATTCTCAAGCATCTGGAGAAAAATGATTTGGTTGAACTGATTGAACGTGCGGTGCAGTATATCCGAAAAGAGAGAGGCATCAACATGCAGGTTCAGGAAAACGAAGCCATCATGCGCCTTTCGGGAGGTGATGCGCGGAAGCTGCTCAACATCATGGATATTCTTTGCGGCTCAGGAAAAAAAGAAATTGTTGTTACCAATGATTTGGTTACAGAAACCATCCAGCAAAATATTGCGCTGTATGATAAAGCAGGCGGAATGCACTATGATGTTATATCGGCTTTCATTAAAAGTATTCGCGGCAGCGACCCCAATGCTGCTGTCTATTGGTTGGCGCGCATGATTAGTGGTGGTGAAGACCCGTCTTTTATTGCGAGAAGATTATTGATTTTGGCATCGGAAGACATTGGCAATGCAAACCCGACTGCACTGGTTATTGCCAACAATTGCTTTCAGGCTGTTAATGTGATTGGTTATCCCGAGTGCAGAATTATTCTCTCGCAGGCTACGGTTTATCTGGCTACTTCGCCTAAGAGTAATTCTACTTACATGGCTATTAACAATGCACAGGCAGAAGTGGAAGCAACCGGGCATTTGCCCGTTCCCTTGCATTTGCGCAATGCACCAACCAAGTTGATGAAAGATATTGGTTATGGTGCAGAGTATAAATACTCACACGACTTCGAAAATAATTTCTCAGGACAGGAACATTTACCCGAAGAAATTGCCGGAAAAATATTTTACGAACCGGGAAATAATCAGCGTGAATTGCAAACGCGCGAGTGGCTTAAAAAACTCTGGAAAGAGCAGTATAATTACTGAACGATCTCAGCAGATTCTTTCTGCTTCTTTTTCCGGATAAACATATTCCTGAAAAATTCATTCAGCGTATTAAACTCCTGACGGTATGAAATACCGGCACCTTGGGTGTAAGGCGAATTGTTGGTTACCAGGTTAATGTCGTTTGATTTATTGAATGCCCGTACCCGGAATTTTCCGTCATCGGTTATTTTATATTCCAGACTGAAATCACCTACAATGCTGTTGCTTGTTGTGCTCTGCTTTCCGGTAACCCCTACATTTCCGTCAAGCACAACACGATTGTTGAACAGTTGTGTTGAGAAATAAGCCTGCACTTCATCACCTGTCAGTGAATTTCCGGTTCGGTAATTTACGCCTAAATCAAAATCATCGCTTATGCGTGAAAGCCAGTTACTGAGCTGGTTGCTGAGCAGTTCGCTTGAGTTGGAGCTTAATGCTCCGCCACCATTGATGTTGTTCAATCCTCCGCCCGGAGCCATAAAGCGGTTCATTACCAGCAAGCCGAAAATCTGATTGTTCATCTCTTGTTCGGTAGTAATCATACTCTTTAATGCCGTTACAGTATTCTGATCAGAGTTGGGTAAATCAATGTCAAATGAAATGGTGGGGTTCATGAGCTTGTCTGTCATTTTCATCTGACATTCAACCAGAATACGTTTTTTGTAATCCTGATTGGTTGTGTCACTCATGATTTCGAGCAGCGATGTGCGTACCCTGTATGCCGCTTCCAGATTAACATCTGCATCATACGGATCACCATTCCATTTAATGGTTCCTCCCTGTTTTACCGTAAACTTTTTGTTGATGATATTTTGCAGAGTGAACAGATAATCTCCTTCATCAATTACATAATCGCCATACATATTGAACTGCCCCAGCGTGTTGATGTTCATCTGAATATTACCATTTCCGCGCCCCTTAATAATGTCACCGATTTGCGGATCAAAAATCAATTGCACCAAAGCATCGGGCGTTACTTCCAGATCAAAATTCAGTTGAATATTTGCCGATGCGGCTTTCTTTTCTGCTTTCACTTTTATCAGGCTGTCTTTCTTGCTTACAAACGTTACAAAGTCGGCACCGCTTACATTACTTGCACCAAAAAGCGGAATGTTAAACTTTGTTCCTTTATTGGTGGTAGCAGCAATGTCCATCACAATGCTTTTGAAAGTGCCGCGAAATTTCATTAAGCCCGATGCATAAGCTGTTCCGTAGTAGAGCGAGTTCATACCTGCAGTGGTATTGAGAAAAAGCATATTCTGTGCCTGCAAAGTTGCTTCAAAATGGAAGTTTTTAAAGTTGTTGTGCATCAGCTTTCCGTTTACAATGCCGATACCGTCATTGATGTCGCGCAGGCGCAATACCGAAAGGTCAGAAACATAATCGTGCAGTTGTAGGTTGTTAATGATAAACGCATTTTTAGTTACATCCACATCGCCTGTAAAACTGTAGTGCGTGTTCAGGTAAGCAATGTCAAAATTTATTTTCTGCAGATTAAGTTTCCCGGTAATATCAGGTTCTTTGGGTGTTCCGCGCAGTTTTACTTTTCCGCTTGCATAGCCCTTTAAATTGCCCATTACAGTGCTTACATAATTGCTGAAAATGCTGAGCGGAGTTTTGTCAAGCGAAAGATCAAAATCAAAACTATTTTCCTTTTTTGAGGTATAGTATTTTCCGTTAAAGTCAATGGCTGGAACGGCATCGCGCATCAGTCTTCCTTTTGCTTCCACCACTTTTGTAACATTGTCGTAAGTGCTGGACATGGCACCCGTTCCAATCAGTTCATGGTTCACCGTCAGTTCAGTAAAGTTAAGGTCGGCCGTAAAAATCAAATCGTGCCGAATGTTGTTAAGTGAGGCTTTTCCGTCAATATATCCATCAAACACAAATCCGTTTTTTTCGGTGAAGGAGTTAAAGTTTGAAATATCAAACTGACTGAATTTTACATCCAGCGGCTCGTTCATTTTTTTAGAAACTTTTCCGTCAACGGTTATGCTTTGTTCGCGACTGAAAAAAGTAAGGCTTTTGAATGTTATATCCACACTGTCAATACTTATTTTGTTGTCGGGATTAACAGCCCACTGCTGATCCTGAATGTAAATTTCTGAGGGCAGAATTCGTATTTCAACCGAGCGGGGTGCAAACATTGCTGTGCCGCTTATATCTGCCTTGTTTGCTATTTTGCCTTCATTATTCCATTTAATGGTATAGCCCAGATTATCGTCAGCTATTTGCGATGTAACGGCAATGTTTTTTAACGTAAATCCATCTGAAAGAATCAGTTTTTCTGAAGTGATGTTGGCGTGAAATTCTTCGCCTACTGATTTTGCTGAAATTTTGATGGTGTCGAGTTTCAGGCTGTCGATATACAACTCTGGAATAGTGCCGTTCAGTACAAAGCTATTGATGTTTGAATTGAAGTTTCCGCTCAACGTAATATCCGATTTGTGATGCAGTTGTTTCACAAAAAGAAAACTGACAAGTTCCGTATTTTTTAACGTTATGTTGTATTGAAAAACCTGCGGTTCCTTTTCCACTGCTTTGGTTTTAAAATCACCGGCATATGTGGGCAGATAATTTTGCATCAGCTTATTAAACGCTTCGGGCAATTGACGGAATTTAAATTTCCCGGTGAATTCGGCATCGGCAATATCGGAGAGCAGTGTAAGCGTGCGTTGATTATCGTCTTCGCGTATATCGAGTTCCAGTTCTTTTACCAAAAATGTTTCTTCGCCTTCGGTATAGCGTGTGTTGCTGAGAATAATATTTCCTATTCCGTTGTCAATATCATCACCGGTGAAGTTGAATTTAAGGTTGGACGAAACAACCACGCTGTCGCGGTTTTTAAGAATGTTAAGATTGCTGAGGTGGGCATCTTCCAGTTTGGCAGAGAAATCAAAAACTGGCAGCGTGCCTGCTAAATTTACGTTTCCGTTAAAATCAAGATGAATATTGTTTTCGGCAATGTTCAGTTTGCCGTCAAAAATTTTGTTGGCAAACAATCCTTCCACCGTTATGTTTTTATAGTTGTAGCCGTACAGGTCAATGCTGTTGACAGTTCCGTTCAGTTTGGTATTGATGGTTGACTTTTCGAAGCCGCTGCCGTTGATGATGGCGTTGAGTGATACTTTGCCAAGGTAATCTTCCGATTCTAAAAACTTCCCGATGTTAAACTCGCTTGCCGAAAGTTTTCCTTCATAGGCATAGGTGTCTTTCTTCGGATCTTTTTTCAGCGAAATATCGGATGCAATGCTTCCGATGGCAGTGTTGAAATTTCCGTAGGCCACAAAGCTGTTGAAGAAACCGGTGAAACTTCCTTTGAAATTTATTTTGCCGAGATACGCAACATTGTCGGGCACTTTCAGGTAGTTGCCTTTTTGAAAAGGGGGCAATGGAATGCGGTTAAGATCGGCACGGGTGGTGGTAAGTTGTTTGATGTTAATGTGCATGAACGTTGCCTTTATATCGGGCAAGCCTTCCAGTTCCACATTGCCGACAAAACGGGTATTGTCGCCAAAATTGATGTCAAGTTTTTTGCCTTTGAGGTTGCGCACGGGGCCTTCAATTTTTCCGGTAACATCAATGGTGGTGGTCATTCCGCGCAGGGCAGTGGCAAAGTAGGCAATGTCGAAAAAACTTATGCGGCTGTCGGTAAGGTCAAGGTTCATGTTCACCTTGTTTACATAATCCAGAAAATCGCCCCAGCGAGAATAATTGAATTCTAACTGCGTTACAATTTTGCTGGATGGTGTGGTAATATGCAGGTCATCTACCTTCAGCAACACAGGGCTTACGGTTGCCTTTCCCGAAAACTCCTGCAAAATAAAACCACTTTGTTCGGCACAGGTAAGGCTTAGCATGTTGCCTTTGATGGTATCGCCCTGAATGCTGATGTCGTCCAGGTCAACGTTTATGTGTTTTACATACAGATGGCTGTAGTCCATTCCCCATTCTTTGCGCGGCTTCAGCTGGTCGTCATACTGAAAGGCGGTTTGCCTTACGCGCAGTGCCTTTACTGCAATGGTCCAGGGTGCTGAAACGGTATCGGTGGTATCTTTTTTGCCCAATGCATCAATGATAAACTGCAGATTTAATTTGCCTTCATCTTCGGTGTATTTGCGCAGGTAAACCTTTGTTTCTTCCAGCGTAAGGCGGCTTACATCTAAATGACGTTTTTCTATACCCACTCCGGTAATGTTAGCTTTTATTTTTCCGGCATAAATAAGCGTGTCGCGATGCAAATCTTCTACATACACACCTTCCAGAATAAGGCTGTTGAAAAAACCGATGTCAACACCGCGCACCGAAACGGTGGCTCCCAGTTGTTTGGAAATATAGGAGGCGATATACTGCGTAAGTTTTGTTTGCACCCTGCTGCTTCGGAAACCGAAGTAGGCAGTGGCAAGTAGCAGCAGAATGATGCCCAGTGTAAACGAAGATATTTTAAGTGTTTTTTTCAATACTTTTGAAAACCTTATTACGCCTGCAAATCTAAGTAAATGAACGCGAAGCCTGTAATCATTCTCGGAATTGAATCATCGTGTGACGAAACAGCTGCCGCTGTGCTGTCGGATACCAACATTCTTGCCAACATCATAGCTGGGCAGGAGGTGCATAAAAACTTTGGCGGTGTGGTACCCGAACTGGCTTCAAGGGCACATCAGCAAAACATTGTTCCCGTGGTAGATGAGGCGCTGAAAAAGGCCGGTGTGAAGCGCGAGGACATCAATGCTGTTGCCTTTACACAAGGCCCCGGTTTGCTGGGTTCGTTATTGGTGGGTGGTTCGTTTGCAAAGGCGTTTGCATTGGCTTTAAACATTCCGCTGATACCGGTTAATCATATGCAGGCGCATATACTTGCCCACTTTATAGGTGAAGGCGAAAAGCCTTCGTTTCCTTTTCTCTGTCTTACCGTTTCAGGTGGGCATACGCAGATTGTGCTGGTAAAGGATTATTTAGACATGGAGGTTATAGGCCAGACTACGGATGATGCAGCAGGCGAGGCTTTTGATAAAGCAGCAAAAATTATGGGCTTGCCTTATCCGGGCGGACCACTGGTTGATAAATATGCAAAGCTTGGTAATCCCCTGAGCTACAAATTTCCCGAGGCAAAAATTCCGGGATATGATTTCAGTTTCAGCGGCCTGAAAACGGCTTTTATGTATTTCATCCGCGACAACGGATTGGATAATACCTGCACCACGCCCGAAGAATTTATCAATAAAAACCTCAACGACATTTGTGCTTCGCTGCAATATACCATTGTGCAAACGCTGATGAATAAACTGAGGTTAGCCACAGCGGATTTAGGAATTACTCAGGTAGCAATAGCGGGTGGCGTTTCGGCTAACAGCGGCTTGCGTAATGCCTTGCTTGCCGAGCAGGAGAAAGGAAATTGGAAGGTCTATATTCCGCCTTTTGAGTATTGCACCGACAATGCGGCTATGATTGCCATTACGGGACACTATAAATATTTGCAGGGCGAGCTTGCAGGACAGGATACGGGTACAAAAGCACGGTTGTATTTTTAATTTATAGAACGCAGATTATTATGATTATTAAGATTTGCGCTGATAAAATCCTAATTAATCCTAAGAATCATAATAATCTGCGTTCCATCAAATCTGCTTTTTGTCTTTTTGTTTTTCTTTTTTGTGGCTCTTGGTTATATGCCCAGCAATCGCAAAAAGATTCGCTGAAATCATTATTGAAAACGCGCCACTCACCCAAGGCGCTTACGGTGTATAAGACTAATCCTTTCAGTATTATATGGGGGCCAATTCCCTATACTGCCGAGTATAAACTGATTCGCGAAATGGCTTTTGCACCACACAGCAGTTTTGTGTTCGGTATTTCGTTTCTGGGTAAAAGTCCCTTGCTTTCGGCTGCCGAAAATGCGCAGCAAACAAACGGTGTAAACAACTCGGCACCCAACCCTGAACTGAAGGTAAGGGGATGGCGTTTTCAAATGGGCTACCGTTATTACTTAGGCAAGCGCAAGGCTCCGCGCGGCTTTTGGTGCGGGCCGCAGCTTTCGTGGAGCAATGCCATTATCAGCACCAAGAGCTGGAATGCCGCCAATAATTATTTAGAGGTTACCCACTTTAATGTGAATGCACTGGCAGGTTACCAGATTATTATCCGTGATAAGGTGGCGTTTGATTTCTTCTTTGGCCTGGGCTATAAAAAGAATACGTGGTGGGAGCATTATGCAGGCCGCACCTATGTTATCCACGATTTTGATGATATTACTCCGCTGTACGGTACTCCGGTTAAGATTACGCTGGGAATAAACTTTGGGTTGGCGTTTTAATTTTCTGATAAGAACTCTGTTATTGAAATGATTCGGGTTGCGCCAATCTTTTTCAAAACAAGTAAATCATTATCTCCGGTTATCAGATAATCGGCTTTGCCGTCTTTTGCAAGTGCAAGCAGAAAATTGTCTTTAGGGTCGCGACATAGTTTAACGGTGGAGCTAACCTCAATTAGTTGCAGATTTTTTTCAAGTGATTGCAGCAGGGTTTCTATATCTTTTTTACTGAAATATTTTTTCAGCTTAGGACGGTTTACTACTTCAATAAACTCGGCAAGTAATTCTTCGCTGAAGAGCAGTTGTGCCTGATGGGTTACAATTATTTTATCGAGTTTATGATAATTGCGGGTAATGAGAAAACTTACCCAAAGGTTGGTATCTATCACTAAGCGCAGCGGTTTAGCGGGCATGACGCTTTTTTCTTACTGCCTCCACCTCGCGGGTAATTTCAGCAAGTGTTGGTGCGCTCTTTTCTTTTGAGCGCAGGCGGTTTAAAAGGCTTATAAACTTATTGTCCTTTTGGGTGGTGATGGAAATAAGTTTCATGTCTGCCAAATCTCTCAGCAGTTTTGTTGCTTTGGGGTTTAGTATTTCAACTTGTAATGTCATACCACAAAGATAATAAGAGTTTTTTTTACTCCGCTATAATGATTCCTGCTTCTCAATAATCTTCATCGTCATAATATTCCTCATAGCCTCCTCCATCGTAGACAGGAGTTTCGGGAGTTATGTTTTCGCCTTTAAGGTTTATTTTAAATGTTTTGCCTTCTTTGGTTACCTCTGCTTCTTCTAAAATAAAACTTTTAGCTGTATCAAACTGCGGGGGTATTGCTTCTATGCCTTTTGTATCTACATAGCCCCATTTTCCGCCTTTAATTTCTTCACCGCCCATGTTGTCATTTTCCCAGGTGCCGCCAACGTTTACCAATGCAAGTCCGTTCCAGAAAGGTGCTGTATAGTCGTATTTCAAGGGTGTAATTTCTTTGCCTGTTTTGTCCAGGTAGCCCCATTTGCCTTGTGTTGCAAAGTCATAAGTATTCACTACGGCTCCGGTGTTTACTATGGCAAGGCCATTTTCAAAAGAGGTTACATAATCATATTTAAGCGGGGTTAGTTCTTTGCCTGTTTTATCAATGTGGCCCCATTTGCCGCCTTCTATTCTTCCGTATTCATTGGGTGTGCCTCCAAAGCTAACTACGGCAAGGCCATCGCTGAATTCCCTTACACGGTCGTATTTGCAGAGGATTACTATTTTTCCGTTTACATCCATAAAGCCCCATTTGCCGGCTTGTTTTGCTCCGCATAATCCGCCAGAAAAATTTTCGCCTAACTCTTCATAAGTTGTAGCGGCAATAATTGTTTTTCCGGTTTTGTCAATAAAAAAAGGTTTGTTGTCTTGCTTAACCCGGGCGCGGCCAGAGTTGAAATTCTTTACCTCACTATATATCAGGGGAACAACTTCTTTTCCGGTAATGTCAACAAAGCCGTATTTGTAGGCTATGGCTACTACAAAAAGGCCATCGCTGTAATCATAGGCCTCATCGTATTTCAAGGGTGTTATTTCTTTTCCGGTTTTGTCTATGTAGCCTTTCTTTTCGTTTAGCTGCACCATGGCATAGCCATTTTGAAAATGGGGAGGCTTGGAGTATTTGGGTTCTACTACTACTTTTCCGGTGGCATCTTTAAAGCCCCACTGGTAGTTGTAGGCGGTGCCGATGGAGAAGGGAGTTAGTTCCTGTGCAAACAGATTTAGCGATAGCAGGGTTAGCAGTAGTGTGAGGTGGTTTTTCATAGTGTGTGGTTTTATTAATAGGTGTTAGCAGTTGTTATCTTACAATTGTTATTCGTTGCAGATAATCGTTTGCTTTTTTGGCATCGTCATAGGAGTTAAAGTAGAGGGTAACACTGCTTACCGGGTCTGCACCCGTTAACTTATCTTCCTGACTGAACTGAGGCTTAAAGAGGCCGGCATACAACACTAACTCATGAATGCCGGCAGGCTGGGTGGCAATGTTTACACCATTATCGCGGTAGGGCTGTATTAGAGATTTGCTGAAATCAATATTGGCAACCTCGCCATGGTATTCAAATATCATATCATAATTCATTGGGTTTCCTTTTGATTTTTCAACCGTTTCGTAAATAGCAAATGAAAGCCCATCGGTTTTTACCCTGTAGTGGCGGGGAATCCATACGGTTACTTCCTTTTTCTTTTCTTTTCTTACATAGCTTGTTTCAAAGGCTATGGATACTGAATCAGTAAAATACTTGAGCAGGTTTATCTGTGCTTGTGTGGCAGAGGTAAGTAACAGGCATAGCAATAGCAGTGAGGTTGATTTCATAAAAGTGTTTTAGTAAATAATAGAGTAAACCCTGTAAGATGCTTTGGCAAGCAAGCCTGTTTATAACTGTTCTTTAAGATGATAAACAGAGTGGGGCTTAAGACAAACATAGTGTAAATAACAATGCATTACTGCATTATTATTCAGACGGTGTGTTAAAGGGATAAGGGCTATTGTTTTATAAACTTCCTGCTAACGGTTTGCTCCTCGTTGCTGAGGGTTAGAAAGTAGATGCCGTTGCTAAAGGAAGAAATATCGAATGTCGTCTCGCCTGAGGCGAGATGAACATCGAATGTTGAATGAAAGACAAGCTGCCCTTGTGCGTTGTGGATTTGTAAGTTGTAATCAGTAATTGGTGAGCGGTTATCGGTTTGGATAGTTAGTGTTGAGGTGGCCGGGTTGGGGTAGAGGGTGAACAGGTTTTTTGCGGTTTCTTCTATGCCAACATCGGTCTTGCGTGCAGTGCAAAACGCGCCCGTAGGAAAGAATACACCTGAATCCCATACACCATCACCACCGTCTGCAACGGCCAGCTTTACATGGTAGGTTTCACCCGGAGTTACGGGAACTATATTTTCCATATAGGTTGTAAAGCCATCGTATTGAAAGTCGGTTCCGGTGCAATTATCAACATAGTATTCGCAGTGTGAGCAGGGGCCATTAGGGCCTCCAAAAAAACCACAATCGTTTGAACCGTTGTTAAGATCATTAATGGTCACGGGGTCAAGGCTTCCAGGAATGCGGGCAAAGTTTTCTGCATTGTTAGTATATGGGCCGCTTATTCCGAGGCCGCTGATAAATATTCCAAAGCAATCGTTAACCGGAACATTTACATACTCAGGATATTCTTCGGAACCAAACACGTAATAGAAGAATAAGGTGTCTTCGTAGGGGACACAATCAAACTCAATAATCGAGGCATCAAAGGTCATAACCCCGGAGGCAACAGTAAGGTCGGTATCACCGGGAAGTGATAAGTCATATCCCTGGCTCATGTTCGCGGATGAATTAGGGCCCCGAACATACAAGGCATTGCCATTTGTAAGTACAAGCCCCTGACCTGAGAAAATGGGATTAGGGCTTGCATCTACCAGACCAAACGCTAAGTTGTTGCTGTTTACCACAATGTTTGAAACACTCACATTTAAACTTGAAAGTATGGTGTTCAACTGTTGCGTGGTTGCACCATTAGTAACAGTAACCTGTGCCTTGCTGAATAAACTACTGAAAAGAAGGGGAATAATGTATAACAGTTTTTTCATGGTTTCGGGTTGAAATGTTACACCAAATATACCAATTCCCCAAAAACAAAAACATCCCGCAGTGCTGCGGGATGTTTTTCGGATGCATGGACAAGCCAAGCCCCTACACATGCTGCATCAACACATTCCTTGTAACCGCATGGTCTAAATCGGTAACAATAATGTTGTACTCATAATTGTCCTGATAATTGACATTATAAAAGCGCAGCGTATAGGTGCCCGGGGGCAGGGTGGCAAAACCATATTTGCCAAAGCTGTCGGTTTGCACGGTTATGCCCAGTTCCTGCAGGGTAACGTTTATGCCTTCCAGTGCTTCGTTGCTTACATTGTCTTTTACATAGCCTTTCAGTATCAGGCTTTCGTCAGGCTCTTCGCTTGATGGCAGCAGATAGCGATGATATTTTCCGTAGTTGTCTTTATAAATAAGTTTCCCCGTTTTGCAGATGTAGGTAACCGTATCCCACACGGCATTGTGCAGCTCGCTGCGGGTTTGGGTTTTTACTCCGCGGTTGCCTATAAAGGTATCCTGGTCTATGTTGGCTGCTTTCAGTTTATCGGCCAGCAGAAGAATGCCGTCAATCATCAGCTGCGTATAGTTTTTGGCTATCAGCTGCACCTTGTATTTTTCGGCTACAGCATGAAACTTATACATAAACAACATCAGTTTAGGCTGGGTTTTTCGCGCTTCATCATAATCGTTAAAACCAAACTCGCGCTGCACTGCTGCATTGCCCGGAAAGGCTTTTTCAATAAAGTGTTTGGCATTTTGATAATAATCGCGGCACTCTTTCATCACCTCATTCAGGTATTCGGTTTTTCCGGTAATCTGGTCTAAAACCGTTTCGTCATCCACATAGGTTTCGGCAGCCTCAATGGCCACTAACCAGGTGTCTTCATACGGTGCGGCAAAGTCGGGGTCAAAGGCAACAAAATCGGCCTGATCCTCTACAAAATAGGCTCTTTTGTTGTTGGCATCGCTAAGCATGTTGGCATCAGAGATGTCGTACTTTCTTTCTTTTGGGTTTGGCATGGTGTGTTTGTTATTAGTTAGTAGTTATTGGTTATGAGTTATAAATTATGGGTTTTAATATGCTCCCTTATGGTGGTAATACTCGCCCGTTATTCGGGTTAATATGCTTCGGTAAACGGGTAAAAGCCCTCTGCTGATAGTTGAACTATCGTCTGCTGTATGGTGAGCTATGCTCCGCCATTCAGGAAAATAGCCTCCGATACAGTGGTAAATACCATCCGCCACTTGGGTAAACAATGGTTGCTATAGTGGTAAGTATCGGTCGCTACTTGGGTAAACATCGGTTGCTACTACGGTAAGCATCGGTTGTTATTCCGGTAAGTATCGGTCGCTACCCGGGGAAGTGTCGGTCGCCACAGGGGGAAGTGTCGGTCGCCTCCGCTATGCCTTTCCCCTGTTGGGTTTTAGCTATTCCTTCTATAGCGCGGTTGTTTTCCTTTTTCAGCGCGTTGGGTTTGGTCAAAGAACGATTGAATGCTGCCAAAGTAGTGTAGCGGCATAGCCCCTGGCGCAAGAATTACCCAATACCCCCCGTTCGGGGTATTGGACATGGGGTAGAATTAGCGTATAGGGCAAAGGCATTTTATTCGTAAACCATAAAACCGCGCTTTTTCATTTCCTCCAGCGCAGAAGTTTTATATTTAGTGCCTATGCTAATAGTAGTATCTTCAAGATAATGCACCCCCAGATTGCCATTTTTATACACCGCATACAGATAGTTGAGGTTTATCATCCAGCTATCGTGTACCCGCACCATGCCCGGGTGCAGGTAGTTAAGTGCAAAATACTTTAGCGGAAACGATGCGGTAACAATCTTCAGTTTTTTTTCGCTGTGGGGCTGCAACACATAAAAATCGGCCGAGCTGCCGTTGGCCTTTACGGCCACCAATAAGTTAAGCATAAAGCTATAGTTGCCCTTTAATCCCGGTATGTTTATGCGCTTTGCCTTTTGCTCATCGTTCAGCTTTTTGGCGCAGCAGCTGCACAGGTAGCTTATAACAAGGTTGTAGATTTTGGTGGGTTGGCTGGTTTTGTTGGTTTGTTTTTTCATGATGGTTTTGGTTTTTGGTTCTGCCCTGAATTGTGCTGGGCAATTCAAAAATAAAAAGTATCAAGAAAATTTTTGGTAAGTTTGGGGATGCGCAAAGGCAGAAGAAAAATGAATGATGAATAACGAACGCTCAATGTCGAACACCGAACAATGATTAGAATGATGAAAAAATTACTGCTGATGATTCTGATTGCCCTTACAAGCTACAGTTATTCATATTCACAAATTCTTGCAGGGCACCTACTGGATGAATCAACCAACATATTTCCGGATACACTGATCAATTGCTACAACACTTATCCGAGTATTATAACTGAAAGCTTTCTTATAGACATTAATCAGGATTCGGAAAAGGATTTTGAAATAAAAGCATATTGTCAATCTGGTCACGTTTCTAGTACAGGTTACATAGCCATAATATCACTAAGTCCTGATTTATACAGCCGCTTCGATTATATTGATTCGGCCTACAATGTTTATGGCGAGTATTGGATGACAGCACCGGTAGCAAAAGCTTTTTATTATGGAGACACAATAAATACCACCGATGCACAGTGGAGAAATGGGAATTTATATATGAGATACTCACACAGCAACACAGGCAGTTATCTCTCTTTTAATGCATTTTCAGACACGGTTGACAGGTATATTGGTGTAAAATATAAAACAGATACAGACTCAGCTTTTGGTTGGATAAGAGTCAGGTGTGGAAGCGGATGCCTCATAAAAGATTATTCCTTTCAATCATCAGCATTGAGTATTAATACACTTAATTCAACGCATTTCACCCTCTACCCCAACCCCGCCAGCACCACGCTAACAATACAGTCCACAGTCAATAGTCCACAGACCACAGTAACCATCTACAACACACAAGGGCAGCAGGTCTATCAATCACTAAATCACCCAATCACTAAATCACAAATAGACATTTCCCAATTCCCCTCCGGCCTCTACTACCTGCACCTGCAAAGTGAAGAAGGCGTGGCGGTGAAGAAGTTTGAGGTAATACATTAACATCAACACCATGAAAAAATTACTACTCCTCGTCATGCTGATCCCGATAGCTATCGGGATGTTTCAGCAGTCGGTGTTGGCACAAACAAATGTGTATCATCCATTTTCAGATTCTGCAGTATGGAGAATTGACTACGTACACAATACATTGGTTCAATATCAATGCAACATTCATTATTATTTTCAAGACTACAGTTCAGGCGATACGTTAATTAACGCTCAAGTTTATAAAAAAATAAAGCGCTCATACATATACATTGACACCGTTTTATGCAGTAATTCAACCAGTGCTCCCAATATTATTGGCACCGGATATATAGGAGCATTACGAGACGACACTTTAGCTAATAAGGCTTTTTTTCTTTTTCCCAACACCGATACCGATTCATTGCTGTATGACTACAATTTAAATGTTGGCGATACAATGGATGGTTTTATTTCACGAGCTCCCTGGGATAATAACCGGATAGTTCTATCCATTGATTCTGTTTTAATAACCGGAGAATATAGAAAAAGGTGGAATTTCGATTCGATTAATACCCCGGTTGGCAATGATCCTTTTTACCTGATCCAAGGTATAGGTACCAGTTGCGGATTAATTGAGTTAGCTACTACCTACAGTTTAGATTTTACAAAAAGGTTTTTAGTCTGTGTTTACGACAGTTCAGGTTCACTATTTGTTTCGGGATACAATTCTGAGCAGGGATGCAAACCTATAGTAGAATCAGTTAATGAAGTAAATATCCTGAATGCACTAAACCTTTACCCTAACCCGGCCAGTACCATAATCAATATTCAATCATTGGTCAATAGTCCATGGTCAATGGTAACCATCCACAACACACAAGGGGCTTTGGTCTATCATTCGATATTCGACATTGAGCGTTCAACATTCGACATTTCCCAATTCCCCTCTGGCCTCTACTACCTGCACCTGCAAAGTGGGGAAGGCGTGGCGGTGAAGAAGTTTGAGGTAATACATTAACACTAAAACCCAATAACATGAAAAAATTAATTCTACTTGCCTTACTTGCATTCAGTATGAATGCACAGGCGCAGTTTACACTGGAAGCTACGTATGATAGTGCATCTACAGACAATTCAAATGAATATGGTCAAGGCCAATTAATGGTAATTAATTTTGAGGTTTCGGGTGAACGGTATGTGAAAATAAACAGAAAGGGAAAGCTCTTGAGTGTTTACCAAATGAATCATTCATTAGAAAAAAATATTGCGCTTCCTTTCTTACCTACTAATCCTGTTGGGGGTGATATTTTATATATATCACAACAGTTATTCAATGTTGATGATAAAATAGAGTTTATGTATGTTGGTTCTAACTATCCCTCTCTCGGAGGTTTCACAGCAATATATAATGAAGAAGGTTCTGTTCTTTTTACAGAGCCAGGTACTCCATTGGTTAGGGTTAATTTTCATCAACAACAATATCCTATTTATAACACCTCGCAAGGAACAAAAATGATACTTAGTTATAGCGGTAGCGGTGAGGCAAAAGTATTTGGTTTACAAGGTACATTAACTCAATCGCAACAACTACTTAACGAAAATTTGATCAATGAAGCTTATCCTAATCCAGCCATCTACAGCACCCGCATTGATTATGTTTTTCCAAAAGGTATTACACATGGGTTCATTGTCTTTTATGATTTGCAGGGTCAGGAAGTAAAACGTTTTCATGTTGACGATACATTTACTTATCTATTGGTTTCAGTAGATGATATTGCTGCCGGCACCTATTATTACCAGTTGCAGACCAGCTTGAAGAACAGCGAAGGGAAAAAGTTGGTTGTTGTGAAATAACCCATGCCAAAAACTTTCCCTGTTCGCTATGGCCGCAACTACAAAGTAGTGATGGCAATAGTGCTGCCCTGCCTGCTGATATGGCCCTTTATAGAAGCCCTGCAATTACTAAAGCCCTTGGAAGAGTGGCAGCTATGGCTAAGCATTTTTGCTTTTCTGGGAATAGTAAGCGCCTTTAGTGTTTGGCTGGCCATGCGCGTATATCCCCCTGCGTTTATGAGCATAGATAAAGACCGTATAAGCCTTACGTTTGATGCAGGCAACTTCCTCTCCCCAAGCGATTTTACCTTCCTCATTTCCGACATCACCGCCTTTACCCGTGGCGAGGTTGGCAGCGATGAATACTACATCATCACCACCCAAAACCCGAGGCGCAAGTTCCAGCTATCAGCATCAACTTATAGTGTAGAAGATATGCTGCTTTTTAACGAAGCAATGGTTGAAATAAGTGAAAAGGTTAGGGGGGTATAACTTAGCGCCTCTGCGCCTTTGCGAGAAATTAAACTTAGTGTACTCAGTGTCCTTAGTGGTAAAGCACTAAAGCTTCTTCAGCCCCGCAATCGTCCCCACCGGGTCGCTTGACGAAAACACAAAGTTACCGGCCACCAGTACATCAGCTCCTGCATTAATCAACTGTGCTGCGTTGGTGCTGCCCACACCGCCATCAATTTCAATGCGGGCTTTTGAACCCGTGCTGTCAATAAGTTTGCGCAGTTTTTCTAATTTAGAAAAGGTACCGGGAATAAATTTTTGTCCTCCAAAGCCGGGGTTCACACTCATCAGGCAAACCAGATCCACATCGGTAATAATATCCTCCAGTTGGTTAATAGCCGTATGCGGATTAACCGCAACACCAGCCTGCATACCCGCAGCCTTTATCATTTGCAGCGTACGGTGAAGGTGCGTGCTTGCTTCAATGTGTACGGTAAGAATATCGGCACCGGCATCTTTAAACTCTTCTACATAGCGCTCGGGCTGCACAATCATCAGGTGCACATCCAATGGCTTGGTAGCATACTTTTTCACCTGCTTTATAACCGGAAACCCAAACGAAATATTAGGTACAAACACCCCGTCCATCACATCCACATGAAACCAGTCGGCCTCACTGCGGTTAATCATTTCCACCTCTTCACGAAGTTTAGAGAAGTCTGCTGAAAGTATTGAAGGAGCTATTAGTGCCATTTATATCAACGAATATCGAATGAAAGCGCGAATATACGAATTGAAGTAGCAGGCAAGCATTCGTATATTCGTAAAAAATTAGCTATTCGTTGATGCCTATCCAAGGTAGGTTTTCAAAATCTTACTTCTCGAAATATGCTTCAGTCTGCGCAGCGCTTTTTCCTTTACCTGACGCACGCGCTCACGGGTAAGGTCAAATTTTTCGCCAATCTCTTCCAGCGTAAGCGCATGTTGTCCGGCCAAACCAAAGTAGCAGCGCAAAATATCGGCCTCGCGTTCATTAAGGGTAGTAAGGGCACGTTCAATTTCTTTGCGTAACGAGTCGTCAATCAATTCCTTTTCAGGGCTTGGGCTATCACCGCTCCTGAGAACATCATACATATTGCTGTCCTCTCCGTTAATCAAAGGAGCGTCCATAGAAATATGGCGGCCTGCATTTTTCATACTTTCCTTTACCTCCTGTTCGGTCAGGTCAAGCAGTTGTGCTATTTCAGCAGCCGAGGGCTCGCGCTCGTGCTCCTGCTCCAACTTTGAAAAGGCCTTGTTTATTTTATTGATAGAACCAATCTTGTTCAGTGGCAAACGAACAATACGTGATTGCTCGGCCAGTGCCTGCAAAATACTCTGGCGTATCCACCACACTGCATAGGAGATGAATTTAAACCCGCGTGTTTCATCAAAACGCTGTGCGGCTTTTATCAGTCCGAGGTTGCCCTCGTTAATTAAATCGGGCAAACTTAATCCCTGGTTCTGGTATTGTTTTGAAACCGAAACCACAAAGCGCAGGTTGGCTTTGGTCAGTTTTTCAAGGGCTGCTATATCGCCCTTCTTTATCTTTTTGGCAAGTTCTACTTCTTCGTCAGCGGTTATCAGCTCAACGCGTCCTATCTCCTGAAGATATTTATCAAGTGAAGCGTTTTCGCGATTGGTAACCTGTTTGGTAATTTTTAGCTGCCTCATGTGAAATACTTGTTTTTAGTGGTTTATAAAACGAAGTCTCCTGCTCTTTGTTGCCCCAATGCGCAGCTAAAAGTAAAATTTTAGACGAACGGAAATAAAAAAGGGCGAAAATATTTTCGCCCTTTTTGTTTTTGTTCAGGAAAAGTTTAGTTCGGCTGCGCTGAATTTTCAGGTGCAGCTTTCTCAGGTTTTGGTAATAAAACCTTGCGTGAAAGTTTCAGTTTGCCGGTTTTTTTGTCAACCTCAATCAGTTTCACTTCAATCACCTGACCTTCTTTCAGTGCATCTTCCACTTTTTCTAATCTGCGGTGCTCAATTTCCGAGATGTGCAGCAATCCGTCTTTTCCGGGAAGTATCTCTACAAACGCACCAAACGGCATGATTGATTTTACTTTTCCGGTGTAGATATCACCTACTTCAGGTGTTGCAGTAATGCCTTTGATTTTGGCAACCACTTTATCAATTGCTTCTTTGTTCACGGCAAGAATATCAATGATACCCATTCCGTTTACTTCTTCAATAGAAATAGTAGCACCTGTTTCGCGTTGCATTTCCTGTATCACTTTTCCTCCGGGCCCGATTACCGCACCGATGAAATCTTTTGCAATAGTCATTTTCACTACGCGCGGAGCATGTGGTTTGTAATCTTCACGAGGAGCAGAAAGCGTTTTACCCATTTCGTTCAGAATGTGCAAACGACCTTGTTTTGCCTGTTGCAATGCTTCTGCAAGAACTGCATAAGACAAACCATCTACTTTCAAATCCATCTGGCAACCAACGATACCGTCTTTTGTTCCGGTAACTTTAAAGTCCATATCACCCAGGTGATCTTCATCACCAAGAATATCAGAAAGCACTGCATATTTTCCTTCGCTGTTAGCGATAAGACCCATTGCAATACCCGAAACCGGCTTTTTTATTTTAATACCTGCATCCATCAGTGCAAGTGTTCCTGCACAAACAGTAGCCATTGAAGAAGAACCGTTTGACTCCAGAATATCAGAAACCACACGCACCGTGTAAGGGCTTTCTTCTGAGCTTGGCAATACTTGTTTCAATGAACGCATGGCAAGATTTCCGTGTCCTACTTCGCGTCTTCCAACACCACGGTTAGGTCTTGCCTCACCGGTTGAGAAAGATGGGAAATTGTAGTGCAACAGGAAATTGTTTTTTCCTTCAAACACAGCACCATCAATAATTTGTTCATCTTGTTTGCTACCCAATGTAACGGTAGTCAACGATTGTGTTTCACCGCGTGTGAAAATAGCTGAACCGTGCGCTGAAGGCAGGTAATCTACCTCACTCCAGATAGGGCGTATTTCATCTAATTTACGTCCATCAAGGCGGGTTCTTTCGTTCAATACAGCATCACGCACCGCATCTTTCTCCACATCGTGAAAGTATTTTCCGATTAATGCTTTTTTAGCATCCGCATCTTCGGGAGTAAGTGTTGCCACAAACTCTGCTTTAATAGCGTCAAAAGCTGCTTTACGTTCTGTTTTGTTAGGGTTTCCTGTTTTAGCTACTGCATAGCATTTATCGTAAGTTGCTTTTGCAATCTGTGCTTTCAGGTCAAGGTCGTTCTCCTCGTGGTTGTAAGTTCTTTTTACTTTGCTCTTTTCAACACGTGAAGCCAGTTCAATCTGCCCCTGACACTGTATTTTAATGGCTTCGTGACCAATTTTAATGGCTTCAATCATTTCCTCTTCCGAAACCTCTTTCATTTCGCCCTCCACCATGTTGATGTCATGTAGTGAACCGGCAACAATGATATCAAGTGTTGCTTTCTCCATTTCAGAGCGAAGCGGATTTACAACATATTTTCCGTCAATTTTAGCTACACGCACCTCAGAAATTGGTCCCTGAAAAGGAATATCAGAAACGCTGATGGCAGCAGAAGCAGCAAGTCCTGCCAATGAATCAGGTAGAATATCTGCATCCGATGAGATCAATGAAATCATCACCTGCACATCAGCATGGTAATCATTCGGGAAAAGCGGGCGCAGTGCGCGGTCAACAATACGTGAAATCAGAATTTCGTATTCAGAAAGGCGAGCTTCGCGTTTGAAAAAACCACCGGGAAATCTTCCAACGGCAGCATATTTCTCTTGATAGTCAACAGATAATGGTAAAAAATCGGTTCCCGGTTTTGCTTCTTTGTTAGAAACAACGGTAGCAAGCAGCATGGTGTTTCCTGTTTTCAGGACAACTGCACCATCAGCTTGTTTGGCAAGTTTGCCGGTTTCAATGGTGATGGTTTTGCCATCGGCCATTGTTATAGTTTGTGTTTGTATGTTCACGTGTTAAAGTGTTAGATTGTTAGTTGTTCAGGTGTGAGTGTCACACTGAACGAAATGAATAAATAACGAAAAAAGGCAATTAAAGAATTGCCTTTTTTCAATTATCTGAGGAAATTATTTCCTTATTTTGAGTTTCTTGATGACTTCTCTGTAAGCCTCAATATCTTTGTTTTTGAGGTATCCAAGCAGGCTGGTACGTTTACCTACTAAGTTTACAAGCGCACGTTGCGTGCCGAAATCTTTAGGGTTTTTTTTGAGGTGTTCGGTCAGGTGGTTCACACGCAGTGTGAATAATGCTGCCTGTCCTTCTGTAGAGCCGGTGTCTTTAGCTGATTTACCGTGCTTTTTGAAAATTTCTTGTTTCTTTTCTTTTGTCAAATACATGATGCGTCTTTTTTGCGTCTTTGTTTATTTTTCGTTTTGTAGGGCGGCAAAGGTAGAAATTTATTCCTAACAGCCAACAACTTGTAAAAAAATTAAGACGCGAAGAATTTTAAGGTCTGGGCTAACCTGCTTTTCAGGTTTTTGCGTTCCACTATAAAGTCCAGAAACCCGTGTTCCAGAAGGAATTCAGAGGTCTGGAAGTCTTTCGGAAGATCTTTTCCTATGGTTTCCCTTACCACCCGCGGACCCGCAAAACCGATTAAAGCACCCGGCTCGGCTATATTTAAGTCACCCAACATGGCATAAGAAGCAGTAACTCCACCCGTTGTCGGGTCAGTAATTAAAGAGATATAAGGAATTTTTGCCTTGCCCAACTGTGCAAGCTTAACCGAAGTCTTAGCCATCTGCATCAGCGAGTGGGCCGCTTCCATCATTCGCGCTCCTCCTGATTTTGAGATAATAATTAGCGGCATTTTCTTTTTAATGCAGCAATCAATAGCCCGTGATATTTTTTCACCTACTACAGCTCCCATCGAGCCGCCTATAAAAGTGAAATCCATACAGGCAACCATTGTTTCAATACCTTCAATTTTTCCCGTTGCGGTTGAAATGGCATCTTTTAAACCTGTTTTCTTTTCTGAGGCGGCTAAACGTTCTGTATATTTTTGGGTGTCTGTAAAATTAAGCGGGTCGGCAGAAGCAAGATTGGCATTTACTTCTTTGTATTTTCCTTCGTCAAATAAAATTCCGAAATATTCCTTTGAGCCAATACGTTGGTGGTGGTTGCATTTCTGACAAACCCAGAGATGAGCGGCATTGTCATTGGTGTCAACGATATGCTTGCACGAAGGGCATTTATACCACAATCCCTCGGGAGCTTCTTTTTTCTCCCGTGTTGAGGTGGTAATTCCCCCGCGAATACGTTTAAACCAACTTACTTTTTCGGCCATTTTATTTCATCAACGAATAACGAATTTTTGTACGAATATGCGAATAATCTGCGCAATTCCTCATTCGTAATATTCGTAGTTGATTAGTTATTCGTTGATGTATTTTTATGCAATTGTAATTTGTTTTTCAAGATATACATCCTGAATGGAGTTCAGCAGACTGATACCATCTTTAAAAGGTTTCTGGAAGGCTTTACGTCCTGAAATCAAGCCGTGACCACCTGCTCTTTTATTGATTACAGCAGTTGCAACGGCTTCAGTCAAATCGCTTTGAGCTGCACCTGTTGACGCTCCACCTGAATTGATTAAACCGATTTTACCGCTGTAGCAGTTCAGCACCTGATAACGGGTAAGGTCAATCGGGTGGTCAGTGGTTAAATCGCTGTAAACCTTTTTATGGGTTTTGCCATAATTCAAGGCGTTGTAACCGCCATTGTTGGTTGGCAGTTTTTGTTTGATAATATCTGCCTGTATAGTAACGCCAAGGTGATTTGCCTGTGCTGTTAAATCCGTTGCTGTGTGATAATCAATTCCGTCTTTTTTGAAACCGCTGTTACGCAGGTAGCACCATAATATAGTAGCCATTCCTAACTCATGTGCACGTTCAAAAGCCTGCGCTACTTCCACAATCTGACGAGCCGATTCTTCAGAGCCAAAATAAATGGTTGCACCAACCGCAACCGCACCCATGTTCCATGCTTCCTCAACCGAACCAAACATGATCTGGTCAAATTTATTCGGGTAAGTAAGAAACTCATTGTGATTAATTTTTACAATGAATGGAATTTTGTGAGCATATTTTCTTGAACATGCAGCCAAAACTCCGAAGGTTGAAGCCACAGCATTGCAGCCGCCTTCAACGGCAAGTTTTACAATATTTTCAGGATCAAAAAAAGCTGGATTTGGTGCAAATGAAGCACCCGCGCTGTGTTCAATCCCTTGATCAACAGGTAAGATGGAAACATAACCTGTTCCTGCCAAACGTCCGTGATTATAAATTGCTTCAATGCTACGTAAAACCTGATTGCTGCGGTTAGTATCGCGGAAAACGCGGTCAACAAAATCGCCACCGGGAAGGGTAAGCGTACTTTTGTCAACGGTTTTGCATTCGTGTTTCAGCAGGCTGTCGGCATCATTACCAAGAATTTCAACTATTTTGTTGTAAGACATTTTAACTAAAAATTGAAAAGATTAAATAACTGTAAAAATTAAAAGGGGTGCAAACATAAGAAAATCTGAAATGTTGAGCCCCTTGTTAAAACGCCTCCGAAAAATCCAGATAAATCCCGTAGCTATCCTTCCCGAAGCCTGCATCAAGTCGCACGTTTACTTTCTGTGTTTTCAGTAAGCGCATTCTTATTCCTGCGCCACCGGTAAGTTTCAGTTTGTTCAACGCAAATTGATTAATGCTTGGACTGACTTCTCCGATGCTTCCGAATGCGGCAAGTGAAAATATTTTCCAGATGGGAATTCGTGCTTCTGCCTGAAAAGCCATTATGTTTTTATCACGGAAACGTCCCTGGAAAAAGCCGCGCATCAGTTGTGTGCCGCCCATTAAACTCAGCATGTGAAATGGAATAGTTCCATTCCCATGTTCTGCATATAGTTGCAACGCCAGAATATTTTCTTTGTAAACACTGATAAATTTTCGCAAATCAATAGTGTAATTCCGGAAACCATAATTACTTCCGAAAGCTTTGTCGTAAAGCATCCATGTAAATTTAAAGTAATTGCCTTTCGAGGGATAAAAAATATTGTCGCGGTTATCAAAACTTGCATTCAATCCGAATCCGGAAACATGTCCGCCATTTTCACCCGGAATTTTTTTTTTTGCAAATTCACCGTAAGACAAATAGCTAATGATGTCGCAATAGCGATAGTTCTGTGTTATGCCTGCAAAAAAGTTTTTTGAAAATCTTCTTTCAAATGTGTTTTTGAAATCTACAAACACGGCATCATACTTTTCGTAGGTTTTATCGGTGTTGTTTCCAATTCCGTAAAAACGATTAGGAAAACGCTGAAAGCTTACATAAGAAACAATATGGTATTTATTACCGTTGGTATAAATATCACTCAGCAGATTTGCCAGCAATTGTTTGTTCAGTGTGTAAAGCTGTGTTCCTGTAATTTTTGAAGGGCGTGTAAGCGAATCTTTTCTTGATGTTTTGAATGTGAATGCTTCGCCCAGACCAAATGCCAACCGCGTTTCAGGCGCATACATAATTAATGGAAACCAGAAGAATTCTGATTTTTTTTCTGCTGTGTCGCGCAACGGAGTATATCGGTTTCGTTGGGCTGAAGCCAGCTTACAGAGAAATAAAAAAATAAAAATGAACGAGAGAAGCCGCAAAATATCAGCTTTTCATATTGTCGAACTGAAGCGGAATGCCAAACTCTCCTGCTCTGCAATGTGCCATTACAGCCTGTAGATCGTCAATCTTTTTTCCGGTAACACGCACCTGATCTTCCATAATTGAAGCCTGAACTTTCAGACCTGTTTCCTTGATTGATTTTGTAATCTTCTTGGAAGTTTCTTTATCAATGCCCTGCTTTATTTTTATGTCTTTTTTTACCATGTTGCCCGAAGCATATTGCTCCTTTCCGAAGTCAAGACTTTCACCGCTGATCCCCTGTTTCATACAGCGGGAAATAATAATGTCCCCAATCTGGTTTATTTTCATTTCGTCCTCAGTAACCACATGTATGTTCATGGCTTTTTTATCCAGTTCAATTTCGGTTTTCGAATCGCGAAAATCCCAGCGTGTAAGTATTTCTTTTCGAACGGTATTAATGGCATTGTCTAAGCTTTGTAAATCAACTTTGCTTACGATATCAAATGATGGCATGATCTTTAAGTCTTTAAAATTGTCAAGTCAAAAGGAAAACGGTTACGAAAGTAATTTTTTCTACTTTCATGCTGGCAAATATCTTATGAAATCGGTTCAACTTCTAATTTTTTTATTTTTATTTTCAATAAAACTTTTTGCGCAATACTCGCTTGCCACAGAGGTTTCGGTAAAGGCTGATTACTTTATATCTGACAATCTCGGTAACGTTTACATTATTAAAGGTCACGAAATCTTCAAGTATTTACCGAACGGAAAGTTATTCAACCGATACAGTAATCTGATGCTTGGAAACATTACTTCGGTTGATGCAACCAATCCTTTAAAGTTGCTTTTGTTTTACCGCGATTTCTCAAAAATTCAATTTCTGGACAATCAACTTTCAGAGAACCGTGGTGTAATTTCTTTACAGGATTTAGGTCTGGAGCAATCAACACTTGCCTGTACTTCATTTGATAATGGTTTTTGGGTTTACGACCAGATTAGTTTTTCGCTTATTCGCTTTGATCAGGCCTTTGATAAAACACAGGAAGTGCGCAATATCAATCAGAATATAGGTTATGAACCGCAACCGAATTTTCTGCACGAATCGGGTGATTGGGTTTATCTGAATAATCCCGAAACAGGAATTTTAGTGTTTGATATTTTTGGCACTTATTTTAAAACTATTCCGCTGAAAGGTTTGACAGATTTTCAGATTGCGGGCGATAATCTTTTGTATTTTAATGATGGTAAATTACAGAGCTATAATCTTAAAACATTGCAGCAAGCAGAAGTGCAAATTCCGCCTGATGAAATACAAATGCTGCGGGTAGAAAAAGAAAAGCTGATGATTCTTACAAAAGAAAGTCTGAAAGTTTATGAAGTGAAATGAAAATCATTTTTTAGTTTTACGTTGATTGATTTTTTTACTTTCGCACTCTTTCACCAAAATCACACAATTGATTTATGCATATAGCAGTAGCAGGAAATATCGGCTCAGGAAAAACAACATTAACCACTTTGCTTGCCAAGCATTATAAATGGGATGCGCATTTTGAAGATGCTGATGATAACCCTTATCTGAATGATTTTTATGAAGAGATGCAGCGTTGGTCATTCAATCTGCAGGTATATTTTTTGAACAAACGTTTCAGTCAGGTTCTGGAATTCCGCAAAGGGAAAAAAACAGTTATTCAGGACAGAACAATTTTTGAAGACGCCTATATTTTTGCACCCAACCTTCATTCCATGGGTTTGATGACTACCCGTGATTTTGATAATTACTTTTCGCTTTTTAAATTGATGAATACATTTGTGAAAGCTCCTGATTTGCTGATTTACCTGCGCGCTTCGGTGCCAACTCTGGTAACACAAATTCAAAAACGTGGAAGAGTTTATGAAGAATCAATCCGCATTGATTACCTGAAAAGACTGAACGAACGTTACGAAGCATGGATTTCAACTTACGAAGAAGGCAAGTTGTTAATCATTGATGTGGACAACAATAAATTTTCTGAAAATCCTGAACATCTTGGCGAGATAATCGGCAAGATTGATGCAGAGATTAATGGCCTGTTTTAGTTTTTAATGAGTGTTGCTGAAAATCTGAGTGCACTGCGTTCTGCAATTCCTGCAAACGTAAGGCTTGTTGCCGTTTCCAAAACCAAACCTGTTAAGTCAATTCACGAAGCATATAATGCAGGACAACGCATTTTTGGCGAGAATCGTGTACAGGAACTTACTCAGAAACAACCCTTGCTGCCAAATGATATTGAGTGGCACTTGATTGGGCACTTGCAAAAAAACAAAGTAAAATACATAGCACCGTTTATCAGTTTAATACACTCGGTTGACAGCTTTGAATTATTGGAAACGATAAATAAAGAAGCTGCAAAATGCGGAAGAATAATTTCGTGCTTACTCCAATTTCACATTGCCAAAGAAGAAACAAAATTCGGGTTGAGTTTTGAAGAAGCTGTTGCATTGATTCATTCTGAAAAATTCAGTGAAATGAAGAATGTGAAAATTTGCGGAGTAATGGGAATGGCAACATTGACAGAGGATGAAAGCATTGTAAGAAAAGAGTTTCGTGAGTTACACGGAGTTTTTACAACGTTGAAAGAGCAGGATTTTCGTACTTCAAAAGATTTCAAAGAAATATCAATGGGCATGTCGGGCGACTACAAAATTGCGATTGAAGAAGGCAGCACGTTGGTGAGAATAGGCAGCGCTATTTTCGGTGAACGAGCCTAAATGTTTATTTTCGTCCTCCCAAATTTAAAAATTGAAACAGGAAGTATTTACTAAGTTGGTTGCCAAGCTGCGCTCCGGACACGATGGTCAGGTGCTGGAAGCTATTGATGAAATAGGTCGCAACGGCAGCCCTGAGATTTTGCCCGAGCTTGCCCGTTTGATTACTAAAAACAGAAATCGCGAAGTGCTTGCCGCTGCGCGAACTATTTTCTTTGACCTGAAAAATCCTGAATCGGTTGAGGTTTTGAAAAGCATTATTGACGAAACATCGGACAAAGACACCAAACAGGTTATAGTAGCTGCTTGCTGGGAGAACGGTTTAAATTTCAGTGTGCATCTTCCTTTTTTTGTTAATCTTGTTCTTGACGAGGATTACCTGATAAGCATAGAAGCATTCACCGTAATTGAAAATATGCCTGGACCTTTTGTAAACGAAGATGTGCAGCAATGCCTAGATACTGTTTATAATTGGCTGGACGGTCCCGGAAGCGAGAATGAAGGAATAGTAAACAGCTTGTTGGAAGTGTTGAAAGGATTCGCAAATTCGGGCATGCACAATAATTACATATATAATTAGTTATTACAAACAGGAGGTTTGATAGAAAATAGCAAATAGAAGATAGGTCATAGAAAATTGCTGTCAAGTTATAATGGAAGAAGGAAAGAATAATTTTAGAGAACAAATGGTTGAGCGACTGCTTGAATTTGCTGCGCGTATTATTAAACTTGACTCTAAACTTTGTTCAACCTATACAGGGAAACATATTTATGGACAACTATTTCGTTCTGGCTCATCAGCAGGTGCTAACTATGAAGAATCTATCGGTGCAGAATCAAAAGCTGATTTTATACACAAATCACAAGTTGTTTTAAAAGAACTGAGAGAAACATATTATTGGTTGCGATTAATTTTAAAATCACAATTATTATCTATAAACGATGAAGATTTGAAGGTTCTTATACCTGAAAATCTTGAATTGATTAAAATAATAAGCAAGTCATTAGTAACAGCTAAACAAAACAGAACAACATAAACTATTTTCTAACTAATGCTAATGAAACGCTATTTTCTATTTTCTATTTTCTATTTTCTATTTTCTATAGGTGCATTGGCGCAGAGTTTGGATAATAGTAATCTTGTTCAGATTTCGGGGGTGGTGTTAACAAGCGATAGTCTTGATAAGGTGTCGTTTGCAAATATTATTGCCAAGAATTCGCGCCACGGAACTATCAGCGATTACTTTGGTTACTTTTCATTTGTGGCTCAAAAAGGTGATACCATCCAGTTTTCTGCTCTTGGTTTCAGAAAGGCTTATTTTGTAATTCCTGATACTTTAAGCAGCAATAAGTATTCGCTCATTAAAATTATGGAGCCCGAAATTTATGAGTTGGACGAAGCCATCATTTTTCCCTGGCCCTCACGCGAACAATTCAAACAGGCATTCTTAAATCTGCAAATTCCGGATGATGATTTAGCAATTGCCAACAAAAATCTTTCAAAAGAAGAAATGATGCGTTTGTATTATGCCGTAGGAATGGACGAAGGAATGAACTACAAAAACTACATCAAAGGCAAAACCGACCAATTGTATTATGCCGGTCAATTGCCTCCGCAAAATATTTTGAATCCTATTGCATGGGCTAAATTTATTCAGGCCTGGAAAAACGGAGATTTCAAGAAAAAACAATAAGCCCGATACTATAGAGGAAACCTTTACGTTAGATTTGTAAATTAAATACAACGCATCGTTCTTGTTTAAGAAGGATGATTTAAGGCTTATGGTAAAAAGGTTTCTTCTCTTTTTTATTTCGATTGTGTATGCTTCACTGGCTTTTAGTCAGAACGAAGCCATTGTGTTTGGTCGCGTAACCGATACAACAGGCATTGCATTGGAGCTGGTAAATATTTCGGTGAATGGCTTGCCCGTTGGAGTAGTTACGGATAAAGAAGGAAAGTTTGAATTGAAAGTGCGTTCGGGCGAGCGCCTTACGTTGGCGGTTTCGTTCATAGGCTATCAAACACGTTTGTATCCGGTGAAATTAACTTCCGGGGAACGATACGAACTGAAAGTAATGCTGCAAAGCACATCAACAGAGCTGGGAACGGCAACCATTGAAGACAAAGAAACCCGCCAGACAACGCTCAACCGCATTGACCCCAAGCTTGCTTCGGAAGTTCCCACTTCGGGTGAAGGGGTGTTTGCGCTGGTAAAAACATTTGCCGGTGTTTCGTCTAACAACGAGACCAGTTCGCAATACAACGTGCGTGGCGGAAATTATGACGAGAACCTGATTTATGTAAACGACATTGAAATATACCGTCCCTTTCTTGTTCGTGCAGGGCAACAGGAGGGATTGAGTTTTGTGAATTCAGATTTAGCTTCGTCACTGCTTTTTTCGGCAGGCGGTTTTGATGCAAAATATGGCGACAAGATGTCTTCGGTTCTTGATATTACCTACAAAAAACCAAGAGAATTTGGCGGTTCTGTAACAGCAAGTTTGCTGGGTGCTGCTATGCATTTGGAAGGCGTTTCAAAAAATAAGCGCTTCTCTTACCTGGTGGGTGTAAGGCACCGTACCAATAAATATGTGTTGACCAGCCTTGATACCAAAGGCGCTTATCAGCCGCAGTTTACTGATGTGCAAACTCTGCTTAGTTATGATGTAAGCACCAAGTTTACGCTGGAGCTGCTGGCCAATTACAATCGCAATAAATACACGTTTGTTCCGCAGGACAGGGAAACCGATTTCGGTACCATTAATGAGGCTTTGCGCCTTACCGTTTATTTTGACGGGCAGGAGGTAAACAGTTTTGAAACCGGCATGGGCGCATTGGCTGCAACCTGGCGGCCTAAAACAAATCTGAAAATGAAATTTATTGCATCAGCGTTCCATTCCTTCGAGCAGGAAACCTTTGATGTAAGCGGTGAATACTGGTTAGACCAATTGGAAAATAATTTTGGTTCGGATAATCTGGGTGAAGTAAAATTTAACCGTGGGGTAGGAGCGTACCTGCACCATGCGCGCAATTACCTGAGCGCATTGGTTGCGAATGCCGAACACAAAGGCACGCTTACGTTGCGCAAAAGCAAAATATTGTGGGGCGTAAAATATCAGCATGAGTATGTGAATGACGAACTGAACGAATGGAACTTAATTGACTCGGCAGGCTACTCTATTCCGCAGCAGCCGGGTGATGAAATTAATCTGAAATATGTTTACAAGGCCATTAATGTTTTAGAGACCAATCGCTACTCGGGTTATGTGGAGCAGGATTGGCATTTTAGTGACAGCTCTAATTTTGCATTGCACTACGGGGCACGTTTTAATTACTGGGATCTGAACAACCAGTTTTTGTTTAGTCCGCGCGCTACACTGTCGTATCAGCCCGACTGGAAAAAGAGAAATTTCCTGTTCCGCTTTTCTTCCGGCTATTATTATCAGCCGCCTTTTTACCGCGAGTTGCGCAACCTTTACGGAGACCTGAATAAAAACATCAGGGCACAAAAATCCATTCACTTTGTGTTGGGAAGCGATTACAATTTCACGGCATGGAAACGCCCTTTTAAATTGGTTGCCGAGGTGTATTACAAATACATGGACGACATTATTCCTTACGAAATTGATAACGTGCGCATACGCTATTATGCCAACAACAATGCCCGCGGGTATGCTACGGGCCTTGACCTGCGCGTAAACGGTGAGTTTGTTCCGGGCATTGAATCATGGTTTAGCATGAGTGTGATGCAAACGCAGGAAGACATAAAGGACGATTTTTATTATGACCGCTATAATTCCGAAGGCGAAAAAATTATTCCCGGCTATACCATTAACAATGTGGCTACGGATTCTATCCGTTTTGAGCCCGGCTACATTCCGCGCCCTACCGACCAGCGCGTGAATTTTAGTATTTACTTCCAGGATTATATCCCCAGAGTTCCGTCATTAAAGGTGCATCTTAATTTTCTGTTTGGTACGGGTATGCCTTTTGGTCCGCCATCGTATGAGCGTTATAAAGACACGCTGCGCATACCGCCTTACCGCAGGGTTGACCTTGGTTTTTCTTACATGCTGCTGGGCGAAAAGAAAAAATTACTGGGACCTAAAAATCCACTCAATCATTTGAACTCAATATGGCTGAGCGTGGAGGTGTTTAACTTACTTCAGGTTAATAACACCATCTCTTATCTGTGGGTGGCCGATGTTACGGGCAGGCAATATGCCATACCTAATTACCTTACCGCACGCCAGCTGAATGTGAAGCTGATTGCGAGGTTTTAGGGTTACTTCTTACTCAAAAAAGAAGAATACATCCACACTAATTTTTCCTGCTCGCGGATATAATCGCTCATCAAAGCGTTGGTGCCTTCATCACCGGCTTTGCCTGCAATATCAAGCAACTCGCGTTGTTTAATAATAAGCAGTTTAAATGCTTCCAGAATTTCTTCCACCGCTTTTTTGCCGTCCGAAGTTTCTTTGGTTTCTTTTATGGTGGCAGCCTTAAAGTAGTCAGAGTAGCGGTGGCGCGGGGTATGCCCCAGCGTTAAAATACGTTCGGCCACCTCATCAATTTTCAGCACAAGGCTGTTATACAATTCTTCAAATTTAAGGTGCAGTTCAAAAAACTTTTCGCCCTTTATGTTCCAGTGATAGCCGCGCACGTTTTGGTAAAATACCGAATAATTAGCCAGCAGGTCGTTTAGTTTTGATGCCAGTTTTTCAGCATCTTTTATGTTTAGTCCTATTGAATTTAGTTTGCTCATGGTTATTGTTTTTTTTAGTTGCAAATATTGCTAACTCTAAACAATACAAACGCGGTATTTGTTTTTGTTTTATATGAATTCTGTCATATTTTGATGTTAATTCAAATTAAGTTACGTTTGTTAAAATTTCTTAAAAAATGTTAAAACCACATTCCGTTACCATGAAACACTTTTTACTTACTGCCTGCCTCCTGCTTACTGCCACTGCCAACTACCTGCTTGCTTCAGGCGATGTGCATGCCACCCACGATAAAAACGAGATACGCTATATAAAAGACAATAAGCGTATGCCCGATCTGGAGTTGCAAACCGAGTTGCGCAACCGCGCCAACTGGCAAAATTTTGTGCAGCAGAACGGAACATGGTACGTTATTTTTAACGAAGAAAACAGCAAGCCCCACCGCGCCTTTGGCAAACCGGTTGCCGTTTTTGGCGCTGACGGAAAAAGCCGCGCACTCAATTTTATTGGCAATCATTTGCAGGACTTTAATATTCCCGTTAATGAGTTGCACTTTATAGGTTCGCACCGCAGCGAAAACTATGAGTATGTAAACTTTATACAAAAGCACAACAACCGGCAGGTGCTTAACAGCCGCCTGACCCTGAAGCTAACCTTAGACGGAAAAGTAGTGATGTTTGGCGTTGATGTGTTTTCAGATATTACCATTGCCGATTCGGGAATAATAACCGAACAACAGGCCATTGAAAAAGCAACCGAAAACTTAGACGCCACCGTTACCGGATTTACAGTGGTAAAAGAATTGCGCATACTTCCCGTGCCGCAGTTTAAAAGAAATGTTTACAAAAATGTTTACGAACTAACCGTTGAAACCATGGATGCCAATGGCATTCCTGCCAACTATAAAACACTGGTAGATGCAGCTACAGGCGAAGTAGTAATGCGCAAAAATCTGGTATCACATTTTCATCCAACGCCCGGAGGCGCTGAGGTAAATGTTACCGGAACGCTTTATACCACCCACAACTACGACCCATCTTCTGTTCAGCCATTGGCCAACCTGAAAGTAACCCAAGGCGGAAACACCGATTATACCGATGCTTCAGGAAATCTGCTGGGATTAAACACCGGCACAGCAACCTTTGAACTGGAAGGCTTGTGGAGCCAGGTTTTCACCAACGGAGTAACACCTTCTTTTGATGCAACCCTTGTAAACGGAACCAACGCCATCAGCTTCGATACCGATGCCAACATCCGCGAAATATCGGCCTTTTACCATGTAAACATTGTGCATGATTACATGAAATCATTCTATCCATCCTTCACCGACATGGATAATGCCCTCGAAACAAACGTAGATGTGTCAGGCACCTGCAACGCTTTTTACGATGGAAGTTCCATCAATTTCTACGCTGCCGGAAGCGGTTGCAATTCCTTTGCTACCGTTGCCGATGTGGTTTATCACGAATACGGACACGGCATCAATGATAAATACTATCAGTCAATAGGCGCCTTTTTCCAAAACGGTGCTATGGGCGAAGGCTATGCCGATGTCTGGGCAATGGGAATCACCGAAAACCCCGTGCTGGGCATTGGCAACAGCTCTACCAGCTCAACCGAAGCCATTCGTATTTACAATCAGGCTCCCATGGTTTATCCTCAGGATATATCAGGTGAAGTACACAATGACGGTGAAATTATTGCCGGAGCATGGTGGGATTTGGGCGTAAACTTTGGCAGCGTTCAGCAAATGATGGCCCTCTATGCCGAAACATTTAATGCAGCAATTACAGGCGCTGATGGCAACGAAGGCGAAGTGTATGTTGACATTCTTATTGAAGCCTTGCTGGAAGACGATGTTGCTTTAAATGGCGGTGACAACGATATTACCAACGGAACACCCAACGATCTGGATATTGTAAATGCATTTGACCGCCACGGTATAACATTGCTCTCGAATGCAACACTTAATCATAGTGCCGTTGCTTCCAATAACGGAGTTACACCTATTGACATCAATGCAACCATTACCTTAGAATATCCCTGGGCGCTGGAAGATGCCCTGCTGTTCTACAAATTAAACCGCAACGGAGCATGGACCTCAGCCTCATTAAATAACACAGGCGGAAACAATTACACCGCACAAATTCCCGCACAACCACTGGGAACACTGATAGCCTACTACCTTGCTCTTGAAAACACAAACGGAGTATTATCAGCAGTGCAACCCATAGCAGCCGAGGTTGACCCGTATCCCGGCACACCGTACTTTATCCTTAATGGTTTTAAACTGGAACACACCGAAGATTTTGATAACACCCAGGGCGACTGGACCGAAGGCCTGAATTCAGATAACAACGGAACAGGCAGTTGGGTAATTGATATTCCTATGGGTTCTTTTTCTGACGGTGCAATTGTGCAAACCGATGAACAAACCACACCTGGCGGAATAGCCTGTGCCCTCACAGGAAATGCATCATCAACCTCTGCCGGAGTTGGTGAAAATGATGTGGATGACGGCCACACCACACTGGTTTCGCCCGTGTTTGATTTAACGGAATATACCAACCCGCTTTTCTCCTTCATGAAATGGTATACCAATAATCCTCCGACAGGAGCCAACCCCCGCGCAGACTGGTGGCAGGTGCAGGTTACCGATGACGGAACAAACTGGGAATACGTTGAAAATACATTAGCAGGTGAGCGCAATTGGCGCAGGTATGCCTTCCGCGTTTCCGATTATGTTGATTTAACAGCAAACTTTCAGGTACGCTTTATTGCATCAGACAGCACCAGACTGGGGCAGGAGCTTGATGGCGGAAGTCTGATTGAAGCAGCAATTGACGACCTTAAATTGTATGAAGAAGGTATTGATGACACCGATGTGGAAGAAAATAACGTAGCTAACTTTAATGTTTATCCCGTTCCGGCAAAAGAAATAGTTACTATTTCCTTTGACTTAAAACAGAGTGAAAACTTAAGTATTCAATTATTTAGTTCAGCCGGTCAACTGATAAAATCAATCAATGAAGGCAAAACAGCATCTGGTTTTCAGCGCTATACTATTGATGTTTCAAAACTTGCGGCAGGCGTGTATTTCCTTAACCTGAAGTCAGACGGAAATACAGGTACCAGAAAAGTATCGGTAGTAAAGTAAATCACTTTTTAGAGGCATTCCTTTTCATGATTTCATGAAAAGGAATGTCTTCTATTTTGCTGTCAACCCAGGCTAACAAATCAATGGTTGAAAGCGCGTTTCTCTCGCCCGGTTCGTAGCGGGTCTGTGTCAGTTGCTCGCGCAGTTTTACAAAGTTCTTGTGCAGGTCTTTCTTGTTTTTTGTAGTCGAATTCTTTTTCAGAAAAGAAAGCAAAATGGTTTCAAAATCATAAAGGCCTTCCAGCTTGTTCAAATAGCGGTGTGTAGAGCGTGCAAGGTAACTCAGCAATTCATCTCTTCCCTGTTCATACTGCAAAATCATAGTAAGAATATGAGACGAAGCATGAATGTCTTCTACCGATTTCAGGCTATTATCGTTCAATATCTTATTCATCCATTGAATAGACTGAGAATATTTGCCAATGGAAAAATAGAAGTACGCAATGTTATAATACAGATGAAGCAGCGGAAACTTGCGGATTTTACGCTCGTTTTCGTCAATAAAAGGAGTAATTTCTTCTATAAGCTTCAGTCCTTTATTTACTTCACCCATTCGCACGTAAAGACTTAGTTCGGCAATGTTTGAGTGAGTGAATATTTTCATCTCAATATCTTCCGAAACTTTTACTTTGGGGTATTTGTCTGTAATGTTGCGCATTTTCAGCAATAAATCAGCAACCTCTTTGTATTTGCCCGAATGAAGGCTTACCGGCAATAGGTTATTGATAGCTGCAAAATGCATGTTCATGTCCTCGGGGCTTATCCGCTCGCTTTCTTCAAAAAGCTGCAATAGTTTCTTTCTGTATTCGTAAGCCTTTTCCCAGTTGTTGTTTATCTTGTAATAAATGGAGTGGATGTTATAAAAGCAGCAACGTGCTTTAAACGACAGGGCACGGTTTTCATCCTTAAGAATAAACTGGTTTATAATCTGGTCATTGGTCTTGTAATTCTCATTTTTACGTTCAATCCCCTCTTTATAGTAGTTGTTAAACATTTTTGACTGAAGATCATTGTACTCTCTTGAATTCTGAAGCCTTTCAAGTATTTCATAATACTTATCAGAAATGTTATCAATGTCTTTTTCAATGCTGCCAACATAAAACTCCGATGCAAGAATTTTTGCTTCCCAATCTAAAACCTCCAACTGAGTAGTGTATTTCTCATACTCTTCAGCAAGATTTTTTACTCTCTTCAATATGGTTTTTGCCTGATGAACCAATCGTTTGTCGTAGAGAAACTGAACATCATGCAACATGCCTTTCAGCTTGTGGTCAAGCGACTTCTCAATGTTATAAGCCCTCATGGATTTGAGGATAGCCTCGTACAAATGGTTTTTAGTTACGTGAAGTTGTTTGGAAAAACTTTCGTCCGCAAATTTTTTAAGAATAGCATCCTCGCTGTATTTTCTCTGTCCTGAAAGAAATTCAAACAGTTTTGAGAGATTACTGTCTTTACGCTTAGATGTAGCCTCAAGCATAAAATAGCGCTTTTCGTTATTATTTAAGGAGTGAATAAGCTCGAAAAGCGAATTTTCTTTCTTCATTTTTTACCTTTGGGAAATAAATATTTTATCTGCTTCCGATACAAAAGTAGTATGAAAACTATTGATTTTACAAATAAATACTATATTTGAACCGGTTAAATAAAATATTGGAAACTTAAAAAAATAGAAATCTTTGTAATTTTCTAATGAGAATAATGCTTTATATTTGTTTCAGAAATTTTTCAAACCCAGTTTAACACCAGCGAAAAATATTATTCGTTATAAATTTCAAACTATGAAAAAACATTTTTACCAACTCGGCAAGCAAGTTCTAAGTCTTAGCGTAGTAATCGCAAGCACTTTGCTTTTCTCCAATCAGGTATCTGCTCAGGGAGTGAGCATTAATGCTACGGGAACGGGAACTGCTCCGGATCCATCTTCTATTCTTGACTTGAATGTTGCCAATAAAGGGTTTCTTGTGCCAAGGGTAGCTCTGACTGGAACAACGGATGGTACTACTATTCTATTGCCACAGACTGCGTTGATGGTGTATAACACAGCTACTGGTGGTGGAGTGAGTCCTGGATTCTATTACAATAGTGGAACTACAGGAGCTCCAACATGGGTTTCAATTGGTGGAAGCGGAAGCGCTCCAACACAAGGCTTGGATACTGATGTTTCAGGAACACAGGTTGATATAGAGCCAATACTTAACTATGTACATACTGTAAGTTCAGACATGGGTACAGGGGCTGACCAACCCTTAACACTTATTGCTCCAGCCTTTCAGGACCTTATTTTTCATTCAGGTGGTGCTGAAGCAGGAAGGTTTTTATCGTCAGGTAACTTTGGAGTAGGTGATGCTTCACCTTTAGCTTTATTTACTGTTGGTTCTGGCGACTTATTCCGTGTAAATTCAAGCGGTGACTTGGTTAGAATTAATAACGTTCCTTACACATGGCCTTCTGCCAATGCAACTGCTAATGGTCAAGTTCTTTCCAGCACAACAGCAGGTGCATTAACATGGAATGATCCGGGTAGTTTATTAACTGCCGGAGCAGGAATTAGTATAACAGGTAATACAATTGCAAACACAGGTGTTTTGTCATTTAATGCTTCAGGAACAGGACTTACACCCAATTCAGCTACAACAGGAGCAATTACTTTAGCAGGCACATTGGATGTTGATAATGGTGGAACAGGAGCTGTTACATTAACAGGCATGTTGAAAGGTAACGGAACATCTCCTGTTACAGGTGTTACCGGAACTCAATGGGGGGCTACTTATTGGTCAGACGCTAACACAATTGCGGCAACTGCAGCCGGAACAACTGGTCAATTGTTGAGAGCAACCTCAGGAGGTGCGCCAACATGGTCAAATGATATTCCTGCTAGCGATGCAGATTATATTTGGAATCAAATATCTGCAGCACAAACAGCACCTTCAAATTTTTGGATTTCTAACATTGGAAAAATTGATGGAAGTTTACAATTAAAAGGTTCAGGTGCTAACTACACAACTATTACAAGTGCTGCAACTGGAAACTACAATTTGATATTACCGGTTGATGATGGAAATGCTAATCAGGTTTTAGCGACAAACGGAACTGGTACATTATCTTGGGCAACTCCAATGACAAACCCAATGGATCAGTGGGGTGATATTATATTTGGCTCTGATGCTTCAAATCCTTCTACGCCCGATGATTTAAGTCCCGGAACAGCAGGTTTAGTTTTGCATACTAACGGAGTTGGTGCAAACCCAACGTGGGCTAAAGTTGATCTTGCCGCTGGCCCGGGTACAGAGGTTACTGGTATTTTGCCGGTTGTCAATGGTGGTACTGGAGTAGCGACAATTCCTAGTAATGGTATAATGTTGGGCGCAGGCACAAGTCCTGTCACTACACTTGTTGGTACAAATATGCAAACCATCAGAAACAATGCTGGTGTTTGGAGTGCAAACAACACTATTCTGAATGATGGTACACATGTTGGAATTGGTCTGACAACCGGAGATTTAACTGCATCTTCGCCTTATTTAGATGTTATTGGCTCAGGTAATACAAGCACCTCAGTTTCTCTTCAATTAAGATCGGGAAATAGCCAAATAGGCACGCCCGATGCTGTTCAAGTTGCATTTGGCTTTAATGGAGCTAATACATATAGGCATAATATTAGAAGTGTACATAATAGCGGAGGTAATAGCAATAACTCTCTAAATTTTTACGTATGGAATCCACTTACTGATGCTCCCGGAGATATGGGTTCAAAAAAAGTAATTGAGATGGACTATTTAAAATTGGCTTTTTATGGTTCTTTAGAGCCCAATGGTCTTCCTGGTACAGCAGGTCAAGTGCTTGCTTCAGGCGGTTCTGGTGTTAGTCCAACTTGGGTTAATGCTTCAACTGGTACAGTAACCAATGTTACAGGAACATCCCCAATTAATGTCGCTACAGGTACAACTACTCCTGTAATTTCATTGCAAGGTGCGGCAGGTACTATTGCATATGGTACCGGAGGTGGTTCAGCTTTTTCTGCAGCAGGAACTGTTGCAGGTCAAATATTGCAAAGCAATATAACAGGTGCTCCCACCTGGTCAACAGCAAGCTATCCAGTATCAACTGCTATTAATACACTGCTATATTCTTCAGCTGCTAATACAGTAACAGCACTTCCAACTGCAAATAGCAGTGTTCTAACAACCAATGGTTCAGGTGTACCAACATGGTCAACTGTTGCTTCAATGAATGCTGATTTAACAGTTCAAAATGGTTTGTATCTGAGTTCTGGTACTACATATGATGGTTCTACTGCTGTAACTATTAAGCAAGGAGGTGCTCTTACAGAAACTACTACAATTACCCAAGCGGGTTTTGATTTGATACATAATCTTTCAACTACTGGTGATTTTATAGTTCAGGATGCATCTGTTACAGCATTTATTGTAGATGCCGCGACAGGAAATGTAGGAATTGGAAATATTGGAACCCCAACGCACAAACTTCAGGTAAGTGGTAAAGTTAAGTCAGATGGTATTAATGAAACATCTGATGCGCGATTGAAAAAGAATGTAAATGCAATAGAAGGTGCGCTTCATAAAGTAATGGAAATGCATGGTGTTACTTACAATTGGAAAACAGAAGAATATCCTGAAAGAAATTTTGATAAAACATTACAATTCGGTTTAATTGCTCAAGAGTTGGAAATGGTAATTCCAGAATTAGTTGACACAGATAATGAGGGTTGGAAATCTATAGAATACAGCCATATTGTACCTGTTTTGATTGAAGCAATAAAAGAGCAACAAAAAATAATTGATGGTCAGAATTCAACTATTACTGATTTAAAAGCATCACTTGAGAATGTGTTGAACAGAGTAAACGTTATTGAAAAAAATGCAGATCTAAATAGTTCAAAAGTTGAAAAATAAAGATAAGTCATTGACTTAATAAAAAGCTCCGAAATTTTTCGGGGCTTTTTTATTGTCTTTTTTTAATTTTTTTCCAGGTATTATTAAGTAAAAAGAAATCAGCCGGAAGGAGTTTTTGAAAAACTAAACGCATACGACTTAGTAAAGGAATTTTTTCATTTCTATTAATACTTCGGTAGTTAAAGTATAGGATAGCTGAATAATAAGTAGTCGTATTGGCTAGATGTAAAACGGAAACAGATTTCCATAAGTCCAATGCTTTTTTTAGGTTATTATTCTGAACCCAAAAAGTACAAACACGAAAATAAAATCCGGCAAGACTTCGTTTTCTTCCATCATTTAGCATTTTCTTATCATTTAGCATTGTGTAGATAGAAATCAATAGCTTCTCATGAGAAATTAAGTGATGTATGTTATTTGTGTGGTGCCCAATTCTCTCACTTTCGTGTTCGCGGTGAAAATTATCAGGATCGGTTTTTCTGAAAATATATTTTAACCCAAACAGTATTGCTTTAATGTGAATCTCAATATCTTGAAAGCTGAGAGTTTCAATGTTGAAAGGGTAAATAGATAGAAGGGATTTTTTCTTCCAAATTACTGATGTAGTCTGCCATAATGGATCCCAGTTCAGAAATCTCACAATATCATCTTCCATATTTGGCAAATTCCAATAAGTATCATAGTTTGGATATTCCCATCCGAAAATAATGGTTGGAAATGCTGCAAAATCAAGTTCGGGATTATTGGTTAAGAAATCCGCTCTGTTTTCTATACATGTTTTACTTAATAAATCATCAGAATCAAGTAAAATAATGTATTCACCTTGTGCCAAATCTATACCTTGATTTCTGCAAACCTGAGCACCTGAAATTTCTCCTTTTCTTTTATAATACGTTACTCTGTTTTCTGTCGAAAACTCTTTCAACATTTCAACGGTATTGTCTGTTGATAAATCATCAATAATCAACATTTCCCAGTTAGTATAGGTTTGAGAAATAACAGAGAGTATGGTTTCTCTAAGCAATGACGACCTGTTTTTAGTAGGTGTAACTATTGATACTAATGGAGAAGAAATACTCATTATCTAACAGGGTAAGCAGGAATATTGTATAAAATCATCGTCAGAGGACAGCGCAATCTTGTTACTAATTAAAATAAATGAAAACTTGAATTCTTCTTTCCAATAGTTAATAACTTCTCGTTCTCCCTTTCGTGATGCGTCATCCATATACAGGGAATAGGACTTATTCAGTTTGTTATTTAAAAATGGTAAAGCCGGATAACGACTCACCGATTTACTTCTCTCATGAGCAGGTGGGCCATCAATAATCACTAAATCAAAAAGACTATTCTCAGGCAGACTATTTAGTATAGCTTCTTCATTATACCACTCAAGATTGTTCTTTGATTTTTCAGAAGGTGTCAAAGGGGCATAAATTGAAACTACGTTTTCAATAGTATTTTCCTTTTTCAGAATAGTGTTCAATAAATCAAACCAGTTTTTATCATGTTCAACGGAATATATCTTACAAGAAAGATTGTTTTTTTTTATAAGTCTGGCCATTAGAATTGTGGATAAGCCAGAACCAAATTCAAGAACATTTTGTCGTTTATTTATCTGGATATCATTTATAATCATAGCAATTGCAAAAAAACTCATGGAGGATTTGGTAATCGGTAGGTGATTATATCCTTCAAATAGATTGTTAAGAAGTAAACGACAATAGATGTCTTTCTCCTGCTGTTCTTTCAAGATTTCCTTTTGGCTGTAATTATCCAGCAAATCATTGAAATTTCTCAGTCTGTATAATAATTTCATTTAGTTTTTCAGGATTGATTTTTCGTGCCAATTCTGGAACATCATTAATGTATAAGCTTCCCATGATATTCCGTCCTTTTTTAAACCCGGTAAAATAATTTTTGCGTAAATATCTTCTTTGAAAATGCCTTGTAATTTTAATTTTTCAGGATCAAAAAGTCTTTTCATTTCTTCTGCAAAATATTTGTTAAGCCATTTGTTTACAGGCAGTACAAAACTTTTTTTCTTAACATGATAAACTTCATCAGGCAGCAAATCTTTCACAGATTCTTTTAATAATCGCTTTGGGTCAAAATTATCACTTCTCCAGTTTGGTTGTATATTAAAAACTGTTTCAACCAATTCTTTATCCAAGTAGGGTGTGCGAGCTTCAATTGAGTGTGCCATTGAAAATCGGTCAGTCATCATTAAAAACTCTTCAGGTAGTTGCAGATGGAAATCTATAAAAGCGACCTTGTCTTTTACATTTGATGAAGCGCACACTTTCCATAAGCTTTCAATGTAATCGACAGATTTTCTATAGTTATTTGAGGATGGTTTAAGTAGTTTTTCATTTTTTTCTTTATCCGTAAAATAGGGGTAGTGGAAAACTGCATTTGGATATTTAAGCAAGTTTAGTAGCCCTACTCTTGGCAGATATTCTTGTGTAGTGTTAAGCTTCGTTTTCCAATAATTTCTATAAGCCCATTTTCTATAGTTCCCGAATAATTCGTCCCCTCCCGTTCCGGTATGAGCAACTTTTACATTTTTGCCCATCTCCTTAAATACAAACCATGGTGCAAGACCGCTTGCCAGAGGCTCGTCAAGAGAAGAAATGATTGCAGATAAGTCTTGTTCAAGGTCTTTTTCGTTGATCCTGAACTCCACGTGATCAGTATCCCACTTCTCAGAAATTTTTCTGGCAATTGATGTTTCATCAAATTCCGGTGAATCATAAAATCCCATGGAATAGGTTCTTATCTTTTTATTTGATTTCTGAGCCATTATACCAACTAATGCAGCAGAATCAACGCCACCGGAGAGCGAAAATGCTAAAGGAACATCACTTAATGACCAACGGTTAACAGCTAATTCAAGTTTGTTTCTTAGTAGCTCTGTTGTTTCGTTGTAAGATAGTTTTATCGGTTTTTTGTGAAATTGTAATTCCCAATAACGTTCAATTTTTAGTTCTTTTTTTTCAATGTGGTAAGTAAACTGATAGGCAGCAGGAAGTTTGTTTATCTTTTCATAAATAGTATGAGGAGCAGGAATACATTGAAAAGAAAGAAAATCATAAACAGCTTGCATATTTATTTGTTTGCTGTTTAGTTCCGGAATTTTTAGTAGGCTTTTAATTTCTGAAGCAAAGTAAAAATATCCATTTAGAGAAGAATAAAAGAATGGTTTAATTCCAAATGGATCTCTTGCTCCGAAAAGTTTTTTTTTGTTTTTGTCGTAAATAACAAACGCAAACATACCGTTTAGCATTTTTGTCATTTCCTTGCCATAGCAGGCATATAATTTTAGAAGAACCTCGGTGTCGGAATTTTGAGTTCTAAAAGAGTAATTTTTCAGCTCCAGATCTTTTCTTAACTCAGGAGCATTGAAAATCTCACCATTAAAAACAATGTAGTGGCTTTCATTTTCATTGCTCATTGGTTGTTGCCCGTGCTCAATATCAATAATACTTAGTCTTCTGTTTGCAATTGAAACATGCGCTGCTTCGTCAGTATAAAAGCCCTCAGCGTCAGGTCCACGATGAGTAAGCGCATCGTTCATTTTTTTTAGTAAATCAATAGAGTTATGTCCCGCAAATCCTGCAATCCCACACATCTTTCTACCTGATTAATTTTTTTACAGCGTGTTTAATTCTGTTTTTTATGCCGGATTTTTTCAGAAAAATTATTTCATCTTCCGAATTTTGGGACTTGAAAAAATCAGTAAAGGCTTCAAGCGCTGTTGCTTTTAGTTCTAAGGGTTGAAATTTAACATTACTTGAGGGTGATAAATTCTGATTTTTAAATAACTCAGAAGGATAACAATGCACACCACTTCCATCAAATCCATTATTTCTCGACAATGAATTATTAGGATGTAAACATAACCCGTTTTGTAAATAAATACTTGCTGACCACTGTATGTCCCAAGTATCTAATTTTCCGGCAGCTATATCTTTTAGTTGTTTGGTATAATTGTAGGTTCCCTTCACGTCTAATTCATAAGAAAAGTCATTTCCGAACTTATCTTCAAGACTTTTGAGTAAAATTCCTGCATTAACTTCAAACTTATCCCAAGCTCTTTTCCATGTTCCCCAGCCCCAAATTGTTGGAGCTCTCAGAAAAAATGTTTCAGGCAAATCTTTGTTGTGTGGAACCATATACCCTCCAACATGCATAACCCTGTCCTCATTTTCATAAAGATTAAGTGCATCGTTCATGTATTTTAGAAACCCTGATGACAGTTCCAAATCATCTTCAATAACTATGACTTTCCCATATCGATTGACTATTTCAGAAATCCCTGAAACTATTGAATCGGTTAGTCCTCGATTTTTTTCTGAAAAACGAAATGTAATATTGGGCTTTTTGTTTAGCGGTTCGAAGATATTTCGTACGTCACTGATTTTAGCAATATCTGCCTCTGTAGCATTTTCTTTAGGCCCATCAGCAAAAACAAATACTTCGCTTTCTTCAAAAAGCGGATTACTCATAAGACTTCGCAGCATTTTTTCGGTATGCTGGGGTCGGTTATAAACAAATATGCAGATGGGGGCTAACGAGGAGGAACTCAAATTTAAAACTTAACATTGGTAGGCAAATCTACTAATTTAGTGAATGAGATTTTTAAGAATACATGCTTTCTGCATCTGCTTTTCATTTCTTTCCTTACTTTTGGCTTTTTCAACTGAATTCAGTATTTAATAGAATGAAGAAAATACTTCTCCCCATTGCTTTTCTGTTTTGTGTAACATCAAGTTTTGGCCAGCTTACCGTAAATGGTTCTTTAACACCTCAGCAGTTGGTGCAAACTATTCTGATTGGCAATGGTGTTTCGGCAAGTAACGTTACTTATAATGGAGCTCCGGCTGCAATTGGCTCATTTAACGGAACAACCAGCAATATTGGAATTTCAAGTGGAATTTTGCTTACAACCGGCAATATTACAAATGCTATAGGTCCAAATAATCTGGGTGGTCAGGGTATTGATAACAACCGCTCGGGTGATGCAGACTTAAATATAATTTCGGGCGTTACTACTTTTGACGCTTCCGTGCTGGAGTTTGATTTTGTTCCTGCTTCAGATACATTGAGATTTAATTATGTTTTTGCATCTGAGGAGTATCCTGAATTTGTTGGTGCCGGAGTAAATGATGCATTCGGTTTTTTTATTTCAGGCCCGGGAATAACCGGTCCGTATTCAAATAATTCTCAAAACGTAGCTATTATTCCGGGAACTACCACTCCTGTTACTATTAATGATTTGAATAATGGCGACAACGATTGCGATTTTGGTGGACCAACCGGCCCTTGCTCAAACTGCCAGTATTATGTAGATAACTGCAATGGTTCAACCGTTCAGTACGATGGTTTTACAACTCCGCTTACAGCCATGGCTATTGTTGAATGTGGCGAAACCTACCATATAAAAATTGCTATTGCCGATGGTGGTGATGGTGTTTATGACTCAGGAGTATTTCTTGAAGCAGGCAGCTTTGGTACATCAGGCGTTCAAATTACTGCTACAGCCTCTGCATCCGGAGATTCAACCATTGTTGAGGGCTGTGGCTCTGCAGTATTTACTTTTTCCCGTCCCGATACAAGTTCAGCGTTTACTATCAATTTTAACATACAAGGTACAGCAATACCAGGTTTAGATTACAATCAAATTCCTGACAGCATTGTCATTCCTCAGGGACAATTCAGTGAGCAGTTACTTATAGATGCTTTTGTTGACGGAATTCCAGACAGCATTGAAACTATTACGCTTACCATTGATTTTATAAGTGGTTGTGGTGGCGATACGTTGTATGCAACCATTTATATCCAAAGTGTTGATTCAATTAAAGTGGTTAAAGGCGAAGATTACAATATTTGCACGCCAGACGAAACCGCAACGCTTAAAGCAACTGCTACCGGAGGCAACGGGCCGCTCACATTTACCTGGAGTAATGATGCCGGTGTAGGCGATTCAGTAGTGGTTGTGCCGCTTGAAACAACCAAGTATTTTGTAACCGTTACCGATACCTGCGGAAATATTGCCTACTCCGATTCCATTGAAGTGGTGGTGCAATGTGATGTAATTGTTCCAAACATTTTTACGCCTAACGGTGATGGTTTTAACGACACTTTTTTTGTAGAAAACTTAGATCAATATCCGGGTAGTGGAGTAAAAATTTACAATCGCTGGGGACGTAAAGTACATGAAAGCGATGACTACAAAAACGATTGGGATGGAGAGAAATTGGCAGAGGGAACTTATTTTTACGTTCTTTTGGTTTCGGACCCTGAACAAGGCGAGAAAAGAGGACACGTTACTATTTTAAAAAATTAATTACCAACTCAGATGAATACCTTTAAATCAATTGCTGCGCTTATAGTTTTTTCATTTATTGCAAACGTTGTTTTTGCGCAAAAAAAAGTAAAAGACACCTACCTGCACAAGAAAAATTACTTAGTTGAAGTTACCATGAAAGGCGGAAAAAAGACTAAAATTTTTTCTGAAGAAATCGGTTTCTCATCAGGCAAAATAAAAACAAAGCACATGATGATGGCTGATAACGGAGGCTTTGTGCAGGGCGATTATGAAGTTACAAAAGCAGACACCACCGGTGAAGCCCGCACATTTGATTTCAAAGGCTCCATCAAAAATGCCAAAGACGAATACCTTCTTATCAACGGAACTGTATTTGGCGATATGATTGACGGTACCATGACATGGGAAACAGCTAAACACAAAGTAAAATCTGAAATGACCTTTACCGGCAGTGCAAAAGAAAAAGGTCAGAAATATGTAGCCGGAGAAAAAACGGTTTCAAATCCTTCGTCAGGAAGCAAAGCATCTTCAGGTAAAGGTGATACTAAAGCCGGTGATCCTAAAAAATCTAAGGAAGATAAAGATCTGGACGATGAAATTCTGAATGACGATTTAGAATAACATTCTCCCTGATTTCCAAAATCTCTCAAGCCATCTTCTGCGTCAACAGCATTCGGGAGTATTCCCGCGCCTTCTAAACTTCGTCAAGGGCATGTACGAGCACTCGGAAGCCTTCTAAAAAGTTTCAAGGGCATTTCCGAGCACTCGGAAGCCTTCTTAAAAGTTTTAAGAACGTTTCCGAGCACTCTGAAGCCTTCTAAAATATTTTAAGAGCATGTACGAGCACTCGGAAACCTACCCGAACACAATAAAGGGCGGTCAAATAGTTTTTGGTCTTAAGCAAAAATTACCTCATTTAGGGTATTGCGGAGCTCTTAAGTCAAACCTACTTTTGTACCCGTTATTTAAAATCATTCTAAACAAAAGATATAACCCCTGATGAAAATATTCTTCTCACTTACACAGTTTGCTTTACTTGCCTGCTGTATTATTCTTGTTCAATCGTGCAAAGATGATGACGATGAACCGCAGTATGATGTACCCACTACTTACAATTTTACCAATGTATCTTATTCAGGTCAAACAACACGTTTAGATATGATGGTAGAGCTGTTGACCTATATCAAATCAGCAAATCCCGGAGGCGTAACACTGGATGCTCAAAAAATGAAAGATATGTTTGCTAATGAAAACAATCAATTCGCAGGTGCCGGCCTTAATACTTCCGGAAAACAATTAAAAGACAAATGCTTTGCCGCAGATGTTGATATGTATGAAGACTATTTTGAAGCTGCTGCTCTTGCCAGCCAGAGCGGTGCAACCGGTTCTAACGGTGTAGCGGGAATAGTAACCAGCTCTACTGATGCAACAAAAAAATATTTGCAAAGCGAGAACGGTGTTGAATATGCTCAGGTCATTGAAAAAGGCTTGATGGGTGCTATATTATATTATCAGGCTGTTGGTCATTACCTGACTGAAGATGAAGTAGGCGATGCTGTTGACAATACAACGGTTACTACAGGTCAGGGTACGCCCATGGAACACCATTGGGATGAAGCATTCGGCTATTTTGGTGTGCCTGTTGATTTTCCTGTAACTACTACCGGCAGCCGCTACTGGGGCAAATACAGCACCGAAATGGATGCAGTACTTGGCACCAATACCATTATTATGAATGCCTTTTTAAAAGGCAGAGCTGCTATTTCAAATAAAGACATGGAAACCAAGAACGAGCAGCTTGTTATTATAACTGAAAACTGGGAGCGAATTGCTGCAGGAACTGCTATTCACTATTTGAATGAAGCAAAAGAAGCAATAGGAAATGATGCGGTGCGTAATCATACGTTGAGCGAGTTTCTTGGATTTTTGAGAGCCTTGCAATACAGCCCTACTAAAAAAATTACCAATACAGAACTGGATCAGGTGCTGGCTCATGTTGGTGATAATTTTTATGAAGTAACACTTACCGATCTGGATAATGCCCGCAACCTGCTGAGCACCATTTACGGAATGGACGATATAAAAGACATCCTTTAATGAAACTAAAACAGATTTTAACTAACACCCTGCAATCCTGCCTTGTGGCGGGATTGCTCGTTTTTTCATCCTGTAATCCGGAAGGAAATAATCAGATGAATTTTGACCGCGCTGCACTGCTTGAAAATATGGGCAGTAACATTATTATTCCTAATTATACCGACTTATCGGATAAGATGAATTTGCTGCAACAGGCAGCAGCCGATTTTACAGCTGCCCCCGATAATTCAAAGCTGACAACGCTTCAAACAACATTTAAGAACGCTTATTTAGCATGGCAAAAATGTTCTGCTTATGAATTTGGTCCTGCCATGCAGGTTTCGTTGCGCATGAGTGTAAATACTTTTCCAACCGATTCGGTGCAGATACAAAGCAACATCACTTCAGGTTCGTATAATCTGGAAGCAGCCAATAACATTGATGCGCGTGGTTTTCCTGCTCTTGATTATCTGCTGCATAAGCGCAATGAAAACAATGCCGAGGTGTTGGAAAGATTTACAACAAACCCCGAAGCGCAGGAATGGAAAGAGTATTTAACTGCCTTGATAAGCGACACTAAAAATCTTGTTGATGCCGTGAAAAATAACTGGCAACCTTCAGGCGGAAATTACCTTGCCACCTTTATCAGTAATGATGGAACAGATGTAGGAAGTTCATTAGGCGAATTGGTAAACCAACTGAATTATGATTATGAACAATTGAAAAATGCACGTATTGGAATTCCTGCCGGTAAGCAAACATTAGGCGTTGCACTTCCCGAAAAATGTGAAGCATATTATGCCGGTTATTCTGTTGAGCTGGCTATTGAACAAATCACTGCAATCAAAAACCTGTATCTCGGAGCAGGTGATGCAGATGGAGTAGGATTGGATGAATACCTTGTTGCTTTAGATGCAAAACATGGCAGCGGACAACTTTCGGATGCAATTAAAACGCAGCTTGATCTTGCAACAACTGCGTTACAAAATGTTCCCGACCCATTGTCTGAAACAGTTGTGAGTAATCAGGCTATTGTAAACACTGCTTATACCGAAATTCAGAAAGGTGTTGTATTGCTGAAAACCGATATGCCTTCTGCACTCAGCGTTTTAATTACTTATCAGGATGGTGACGGTGATTAACAGAATAAAAAAATATATCTCTTCCACCACGCACATCGCCCCTTTGGCGGTGTTTCGTGTTGTTTTCGGAGGGATGATGTTTGCTTCTGTTATGCGTTTTTGGCTCAACGGATGGATTGAAACGCAATATATTTTACCAAAACTATTTTTCCCTTTTTATGGTTTTGAGTGGATAAAGCCGTTGGGTGAGACAGGTATGTATGTAGTATTTGCTGCAATGGCAATTGCTGCACTGTTTGTTATGTTGGGCTTGTTTTACAGATTTTCAGCAACCGCTTTTTTTCTTCTGTTTACCTACGTTGAGTTGATTGACAAAAGCAATTACCTCAATCACTATTATTTTGTAAGTATTATTTCGTTGTTGCTCATTCCGGTTCCGGCCAACCGTTATTTTTCATTGGATGTTTTGCTTAAGCCATCGCTGTTGGTAACGCAAGTTCCAAGCTGGATGGTTGACATTTTTAAACTGCAATTAGGCATTGTTTATTTTTTTGCAGGCATCGCAAAGCTTAACTACGATTGGCTTTTTCGTGCTATGCCGCTTGCTATCTGGTTACCTGCAAAATCAAATCTTCCATTAGTTGGCGAGTTGTTGAATTACAAATTCACAGCTTATGTGTTCAGTTGGTTTGGTGCTGTCTATGATATTCTTATTCCGTTTTTTCTTTTTAATAAGCAGACAAGAAATGTTGCATATGTTTTTGTAATTGTATTCCATGCTGCAACAGCTATTGTTTTGCCTGTAATAGGTATGTTCCCTTACATTATGATTTTGGCCACACTGATTTTTTTCCCGCCTGAATTTCACAATAAACTTATTCAACGCGTTGTTGAATTATTTTCTTTCGGTAAAAAAAATCTGCTCAATTATCGTCACGATATTAGCTTTTCATTTCCCCGTCCGCTAATCGGAAAGGTGATAATTGCAACATTGTGTATGCATTTTGCTGTTCAACTCATTTTGCCTTTTCGTTATCTGCTTTATCCCGGCAATCTTTTCTGGACAGAACAGGGCTATCGTTTTTCGTGGCGCGTAATGTTGATGGAAAAAGGTGGTACAGCATTTTTCTATGTGAAAGATTCTGTAACAGGCAAAGAAAGTGAAGTGGATAATTCCACCTACCTGACGTATCAGCAGCAGAAAATGATGGCCACTCAACCGGATATGATTTTACAGTTTGCACACTTCCTTGCAGCAGAGTATGAGAAGAAAGGTTATGCAAATCCACAGGTGCGTGCCGAAAGTTATGTAACGCTGAATGGCAGTGGCAGCAAGCCATTTATTAATGGTTCAGTTGATTTAACAAAAGAGAAAGAAGGTTTTACTCCAAAAAACTGGGTGCTTCCTTTTGAAGAAACAAAGATGAGTTACGCTGAGAGATGAAGTTGGGCAGATTTCTTTTTTTTATCATTCTACATTTATCATTCTGCATTCTGCATGTGTTTGCCCAGCCCGCACCTTTGCCTGATAACGAGTTTGATGCAGCAGGCTCGGTTTACGGAATTATAACCGACAAACAAACGGGCGAACCTGTATTTCTTGCTGAGGTTTTATTGGATAATTCTACTCGCTCAGTTCGCACAGACGAGAAAGGAATATATCATCTCAGGCATTTGAGTTATGGCAGTCATAAGCTGATTTATTTTGCTTACGGCTATGAAAAAGTGGAGCAGTATATTGATATTAAAGACGAAAAATTAGAAATCAACATAGCGTTGCAACCTTTAGTAATGGATTTAAAAGATGTGGTTGTAAAAGAAGAAAAAGACAATGACTTTGGTATTACACGTTTAAAACCGGTTGACGGGATAGCTATTTATGCCGGTAAAAAATCAGAGGTTGTTTTGTTGGACGATGTAGCTGCAAATCTTGCAACCAATAACAGTCGTCAGGTGTTTGCAAAAGTTGCAGGCCTTAATATATGGGAAAGCGATGGAGCCGGTTTACAGATTGGCATTGGCGGACGAGGATTAAGTCCCAACCGCACATCTAATTTCAACACCCGTCAAAATGGTTACGACATCAGTGCTGATGCGTTGGGATATCCCGAAAGTTATTATTCACCGCCAACCGAAGCGTTGGAAAAAATAGAGGTAGTGCGTGGTGCCGCATCTTTGCAATACGGAACACAGTTTGGCGGCTTCATCAATTTTGTTTTTAAAAAACCAAACCCCACAAAAGCATTTGAAGCTGTGCTGCGCCAAACTGCCGGTTCATTTGGTTTGTTTAATTCATTCAACAGTATCAGCGGAACAAAGGGAAAGCTTGCATATTACGCCTACTATCAATTCAAGCGCGGTGACGGATGGCGACCCAATTCAGGTTTTAATAATCATGCTGCCCATGCTTCTGTTGCTTTTCACGCTACTAAAAAATTATCGTTCACGCTGGAGCATACCTACATGCACTACCTCGCACAGCAACCCGGTGGATTGACCGATGCAGCATTTGCGCAAGACCCGCGCCAGTCTATTCGCGAGCGCAATTGGTTTCGTGTGAACTGGAATTTAACTGCGCTGATGGTGGATTATAAATTCAACGACCGGTTAAAACTCAACAGCCGTTTCTTTGGTTTGATTGCAGACCGTGCTGCACTTGGTTTCTTAGGGCTTATCAGTCGTGCCGACCCGATGGAAGAACGTGATTTGCTTTGGGATAACTATAGAAATTTCGGCAATGAAACCCGTATTATGTATGGCTATAATTTGCTTGGAAATCACAGTACCTTTCTTGCAGGAGTGCGCTATTATCAGGGCCATACCGACCGCAAACAAGGACTTGCAAACAATGGCAGCGAGTCTGATTTCTATTATCTGAATCCTGATAACTTAGAACATTCAGCCTATGTTTTTCCAAGCAGAAACATTTCTTTTTTTGCTGAAAATATTTTTGCAGTCACTTCTGAATTCAGCGTTACGCCCGGTGTGCGTTATGAATACATCAGCACTTCGTCCGATGGATTTTATAACACAGAATACAAAGATCTTGCAGGTAACATAATATATAGTGAACATACAATAGACAAACGCAGCAACAGCCGTGGTTTTGTTTTACTTGGAGCAGGAGCAAGCTATAAACCGACAAGTAGTCTTGAGGTATATGGAAATTTTTCACAGAACTACCGCGCCATCACGTTCAGTGATATGCGTATTGTAAACCCCAATTTTCGTGTTGACACTGATTTGCAGGACGAGAAAGGATACACCACCGACCTTGGTGTTCGCGGAAACATAAACAGGATAGTTAATTTTGATGTAAGTGTATTTATGATTTCATACAAAAATAGAATTGGTGCTGATCTGCGTTTGGATAGCAACACCTATGTTGTTTACCGCTATCGTACCAACATTGCTGACTCGCGTAATATGGGTGTTGAGGTTTTTGCCGAACTGGATTTGCTGAAAATTTTTTCAGGCGCACAATCAAAATCAATGCTGTCGGTTTTTACCAATTGCTCGTTTACAGATGCACGTTATTTTAATAGCAGAGAGGCTGCTTTCAATGATAAAAAGGTAGAACTGGTTCCAACCTTCACCAATAAATCAGGTATCACTTTCAAGCGCAAAAACTTTCAGGCTACATACCAATTCTCTTATACAGGTGAGCAATTCAGTGATGCCACTAATGCCGAGTTCAGCGCCAACGGTGTTTACGGAATTATTCCTGCTTATTACGTTATGGATTTTTCAGTGAACTATGCATGGAGGCGTTACAGTTTCTCAGGCGGATTGAACAACATCACCAACAATAAATATTTTACACGCAGGGCCGAGAGTTATCCCGGGCCCGGTATTATTCCTTCTGATGGCAGAAGTTTTTATATCACCGTAGGCGTGAAGATTTAACACATTAACAAGATTTTCCTGAGAATATAACCGGATTTTGCTACTACCTAACCAGATTTCCGGGGTACCTGAACAGGTTTACTGTGAATGTTCACAGGAACTCTGTGAACATTCACAGTAAACCTGTGGACATACACAGAGTTTCTGTGGACGTGACAAGTATTCCTGTGGACGCGACTGGATTTTCTGTGAATAAATCAGAAGAATATCTGTGTAATCTGTGACAACAACATGTACTTTTGCGCCCGTTAAATAAAAATTATGATACCACCTTATAAACACCGCGAACCCATTCAGATTCGTTTTTGTGATACCGACTCATTGGGACATGTAAATAATTCAAATTACCTCTCTTACATGGAACTTGCCCGTATCGGTTATATCGACAAGGTTTTTGGCAATTCAATTAATTGGGCAGCCGATGGAGTAATTCTTGCAAAAGCTGTTGTTGATTTTAAGTTGCCGGTAATGCTTCACGACAAACTGTTTGTCTATATCCGCACCTCGCGCTTGGGCACAAAAAGTTTTGACATAGAATATTTATTCGTTCGCGAAGTGGATGGTAAGGATGAAGTGGTTTCTTCAGGTTCAACAGTAATGGTTGCATACAATTATGCCCACAACAAAACCATTGAGATTTTATCTGAGTGGCGAAGAAGAATTGAAGAGTTCGAAAAATAATCAGTAACGGATTCCGAAGGTCAGCATAAAACTTCCGGCTACGTTATTGACTTCTGCTGAAGCTGCGGTTGTCTCATCCAGCACATACAGATTATACCTGTTCTTCTGTGAGAAATTCATCAGGTAAGCTGCATCCATAAAAAAACCTTTTGTGCGCAAACCTGCACCGATGGATGCAGTTGAATTATCAATCTTAAACGTTTTTGAATAAGGACTTCCAAAAATTGCATAGCCTGCACGGGCACTGAAAATTTTGTATCTCCACTCTGTTCCTATGCGGATATTTCCGGTGCTGTTATAGTTATCATTTACGTTTTTATTCTCGGTTGAAAAATTATAGTCACTTGAGTTCAGTTTAGCTGTTGAGTAGTTCACGTATTCATAATCAGCACTTATTAATCCTGCTTTGCCAACAATAAATCCAACACTTGCTATTGCTTTAAGAGGAGTAGTAAGCGAGTACTGAAAACTTCCGGCAGGCGATTCTGCGAAAAAGTCCTGATTGTAAATTTTAGAATCTAAACCTGAAATCCAGTTGTCGGTAAGTCTGAAATAGGTTGGTGTGTGAAACGCTCCACCAACGCGCACCCAGTCGGTTATCCTGTAAATAACACCTAATTTCAGATTGATACCGTTGCCTGAAGTTTTCAATGTTTCAGTGTATTTCAGTGATGTAAACTGTGCAATGGTGTCTAAATCATCGGTTTCTTCATACACTTTTTCTTGCATATAACGCACACTTGGAATTCCTATAGTTGCTCCAAGATACAGTTTGTTACTGTAGTTTGCTCCAAAAGCAATTACAGTTTCTCCCATTGACCCTCGTGTGGTTGCCTGAAGTTTTTGCAGTTGCCCGTAATTGCCCATTGGCGTATTGTAAACACTGGTCTCTCCTGAAGCTGTATCTATAACATATGTTTGCCATGCAAGATTTGCATCAAAGGGATTTGAGTTTGCTAAATCACTATAAGCTGTTCCATAAGCCTGACTTGCAAAAGCATCAGCAATAGAATGATCAAAATTCCGGCCTTCAATACTCACTCTGTTTTGAAAACTGTTGAGGCGATTGTAGCCAACACCAAAGTTGAAATTTAACCACCCGTAAGTACTGCCCTCTTTATTTCTGATGCGGGTAAATACCGCACCTAAATTTCCAAAATTGAAATTTAGTTTATTGTCTTTGGTTCTGGTTCCAAGGTAATCAGCAGTTGATGTTGAATTGTAAAGTGAAGGCGTTAAGGATAGCTCACTGCTGCGATATAAAGCGATACCTGCAGGGTTAAAACTAAGTGTTGAGAAATCACTTCCCAAAGCTCCGAAAGCACCGCCAACTGCTGCAAAACGAGCAGTTCCTGTTGGTGAAGTTTGCGAGTAACGCAATGCATCTGTTTCGTTTTGCGCTGTTGCAGTTAAACTCATCAACGCTAATATTCCGCTTGCTATTTTAGTTTTCATGCTTGTTCTTCTGAACTATTTATTTCAAAATTTAGCGTGGGCCTTTGCTGTTGCCTCCGGGATTTCCGCCTCTGCTGTTTGAGCCACCTGAATTGAAATTGCCTCCGCCTTTGTTTCCGCTTCCGTTATCAAAACCTCTGTTGTTATTATTGTTCTGATTGAAGTTCTGACGTTCATTCTGTTGAGGTTTGTAATCGTTGCCGCGGTTGTTACTTGGCTTCTGTTGCTCATACTGCGGTTTGCTGTTGTTATACTGGCGCTGATTGTACTGATTATTCTCGTAATTTCTTTGCGGTTGAGTATTTTGCTGATACCCGTTATTTCTGTTGTATTGGTTCTGCTGATACCCGTTGTTGTTATTGCCGCGCTGATAATAATCCTGCTGAGGTTTGGTTCTTTCAGGAGTTACATATTGCTCGGGTCTTGACTGTTGTGTCTGGTTAGGCACAGGGCGGCTTGATTCCGGACGGGAATAAACACCTTGTTGCTGCTGAGTTGTTGTCTGTGGCCTGCTGTATTTATCAGCATTGTTTTCAGGCTTTGCATACTCAGTTTGTTTAGGCAATTCTTTGCTTTGTTGTGTTGTGCCGTTTACATTGTTTTCTTTTGTAAAGCGGTCAGCACCGTTTTGCGGAATCTCTTTTGAGCCTTGTGTAGGTTGTTCTTTACCAACAGTAGTAGGTGTGGTTTTTATCTCCTTTGTAGTAGGATTGTACACAGGATCTTTCACCTTGGTAGCATTTTCTTTACCAATGTTAAAGCCATCTATGTTGGGTTTATTGCTCTCTTTTGAATAGTTAACTACATTCAGTTTGCTGCCGGTAACGGTGCCTTGTGTTACAGCAGTCAGATATTGTTCTTTGAAAGATGTTTTACCTGCGTAACCACTTCCCGCTTGGTTTACACTGCGGTGGCCGTAGTAGAAATTACTGTTGTTGTCAAATGTGTTGTAGTAGTTATTGAAATAGCCGTTATTGTAGCCATTCCAGTAACCGTTGTTATAGCCATCCCAATATCCGTTGTTGTAGCCATTCCAGTAGCCGTTGTTATAGCCCCAACCATTATTGTAAGGGTAACCATACCAGTTATTATAGCAGTTAAAACCGTTGTAACCGTAGTAAGGCGAACCCCAGCCACCATAACCGTAAGGGTAGCATCCCCAACCGTAGTTAAAAGTTATAGATGGTCCCCAAAAGTTATAGCTTGAATAAATACTTGTTCCGTAAAAATACGGATCGTAATTATAGTAATAGGAGTTGGTGTAATAGTTATTATAATACCCGAACCCATAAGAAGGGTTTTGAAATCTTCTTATGCGTGCTGCGTATGAATAATCATAATAATCATCATATACAAACTGGTCGTCATAATAGTTGTTGTTGGTAACGTACGTATTACCGGTTGTGCTGTCGGTATATTGTTGCGAGTTTGAATTATTACTGTAACCGTTCGGGTCGTAATAATCATCTTGTTGTTGATTATTGCTCTGGTTGTTTTGAGCAGGAGTATAATTATCCGGATTGGTTTGATAAGCCTGACTTGCAGGTGTGTAAACATCATCATCGCTGTATGCGCCTGAATAGTAACTTGATTTACAACCTGCAATGGTGAGCAGTGTTGCTGCAAATAAGATAGATAGATTTTTCATGGTTTTTCCTCCTTGAAATTTTGTTGTAGCAGATGTGTTCATGTCAGCAGTATTTAATTTTAACTTTGCCGGGTATCAAATTTAACCCGCTACAAATTTACAAAGACCATACCAAGATTTATGAGCAAAGATTTTGCAACCCGAGAAGAGAATTATTCCAAGTGGTATAACGACATAGTTACAAAAGCTGATTTGGCTGAAAACTCAGCTGTGCGTGGCTGTATGGTGATAAAACCTTATGGCTACAGCATCTGGGAAAAGATGCAGGCAACGTTGGATAAAATGTTTAAAGACACAGGGCATGAGAATGCTTATTTTCCTTTGTTTATTCCTAAGTCCTTTTTCTCAAAAGAAGCAAGTCACGTGGAAGGGTTCGCCAAAGAATGTGCTGTTGTAACGCACTATCGCCTGAAAACCGCTCCGGATGGTAAAATTGTTGTGGATGAGGATGCTAAGCTGGAAGAAGAACTGATTGTTCGCCCAACTTCCGAAACTATTATCTGGGATACTTACCGCAATTGGATTCAATCCTACCGTGATTTGCCTTTGCTGATTAACCAATGGGCTAATGTAGTGCGTTGGGAAATGCGTACAAGATTATTTTTAAGAACTGCTGAATTCCTTTGGCAGGAAGGACATACAGCACACGCGACCCAACAGGAAGCTCTTGAAGAAGCAGAAAAAATGTTAGGCGTATATGCAGATTTTGCTGAAAATTTTCTGGCACTTCCTGTTTTAAAAGGAGTGAAATCAGAGAATGAGCGTTTTGCCGGAGCTATTGAAACCTATTGCATTGAAGCATTGATGCAAGACGGGAAAGCTTTGCAGGCAGGAACTTCACATTTCTTAGGACAAAATTTTGCAAAAGCATTTGATGTGAAATTCACAGGAAAAGATGGTAAGCAGGAGTTTGTTTGGGCTACTTCCTGGGGCGTTTCAACACGATTGATGGGTGCACTGATCATGGCGCATTCAGATGATAACGGTTTGGTGCTACCTCCAAAATTGGCACCTAATCAGGTGGTAATAGTTCCTATCTATAAATCAGATGAAGAATTGGCAAGGTTGAACGAAAAAGCCGGAGAAATAAAAAAATCATTGGAAGCACTTGGTATTCGTGTGAAATATGATAACCGTGATACGCATAAACCAGGTTGGAAATTTGCCGAGTATGAATTTAAAGGAGTTCCTGTTCGTATTGCAATTGGCCCGAGAGATTTAGAAAACGGAACTGTAGAAGTTGCACGTAGAGATACCAAAGAGAAAGCATCGTATCAGCAAATTGACTTGGCTCATAAAATTGACCACTTGCTTGGACAAATTCAAAGCAATCTATATCAGAAAGCTCTTTCTTTCCGTGAGCAAAATACTACCAATGTTGATACTTGGGATGAGTTTGTAAAGCAGATTGAAGGAAAAGGCGGTTTTGTCTACGCTCACTGGGACGGTACAAAAGAAACCGAAGAAACAATAAAGGAGAAAACTAAAGCTACTATCCGTTGCATTCCGCTTGATAATAAGAAGGAAGACGGTAAATGCGTCCTTACAGGAAAATCTTCAACACAACGTGTGGTGTTTGCGAGGGCTTATTAATAAGGTAAATAAAGAAGGTTGATGCTGTTTTTTAAATAATTTTTGCAGAAAACCTTTTTACTGTTACATTTGCGCTCCCATTTCGGGAAAAAAGACAGTTCTTTATCATATTTGGCCCGTTCGTCTAGGGGTTAGGACGTCAGGTTTTCATCCTGGTAACAGGGGTTCGATTCCCCTACGGGCTACACAAATCAAGCCTGAAATTATTGTTAATCAATAGTTTCAGGCTTTTTTATTTACCTGAAGTAACCGATAGGTCGCTCTTTTTCAAATCTTCCCAAAATCCGGGATAAGATTTTTTCACCGTTTCAGGGTTTTGAATATTAATGCTTCTGCAGGCTAATGCCAGAGGAGCAAACGCCATCACCATGCGGTGGTCGTCATACGTTTCAATAGTTTGCTCCGATTTTTGGAATTGACCTTTTAAGGTGTAGTGATCACCTTGTTTGACAAACTCTTTCCCGAATTTTTTCAGTTCGGTTTGTAAGGCAGAAATGCGGTCAGTCTCTTTCAACTTTAAATTTTCAATTCCTGAAAATTGAATTTGTAAGTCAAGTGCGGCTGCAACTACTGTCAGGCTTTGTGTAAGGTCAGGGAAATTAGTGAAATCGATTTTGATTAATGATTGACGATTAACAATTGATGATTGACGAAGTTTGATTCCTTCATTTGAAAATTCAGTTTCCACTCCAAACTTCTTCATCAACTCCTGCAAAACAGAATCACCTTGCAGGCTTTTTTTTTGCAAACCGGGCAAGGTAACTTCTGCATCTTTTGAAAATGCAACCAGCGAATACCAAAACGCAGCTGCACTCCAGTCGGGTTCAACTTTGTAGGGTAGAGGAATGTATTTTTGATGTGGGATTTCAATTGTATTTTCCTTCCATAAAGCTGAAATACCAAAGTGCTTCATTAATGCAATTGTCATTTCTGCATAAGGCTTTGAAACAAGGTTTCCTTTGATGGTTATTCTCAAACCATTTTCTAAAACAGGAGCAATCATTAATAGCGCAGAAAGAAATTGACTGCTGATCGTTCCATCAACTTCCACTTCATTTTCTGACAATCTTTTTCCTTTGATACTGATAGGAGGGAAGCCTGCATTTTCAAGATATTCAATGTCGGCACCTAAGACTTTTAACGCTTCAACCAATGGAGCAATTGGTCTTTGTTTCATTCGCTCTGTTCCTGTCAAAATTTTTTCTCCTTCACTTACTGCAAAGTAAGCAGTGAGAAAACGCATGGCTGTTCCGGCAGCACCAACGTCAATTGTTTTATCAGTTGATTGAATTGCGTTCAGTAAAATCTTTGTGTCTTCTGCTTCCGAAAGATTTTCTACCCGATAGCTATCGGGTTCAAAATCTTTTCCGGTCAATGCGCGGATAATCAGCGCACGGTTGCTCAGGCTTTTTGATGCAGGTAAATTGATGGTAGCGCGAATTGGCTTTTGCGGTGCGCTGATCTTTGCAATCATTGAAAGGTATTTAACCTGTAAAATGCAAGCGCAGCAAGTATTTCTTCTTCGCTGCAAGGCTTGTCAACTTCTGCACTTCCGATGCGGCTGAGCAATGTAAAGCGTATTTCACCTTTCGCGTTTTTCTTATCGTTGCGCATCAGACTTATGAATTCAGGGAATGCTTCTTTTTTTACAGGATAAGGGTCAAACATCCGTAGAATGAAACATACAATTTCGTGCAGATCATTTCTTCCCAATCCTAGTTTCCGGTGTGATAAAAATGCTTCACATATCATTCCTGCTGCCACTGCTTCGCCATGCGAAATTGGTTTTCGGTCGTGCTCTAATGAGTAGCTTTCAAACGCATGACCAATGGTGTGGCCGAAGTTCAGAACCTTGCGCCAGTTAGCTTCTTCTGGGTCTTCTACGACAATGTTATTTTTGATTTTCAACGATTGAAAAATAATATCATCTGTAATATCGTTTCTCAGTTTTTTGATTTCACGAATGGAGTTCCAGTAATTTCTGTCGGCAATCAAACCATGTTTAACCACTTCTGCAAAACCTGATTTTAGTTGTGCAGGAGGCAATGTTTCGAGGAATTTAGGAGCTGCGAAAACAGCTTCAGGGAAAGCAAAAAGGCCAACCTGATTCTTTATATTTTTTAAATCAACGCCCGTTTTCCCGCCAATGGCGGCATCAACCTGAGCGAGCAGGGTAGTGGGGATATTGATGAAATCAATTCCGCGCTTAAATGTTGCCGCAACAAAACCACCCATGTCGCAGATAACACCGCCACCTAAATTAATAAGCAAGGATTTTCTGTCGGCCTCCAGTTCGCTCATTGCACTCCACAATTGATAACATACATCAAGGCTTTTGTTTTTTTCTCCGCTTTCGGTTTCTATTATTTCGGCATCGGCAAGTTCTTCTGTGGCGGCAAGCAAAACGGGAAGACAATGTTTAGAGGTGTTTTCATCCACCATGATGAACTTTCGGCAACCTGTGTAGCGCGTGGTTCTCAGCAATTCATCCAACTCAACAAAGGCGTTGTCGCCAAAGTAAATGTTGTGTCCGATGGATTGCAGAACTCTTGACATTGCTTATTTCTTATGCAGTTCCCGATTCATGATTTCGGTTTGAATACGAATTGATTCTTCGTGAACCAGTTGATATAGTTTTTTTGAAAACTCTTTTTGCATTCCCAGATTTTCGGATTGTGCAACAATATTTTTTAACACAGTATTCCAACGTTCCAGTTGCAGAATGGTAACGTTGTTTTCTTTTTTATACAAGCCTATTTCTTCCACCAGTTGCATACGTGCTGCAAGAATGTCCACTATGTCGAGGTCAATTTTATCAATGCGTTTGCGCAATTGTTCCAGGCGATTAGAAAATTCAACATTGCCAGAAACCGGGCTGCGGAAAACCAATTGCGATAATAAGTCTTTGAGTTTCGCAGGAGTGATTTGTTGCTGCGCATCGCTCTTTGCATTAGTAGGGTCGATGTGGGTTTCAATCATCAGTCCGTCCATGTCGAGGTCAAGTGCTTCTTGTGCTACAGATAATAACAGTTCGCGTTTTCCGGCAATGTGGCTGGGGTCGCAGATTACGGGAATATGCGGCATCTGAATTTTCAGTTCAATCGGGATTTGCCAGTTGGGGGAGTTGCGGAATTTTGTTTGGCTGAGCGATGAGAATCCGCGATGCACTGCAATTACTTTATCAATACCAATATTGTTCAGTCGCTCAATTGCGCCCAGCCAAAGTTGCAGATCGGGGTTGATGGGGTTCTTTACCATCACAGTGATGTCAACTCCTTTGAGTGCATCCGCAATTTCCTGAACGGTAAAAGGGTTTACGGTTGTGCGTGCACCAATCCAGATGATGTCAATTCCTGCTTTTAAACATTCTTCAACGTGTTGTGCGTTTGCTGCTTCCACTGCGGTAAGCAAGCCTGTCTGTTCTTTTACTTTTGTAAGCCATGGCAAACCAACAACACCAACCCCTTCAAAAGAATTTGGACGGGTTCGTGGTTTCCAGATGCCGGCACGAAACACCTGCACCTCTTCAATTTTTGCCAGTTCTTTTGCAGTTGCTAGAACCTGTTCTTCGCTCTCAGCACTGCAGGGCCCCGCAACAATAAAAGGCTTCTTAAATTTACTGAACCACTCTTTATTTCCTTTCTCTGACATCCTTACTTGTAAATTTTATTTCTCAAAAAATGGTCTGCAATAACCAATGCAGCCATTGCTTCCACTATAGGCACAGCGCGCGGAACCACGCAAGGATCGTGGCGACCTTTACCTTCTACGATTACTTTGTTTCCTTTTTTATCAATGCTTTGCTGGTCCTGAATGATGGTTGCAACAGGCTTAAACGCCACATTGAAGCGGATGTCCATTCCATTGGAAATACCGCCTTGTATGCCGCCTGAGTGATTAGATAATGTTTTTGCTTTTGAAGTAAATACATCATTGTGTTCCGAGCCTTTCATTTCGGTTCCTTCAAATCCGCTGCCGTATTCAAAACCTTTCACTGCATTGATGCTGAGCATTGCTTTTCCCAAGTCGGCATGAAGTTTATCAAACACGGGCTCGCCCAAGCCCACGGGGCATTTGGTGATGACTGCCGTAATTACTCCGCCCAGCGTATCGCCTTCTTTGCGTGTTTTTTCAATCAGCGCAATCATTTTCTCTGCCGTTGCTTTTTCGGGGCAGCGAACAATGGTGCTTTCAATTTCTTTGTTGCTGAAAACCTTTTCAGTGTCATTCATCTTCACCGTTCCTACTTGCGAAACCCAGGCATTGAATTCTATTCCCTGTTTTTTCAGCAGCAGCTTTGCGATTGCTCCGGCTGCAACACGTGCAGCAGTTTCGCGTGCTGAAGACCGACCGCCACCGCGGTAGTCACGGTTGCCGTATTTTTCTTCGTAAGTAAAATCGGCATGGGAAGGACGGAACTTATCTGCAAGGTGTTTATAGTCCTGCGGCTTCTGGTCGCTGTTGCGGATGATAATGGTAAGCGGTGCGCCTGTTGTTAAATTATTAAACACGCCTGAGACAATTTCAAACACATCGTATTCTTTGCGCTGGGTGGTTATTTTGCTTTGGCCGGGTTTTCTGCGGTTGAGCTCGGACTGAATAAATTTTTCGTCAATCTTAAGGTTGGAAGGGCAGCCGTCAATGACAACGCCAATCATGGCGCCATGTGATTCGCCAAAGGTTGTGATTTTGAAAAGTTGTCCGAAGGTGTTTCCTGCCATAGGGTTTACAAAAGTAGGAAAAAGGGGCAAGTATTTTTTGACACAATACTTTCAACACTTCAGCGTTAATAAGTTAAAGGGTGTGTATCAATTAAGTGTAGGGTAAAATCTAAATTTTGCACAAAGTTGTTTTATGCAGCTACTATTAATATAGAGGATATGATGCGAAGTAAAAATAGAATTTCACAACTGCTGCTTGCGGCCTTGCTGTTGTGCGGTTCACAGGCGTTTTCACAGAAGACGGCTTATTACCTTGACCCCGCTACGGAATACCGCCTGGGGAGCGAGTTGTATGAGAAAGAGAAGTATACTGCTGCCCGCGAAAAGTTTGAGAATGTAACGGCACAAACCGCTTATCTGCCGCTTGATTTGCGGGTGAATGCCGAGTTTTATACAGCCATGTGTGCCGTTGAATTGTTTCACAAAGATGCTGAAATGTTGTTGCAGCGTTTTATAGATACCCGCCCCGAAAGCCCGAAAATAAAGGCTGCATGGTTTGAGATGGGTAAATTTCAATACCGTAAAAAGAGCTGGAAAAAAGCGGTGGAATGGTTTGAAAAGCTGAACACCTATGATTTGAATAACGATCAGCTGGCTGAATATTATTTCAAGTCGGGCTATAGTTATTTCATGCTCACTGATTTTAAAAATGCAAAAACCAACCTCGACCAGATCAAGGGAGTGGAGAATAAATACTCGGCACCTGCAAGTTACTACAGTGCGCACATAGCCTACATAGAAGAGAATTACGAAACGGCTTTGCAGGATTTTCTGAAACTGCAGGACGATAAGATTTTCGGTGCGGTGGTGCCGTTCTACATCACACAGCTTTATTTCATGCAGAAGAAATATGATAAGGTAATTGAATACGGAACGCCTTTGCTTTCATCGGCCAATACCAAGCGTACACCTGAGATTGCCAAGTTGGTGGGCGAATCATATTTCAACAAAGAGCAATATAAGGAAGCGGTACCGCACCTTACCTTGTTTATAGACAATGCCGGAATTATTACCCGCGAAGATAATTACCAGTTGGGTTATGCGCTTTATAAAAACGGTGAATACGAGAAGGCGATTACCTATTTAGAAAAGGTTGCCGGAGATGCGGATAAGCTCACGCAAATAGCCTACTACAACATTGCGGATTGCTATCTGAAATCGGGAAAGAAACCCGCAGCACGCAACTCCTTCAAACAGGCTTCGTCCTTTGAGTTTGACAAAGAAATACAGGAAGATGCCTTGTTCAATTACGCGAAACTGGCTTACGAACTTTCGTTCAATCCTTATAATGAAGCGATAACTGCCTTTGAAGAATATATCCGCAAGAACCCGCAATCACCGCGTGTGGAAGAAGCCTACGCTTTTCTGCTGGATGTTTACCTCACCACCAAAAACTACAAGCAGGCTCTTGAATCCATTGAGCTGATCAAGAACAAGGATGATAAAATGAGACGCAGTTATCAGCGCATTGCCTATTTCCGCGCTGTGGAGCTGTATAATGATTTGAATTACCAGAGTGCGATTGCACACTTTGATCTTTCGCTGAAGTTTCCTTTAGATAAAGAAATTGAAGCCGGTGCTGATTACTGGAAAGGCGAAGCAAAATATAAGCTGAACAACTACGATGGTGCCATTGCCGACTACAACAAATTTCTTTATGTGCCGGGCGTGAACCACAACAATTACAAGACGGTGAACTACAACATGGGTTATGCTTATTTCAAAAAAGGCGATTACCCGAATGCTGTTCAGTGGCTGAGAAAATATGTAGCTTCATCTGATGACAACAAGAAACTGTGTGATGCTTATATCCGAATTGGTGACTGCTATTTCCTGACCCGCGAAAACCAACTGGCAATTGATTTCTATGACAAGGCCGTGAAGGTGGGTGCGCTGGATGTGGATTATGCTTTGTTTCAGATTGCGGTGTGTTATGGTTTACAGAATAAAAACGAATCGAAAATTGCTGCATTGGAATCATTACTCAATACGTATAAAAACTCAGCGTATTCAGCCGATGCAAAATATGAGATTGCTGAAAGCTACCTGCTGAATGATGCGTTGGATAATGCGCTTACCTGGTTTCAGCGTGTGATAAACGAGCATCCGAAATCGGCTTACGTTAAGAAGTCGATGCTATCGAGCGCACAGATTTACTACAACAAAAGCAATGACGATCAGGCATTGGAGCTTTTCAAAAAGGTGTATGCCGAATATCCGGGAACATCGGAAAAGAACGATGCAATGTTGCAGATAAAGAAGATATATGTGGAAGCCGGCAAAGTGCAGGAGTTTGAAAACTGGCTGAAAGGAAATGCTCCCGGATTTAATGTGGCTACGCTGGATACAGCTAACTATGAAGTTGCGGAAAAGAAATACTTAGAGTCGAAATTCTCGGAAGCGTATGATGGCTTTAATACCTACCTCACCAAATATCCGAACGGCAACTTTGAATTGAATGCTAAATTTTACCGCGCTGAGTCGGCTTACCAGTTGAAGAAATACGATGAAGCATTAGAAGGATACAACTATGCAATAGGCAGAGCGAAGAATATTTTCACTGAGAAATCATTGATACGCGCTGCTGATGTTCACTACTTCAGCAAGAATTACAGCGATGCGAAACTGATGTTCTCGGTTCTGGAAGAAGTTGCTGAAGTAGAGCAAAACCTGATCAACTCACGCATCGGTTTGATGCGCTGCAATTATGAGTTGGGCGAATACGATGAGGCTTCGCGTTATGCAGAGAAGGTTATTATTATGGAAAAAATTCAGGATGATGTTCTGCACGAAGCGCATCTGATCATTGCAAAATCTGCATTGGCTCAGGATAAAGAAGGCCTGGCGTTGGCAGCGTTTAATAAAGTTGCAGGCTTATCGCAAACTGCCGTGGGAGCAGAAGCAGAATACAATGTTGCGGCTATTCAATACAGTCAGGGTAATTATGATGTGTGCGAAAAAACGATCATCAGCATTATTAAGAACCGACCTTCTTATCCTTACTGGGTTGCAAAATCATTTATTCTGCTGGCTGATAATTATGTTGCCAAGGATGATGACTTTCAGGCAAAGCTGACCTTGCAAAACCTCATTGATAAATATGAAGGCGCAGACCTGAAAGCTATAGCACAGGAGAAATTGAATACCATTATTCAGCGCGAAAATGATGAAGAACTGATGCGCGAAATGAAAGTGAAAGAAGAGATATACATTCAGTTTAATGAGAATAATAAAGAACAGAAACTGTTTGAGGAGGAAACTATGCCTTCCGATACTTTACAAACTCCCCAAAACCAGGAATAACATGAAAAAGATAATAAGTCTAACGTTTGCGGTATTGTTTTCGGGAAGTATTGTTTCGCTTGCCCAAACCAAGGAAAGCCTTCCTGAGATGGAGTTTGAGCACACCAAGCCTTCGGACCGCGCTACTAAGAATGCAATCAAAATAAGTCAGAACCCGGAAGTGAAGGATGACACGCTGGTGATCTCTCCCTTGAATTATACCATTCTGAAAAAGCAGGAGAAACCTGAATACAAGGTGGAGAAAATAAAACCTGCGAAGATTGTGGACGAGCCGCTGAAAAAACTTTACAAGCATTATGCTAAGGTTGGTTTCGGGAATTATACCTCGCCTTTGGTTGAATTCAGCATGAGCAATCTGCGCAGCAAGGATTATGCGGGAAGTGTTTACCTGAAACACTACTCCATGAACGGAAAACTGAAAGAGGTTGGTCCGCCACAATTCAGCGACAACGAGATAGTGCTGGACGGGAAGAAGTTTTTCAAAGAGTTTACGCTGAACGGTAACCTTGCTTATAAAAGGAATGTGGTTCATCGTTATGGCTTTGATGTTGATTCATTTCCGTCTGACAGTTTTCCTGCTTTCAGCAAAAGCGCCACCAAACAGCGTTTTTCGTTTATCGGAACGTCAGTTGATCTGACTTCTTCGGAATTGCGCCCTTCCAAATGGCTTCAGAAGATTGGTATTGATTATTACAACTATCAGGACAAATTCGGAACAACTGAAAATAAGTTTGGCCTGATGACTAACCTTGTAAAAGATGTTTCTAAAAAATCGGATGTGCTGATTGATGTGGGTGTGGATTATTATAATGAGAAGATGGCTGTACATGGTGGCAATAATTTTATACCGCGCTTGCGTGCGGCATTTGCTACCAGCGGAAAAGGATGGAAACTGAAAGTAGGCTTGGGAACAGCACTGGATGTTACCGACTCGCTTACCAAAGGATATATCTATCCGCATGTGGATTTTCAGTATTCGCTGGTTGAGAATATTTTTTACTTCTATGCAGGAGCCAATGGTGACTTGCAGCGTAACAGTTTCCGCAACCTTACTACTGAAAATCCTTTTATTGCTTCTGATGTTGCTTTGAAAAACAGTAACCAGCAGGCAAAATTATTTGCAGGTCTTCGCGGGGCATTCAGTTCCAAGATGACGTTCAATGCGTTTGTGTCGCAAAGCTTTATTGATAACATGCCGTATTATGTAAACCAGATTGACACCGGTTCAATAGCAGGAAATGTATTTGATGTGGTTTACGACAAGACTTCTTTGCTTACCGTTGGCGGTGATTTGGGTTTTCAGGCAGGGGAGAAGCTGATGCTGAATGCTTCGGCTTTCTATAATTTTTATGCTATGGATAAACAATTGCAGCCTTGGCATCGTCCTGCAATCACAGGTAAGTTCACCGGTAAGTATAACCTGAAAGACAAGATAATCATATCGGCTGATGTGTATTATTTAGGTCCGCAGTTTGGCCGCACTTACACGCAGGATACACTTGGTGTTATAGCTTATGATGATGTTAAAATAAAACACCTGATTGATGTAAATCTTGGTGTTGAATATCGCTACAACCAACGTTTCTCAACGTTTGTGAATTTCAACAACATTGCATCTTACCGTTACTACCGCTGGAGCCAGTATCCTTCTCAGCGATTTAATTTTATGGTAGGGTTGACTGCGAATTTCTAGTAAGTATCCTCATTGCGGGCTTAGCGAAGCAATCTTATAATTTAGAGATTGCTTCGTTCGTTTCTCACCCGCAATGACGATATTATTTCCTTTACCTTAGCATTTAAATAACAAGTCTTATTATGCTAAGAAAATTATTCTTTCTCACGCTCTCACTTTCTTACGTTCTCACTTCCACTGCCCAGGTCAACATCAGTGTTGCCGGACATTTGAATTATCAGACCCTTCATGAAACCAACCTCAGCGATGTCTGGGGTTATGTGGATGAAGCAGGAAATGAATATGCACTGGTTGGAATGACCGAAGGAGGGATTTCAGTCGTTGATATTTCTGATCCCGCAAACATGACAGAAGTATTTTCAACTTCAGGTCCTGCCAGCAACTGGTATGAAATAAAAATATGGAATGATCATGCTTACGTCACAACTGAAGGTGGTGGAGGTATAATCATTATTGATCTAAGTCCGCTGCCCGGAAACACGAATCTTACCGTTAGTCATTTTACAACGGGTGGATGGTCAACTGCTCATAATCTCTGGATTGATGAAAATGGGATACTCTATATTTTCGGTGCAAACAGAGGAGTGGGAGGTGCTATTATATATGACCTGAATATTGATCCGACAGATTTAACGGAGGTTGGATTTTGGAATGAATATTATGTGCACGATGGAATTGCGATTGGTGATACACTTTATTCAGCTCATATACACGATGGCTTCTTTACAATTTATGATGTTTCGGATAAAGCCAATCCTATTTATCTGGCAAGTGCCAATACACCCAGCAACTGGACTCATAATATCTGGGTGAGTGATGACCGCCAGCGAGTTTTTACAACGGATGAAGTAAGTGGCGCTTACATTGCAGAATATGATATTACCGATTTTCAGAATATTACGGAAACAGACAGAATACAAAGCAGCCCGGGAGAATTAGTAATTCCTCATAACGTTTATTACCTCAGCAATGATTATGTAATCAGCTCTTACTTCAATGATGGTGTAATACTCTATGATGTATCGCAGCAAGGCAACATGGTTGAGGTTGGTCATTATGATACTTCGCCATACAGCGGCACAGGTTTTACTGGCGTATGGGGAACTTATAACTGGCTGCCATCCGGAAATATTATTGCCGGTGATGTTACCGAGGGACTTTATATTCTCTCGCCCAATTATGTCCGTGGCGCATATCTTGAAGGTGCAGTTACCGATCAGGTGACAACCAATCCAATTCCGAATGTAAGTATTGAAATACTTGAACCAGGAGATGTTGACCACAGTCAACTGAACGGTGAATACCGCATGGGAACAGCACAGACAGGAAGTTATACTGTTGTATTTGCAAGGCCAGCTTATCGTAGTGATACCATCTATAATGTAGCACTCACCAACGGAACTATTACAACACTTGATGTGGAGTTAGAACCGCTTGTTCCTTTTTCTTTTTCCGGAACTGTTACTCAACTTGGTACAGGAACACCAATAGATTCTGCAATTGTAAGAATTGAGAACTACCAATACTTCTATGAAGTTTATACCGATGAGAATGGTGATTTTACTATTCCTGTTTTTTATGAAGGATCGTTTAATATCAATATTGGCAAGTGGGAATACCATACTGTTTGTTTCGGTGAACAGGCAATTGACGGTTCGAACAATGTATTGAATGTTGAATTGGAAAAAGGACTTTTTGAAGATTTTACTTTTGATAACGGATGGGTTGCAACCGCAAATGCAACACGAGGATTGTGGGAATATGGTAAACCATTCGGAACTTTTTTTGGTCCTATTGTAATTCACCCCAATGCTGATTCGCCCGACTGTGGTGGCTTTGCCTACACTACCGGAAACGATGGTAATATTTATAACGAGGTAGATGGAACAGTTATTATCACCTCTCCTGTGTTTGATGCAACGTATATCAATGACCCTTACATCAGTTATTATCGTTGGTTTTTTAATGCTAATTTAAGTACAGCAACTGCGGGAAATGACACTATGCAAATAATGTTGAGTAATGGATCAGAGACAGTAGTTATTGAAAAAGTAGATGCTTATACAAATTTCAACACTGTCTGGAATCTGCACAGTGAGCGCATCAGCAATTATATAACACCAACATCAACTATGCAGTTTATTGTACAGGTAAGTGACCCGAGCAATGATATAGATGACCAAACTGAAGCAGGAATTGATGGTATACAAATTACAGCAACATCAATAGGTGTGAAAGAGAATGAAACTTCGGGAGATTTAATTTATCCTAATCCGGCAAATGACTTTATAAATATTGAACTGGCAGATAAATTTAAAAAATTCAAGTTGGAAATACTGGATCTGACAGGACATATAGTTCTGGTAGTTTCTAATCCAATTATAAATTCAAGGATTGATATCTCTTCACTCAGTTCAGGTATTTATTGTCTGAGGATTTTATCGACTTCTGAGATTTATTCAACCAAAGTGGTAAAGCTGTAAAACAAAAAACCCCGCTTGCGCAGGGTTTTTTGTTTAAAAACAGGGGAAACCTATTTTTTCTTTTTAGCAACTGCTTTTTTAGCAGCTGGTTTTTTAGCAGCTGGTTTTTTAGCAGCTGGTTTTTTAGCAGCTTTTTTCTTAGCTACTGGTTTTTTCGCAGCAGCTTTTTTCTTAGCAGCTGGTTTTTTTGCAGCAGCTTTCTTAGCGGCTGGTTTTGCAGCGGCTTTCTTTGCTGCAGGTTTTTTTGCTTTTGCCATGGTGTTTTTTGTTTTTTTAGTTAAACAATAATTATTGGTTTTAAACATCTCAAATGTATGCTGAGATTTTTTTTCACTAACAACTTTCTAAATAAGTTTTTAACTATTAATTGTTAATTAGTGAAATTCAAAACCGGCATTGTAACGCGAACACTTCAATAAAGGTTACACTTTTTTACTTTCCTTTAAAATCAAGACATGTACAGAGTGTTATAAAATATTCGTTTTTTGAAATTCTGATTTTTTTCTGATTTTTTGCAAAACGTATTCATGAAGTTGTTAGTTGAAAAGTTGAAAACTCTGAAATGTGCTGACGTCATTTTTCCTTGTCAGCGGTTCTCAACATTGTGTTTTCTGAACTGAAAATTCAGAGAAGTTATTTGTTGAGCAGCACGTAATTTTTGAAACCACCTATTTGTTTTCCGCCCAGAAATGTTTTTTCAAAAAAGGTGAGAAGACGATATTTTAATCGTTCGTGTTTAAATAAGTCTCTGTCTGGATAGGCTTTTCCTGAGTAATCAAGGTCATTGGCCCAGCTAAAGTCTTCTATCCACGTTTTCATAACTGCCGGATGAGTTCCTTTAAAGACCGGAGTTTTTTTCAAGGGGCCGTAATTGAAATCGGTTGTTCTGGTTTTATAAAGTTGCTCAGCCTTTGCACTTCCTTTATGAATTGTGTCAAGCGATTTCTTTTTGTTTTGCATCAATGCCGGTGGTCGTACCCAACCGTAATGAAATACTTCGGCAGCTACAGTTGCTACTTTAAGTTTAGCTGTTCCGTTTTGCTGGCGGTAATTCTTTTCATCAAAGTTTGGTATTCGTCTGAATGATTGAGCGCTTTCCCAGGAGTGAATGTCTTTATCATTTCTTACAATCCTTATTTCGTGGGGATACCAGCCGTGTGAGTCAACATAGTGATTATAGTCTCCCCAGAAGTGTCTGTAAGAAAAGAGCAGTCCTTCCACTTCTTTATCATTCACTAATTCTTCGCAGCGTTGTTTTATTACAGGAAGATACTTTTCATGAATTACCTCATCAGCTTGCAGGTAAAACAGCCAGTCGCCAGTGCAGTGTTTTTTCGCAATATCGGTCTGGTGAGCATTCTCTGTTCCGTTGGGATATTTTTTCAAATCCCACACGGTGTGAATTATTTTCACCTTGCTGCTGTCAATGCTTTCAATGATACTTTGCGTTTTATCATCGGCATCGCAATCGCCCAATGCAACTACAAATTCATCAACAACAGGAAGGATGGAAAGAATGCTCTGCTTAATCGGATAATAGAGTTTATCCGCATTCTTAACCATTGTAAATCCTGAAATTTTCACTGTGCGGGAGATTGAAAAATCTGGAGGTCGTAAAGCTTTTTATAGATACCGTTTTTGCCCAACAGTTCTTTGTGGGTTCCTGTTTCAGCAATTTCACCTTCCTGCATTACTATTATTAAGTCGGCTTTTTGAATGGTAGAAAGGCGGTGTGCAATTACTAATGAGGTGCGATGTTTCATCAGGTTGTTGAGGGCATCCTGTACTAACTTTTCGGACTCGGTATCAAGTGCAGAGGTGGCTTCATCTAAAATTAATATCGGAGGATTTTTTAAAACAGCGCGTGCAATGCTTACCCGCTGCCGCTGGCCGCCTGAGAGTTTGCTGCCTCTTTCACCAATATTACTTTGGTAACCTTCAGGGAACTGAGAGATGAAATCGTGGGCATTGGCAATTTTTGCAGCTTTCTCAACTGCTGTGGGCGGAACGTTGGGCATTGCCAATGCAATGTTTTTAAAAATGGTATCGTTAAATAAAATAGACTCCTGCGAAACAACTCCCATCAGATTTCTCAAATCGTGCAGGCTGTAGTTTTTAATATTTATTCCATCAATCAGAATTTCACCTTCCTGAATATCATAGAAGCGGGGGAGCAAATCCGCCAATGTTGATTTGCCGGCACCGGATTGACCAACAAGCGCAATGGTTTGTCCTTTGCTGATTTTAAGGTTTATGTTTTTAAGTACAGGTCCTTTCCCGTAGCTAAAACTCACATTGCGGAATTCAATGCAGTCGTTAAATCTTTTAACCGGAACAGGATTTTCAATCTCATGGATTTTCTGTTCGGCATTCAGGATTTCATTTACTCTATCCATAGAGGCAATACCTTTTTGGAGACGGAAAAAACCTTCACTGAATGCTTTTGCAGGTGGCATCAATTGAGAGAAGATGGCAATGTAAGCGATAAAGAACTCACCTGTAAGTGCAGAATTTTTGTCAAGGATCAGGTTTCCTCCGAACCATAAAATGGTAACGATAACAATGGCCCCCATAAATTCACTCACCGGTGATGCAAGGTTTAGAAGTCGGTGAACGCGCACCATTATTTTATAGAACATCTCGTTACTACTGCTGAAACGATTTTCCATAAATGACTGCGCATTGAATGCTTTGATGATGCGCATTCCTGAAATGGTTTCTTCCAGCGTTGAGATAATTTCGCCCAGGCGGCTTTGTCCTTTTTTGGCAGAGCTGCGCAGTTTGCTTCCTATCTTACTTATTAAATAGCCGCTAAGTGGTAAGAGCACCAGAACAAAAACGGTAAGTTCCGGACTCATAATAAATAAGGTACTAAGGAAGATGATAAACGTTACCGGTTCTTTAAACAGCATTTCAATGGAACCTAGGATAGACCATTCAATTTCTGAAATGTCGCTGGTGCTTCTTGAAATCAGGTCGCCTTTGCGTTCATTGGAATAATAGGAAAGCGGCAGCGCCAGAATTTTAGAATATAGTTTTTTACGCAGGTCGCGTACAACCCCGGCACGCACCGGAGCAATGAAATAAAAAGCCAGATAACGCGAAAGGTTTTTAAGCAGAAACAAAACCACTACAGCTATACATATAATAAGGAGTGCGTTTTTTGCACCGTGAACAGATATATAGTTATTCAGGCGGTAGTCAATATACTTCATCAGGGAGTCGGGAGAGAAGGAAAGCTCAACCGGATCAATGCTTTTTTTCTCATCATTGCTGAAGAGGATTTTAAGAAAAGGGATAATAGCGGCAAACGAAACCAGTGAAAAGAGCGTGCTCAGCAGGTTGAAAAATGAATTGGCAGCAATCAGTGATTTGTAATTGCGGAGGTAGGATAGTATGCCGAGAAATTTTTTCAATGCTTGAAGTAGCCCGCAAATATAGATGTTATTCCCTTGGATTTCCGCTGTGTTTCTCTGCGCCATCTGTGCGCTGCCTGTGGTTAATATTTAAATGCCGAATAAATGTATTTTTGCCCGTCTTTCAAAAGAATAAACAAATGACAACACACCTTTCTTCCCTTATTTGCGCTGTGGTATTGCTTGCTTCCTGCTCGGGAGGTAAATCAAAAATAAGCGGCAACATTGAAAATGCTAAAAACGAAACATTGTTTTTTGAGCAACTGACTTCTACCAAAGTTAATAAACTGGATTCGGTAAAAATTGAAAAGAACGGAGATTTTAAAATGAATGTTAAAATTCCCGGATACGGATTTTACCGTGTACGTTTAAGTGACAATAACTTTATTACACTATTGCTTGATTCAACTTCCAGCGTTGAGTTGACGGCTGATGCGTTAAACATGCAGGATGGGTATACTATTAAAGGATCGCCCGAATCAGAGAAAATTGCCAACCTGTTTAATGGCATGAAACAAACCTTTGCAACCCGCGACTCATTAAGTAAGCTATATAATATGCTGGCTCAGCAGGGCAAATTGGATTCTATTACTGCCGCATCGCTTACGTCTCAGTTCCTGTCTATTAATAAATCTAACAGAGACTATATTTTAAACTTCGCAAATGAAAACAGCAACTCACTGCTTCCTCTGTTAGCGGTGGAGTATTTAAATCAGCAGGAAGACGTAGCTGAAATAGCCAAGATAGTTGAAGGACTGAATGCTAACTTCCCTAACTCGGATTATGTGAAACCGCTTGTGGCAAGAGTAAGTGAATTAAAACGTTTGGCTATCGGTTCAGAGGCTCCTGAAATTGTAGTAAGTGATCCCGAAGGCAAACAAATCAAGCTTTCGGATTTGCGGGGTAAGGTAGTGCTTATTGACTTCTGGGCTTCATGGTGCCGTCCGTGTCGTATGGAAAATCCAAATGTGGTAAAGGTTTATCAGAAATATAAAGACAAAGGCTTTGAGGTTTTCGGTGTTTCATTAGATAAAGGAAAACCTGAGTGGGTGGAGGCAATTAAGCTGGACGGATTAACCTGGAAACACGGAAGCGAACTTGCGTTCTGGAATTCATCATTTGTGAAGACTTATAATATAGACGGCATTCCTAAAACGGTTCTTGTGGATAAAAACGGAATTATAATAGCCAAAGATTTACGTGGACCCCAACTTGAACAGAAACTTGCAGAAGTATTGAATTAAACTAAAATCATTTATGAAAAAACTATTCTCGTCAATACTTTTTGCAATCCCATTCCTTGCCTCTGCTCAGGAGGAAACCCCCTATTTCCAACAGGAGGTAAACTACACCATTCACGTAAAACTTGATGATGTAAAGCATGAGTTGAATGCCGACATCAGCATGGAATACATCAACAATTCGCCTGACTGGCTGGATGTGATTTATATTCACTTGTGGCCTAATGCATATAAAAACCACACTACCGCTTTGGCGAAACAGCAGGTGGAGAACGGTGAAACAAAACTGTATTATGCAAAAGAAGAAAACCGTGGCTATATAGACAGCCTCAATTTTAAAGTAAACGGAACTGCAGTAAGATGGGAATACGATTCAAAGAACATAGACATCTGTAAATTGGTTTTGGCTGAGCCGTTGAAGCCTAAAGGAAAGCTAACCATCACTACTCCTTTTCATGTAAAAATCCCTTTGGGCGAATATTCACGCCTGGGGCATTTGGGGCAGAGCTACCAGATAACACAGTGGTATCCCAAGCCGGCAGTGTATGACCGCAACGGCTGGAACCCCATGCCTTATTTAGATCAGGGAGAGTTTTATTCTGAGTTCGGAAGTTTTGATGTGAGCATTACGCTGCCTAAAAACTATGTGCTGGGCGCAACAGGTGACATGGTGAATGGAGAAGCTGAACTGAAATGGCTGAATGAAATTGCTGAGCAAACCAAAAATAAAACTTCGTTTGGTGACGGAAAAACATTTCCTAAATCATCGGACGAACTGAAAACGCTGCGTTTCAAGCAGAGTAAAGTGCATGACTTCGCCTGGTTTGCCGACAAGCGTTTCAATGTGTTGAAAGGCGAAGTGGAAATGCCTGAATCAAAACGCAAAGTAACAACGTGGGCAATGTTTACAGACGGAGAAGCAGACCTGTGGAGTAATTCAATTGAATACCTGAACGATGCTACATTGTTCTACTCACAGAAAGTAGGGGAGTATCCTTACAACCATGTAACTGCAGTTGACGGTGCACTGAGTGCAGGAGGCGGAATGGAGTATCCTAACATTACCGTTATCGGAACTTCGGGCGATAAACGAACGCTGGAACAAACCATTATGCACGAAGTGGGGCACAACTGGTTTTACGGAATATTGGGAAGTAACGAGCGTGTGCATCCCTGGTTAGATGAAGGTTTCAACTCTTTTATTGAAGGACGATACATGCGCCATAAATATCCCAAAGCTACTTTCGGAGATGTGCTGGGTGGAAATCTTCCAGCACCGATTTTAAGATATTTAGGTGCAGATAAATTTCCGCAGGAAGCGATGGGTGAGTTGGCATATCTGTTTTCGGCACGCCAAAACCTTGATCAGCCGGTTGAGTTACATGCTGCGGACTATATGAAAATAAACTACGGAACCATTGTATATATGAAGAGCGCCCTTATTATGGATTACCTGATGGGTTATTTGGGCGAGGAAAAAATGGATGCCATTATGCACAACTATTTTGACCAGTGGAAATTCAAGCATCCGCAGCCCGAAGACTTTAAAAAAGTAGCAGAAGAGCGTGGCGGAGAATTGGACTGGTTCTTTAACGACATGGTAAACACCTCCAAAAAATTAGACTACAGCGTTTGCTCCGTAAAAAAAGATGATGAACGCAAAACATGGAAACTGAAAGTACACAACTGCGGAAAGATTGCAGGTCCTGTTTCTATCTCTGCTTATAATAAGGACTCGCTGATGAAGACCGAATGGTTTGCCGGTTTTGTTGATTCTCGTACGCTGGAATTTCCTGAAGGCGATTACGACAAGTTTATCATCAACGAAAAAGCTCCTGAGATTGATAAGAACAACAATACCATCCGCACCAAAGGGATGATGAGAACGATTGAGCCCTTGCAGATCAAATTCCTTGGAACGCTGGAGCGCTCAGACCGCACGCAATTATTCTGGTCGCCCGTTATCGGTTGGAACAACTATAACAAGACATTGCTGGGAGCCGTTTTCTACAACAGCTTTTTTCCTGCCAATAAATTAGACTATACCGTAATGCCTTTATATGGAACAGGCAACAATGATTTTGCAGGTTACTTTAATGTGGGTTATACTTTCCGTCCTTCGGGTTCGTTTTTGCAGGAGTTAAGAATAGGTGTTGCAGGTCAACGTTACGGATATTTCTATCGTCCGGATGTAGGCTACCTTAATTATAATGTATTGAAACCCGAAATCAGTTTCAGCATTAAGAAAGACCCGCGCAGTTCCATCACACAGAGTTTCCGTTTCCGCCATATCAGTGTTTCAAAAGAAATACCAACGTTTGATGCTGCCGAAAACGGTTACGTAGGAACCGCTTCCTATTATTATGTAAACGACTACACGCAAAGTTTTGTGAACAACCGCAAAATAAATCCGTGGTCGGGAAAAATTAATGTGCAGCAGGGCAGAGGTTTTGTGAAAGCTTCGATTGAAGCCAAATACCGCATCAGCTATAAAGGAAAGAACAAAGGCTTTGACATCCGCTTATTTGCCGGACAGTTTTTTATCAAGAACAATACGGGCCCTTACCGCTTCCGTATGGCGGGTCAGCGCGGCTTTCAGGATTATTTGTTTGACGATACCTTTTTGGGAAGAACCGATACCAAAGGTGTTTTCGCGCAACAGTTTACCGAAACCGATGGTAATTTTAAAGTGCCTACTTCAGTGGGACAAACCGATGACTGGCTGATAGCTTTGAATTTGAAAACATCTATTCACCGCAAAATTCCGCTGAACATTTATGCCGATTTGGGAACGTATAAAAATGCGGCCAATGCTTATCCCGGTTCAAAGTTTCTGATGTTTAATGCAGGACTTTCGGTGCCGGTTATTGCCAATGTGTTTGAGGTTTATTTCCCCTTGCTCAGTTCGTCTGATATTAATGACAACCTTGAACTGATGACCAAGAACTATTGGCAGCGCATACGCTTCACGCTTAATTTCAACAACATTAATCCGTTGAAGAGGGTGAGAGCAATTAAGCCGAATTAGAATTTCATGTGCATGAAACCGCTTACAACAAAAAATGCTGCTTTGGGTATCGGCAGGAAATTTACGGATGATGAGTTGAGTGAATATCTGGAAAGGACAAAATCTCGGAAATCAAAATCTGCTTCCCAAACAAAGCTTGATTTAAAATCACGCTTAATGAAAACACTAAAAGATGACCGTTCTTTTTAAGCCGGAGGCAGAAGAAGCGCTTTTCGAAATTTCAAAATGGGTGGAAGAGCAGGAAGGCTCCGGCAGCGGTATTAAGTTTGCTGAAGAGTTTATTGACAGGATTTCAGAGTTTGTTATACCCGATTTTAAGTATGCCCGTTGTTTTAATGCTTCACTCGCAGCTCTTAACCTCAGATGCATTGCTATTAAAGACTGGGTAATTGCCTTTAAACAAACCAAAGACGAATTTATAGTCCACTATATTATTTATGGTCCGGGCTTAAAATGATGTAGCCTTTACTCCGGATGATAAATCCTCTCCGCGCTTTTATAAACATCCTCTTTTTTGAGCGACATTTTTTTCATGCGGTGTTCCGAGAATAAGGGCATCTGGTCAGTATAGTGTTTACTGTACGGCATACTGGATGCACCAAACGCATTGATGGATTCTATCTGCGGACCTTCTCTGGTAAACTGCACCAACTGAACGTAACCGTCACCGGCTTTCATGCGGATGCGGCCATCGGGTAAAATATCACCAAACACAGCACGTATGGCATCGGGCCCTCCGTTAATTCCGTAAAATTTTCCCGCACGCTCCAACACTTGCACTTTTCCGGTAGGAACATCAATGGTTCCGAAATGCTTGACTAAATGTTCCTTTGATTCGCGGATGCAGGCAACTGCTAATGCTTCCATTTTTGCATCGTCTTTTTCAACACCTTGTCTGCGCTCACCGGGTCCCTGCAATAAGCGGTAAATTGAAAAAAGAAAAACCGGAAAATTGCGGTCAAGTGTATCAGCTGTGCGGTCAAAGTTTTTAATCCGGATAATGGCATCTGCTATGTCGGGATACTTTGCCGTGTCTAACTGAAAGAATTTATCCATCCAGAAATCGCCTTTAAAGGTTGTTCGCTTAGGAAAAGTATGATCGTATTTCAGGTCTTTAAAATTCTGATAACTAAGTGTTGAATTGGCGTATTTCTCATTCATTATTTCTTCAAAGCGCAGACTGCGGTTGTTGTATTGCTCAACATATCCGATGCCGGGATTGAATTGCGGAAGGGTGCAATTGTTATCATCGCAGGTGGCTTCATACCCTGCGTTGTTGGTATTGAATACATAACCGCAATCGGGATTCAGAAAATGTGCAAGGCTGTCAATGGGCAGGTATTTTTTATCCCAAAGTGTTGCAGAAGTATCACCCGGCAAAACTTTTTTCCAGTTGTAATGTCTGTCGCGGTGGGGTATTAAACCGTTGGCGATAAAAAAGATGGTATCGTTTTTATCGGCATAGGTAATGTTCTGGCGCGATAAGCCCTGCACATCCAGTGCCTTTTTGAACTCGGTAAAGTTGCGTGCCTTGTTCATGCGAAACCATTGCACCGATGGTTTCAGTTCCAGCAATGCGGGCATGCGCAGTGCAAAAACTCCGTTATCGTTTTTCATAGTGGGGCCATATACACTGGTCCAGTATTTTTTGCGCACATGCAGTTTAAAGTTTTTCTTTTTGCCCAATGCCACAATCAGTTTGGCGCGGTGCGTTTCTAGTTTTTTCCATTCGCCATCAAACTTGTACCGGTTCTTTTTGCGTGGGTGCATGTTCAGTTTGTAAACATCAATCTCGTCCAGTTGACCGGTAGTATGCGCCCAGCCAAGGTTTTCGTTCGTGCCCAGAAAAATGGTTGCCGAGCCGTGAAACAGCGCTCCTACAATATTCCAGCCTTCTTCGCTGCACACATGCGCCTCGTACCACGATAGCAAACCCTCAATCGGCTGATGCGCATTCACCGCCAGGTAGGTATTTCCGGTTTCGGTTTTGGTAGAGTTAAACGCAAAAGCATTGGAGCCAATTCCGTCTTCGGGCTTTGGCATGTCTTTAATGATGCGGCCATCCACCATTTTTTTTACCGTGCCTTCCACACCGCCCATCAGCGCCATGCCCAGCATGTAGCCTGCCACCAAGTGTTGCGGACGAATGGGCAAAAGTTTTTTGTCCCACATTTTTTCGGGATGCGCGGTATAATAGGCATTGGCACCGGCTGCATAGCCTTCCAGTACGCGTTTGAAATCTTCGGGTATTTCTTTCTCGTAGTTTGCCTCTACATAGTCCATCGTGCCCAGAAACTGAATGGCAAAATCTATTTTAGCTCCTTCCATACCCAGGCCCTTGCCCAGCAAACCTTTTATGGCACTCAGCAGATATTGCGAGTTGCTGGTATCGTCTTCGGCTGTAGCCCATGCCAGACCAAATGCAGCTTCAGCATCGGTTTTCCCGAAAATGTGTGGCACTCCAAAACTGTCGCGCACAATTTCAATGTTTTTAGGGTTGATGGTTTGCGCTGAAAGAGAAGAAATAAACAACAGGTAACAGGCGATAGACAAAGAAAAGCGCATAAGAAGAAATTTTTTGCCGAAAATAGAGCAAATCAGAAAGCAAATGACAGGTAAGTGAAATGGATTTTACTGAATGTTTGGATGTGCCCTATTCTGAAAAAAATAATTAACGACATAATAAGGATTAATATCCTGAAAAAGAAGTAGTTTGTCCGTTATTATAACCCGCTGAACCTCTTCTTAAAACCTCAAAAACCTTGCAGCGGACCTCAAGTCCGTTGCAGCGGAGTTGAGGTCCGCTGCTCAGATTCTCGATTCCCTAGCAGCGGAACAGAGGTTCTTTGCAAAAAGGTTGAGGTTCTTTGCAAGAATGTTGAGGTTTCTTCCAAGAATGTTAAGATTTCTTGCAAGAAGGTTGAGGTTTCTTCCAAGAGGGTTAAGGTTCTTTGCAAAAAGGTTAAGGTTCTTTGCAAAAAGGTTGAGGTTCTTTGCAAGAATGTTAAGGTTTCTTGCAAGAAGGTTGATGTTTCTTCCAAGATGGTTAAGGTTCTTTGCAACGGGGAATGAGTCCGTTGCAGCGGAACGGGGGGGCTTTGCAAAAAGGTTGGGGTTTCTTCCAAGAAAGTTGTGGTTTTGTGCTCGAGGTTTACATTTTTTACACAAATAGTATTTACCCAAATTCAATAGCCGATTAGCACTGTCAACTCTTTTCCTCCCTCCCTTTGCATAATTTCTTTTTAATAATACCTTTGCGCCCCTCAAAAAAACTAAACAATAACAATTAAATAAGGATATGGAAAATCTGATTTACATTCTTCCCGTGTTTGGATTGGTAGCATTGGCTTACATGGCCATACTTTCAAGCTGGGTAACAAAACAAGATGCAGGCGATGCAAAAATGACAGGCATTGCAAAAAACATTGCCGATGGCGCTATGGCTTTCCTGAAAGCTGAGTACCGTATTCTGGCTATCTATGTATTATTGGCAGGAACAGCATTGGGTATCCTTTCGCAGGTTCCTAAAGTGGCTGTTCATTCAAGCATTCTGATTGTGCTTGCTTTTGTAATTGGATGTTTCTTTTCAGCGCTTGCCGGATTTCTGGGAATGCGCATAGCAACCAAAGCCAACGTGCGTACCACGCAGGCAGCTAAAACCTCATTGGCTAAAGCATTGAAAGTTTCTTTCGGTGGCGGAACCGTGATGGGATTAGGTGTAGCAGGTCTGGCGGTGTTGGGCTTAAGCTCACTCTTTATCATTTTCTTCCTTCAGTTCATGGGCGGTGATTTTGCAACCGGTGGCGGATACGATGGCATGACCAAAGTGCTGGAAGTATTGGCAGGTTTCTCTTTGGGTGCCGAATCAATTGCTTTGTTTGCACGCGTAGGCGGAGGTATTTATACCAAAGCTGCTGACGTAGGTGCTGACCTGGTTGGTAAAGTGGAAGCTGGAATTCCTGAAGACGATCCGCGCAACCCTGCTACCATTGCCGATAACGTAGGCGATAACGTAGGTGACGTTGCGGGTATGGGTGCCGACTTGTTCGGTTCCTATGTGGCTACCGTATTGGCTTCAATGGTATTGGGTAACTACATTATCCGTGATAACGGAGGTCATATTGCTGACAGCTTCGGAAGCATTGGTCCAATCCTGTTGCCTATAGCTATTGCGGGAGTTGGTATCATTGCTTCTATCATCGGTAGCTTTTTAGTAAGTGTAAAAGAAAATGCAAAAGCAGATGTAAACACCGTGCAGAGTGCTTTGAACCGCGGAAACAACGTGGCTATGTTATTGGCGCTTGCGGCTTCTTACTTCCTTATTAATCTCATGTTACCTGAAACTATCCTGATGAGTGCATTCAATCACGGTGAATTCAGCGTAATGACCACTTCATCTATTAATGTATTCTTTGCAGTATGTATTGGTATGGCAGTTGGATACCTGATCTCTTACATCACTGAATATTATACCGGCTTGGGTGGCAAACCTGTTCTGGGTATCGTTCAGAAATCGGCAACCGGTGCAGCTACTAATATTATAGCAGGTCTGGGAACAGGAATGCTTTCAACAGCTTTCCCGGTTATCATTTTCGCAGCAGCTATCTGGGGCGCTTATGCCTTGGCAGGTTTCTACGGAGTGGGTATTGCTGCATCAGCAATGATGGCTACAACAGCTATGCAACTGGCGGTTGATGCCTTCGGACCTATTGCCGATAACGCAGGTGGTATTGCCGAAATGAGCGAATTGCCTAAAGAAGTGCGTGAAAAAACAGACGTGCTCGACTCGGTTGGTAACACAACCGCTGCTGTTGGAAAAGGATTTGCCATTGCTTCTGCGGCATTGACTGCACTCGCTTTGTTTGCTGCTTACGTTACCTTAACTGGCATTCACGGTATCAATATTTTTGACGCGAAAGTGCTGGCAGCTTTATTCATCGGTGGTATGATACCGGTTGTGTTCTCTGCCCTGGCAATGAACTCAGTTGGTAAAGCTGCCATGGACATGGTAAACGAAGTTCGCAGACAGTTCCGCGAAATTCCGGGTATCCTGGAAGGAACAGGAACACCTGAATACGATAAATGTGTGGAGATTTCTACCAAAGCTGCTTTGCGCGAGATGTTGGCTCCGGGAGCTATCACTATTGTTACTCCTATTATTATAGGTCTGGGCATGGGCGCTGAAGCGCTGGGTGCTTACATGGCAGGTGTTACTGTTAGCGGTGTGCTTTGGGCTATCTTCCAGAATAACGCAGGTGGCGCATGGGACAATGCCAAAAAATCATTCGAGAAAGGTGTGGAGATTGAAGTGAACGGAAAGAAAGAAATGTTCTACAAAAAATCAGAGCCGCATAAAGCTGCCGTTGTTGGTGATACAGTTGGAGATCCTTTCAAAGATACTTCAGGTCCGTCAATGAACATTTTGATTAAACTTTCATCACTGGTTGGTTTAACCATTGCACCTTTAATTGCAGTGGAGCATGTTGTAAAACACGAAGAACCGAATGCAGTTGTTTCTCCTGCTACTTCATCATTAAATGAAAACACAGAGAAGAACATCACTATCACCGATATCAACGGTGCAGGAACGGTGAAAGAAGAAGAGAAAGCAACTTCGGTAACGGAGTAATCTATTAACAATACGCTATTAAAAACAAAAAAGTCCCCTCGCCTAAGGCGAGGGGACTTTTTTGTTGCAAAAACTTAGTGCTATCTTTGCGATATGACTTCTACAGAGATCATAAAAACTTTACGGGAGCAAATGCCTTTGATGCGCCAACAATTCAGTGTTGACCGGATAGGACTGTTTGGCTCATACTCACGCAACGAGCAAACTGAAAGTTCAGATATTGATGTGTTGGTGAAGTTCAATAAACATGATTTGAAATCATTGATAGGTCTGCTTGATTTTCTTGAAGCCAGATTGCAAAAAAAAGTAGACATCGTAACAGACGGGAAGCAACTGAGCGAACGATTTAAAAAACACGTTCAGTCTGAAATTATCTATGCGTAACGAGCTGCTGATTTCAAAATTTGAGTTTATCCTTGATTCCGTTTCTCTTATTCAAACCTGGTTCAGCGAAATAAAAACTGCTGATGATTACCTGAAAACTTCTTCCGGGCGCTCACACTTTGATGCAACGCTTATGCGTCTGCAAAGCATTGGTGAAACCTTGAAGAAGATTGATAAAGAGAACCCTGAAATCCTTCAAAAGCATAACGAAGTAAACTGGCACGAAATAATTAAGTTGCGTGAAATAATTTCGCATCATTACGAGCAGTTAAGCCCTGAAATTATCTACAATATTTGTCGTTATGATATTCCTGATCTCAAAACAAGTGTCGAGCGTATAATTGCAACATTGAATGAATAAAAACTGCTAACCCCGATGAAAAAACTCTTCTCGCTCTTCATACTCTTCTTTGCAATCATTATAAATACCACTGCAAAGCCCCAACCTGAAATACACCAACTCTTTGTTCGTTTTACCCAAAACCTTTCTGCCGAAGAATTGAATACGCTTGTTCAATCGGTGCAGGGAATAAAACCAACCGATGCAAGAAATCGTTTTCCTTACAAAACCACATTGCTTGAGTTAGCTGAAAACGCAGACTACAAAGTTGTTTCAGAAGAATTGAATAAACTGGATGTGGTAGCATTTGTTGCACCGCTTTACAACACAGGCAAAAATCAATTCATCACCACAGGCGATGAGTTTTTTGTAAAACTTAATCATGCCGGTGAATTGCAGCAACTCAGAGAACTTGCCTTGCAAACCAAAACAAAAATCATTGGCGAAAATCAGTTCATCAGCAACGTTTACAAACTCAGAGTTGACAAACATTCGCAGGCAAATCCCTTTGAGCTTTCTAAGTATTTTATGCAAGTTGGGAATTTTGCTCACGCACAACCCAATTATAATTTCACTCCAACGGTAACAACAGACGACCCTCGCTTTAACCGTCAGTGGAATTTGTATAACGAAGGCACACCGCAACAATACAACGGCACACCCGGTGCTGACATGAAAGTAACCGAAGCCTGGCAAATCACCATGGGTTCGTCTGATATTAAAGTCGGCATCCTTGATTCAGGTGTTGATACCTTGCACGAAGATTTGATTGGCGATGGTGTTACGGTTAGCAATTTACTCGCAGGGTATGATGCTTGCCAAGACTCTGCACAAAACACAAAAGGCTATCCCACTCCCAATTTTGATAATGACGGACACGGCACTTGCTGCGCAGGAATAGCTTGTGCCATAGCCGACAATGGTTTGGGTATTGCGGGTATTGCACCCAATTGCAAAATAGTTCCCATCAGAGTGTTTTATTACATCACCGTTGGTGTGGGTGGCGATCCTATTCCCTGGTCAACCAGCGAGTTTTTTGTAAACGGAATTTCATGGCAGTGGCAGGTAGCTGATGTAGATGTTTCCAGCAACTCCTGGGGAATAACAGATAGTTTTCTTGCACTTTTTCCGGGGCAGGATTCAATTGTTAATATAGCCATCAACGAAGCAGTGAACAGCGGAAGAAACGGAAAAGGTTTGCCGGTGCTGCATTCCAGCGGTAATGACGGACTAACCGATACCATTCCCATCTGGCCTGCCCGCACCGATATTGTTATTTCAGTAAATGCAACCAGCATGTGCGATGAGTGGAAAAGCAATACCTCCTGCGATAACGAAACATGGTGGGGCGGTAACTGGGGCGATGGTCTGGATGTCTCGGCACCCGGAGTAAAAATTCCTGCAACGGATATGAACGGAACAAATGGTTTCAGCGCCTCTTCCAATTATTACAACACCTTTAATGGAACTTCGGCTGCCTGTCCCAATGCAGCAGGCGTGATGGCGCTGATGCTTTCCATCCGTCCTGAATTAACGCAGGCGCAAGCCCGCTCTATTTTAGAATCAACCTGTGATACAGTTGGAGGTTATGATTACAGCACTGCAGGTCCTTCCGGTCCTTGGAGCGAAGAACTTGGTCATGGAAGAATTAATGCAAAACGTGCAGTAGAGAAAGCCCGTGATTATGTGATTATTCCGCCTTCATTAGAAATTGGTGCCTACGTTTATTACGATGATACAGAGCAGAATTCTTACTTACATTATAATGTTGCCAATGCAGGAAAAGTAGTAATAGAGTGGTTTGATATCAATGGAGCAAAAGCATTGTTGGTTGATGATGACAACCATGCAGCCGGACAATTCAATTTGCTTATAGAAAAACCAAATTACGCTGCCGGAATTTTCATTGCACGTTTGCAGATAAATGACAGAGAGCGGACACTCAAATTCTTTATGTCTGCAAGCAAAACAGAATACTGATTTAATGTAACACTATCTTCCTGAGAGTTGTGCCGTGTTCTATTGAATTAATTTTGCAATAATACAATCCACTACTTAAATTATCCAGTGATAAAGCATAAATTTTGTCTGTGATATTATTAAAACTATTTACCAGCATTCCGGCTGAGTTAAATAATTCTATGGAATAGGGTGTGAATTCTGAATGGATGTTAATCTTTGAAATAGCGGGATTTGGGTAGATTTTTACTACAGCATCATTATTTTCCTGAACGGAAGTTGTAAGTAGTTGAAGCAGTTCTTCAATTTCTTGTTCCATTCTTCCGGCAGGCTCACCTAACCAACCTTCTTTATAAAAAACTGTTCCATCAGGTTTTATCAGATAGGCATTGTTTGCCGCAGGGCCAAAATTGTTCCACCAGATGTTACACGGATCATCTATTAAAACAGGAAACAGAATAGTTCTTTTAGTTAACAAGGTGTCAACCATTTTTTTTCTGTCTTCGTAAGTTTGATGCTGAGGATAAAAAATATTTTCATCACTATTTTGTTGAGGAACAAACACCGTACCTGTGAAAGGACAAATTTCGGGAGGCTTGGGATGAGCTTCTATTGTATAAACTAAATAGATATTTATGTAATTACCATATTGTAAAACCAGATTGTTCATTAAATCAATACTAGCTCTGAATTTGTCGCAGGTATAGCTACCCGATACAATTAACAAGGGTTTATTTTGATTTAATAATGATGAAATTTCAATATTGTCTCCGCTTGGTGATTGGAGTAAAATATTATTTAATGTGTCGTTGATTTTATAGCCAGAAAAGTTAAATGTATGAGTTGTGTCTATGTAAACATCAAAATCGCAGATACTATCGGTTGAAACCGGATTTATAATTTGCTCTAGTCCGGGCTTAAGATAGGATTGTGAATACCCTTCAAAAACAATAAAGAGCAAAATGGCATAAACGGGCAATTGTATAATCTTCATTTAACTTAATCCTGCTTTAATTTACATGGCACTTGTTTGTACAATATTATTATAAGAAAATCCTAACAAGCAATCTATTCTATGAAATCTATCATTACTCCGACAGGTGGTAAATGTTTTTTAGATTTGTAAAAAAATGAGACTAACAAATCTAATAATCCTAATACTTTGTTTTTGCCTACTTTTTAATTCTTGTAGCAAGAACAGTAATAACAACAGCAATATTCCTTATGTGCCTGTAAACATTGACATCTATCCCGCCAATCCGCAATACATTAATCTGAATGTGGATGGCGGCTGGATATATCTTACCGGAGGTTCGCGCGGAATAATTGTTTACCGCCTGGCACAGGGTGAATATTATGCCTACGACCGTCATTGCACCTACCAGCCCCTTGATGCGTGTGGTAAGGTAAAAATGGACACCGATAACATTACCCTGGTTGATACCTGCTGCGGTTCAAAATTTATTGTAGTGGATGGTTCAGTAATTAATGGTCCCGCAGGATTGCCGTTACAACGCTACCAGACTTATTATGACGGAACAACACTGCACATTACTAATTAGAATGAGAGTTTTTGCACTTTTATTAATTCCGGCTGCGCTGATTTTATTTTCCTGCGGAACTAAACAATCCAACGGAACAGGGCATTATGCCAATGCACTTGCAGCTATTGACAGCAGTAACTATTCTGTTGCATTGCAGCAATTAAATGAAGCTATTGAAACAAAAGAGAACGACACTACGCTTGCTTATTTGTTTTTCCTGCGCGGACAGATGCATGAAAAAACAGGCAGTTTGGATTTGGCTGTGGTAGATTATGCAGAAGCAGCAAAACAAAATCCTTCTGATGTTACTGCGCACCTGAAAGCAGGTAATGTTTTTAATCTTTTAGGAAAATACGATGATGCGCTTAACAGCTACAACAGCGCACTGACAATTAATGCTGATAATATTGATGCATTACTTAAACGCGCAGATATTTTAACTGCAACAGACAAAGACTCTCTTGCCTTTGCCGACTTTGAGAAAGTGATTTCATTGGAGCCTGAAAATGATTATGCTATTATGAGTCGTGCATTGATTTATCAGCGGTTTAATCAACAGGATAAATGTTGTGCAGATCTTGAAAAAGCTGCATCGCTTGGTAATGAAACTGCAGCAGAATTTTTACACAGCATGTGCGGAAAACAAAAGTAGAGAATGGGAAATAGTTTCAATAATGCACTTGATAATGCTATAACCGTTTGCTGGCGGTTGCTTGAGCTTCCTTTATTTGTATTGCTTTCGGTGCTGATGTTGGTTTTTCTTGCGCTTTGGCTTGTTATCAAAAAGCGGTATGAGAAGAGGGGTAAAAACACTAAAACAGCAATCGTAATTCTTCTGATTGCATTTTTTATTCTTTCTGCTGCGCTCATTGCTGATGTAAAAATAGTTTCCACACTGAATGAAGTGCGCGAACTCCGTTCGCAAATGCTGCTACAACAAAATGATAAAGTTGCTGCAACTGCAACGTCAGACTTAAAGAGTAATTACAATATTGACAACCTGAATACTGTTTTGCAGAAAAAGTTTGGTGCGATTGAAATCGTTTCAAAACCTGAACACAGTTCAGTTGACTTTATGGTTTTAAAAATCAAAGAACCGCTGACGCATGTCTATATTTCGGTAGTTGATTTAACGGATAAAAATCTGGAAGTGGTAATTACTCCCGAGCTTACCGAAAAATGGCTGACCAGTGCATTTGCAAAACAAAACAATTGTGTGGTTGCTGTAAATGGTGAGGCAGGAATGAACCCGCGTCAGGGTTGTGGCTTTGGCGAGTGGATTGGCAACTGGATAGTGAAAGGAAAAACGATTTTGTTAATGGATAATGACAAGCGCCCTTTTCTTTCATTTGATAAAAACAATCATGCAAAATATTTCCGTGAGGAATTAGTGGATAAAACCCTTACGGATGAAAAGTATAACACCATCTGGGGCAGATTTGATATTATTCTTCAAGGCGAAAATCTTGAACGTGAGCCTGGCTGGCAGCAACCTCGCACCATTATGGGAATTGATAAAGCAGGAGGGAAACTTTTTCTGATGGTGGTAGATGGCCGCCAACCTGCTTACAGCATGGGAATGGGGCTGAAAGAAGCTGCAGATATTTTGCTGGCATTAGGTTGCTACGAGGCTATGTCCTGTGACCAGGGAGGCTCTGCCTGTATGTATCTGAAAAGCACGGGAGGCATCGTTTCCCGCCCGAGTGATGATGGCAGAGAACGTTTTACCTACAATCATTTCGGGATAAAATTTAACGAATGAAAAACAGGCTTTTCTCGTTTTCATTGCTGATTGTTGTTATAATTCTTTCTTCTTGTTCTGAAAATAAATCCGGGATTTCTGCTTTTTATCTTGAGACAGACATATCAAAGCTAAATACCGAGAAAAAAATTCCCTGCACGGTGTCTTACAGCGATTCAGAAGGCGAACGAGTATTTGATAAGATGCAGGCCGGCATTATGTATAAAGGAAATCAAAGCCTGGCTTTTGAAAAGAAATCATTTTCCATTGAGCTGAGTGAGAAGGTGAAAATAGAAGGGATGGATGCTGATGATGACTGGAAACTGAATGCATCCTACATTGACAAAACATTTCTGCGCAACAAAATCAGCTACAATCTTTACCGGCTTTTCAGCGAAAATAATATTGCACCAAACGTTTCGTGGGTTGAGGTTTTTCTTAATAATACTTATCATGGTTTGTATATTGTAACGGACAGAATGGATGCTAAGCGACTTGGACTTGATGATAAAGATACCGCTGCAGTGCTCTTTAAAGCAGCACCTATCAGCCAGTTGCCATCGGCTCTTGACTCGGTTCAGCGCGGTTATGCTGATTATGTGATGACTGCCGAACGCTGGAGTTCATGGTCGGAAGAGGGTAAGAAAGAATTTGCAGCTGATATTTATTTCAATCAGCGCTATCCTGAGTTTGCAAAAAAGAACAAGCACTTCGTTATTTACCAACTGACAGCGTTTTTGCATAACACTACAACAGAAGAATTCACAGCAAAGAGAGGTGGAGTTGATTCTGTTTTTGATATTGAAAATATCATTGACTTTCATTTGCTGTTGCTGATTACCAATAACGGAGATGGTGTGGTGAATAACAATTATCTTTATCGTCAGAATTCAAACACGCCTTACAGAATTTGTCCGTATGATTTTGACCACAGTTTCGGGCGCGATGGTGACGGAGAGCCCAACCCCGCTGATTTTATTGACTTAAGAAGGAATATACTGATAACCAGACTGATTGAAACCAATGCCTTTAATTACAAAGAACGCCTTAAAGAGAAGTATTTGCGATTGAAAGATCGAAATATTCTGACGGTTGAAAACATTACTGCAATGATTGATGAACATGCCGCACGGATAAAACCGTTTGCACTGAAAGATGAAAGAAAATGGAAGCCGGAAGCACATAAGTATTTTCAAAATACTGATTATGACAAAGAGATTGAGTTAATGAAGGTTTGGCTAAAACAGCATTTACCCAAAGTGGAAAAATACATAAACGAGTTATGATTGTAGTTACAGGAGCAGCAGGTTTCATTGGTAGTTGTTTGATTGAAAAACTCAACAGCGAACAATACTATGATGTAGTTGCAGTTGATGATTTTTCTGATGAACAAAAGAATAAAAATCTGGATGGAAAGAGAATTTCTGCCCGCGTTGAGCGCAAGGTGTTTGCTGACTGGCTCAGAGAAAATCAACGCTTTGTTCAGTTTGTGTTTCACCTGGGCGCGCGCACCGATACTACCGAATTTGATAAAACTGTTTTTGATGAACTTAATCTCAATTACTCAAAGGATGTTTGGAATATCTGCGTTGAGTTTGGTTTGCCACTCGTGTATGCTTCCTCTGCGGCAACCTATGGTTTAGGTGAACTGGGCTTTGCGGATAGCGAAGAAATCATTCCCAATCTAAAACCGCTAAACCCTTATGGCGATTCTAAAAATGATTTTGATAAATGGGTGCTGATACAAAGACGAAAACCATTTTTTTGGGCTGGGCTTAAGTTTTTTAATGTTTATGGTCCTAATGAATATCATAAAGGCCGCATGGCTTCAGTGATTTTTCACACGTTTAATTCGGTGAAGAATACGGGCAAGATGAAATTGTTTCGTTCGCACAATGCCGTCTATAAAGACGGAGAACAACTGCGCGACTTTATTTATGTGAAAGATGTGTGCGATGTATGTTTTTATTTAATGCTTAACCGCAAGCACAGCGGCATTTATAATCTGGGCACTGGAAAAGCACGAAGTTTTCTTGCGCTGGTACAAAATGTTTTCAAGACAATGGGTGTTGATGAAAGTATTGAATTTATTGATACTCCCGAAGATATACGCGACAAGTATCAGTATTTTACCGAGGCCAAAATGCAGAAGCTGCGTTCCATAGGCTACAGGAATGAATTTACATCACTGGAAGATGGTATTGCGGATTATGTGAAAAATTACCTTGCTGTTCAGAAATATTTATGACCTTTACTTTTATTGTCTTAACACTTGAATAATTCTTCACGCATATATGCCATTGTAGCGGTTGTAATGTCGCTGCTCTTCATTATCTGGAGTGTTACGTTAATACGTTCTGTTAAAGTCCAGCGCGATGATGTTTCAAATCATGTGGCAGCTATTACACAAATCGGTGCGATAAATCATGCTATTCTTGAGTTGCAGACTATTTACCTTGAAGATAAATACCACACCAACAGTAACTGGGTTTCGGGATTGGAGACGTATACCAAAACTGTAAATAATTTCAGGGAAAGGAACACTACTTCGCCCGAGATGGCTGATTATATCTACGCACTGGACTCCATTGTGCGCAGAGCGGTGATTATTCACACATCGATATACAGTGGCGAAACAAAATCCGAGGCAGAACTGAACCAGCTTGAGACTGAGTTTAAGAGCGAGCTGAATGAAGCGCTGGAACTGAACGAGACTACTACCACCAAAATAAGGCTGAAGCTGGCAAAGTTTTCGGATCAGCTTGCGTGGAAATGGACCTGGCTGAATGTGCTCGTTATGTTTTCGTGTATTCTGGCCATTGTGCTATCGGTTGTAAGTATTCTGAACAGCATCAATTACCAGAAGCGGAAAAAGGCAATGATAGCCCTGCGGGCCGAGAAAGATAAAGCACAGAGTTATCTGGATATGGCAGGTTCTATTCTTGTGGTGATTGACCGTAATCAGCGCATAAGTATGCTGAATAAAAAAGGCTTGGAAATCATAGGGCTTACACACGAAGAGGAAGTTATAGGCCGAAATGCATTTGATTATTTTGCTTCAAAAAGTGAACGCGAATTGCTGAGAGAGGGTTTTGATAAAGTAATAAAGGGTGAAGCGCAGCTGGTTGAGTATTATGAACGCAGAGTGGTTTCTAAAAGCGGTGAAGAGCGCATAGTGGGCTGGCACAACAGTTTGCTCGAAGATATGAGCGGAAAGATTATTGGCGTATTGAGTTCGGGTGATGATGTGACGGAGAAAAAATTCCGTGAGAAAGCACTAAAAGATACGGTAATAAAATTAGAGAAATCGAACGAGCAACTGGAAGGCTTTGCCTATATGGCAACCCACGATTTGCGCGCACCTGTTGCCAACCTGATGGCGCTACTTAATCTTTACAATAAAGAACAGCCGGAAGACGAAGAAAATAAATTTATCTTCCAGAAGTTTGAAGAAAGTGTAAAAATACTGAACAACACACTGAGTGATCTGATTGATATTGTAGCGGTGAATAAAAATAAGTTTGATGAAAAAGTGGACATCAACATTGAAGAAACGCTGAAAAATGTGATGGAAAGTGTGAAGGAAGACATCAATAAATCAGGTATTGAGGTAAAATTTGATTTCAGTAAATGCAATGAAGTAAGTTATCCTGCCTCACAGTTTCGCAGCATACTGATTAATATGCTTACCAATGCTATCAAGTACCGTTCGCCTGATAAAAAAGCTAAAGTGGAAATTACATCCACGATAGAAAATGGTTTTGTGCGTCTGGATTTTGCTGACAACGGATTAGGAATAGACCTGAAGAAATACGGCAGCAAGCTGTTTCAGATGAACAAGCGCTTTCATGTTGGAACTGAAGGCAAGGGTATCGGACTTTTTATTATTAAGTCTCAGGTAGAGGCAATGGGGGGAAAAGTTGGAATTGTAAGTGAGCCGGGAACAGGCACAACCTTCAGTGTTTTTATAAAACATTGAAAAATTGTATAGTTTAGCCTCTGCGAAATGAAAAAAATAAAACACATAATGCTGGTAGATGATGACGATACTACTATTTATGTTACCCGCAGATTTATTGAAAAAGCAGGCATTGCCGAAAAGGTAACCAGCAAAAAAAGCGGGCAGGAGGCATTGGCCTATTTCTCGGATTTTGAAAAGTACAAGAGCGACCCCGAGAATGAGATTGATCTTATCTTCTTAGACATCAACATGCCAGTGATGGATGGTTTTGAGTTTCTGGAAGAGTTTGAAAAGCTAACATTTGAACCGGCACTGAAGAAAGTAAAAATCATTATGCTCACTTCATCTGTGTTTCATATCGATAGGTTTAAGTCGCAGAGCTTTCCCAACGTAATCAGCTATATCAGCAAGCCTGTTTCTATTGACAGTTTGAAGGATATAGTTGAGCGGTATTTCTGATTGATTTCGTTTTATTGCAGGCAAGGGACAAAATCTTTTGCCTATTGCCCGCCCGGGTGATACACTTTCTCTGCGTTTTGTTTTATTTTTTCCCAGTCAAAGGTCATGGTTTTGAATTGTTCTTTGCTGAACAGTTCCATCTGGTCGGTATAGTGTTTGCTTTGCGGATGCGAAGATGCACCGTAGGCATTTACCGAATTTATTTCCACTCCGGTTTTTGAATATTTATTTACCTGAATGTAGCCATCGCCAGCGGTTACGCGCCAGATGCCTTTTTTCTTGTCAAACAGTTTGGAGTCGGTTGCGCGCGATACTTCGCGCAATCCGCTGGCGGCAAAACTTGCGTTGCCGCGAATCATGCGTTGAATATCGCCCAGCTTTATATCAATGGTTCCGTATTTGCGCAGCATAAATTTGCGGGTGTGGCGAAGCGCATTCACCAGTTCGGTTTCGTGAAGCGGTTCTTTTTTAATCATCAGAAATGCAAAGGGTACTTTCCATTCTTTCATCAGTTTTTCGTGCATAATCATAGCTACTGCCGCCTCTTTATTTTCTGTTTCACCGCTGCGGTTCCATTGTTTCAGTTTTTGAATTACATCGGCTATGTCGGGATATTTTTTTTCGTCTAATTCAAATGCTGTTGTAAAATTGCGGGCATAGCTTCCGCTTTGCGAATAGCTTTTATCGAACTTGATGCGAAGAAAATCCTGCCATGTAAATTTTCCATTTACTTCTGCGAGCAACTCAGCAAAGCGCTCGCCCCTGTTGTAGTTAAACTGCTGAATGCCGATAAAACTTCCGGGCCATGCACACTCTTTACCGCTGACTGAATATTGCGTTTGATTGCAGCTGAAGAGGTAGCCGCAGCTTGGGTTTAGCAGTGATGGTTTGCGCTCATAGGGCACTAAGGAATTCCATTTGTAGTTAGAGGTGTTGGCCGTAATGGGTGTATTCCAGTTGAGGGTTGAATCGCGGAGGGGAACCTGCCCACCGCTCTGGTAAAAGATAGTGCCGTCAACATCGGCATAGGTAATGTTGAACAGGGGAATGGCTTCCATTTTTAAGGCGGTTTCAAATTCCTGAAAGTTGCTTGCCTTGTTCATGCGAAACCATTGTTCGGTGGCGCGCAAATCCATTGCTCCGGGGAAACGAATGGCATACCATCCGTGCTTTGACTGAAACACAGGGCCATATTCGCAGGTGCGGATCTTTTTAGTAATGCCGATTTTACCAATTCCTGTTTTTATTTTCAGGTGTGCTTTTTTGGTTTTAAATGTTTGCCATTTTCCGTCATACAGGTATTTATTGCCTTTGTGTTTCAGTTTATAGATGTCGCCAAAGGTGTGGTAGTTGGTGGTGTGTGCCCATCCTAACTTCTGGTTGCTGCCTACAAATATGGTAGTGCCACCGGGAAAAAGGCCTCCTATAATATCCCAGCCTTCATCGCTTTTGATGTGTGCCTCGTACCAGGCAAAGCGCCCTTCAATGGGTTGATGCGAGTTGATGAGCAGCCATGCTTTGCCATCGTTGGTGCGCGTGGGTGCTATGGCCATGGAATTAGAGCCCACCTCGTTGGGCTGATGCAATAATTGAATGTGATTGTCTTTAATGGATTTGAGTGCCATGCCCGCACCTGCAAAAAGGGTAAGTGTAAGCGTTGAGCCTTTTACCATATCGGTGGCTTTAAAGGGCAATGCTTTTTTAAGCAACACTTCATCGGGGTGCTGGGCTGCATAATCGTTTACGCCCTGGGTGTAGCCTTCCAGCACTTTTTTAAAATCAGAGGAAATAACGCGCTCGTAATTATTATCAACTAAGGTGTCGATTCCAAAAAACTGCAGACCAAAATCAAACAACACACCTTCTTTGCCGAGCACCTGACCTAACATGCCTTTTGCGACAAGCAGGTTTTGCTGTATGCTTTTAAAGTCGTCTTCGCAATGGGCGTAGGCTAAACCGTAGGCAGCTTCGGCATCGGTGTGGCCATAGATGTGGGGCACTCCGAAACTGTCGCGGGCTATGGTAATGTTGGCAGGGTTTATCTGTGCACTGAGCCCGGGAGCAAAAACAAGGAATAGAAGAGAAAGGAGTAATTGGCGTTTTTTCATAAACTGTTTATGCAGGTAATGGTGTGCAAAGAAAAGGGAATATGTTTATAAAGTCAAAAGGGAAAAATGGCAAAAGTCAGAAGTGAGGTTGGGGAAGGCAATATCGAATAATGAATGTAGAATAGCGAATGATAAAGTTGGAAGTTTAAAGAGTGCCATATAATGCAGCAGTAGCCGGGTGCTGCGCAAGGGGCTTATTTTAAATTCCGTTCTTTCAGGAGTTTTTCAAGGTCTTTGTTTCTTTTATTTTTAGGATCATTAACCATTTTGTAAATAAAATACAATGGAATTAATGTAAGCATTCCCCAGGTGTTTTTAACAATACTGAAAAGTACAATGCCCGCTAAAAATCCAAGAAACAAAGCATTAGTAATGGAAAATGATTTCATCTTTTTTGCTTCTTCTATTAATTCCTGGTCTGTTAATTCTGAAAGGTCTTTGTTTGCCATTATTTTTTTTCTTTTGGGTAGGTGCTGTTGTGCGTTCGTATTTTTCAAAATTGCTTTTCAAACGTCTTTCCGTTAAACTTATATATGTTTCCGTCTGCCATACCAAACCATAATTCACCTTTATTATCTTCAAAAATGGATAGGGCATTGTCATTGGTAAGTCCATCTTTCCTGGTGTAATTAGTCATCTTTACACCATCATATTTCCAAATTCCCGCATCTCTGTCTCCAAACCAGATATTACCTTTTCCATCTTCTGCAATGGTGAAAATGTGTTCGAGCGTGCCGGGCATTGATTTATCACCTTTTCTTCCGCTTGACGGGTGAATTAAGTTATTTTTTTCAGAAAAATTAATGATTGAATCACCCTCCTTCAGTAATACGCCTATTCCGTTATTACCAATCCAAAGCCGGCCTTTTGAGTCTTCGAAAATACTTCTGATGTGCAGCGGTGCAATAGTTCTGTCGAAGCCTAAGGTTTCATCATTGATGATTGCAAATTCGTTTCCGTTATAGCCAAAAACACCTGCGTAAGTAGCAAACCAAATCATATTGTTTTTTCCTTTAGCAATGCCGGTTACAGCAAATAAATTATCGTAATGATTAAGGACTTTATGGGGTGGAAATGCTAAATAACTTAATTTTTGTCCATCGTATCTGTAAACTCCTTCTTTAATTCCAGCTTCAAACCAAAGGTCGTTATCTGATTTCATCCATTGACCTTGCAATGGTTCATTGCTCTGAATAGGTAATTTAGTTTGTAATTTTTCTATGCCTGCTTTGGTGTGATTCACAATTTTTACCCCATCATAACTGCTCAGTCCCTGTTGAGTATTAAACCAAATAACACCTTCTTTGTCTTCCTGTATGTTGTGAATTTGATTGTCTGTCAATCCGTCATTACTATTATAGTAAGTGAATGATTTACCGTTGTAAACTGCAACTCCTTCCTGAAGACTTCCAAACCAATAATTGCCTTTACTGTCCTGAAAGATAGCACGTATTCCGGAAGTAAATTTTAAGGTGTCGGCTTTTGAAGTCCTTACCAATTCAGATTTATTAACTTCTTTCTCGGTTGATTGCTTTTCACCGCACGAAAAGTTAAGTGTCAACAGGAGTATCAGGTAAATCAATTTTAATTTTTTGTTCATTTCCGGTTTTCGAATATGACGCAGAACGTTTATTATGCAAAACAAACTTACCAAAACTTTCACTTTTTCATATTCATCCCATAGTATCCCGCACATTTTTCTCCGCTAAGAATCACTTTGAATCTAATGCTATAGCTTTTACACCATAAGAATCATTCTGAATCTAAGGCTATAACTTTTACAGCGTAAGAATCATTTTGAATCTAGGGCTATAACTTTTACACGTCCCCATTCATTTTGAATCTGAGGCTATTAAACTTATAGCCTTCGAGTCAATAATCAACTTAAGGCTGTAAAACTTATAGCGTTAAGTTGCATTTAGAATCCGATGCTGTAAGTTTTACAGCGTGTTTTTCAATATGTAATTTTTTACTGTAATTTTTACACAGCAAGAATCAAATGGATTCTCAGCCTAGTAAAAGTTATAGCGTGAGATTCAAAAATTTTGGGATGCTATAAGTTTTATAGCCTTAGATTCGGTTTATAAATCTCTGTTTTTATTTATCCTCAACTCTGTTTATTAATACTACCTTTGAAATCACAAACACAACACAAATGAAAGGATACATTACAGCACTTTGCGCAGGCTCATTATTATTTTTCTCGTGCGCTAATGAACAGGAACCCGCAACTGACAAAACCGAAAGCACTACGCAGGGCGCAGCGCAAACCACTGCACCAACGGCAATGCCTCCGGCTACATCACCTGCTTTTAATCCCGGTCAGCAAACTGCAACACCGCAATCATCAGCACCCGTTGCAGCGGGCATGAACCCCGAACACGGGCAACCCGGCCACCGTTGCGATATTGCTGTAGGCGCACCGCTTAACTCGCCACCTGCTGCACAACCATCGGTAACTACCGCACCTGCTATTAATACACAGCCGGCAACGCAAGCGCCCGTAGCTACACCACCTACAGCCACTGCTCCGGGAATGAATCCTCCGCACGGACAACCGGGACACGATTGTGCCGTTGCCGTAGGTGCTCCGTTAAATAAATAGTAGCGTTTAGTTTTTTACCAACCTGAGTTGGGAATAAGAAAACGGTCAATAACAGGTCGCTCCTATGGAGCTGATTACGCTATTGTATGTTCATTTTCTACAAACAGGTCGCCTCTGAAGAGGCTTTGTTAAGCCCCGGAGGGGCTACCTGTTTGTAGCAACAGGAATAAGCATACCGATTTTAGCTCCGTAGGAGCGACCTTATCTCTAATCGCAAACTCAGGGTACTAATTTAAGATATAGCTTTTCTACTTTTTCCCTCGCCCAGGGCGTGCGTCTTAAAAATTTAAGACTCGAGTTCAGCGATGGATTGGAGATAAAACATTTTATCCTCACACGTTCGCCCAGTTCTTCCCAGCCATATTCTTCCACCAGACGTTCCAGTATGGTCTGCAATGTTATGCCATGCAGTGGATTATTGGGTTGCGGGTTGGCGGGTGTGTTGTTAGTATCCATATCGCTTTACTTCAGGCGTTCTAAAACGCCTTTGCGTTTCACAATGTTTTTATAATCCCATTGAATATCGCGTGCTTTTTTCAGCCAGCGTTTCAGGTCCTTGGTGTTTACCTGGTCGGCAGAAGTGTAGCGCATTTCGGCTGCTTTAAAACTGCCTTCGTTTTTCAATCCTGCTTCGTCAAACGATTGTCCGCTCCAGAATAATAAGCGTACCGCGTGTTTCAGTTTATGGTAGCCCGCAATCGGGTTTCCGTCCAGAAACCAAACCGGATGTGCATGCCATATCTTATTCTCGGCTTCGGGCAATGCCTTGCTGATTTCCTGCTCCAGTAAATCGCAGATGACTTTGTCTTCCGCTGCCTGTTTGTTGTTATAGGCTTGAATGTCTTTGTTCATTTTCACGTTACTGAATAACAATCTTCCTGCTGAATTTTTCTTCGCCTGCGTTGATGCTTACCAGATAAACCCCGCCCGGCAAAGCTGCACGGTTAAGGTTTATGCGTTGAGCACCATAAAGTTTTCCTTTGTCTTCAGTGAAAACTTTTTGTCCTTTTATATCATATACATCCATTGTAACACTGCACATTTGTTCAAGGCTGAATGAAAGCGTTGTTGCCTCCGAAAAAGGATTGGGGAATATTTCCAGTTTTTGTAGCAACGTGTTTTCAGCCACCGAAACCAGAGGCTCATCGGTAATACCAAAATCCCATGTTCCGCGTCCGTAGGTGCCAAAGCGCACCACATTTAATGAGGGAATATAATCAACGCTGGTATAATTCTGGTCGGGAGCGGTTACGCCTGCCATATCAAACCATTCCTGCGTATTGAAATTATAACAATATGGTCCTACATCGGTTGCTGCAAACAGCAACAATTCGGTTGACGAAAGTTTTAAATCATTGAACGATGTTTGCGGAATGTTATTGTCAATCGGTGAAAAAGTTTGTCCGTGATTTTCGGAAATAAATACACCGGCATTGCTGTAGCCGCTGCCACCAATAATTACCCGGCCTAAATGTGTAGGCGAAGGAATAATCACATTCCCGCGAAAGTCGGGTACGTTAAATGTGTTGGACAAAGTCCATGTTTGTCCTTCGTCATCGGAATAAAAAAAGCGTCCGCGGTTGGTAAGTACATAGCGGTAGTTCCAGTCAATAGGTGAGTAGGCAACTGCCGTAATTTCATTGGTATTGTTGATGCTGAAATTGTAAGGCAGTCGCTCGGCCTCCACATCACCGCTTAGGTGTTGCAGGTGCCAGAGGTATTGTCCGTTTACTGCTGAATCACCACCACCGGTGTAGGCATAATTGTAATCATAAGGGTCGGCCATCATGGGCGCCATCCATTGCCATCCATCGCCCACAAAATCCCAGAAAGCAGAAAAATCACCAACATCAGCCGCCTCGGGATAATACATAGCAAAGCCGGGATAAACCGTCCACAGGCTGTTTCCGTCATCGCCCGAAACAATGCTGCCGTAGTCACCGCTGATACTTTGTTTAAAACCTAATACTCCGCCCGAATCAACTCTGCATTTCTGAAAGCCCTGATCCTGGCTCCCCATGTATATGTAATTGGTGTTGGTGCGGTTGGTGTAGGTAGAATAAAATTGTCCGGTGCGCATACCGTGTAGCGTAATGTTTTCAACCTGGTCCATTTGATTGTATGATTTATAAAGTCCGCCATCGGTTGAAATCATCGTTACCTCGTTGCCGAGTGTATCATAGAATAAATCAATTCCGTCAATATCGGCATGAAGCGCATAACGTATATTGCCGTAATACTCATACCACTCGTTGCGCGGAAACCATCCTGCACCGGCATCGCCCGTAATGTGGAAGTTTACGGCACCAAAGTATAAACGATCAACATCGTTTAGCGAACATGCAAAACTGTTGCGTCCCCACAAACCGGCAGGTTCATCACCGGTATAATTCCAGTTCAATCCGCTGTTATCGCTGCGGTAAACCGCACCACCTGAAAGAACAGCAAGCTTTGCTGTTCCGTTGTTTTCTTCCAAACCTGTAATTACCGCCTCACCTCCCGAACTGCCGATGTCGGCTACAAACACAGGTTGTCCTGCATTGTCTAATTTATAAAAGTCGGCATCGTTAATCAGATAAACATTTCCGCTTGTGCCGTAGCGTGCAGTCCATATATCGGTATTGCCCGCCCATCCCGAATAGGAGGTAATGCGCGTAAAACTCTCGCCCATATCATCCGAGCGATACAAAGCTGCAACGGGTTCCCATGCCGGGCCGTAATCCCATTCCAGCACTAAGGTGTAAAATAATTTGGGTTCAGTTGAAGTAACCACCACGCGAACAACATTACCCCAGTCAATCAGGCTTTCCAGACCTGTTGCGGTTTCCCACGTAAGGCCATCGTTGTCGCTGTAATAAAAATATTTTCCTCCTGCCATGTAAAGGCGGTTTCCGTTTTGCAGTTCAAGGTGGCGAACAAAAATAATTTCGTTGCTCATGTAATCGTTCAGCGGTTGCCAGTCATCACCATCCAATGTACCCTTCCATAAAACTCCACCCGATGAGCCTGCATAAACAGCATTGGTTTCAAAATCAATATCGCAGGTGTGCATGCGGCCTGCAATATTGGTGCTGCCGCGCTCGCGCCATTCGCCTGTAAGCGAACCGTTACCCAGCACTTCTAAAATCTTTTCGTTTGATTTCAGTTGTCCTTTTTTGTAAAGTTCTTTGCGCAGCTGATTTCTGCTTTCTGCTCTTTCTTTGCGTGTTCTTTCGTCCATCGCTTTCCAGTCAACACCTTCGGCAGCGCCATGTTTTTTCTCCCACCATTCCTTGCGTCTTTGTTTCATTTCATCGTTCTCTTCAACTTCTGCCGGGGCAGGATGTTTTTTTGCGTCAGAGAAATATAACAAGCCACCCGCTGAAATAAGAATAAAGAAAAAGGCTGTACTGAAAAGTTGTGTTTTGTTCATCATATTTTGTTAATCACACGTTCATAAAGGTTCTCGTAAAGCGGAAGAATTTTAGAAAGTTCAAATTCTTTGGCTCGTTTCAATGCGTTGTTGCGGAAGGTATCGTGTGTTTTTTTGTCTTTTAAAATGCTGATTGCATTTTTTGCCATGTCGTCCACATCGCCCACATTGCTCAGGTAGCCCGAAACACCGTGAACATTTACTTCGGGCAAACCGCCTGTGTTGGTTGAAATAACCGGCACCGAAGCGGCCATTGCCTCTAATGCTGAAAGACCAAAGCTTTCGGTTTCGGAAGGCAGAATAAATAAATCAGCCATTGCCAGTGCCTGTTCGGTTGCTTTCATTTTTCCGAGAAACTGTATTTCATCACAAGTGCCTAACTCGCGGCACATCGCTTCTATTTTACTGCGCTCGGGACCATCGCCTACGAGCAAAAGTTTTACAGGAATTTGTTTTCTTATTTTATCAAATACACGCACCACATCTTCCACACGTTTTACCGGGCGGAAGTTGGAGATGTGCAGCAATACTTTTTTATCACCTGTATTGTAATTGAATTTGCTCAGCGCATTTTTTGCTTTACCGTATAAATCAATGTCTACAAAATTGGGGATAACCTCAATTTCGCGTTTTACATTAAAGAACTTGTAGGTATCTTGTTTCAGACTTTCTGAAACTGAAGTTACAGCATCGCTTTCATTAATAGCAAACGTGATAACGGGTTCAAATGAAGCATCTTTTCCTACCAATGTAATATCCGTTCCGTGCAGCGTTGTGATGTAAGGAATTTTAATTCCCTGCGAGGCCAGAATTTGTTTTGCCATATAAGCCGCAGAAGCATGGGGAATAGCATAATGCACATGCAGCAGGTCTAACTTTTCGTGTTTAGCCACATCTACTAATTTGCTGGAAAGTACCAATTCGTAAGGTTGGTAATCAAACAGAGGATAATCACTTACCTGTACCTCATGATAAAACAGGTTGGGTGAGAAGTTGTCGAATCGCACCGGCATATCATACGTAATGAAATGTACCTGATGACCTTTATGAGCCAGCGCATTGCCTAATTCAGTTGCCACCACACCGCTACCACCAAAGGTGGGATAACATACTATGCCGATTTTCATTTATAGATATTGTGAATATTGAAAATGATTGTAAAGATTGAAAAAAATAGTTGGTAAAAAAAGGAAAGCCCCGCATTTCTGCGAGGCTTTGTGGGAGCTACTGGGTTCGAACCAGTGACCCCCTGCTTGTAAGGCAGGTGCTCTGAACCAGCCAATATGCTGATTTTTATCAAGATCCTCAGAGAAGCTGCGGGGATTTGCAGATTTTTTGCAGGTGAAAGCTTGGTTTATAATGATTTAATCACAGTAAGGGGTTGACTAAAACAATTGTTGATCTTGAATATTATCTGCAAGGAAGTTAGTTGGTGCAGTTTAGCTCAATTCTAAAATCATCTTCAGGTTCTGCATCATCAGAACAGTTAATGGGGGCTCCATTATCATCTAAGCAAAATTCTTTTGGACCAACCTGACCTATAACAGTACCATCTCCATCAGTAATTTTTACAGTTGCTAAAGTTGCCCAATTACTTCCACCGTTATCTACATTTATTGCAAATGGGAAATCAACAATGTAGCTGTAAGTGTGCAAACTCTGAGCAAAATTTTGTGATACTGTTTGGCTCCATGTGGTTAAGCCTGTCATATCGACTGGTTGAGTAATACCATTATCATCAGTATAACTTATATATAATCTACTTCCACCTGCCCCAAGTGGAATAGGATTATTAAATTCAACAGAATATGTAAAACTACAGGTTGTATACAGGTCTGAATAATTTTTTTCTAACTGATATATTTTTTCAAACTGCCCGTCATCGTAGTTCTTTAAAGTTAAACTGTTATTTGTTTGGTTTAATATATGGTATTGCCAACCAGCCAAAGTAATGTAAGGAGAAACTGCGCTCCATGGCATAACTGTGGGGTCGCAGCTATACAACCCATTTTCACAATAGAAATGCCCTCCATATGGATTACTGCTAAATTTTACTTTACAATGAGCTGTATCTGTGGATGTTTCTACTTTAACACACTCTGCTGAAGTGTTTAAAGGGTCGGTGACGGTTTTTCTTTTAATGTACCAAGTTCCTACAAGCCCTTGCTCAAAAGAAGATGGTGTGTTACCCGAGTTGGGGTTACAACTTGTTAATAAGCCAACAATAAGTATAAGGAGAGTTACTGTTTTTGCTTTCATGTTAAATGTGTTTGTGAAAAACCAATCAAATGTATAATATTTTCACAAGGCATGATATTGTCTCTGTAGCTGCAGGGAATTACATAGCTGCTTGCCAGTATAGTCTGGGTTCTAAAAATTAGTGCATCACCTCTCTTTGCAGAACATAACACAATCCTTGTGCTTACCCTATTCTTTTTAGGACATTCTTTTTTGCAAAAGCCTGTCTTTTTATCTTCTCATTTAACTCATACTCTTGTGGGTGTTTTTCTTTGATTATCTCACTTAGTTGAGAATATGCACAATCAGAAAGCGTAATGCGCCTTCTCCCATTGTAGTAAATCCTTTTAGTAGCTTTCCATAGTGATAATGGGTCTGCTTTAATCCATACCCACACTCTCTTGTAGATTAATTCATTGTCAATAACAAGAGGGGCTACATCTTTAAGCCTCAGCTCTCTAATAATTCTGGTTCTTCTTCTGAATTTCATTTTACTTGGTTAATAAAGTTATTGGGCTCCACCATGGCGTCCTGCCTAAAAAATAACAAAAATTCACTGTAAAAGCAAATTGAGTTTTGAACAATCATGTAGACTTTTAAACATTAGGTAGTAACATTAAGAGAGCACAGTTTCCCATGCTCTCCTTTCCCGCGCTAATGTTGGTGTTTTGATGATCCATTCAAAGAAGGATTTACAGGTGAGTTTGATGCATTACACCATTCACAAATTTCCCTGCCCAAATTCTCATTTAATACTATCTCACTCATATTATAGAAAACTTCAGTTCTGTCTTTAATCACAGAGGTAATATGCTTTTGGTTAAGTTCAAGCACAATGGTGAATTCATATTCAGTATCTTCACGCTGAACAGCCTTTAGCCCTACTTTTTCAGGAACCATTTTACCATTTTTATCCAGAATGATATATTCTGTCTTGGCTCTCATTGTTGCTATTACATGTATATCACTTTTAAGAATAGCCTGAATAAATGAATTATGCCGTGGAGTAACTTTAGACCAAGCTGCAAATGAATTTCCAGGGATTTTGCTGTGAATATCCAATATTCCTCCATCACCTGACCATTCTGCTGAGAGAGTGTCAATAATCAGGCATTTATAGCCGTTCTTAACTGCAAGGTCAATAGCTTCTACATAATGCTCAGGAGAGTATGGTGCTGTTAAATTCAATACAGAGTATTCTCCTAAATGTGAATAAAGATGGGATGAACCATTCTCAGTGTCAATTACTGCAATCTTATTCCAATCTCCTGTAATTCCATAAGCTAATAGCAATGCTGAAAATGTTTTACCTGAACCAGAAGAGCCTTGTAAGGTCATTTTAATTTTGCAGCTGTTCCTTGCTGCTTTGTGAAAGTGTTCCATAGTTTAAATTTTTAAGGTTTATAATCCTTCACAGTGAGGGGTTGGCAAAAAAAGACAGAATACAGGGGTCAACCTTTGCAAGGCTTAACACTCCTATATGCTGTCAGGCTGTTATCTTCAGTGTTTTTTATTAACGGAGAAAAGGCTCAAGAAACAGGCAAAGAATACAACATACTCCGGATGAGGTTTATAGTAACCTTGAATTAAATAAACATACAAGTGGATTTTGGTTTTTATTCCCCTTTCGGCTGATTATTAAACTCAACAATAATCTCATAGGGGGTGACCACCCTTTTATAAGTAAGTGGGGGTAGTCAGTGAGATAGTTCTATTAAACTCTAATGCTCTTAGCTATATACTGCCCGTAAATTTTAAAAGTTTAAATTTTTTGGGTAAAAATTATTTTTCACAACAACAACACACGTAGGGTATCTACACTCACTCTTGAAAAAAGTAAGGGGTTGTTAATCCCCTTTACTTCTTCTCATTACAGCATAGCATACATTCTCATTAAGATTATCAATATGCTCCAAGTCATATGCTTCAAGATATATCCCTGTTACCTTTGAACCATAGCTGTGCCCTAATGCTTCTCCTATCAGGTCTTTGGAGAAGCCTAGCTGCTTTGCAATATTTGCTGAAGAGTATCTGAAACAATACCCAGTCAGCTTCTCTTTGCAGCTAATGATATTACCAATCTTTTCAAGATGATTGTTGTAGACCTTATTAGCTTGCTTAATCTCCTTTATCAGTCTTTCACCGTCTTGCAGATGCTCTTGTTTGATTTTACCTAACAGTGTGCTTTCACTTCTTCCATGGAAATAGTTGATGACTTCCATTGCTTCAGGTAAAAGCTTTATGGAATACTGCCTCTTGGTCTTGGCTCTGCTGTAAAATATTCTTCCGTGTTGTAGCTGTTCTTTACTCAGAAGAACCATGTCTGTGAAGTTTATTCCAATTAGCATGAACATCAGTTTTCCCATCATCCAACTATCATAGAGAAGTGAAGAAGTTTCAAGCTTCAGATTGAAATACTTCTGCAATTCATCCAATGTTAATACCCTTGGCTTGGTGGCTTCTTTCCTGATAATAAAGTTTCTAAAGGGGTAATGCTCAAAAGCAACCTGTTTAGAGTTAATTGCTTTGTTATAAATTGCCCTCAGTGTCCTTAAGTATAAGCTAATGGTGTTTAACTTATTTCCTTTAGCCAATAACTCCGCTTCCAATTCTTTGAGATAACTGAAGTCTATCTTCTCAAAAGGGATTTGCATGTTGTCAATCTTTTGCAGTGCTGTAAGTGTCTCACTGTAGATATTTGCATTCCCGTTTCTGTTACTCTTCCTCAGCAGTAAAATCTCATTCTCCCAAAACTCAATAACTGTTTTCTTCTTTGCAGAACCTGACAATATGTAGTCCTTTAGGTTCTGAACATTACCTGTAGAGGGATAGTCCTTCTCAAAAGCAATGATTTTACTCAGCAATGCAATTTCATGCTCTTTAATTTTTCTGCTGAGTTCTTCGTGAGCTGTAATATCCTTTTTCAAGGAGTGTGTTCTACTATTCCAATAATTTTCAGGAATGGAGATACCTGTGGGTATGTCTCTTGATTGCCCATTCAAGGAAATCCTGAATACTAATGGATAGGTTTTGTTTGTCTTTGCCCTTCTTGTATCAAGGGTTAATTTTAGTGATGCCATAGCTGCTGTTTTTTGCAGCTTTCACTCTTAAAAAATTTGCAGGTGGTTTGCAGGTGGATTTCTCCTTTCTCTGATAAGACACTATTTAATCTCAAAAGAGTTAAAAAGCAAGAAGCCCCACAATACTGAATATTGCAGGGCTTTCATTGTGGTGGGAGCTACTGGGTTCGAACCAGTGACCCCCTGCTTGTAAGGCAGGTGCTCTGAACCAGCTGAGCTAAGCTCCCTTTGTTTTTTCAAACGGGCTGCAAATATACACTTTTGTAATAACGAGCAAATATTTTTTTTAAATTCTGTTTTCAGACTACTTCGGCAACCACAAACGTGCTGCCCCCCACAAACACAAGGTCTTTTGATTTGGCCTCTTGCAGCGCAGCATTGTATGCGCTTTTAACGCTTTTGTAAGCACGCCCTTTAAGCCCCGATGAAATGGCTTTATTCATCAGTTCAAGCTCACTTAACCCACGTGGAATTTGAGGGCGACAGAAATAATACACTGCATTTTTGGGAAGAATATTTAAAACGGGTTCAATCTTTTTGTCACTCACAACGCCCAATACAAAGTGTAGCTTTTTATGTTTTACGGAGGTAATCTGTGCCAATACTTCTTTAATACCGTCAATGTTATGTCCTGTATCGCAGTAGGCAAGGGGAGAGGAGGAGAGTTTTTGCCACCGTCCCGTTATTCCGGTTTGTGATACAACGTTTTTTAGCCCTTTATAAAATGCTTTGTCTGAAATATGAAAGCCCTGTTCGCGCAACAGTTTTACAGATGCGGCAACTGTTTTAAGGTTTTTGTGCTGATAAACTCCTGTCAACTCTGATTGTGCTTTTTTCAGAAAAACAGTGTTGCCTTCAACAATATTCACTTCGAGGTATTGTTTTCTTTTGCCCGTTAAATGCGATGATTTAATAGCAAGCAGTTTATCCGCGAAATAAATTTTTGCCTTTTCAGACTTTGCTTTTGTTTTAAATGTGTTTGCGGTTTCTTTATGAGTTTCACCAATAACAACAGGTATTCCCGGTTTAATGATTCCTGCTTTCTCGGCAGCAATTTTTGGTAATGTATTTCCCAGAAAATGCTCGTGATCCCAACCGATGTTAGTAATCACCGAAAGCAGAGGATTAACAACATTTGTTGAATCTAACCTTCCCCCCATACCCGTTTCAATGATGGCAATGTCCACCTTTTCATTTTTGAAATAATCAAAGGCAAGTCCAACGGTCATCTCAAAGAACGAGGGTTGTATTTTTTCAAAAGCAGTTTTGTGCTTTTCCACAAAAGCAACAACTTTCTTTTTTGGAATCATCTTCCCGTTTATTTTTATCCGTTCCCTGAAATCTTTAAGGTGAGGAGAAGTGTAAAGTCCTGTTTTATACCCTGCTGATTGAAGAATGGAAGCAAGAAAATGAGAAGTAGAGCCTTTGCCGTTTGTGCCAGCAATATGAATACAGCGTCCGTTCAGAAATTGTTCAGGATTGCCAAGTATGCGGCAGATTTCAATAGTGTTATTAAGATTAGCTTTGTATGCGGCATGTCCGATACGTTGGTACATCGGCAATTGGCTGAACAGGTAATTCAGCGTTTCGCGGTAATTCACTATTCTAACTTGTAAGTAAACGTCATGGTACCTACCTGTTCCTCAGTAGCAGGGTTTGCGTCAAACTTTGTTTTCAACGCTGCTTCTTCAGAAATACGGAAAAGGTATGCGCTTGTAGCAGTTGTTCCCCTTTCTCCTGCTGTGGCTTTGGTAACCTTTCCGTTTCTGTCCACAATTATCTTTACCACTACTTTACCCTGGTCCTGCGATTTTTCAATAATAACAGGACGTTGCACCATTTTTCTTCCATTAAGACTGAAGCCAATGTTTCCGCTTCCACCACCCGGACCATAATTAGGTGAGCCGGGAGTGCCGTTTGGGTCGCCCTGATTCCCGGGACCTTTATTTATACCCTGACTTTCTGAAGTACCATTGCCAAAGGCATTGCCCACCATTTTTGAAATATCATCTGACTTTTTCTTTTTCTCTGCTTCAACACGTTGTTTCTCTGCTTCAATTTTCTTTTGTTCTTCGGCTTTCTTTGCTTCCGCTATCTTTTTTTGTTGTGCTTCTACTCTGGCTGTTTCTTCGGCTTGCTGTGTTAATAGTTCCTCCTGAGTTTTTGCAACCGACTTTTCAGGTTTGCTTGCAGCAGGTGCTGCGGCTGCCACTGCACTGTTTTCGGGTTCAGGCGATCCGCCTGATGATGGCTCTTCTTCGCCCCATCCCGTCTCGCTGTTTCCAAAGTTTACTTCCATGCCCAATTCTTCCGGAACAACCGGAAATGGAGGCGGAAAGGTTAAATTGAGTTTAAAATAAATAAAAATAAAAACCAGCAGAGCATGGAAGAAAATAGTTCCTAAAAGTCCGTTTCGCTTGTCTTTATCGGTTAAAAATTGCATTTCATTATGCCCGTAGAAGGCTGATTGGCTGTGGATATTCATGCGAAGTTACTGTTTGTTGATTGATAATGGTTTTAAGTGTCCTTGTATTTATAAACAGACTTTTGTTAGCTTTATTGTTTAAGAAGAATTATTTTTTTTGAAACCCGAAGATTTATATTTTTGTATAACGATTGTTTTTGAACAGAACTGAAATTTAATTAATCAACCAAAAAATCAAAACATTGGCACATTCAAAAGGTCCATCAAAAGGTAAAAAATCTACCACTGACTCTGATGAATTAAGAAAACCTGCAAAACTTAAGCCCATCAAAGGTAAAATACCTAAAAAGGCTAAAGACGTCAGCGCGTTTGAAGAGGAAGAAGAGGATGCTAACTTAGATATGTTAGCAGACGATGATATCCTATTCAATGAGTTGGGTGATGATGACGATGATGATGACGACTTCTAAGTCATCACAGGGTAGTTCTCAAATTTTCCCTACGTAAATTGCTCCTCCGACACTGTCGGTGCTTGCTCCTGTTACAGAGGCGAGGGTGTTTTTTTTTTTCTCAACTCTTAGCAAACCAAGGAAAGCAAAAATGAGTGCTTCTTTGTATTCTATCGTTTGCTTGTCGGGGATAATTACTTCTGTTTGCGCATGAAATTTTATGCGCTCAAGCAAATAGCTGTTGTAAGTTCCACCCCCGGTAATCAGCATTTTTGCTTTGGGAGCATTAGTGTGTTTTGCAATTTGCAGGGCAACATGTTCGCAAACAGTATTCAGTTTGTCCTGAGCCGAAATTTCAAAACTGTTTATTACAGTAAAGAAAATATCTTCCACCCATTCTCTGCCTAATGATTTTGCCCCTTTGGTTTTGTAGAAATCAAGATTGTTAAGATTTTCAAGCAGCTTGCCGTTCACTAATCCCGAGCGAGCAAAATCACCTTCACTGTCAAAACTCTTTCCGAGCGTTTGCGCTAACTGATTTAAAGCTAAGTTTACGGGACAAATATCAAAAGCAACTCTTTTTCCGTTGTTGTTAAAAGATATATTGGCAATGCCGCCCAAATTCAGGCAGTAATCAAATCCGGAAAATAACAAAGCGTCACCTATCGGTACAAGCGGTGCGCCTTGTCCGTTCAGTGCAACATCTAATGAGCGGAAATCAGAAACGGTTGTAATTTCTGTTTTGCCTGCAATGGCTGCTCCTGAACCTAACTGAAAAGTGAAATTTTTTTCGGGCTGATGAAAAATAGTATGCCCATGTGAAGCAATTAAATCAATGCTTATAATGTTTTTTTCTGTAATAAATTCATTCACTTTTTCTGCAAGGTAGTAACCATACTCGGTATTTGCGAGTGCAAACTCATAAGCTGAAGCATTGTGAATAGTTGCCAATTTTTTACTCCACTCTTCATTGTATTTAAAAGTGACAGCTTCCTCAATTTTATAGTTCCACTTTTCATCGTTTTTTTCAAAGGTGCAGCAGGCAATGTCAAGTCCGTCAAGCGAAGTGCCCGACATTAAGCCAATAATACGGTAAAAAGATTTCGACATTTATCTGAACAATGTCACTTTGCCGATGAACTCGTGTTTCTCGCCATTGATGTCAATAATGTTTACTTTGTAAACATATACATCTTCCTGTGCTTTATTTCCTTTGTAGGTTCCGTCCCAACCATCTTTTACATCCAGCGAGCGGAAAAGCATTTGTCCCCATCGGTTGAGTATGGTAAGGTCGTACTCTTTTATAAATGTTCCGTAGCCGTAGAAAATATCGTTATTGAAATCAGCATTGGGTGAGAAGGCGTTTGGAATGTAAAAAGTAAATTCAGGTTTTACATATACATTAAGAAATGCTGTGTCTTTACAGCCGTGGATGCTGTAAACGTACTGTGTTATCTGGTAGTAACCGGTGTCTTCAAAATGGTATTCGAAGTTGCAGTTATAAATCATGTCGCCTGTTTCACCTATTATGTATTCGCAGCTGTCGGCACCGGTACTTTGATTGGTGAAAATGATGCGCGGATCAAAAATGGAAACCATTTCGGGATTTGCCTTGAAACCAGCAACAGGTCGGGGATATACTGTTATATAATTGGGTTTTATTATTGTGTTGGAGCAGCCATCACCTGTTGTAACCGTGACTTGTACATCATAAACGCCTGCATTTATATAGGTGTGTCTCGGATTTGAAGCAATAGAACTGCTGTCGTCACCAAACTTCCAGTCGTATGAAAGATTAGAACCTACATTATCACTTAAATCGGTGAAGAAAACATCAAGCGGTTCGCAGCCTTCGAGCGGATTCGCAGAAAATTCTGCAACGGGCATGGGAAATATTTCAACCGTTTGAACAGAAGGCAAACTAACGCAGCCGTTTTCAGTAATAATAAGTGATATCTGATAATCATCGGGCAAAGAGAAGACTACACCATTAGGATTTTCCTGAGTGGAGGTTGATGGATTTGCGAAATTTCCGAAATCCCAAGCAAAGGTTGCGGTGTTTCCGTAAACGCCACCTGCAATGAAATCAATGGAGTTAACATCAAAGCACTCGCCTGCCGGAGCAACATAATTGGCAATGGGAATAGGAAAGACAGTAATAAGTGCAGTGTCTCTTGCCACACAACCATTTTGTGAAGTAACGGTTATTACATAAGGAAGAACCACCGTTGCCGATGTTAAATTCATTGGAGTTAAATCGGGAGCTGCAATGGTTGCATCATTTATATAGGTTGCAGGTGTCCATTGATAATCTTCGCCCGGAACGGATGAGCCGCCTAACGAAACAACATCGCCTGAGCACAAGCTTTGGTTGGCACCGGCATTTGGAACGGGATAAGCAAATACATCAATATTATAAGTAATGGTATCGCTGCCGCAGCCGTTTTCGTCAACAATGCACTCAACGGTTTTTGTTCCGGTGGTTGTCCAGTGCAGCGTGTAAGGCCCTTCATCATTACCTGCAGTAACAACGCCTCCGTTAAAATTCCAGTCGAAAAGGGCAGTTGGGCTTGCTGTTCCTGTGAAGGTGATGGTTACATCGTCATTTAGGCAGGTTTGTGTTTGCAGTACAAAATCCGCAACGGGAATATTTTGCATTACATCAATGTAAACATCATCGGTGGCTACGCAGCCGTTGTTGTCGGTTACGGTTAGTGTATAGGTTGTTGAAACCAAGCCGCTGAAGGTGGGTGTAGCAATGGTTGCATCATCTAAATCCGTTGCAGGACTCCATAAGTATTGTGTGCCGCCCGATCCGTCAAGTGTTGCGGTAAAGCCAAGGCAAATAATAATATCGGCACCTGCATCTGCGGGTGGCAATGGGTTTACTGTTACTTCCACATCATCGGTATCGGTGCAGCCGTTTGCATCGGTAACGGTAACTGTTAGTGTGGTTGTAGTTGTTCCGCTGAAGATAGGATTGTTAATAGTTGCATCATCTAAATCTGCAGCCGGTGCCCAGTCGTATTGCACACCACCTGTTGCCAGCAATTGAATAATATCGTTTTCGCAAATGGCAACATCTGCGCCTGCATTGGCAAGGGCAGCAGGGTTTTCGCTAACACTAAGCGTATCGTAGTCAATGCAGCCCGATGAGTTTACTTCTACATAATAATCTTCATTACCCACAGGATTGATATCAATGGAAGCGGTTGTTCCTTCAGAGGTATTTCCGGGTAGTTTAAACCATTCGTAGCTTAAGCCGCCACTTGCGGTAAGGGTTACTGCATCGCCTGCGCAGTAGGTTATATCAGGGCCGGCATTGGCAACGGGCATGGCGGCAATGGTAACAGTAACATCATCGGTTACTTGCGTTACTCCGCAGGCATCATCAACGGTTACGGTATAAGTAGTGGTAGTTCCGGGAGCCACTGTGGCTGTATCATTTATTCCTGCTCCGTTGCTCCATGAGTAGGTGTAACCACCACCGCCACCATCGGCCACTGCATAAATAGTAGCCTGCCCGATACCATCACAAAAGGAGGTGTCGCCATAGGCTGTTACAGTAAGCGGATCGAGGTCATCAATATACATTTCAATCGTATCGTAGCCGCAGATGGATGTTTGTACAATAATGATAATGCTTTCCTGAGGTTCAGGAATTCCGTCAACGGTTGGCACTATTGTAAAACTGTTGCTGAGCGTGTTTGGTGCAATGGTGATGCTTCCGGGCAGGTTTGTATAATCTGTTCCGTTGGTTGCAGTGCCGGCCAGAGTGTAATCAATTACATAAGGAGTGTTTTGTGTTGCGCCCAGTGTAAAGGTTACTACTGCATCTGAACATCCTTCCCAGGCAGTGGAGTCGGCTGTTACAGTAGAGGCGCTTATCTGTACCACATTACTGATTAAACTGTTTTCTTCAATAAAAACGCCTGAGTCATATATGCCATCACCTCCATCGGCAATGGTAAGGCGTAGGTGGTAGGTTTCGCAGGCTGTTACCTGACGGGTAGCGGTAAGTACGGTGGTAAATCCATCGTATTGTATGGTAGCACCTCCGGCATTGTTTACATAGTATTGACTATTAAAGCCTGAATTTATATTATCAATGGTAACGGGCAGACCTGTTCCGGGTACCACTCCTATATTTACAGAACCCGGAATTCCCGGGCCGCTTATATAGAAGGCAAAGGCATCGTTAAAGCCTGAGTTTACCCATTCGGGATATTCCTCTGAGCCAAAAACATATCGGAAAGAAAGGTTGTTGCTTTGTGTAACAAAATCAAATTCAAGTTCTACTGCATCGTAGGTGGTAGCTCCTGCTATGCCGTTGAGGTCGGCATTGCCGGGGGCAAGGTTGTCAACCCCCTGGCTACCTAATGTGTTAGGGCCAATGGCCATATTGATGTCGCCACAGGTAAGCAGCACTCCGCTGTTAATACCAATATTAGATGCTGTTCCGTTAAATGAACCTGATGAAATGGCAGGACCGGTATAAACCGCATTGC
>JBFWYU010000007.1:0-140155 GCA_050186075.1 Bacteroidia bacterium
CAAATTTGTTTTTGCCTTCTTCTTTTACAATTGCAAATAAGTAGATATGCCTGTCACCTGCAGGATTTTGGTAAGGAACAGAACCCAGTACTTACACTACATTAGTTCCGTAACCTTCCACCTCTGTCCAAAAGCCTTGTCCAAACATGGAGGTAATTCCACCAACCTCACCTATTGAAACATAAACCTTGTTGGTTTTCTTTCCACGTGCAAAAGCATAAAACAGACAACGATAATTTTTTACAAAATGGTTGTCGCAATTACCATTAAACACCAAGGTTTTGGTGTTGCAGGTAGCCTCTATCTGAAGTTTTGAAACATCTTCAAAATAGTCAGAATACTCTTTAGCTGCTTTGCAGGCTGTTTCAGGAGTAATGCGGTTGCTGCCTCTCAGGTTTTCGGTCAGTTTTCTGAAAGCTGGTGACTGATGTGAGCGCAATGTAGGATAAAGAAGATTTTCCGGAAACAGGAAAACAAACATGGCTGCACGCCAGTTGGCATAAGAGCCAATCCATTTCCACTCTTCATCAAAGTCGGGTGCAATCAGATCAATGTCTAAACCACTTTCTTCCAACACACCGGTGCGCTCCGTCCAATGCAACTGCTGTAGCGTTTCTATGGCTTGTGATACACGTGTTGTGTTTTGGCAACAATTTACTTTAAAATCAAAGAGGAAACGAGTGGTAAGCATTTCCGCATTTTCATCTAAGAATTTGTTTTCATCACCAACTGTTTGTATCAACGCATCACGCAAAATGCGCAAAGTGCGTTCTTCTGTTTTGTGAACAATGTCGGCATGAACGGCTTCCGCTTTTTCTACATTTTCAATTCTGCCTTGCAGTGTTCTTACCCATTCCTGCCTCTCCTGAAAAGTGGCTCGCCATTTTGGTAATTGCTTAATCAGTTCAGGATAATTTGCATATTGTGATGGAGGTGCTTTAAAGAAATCCTGGCTGAGTGTGATTTTTGGAGGAATGTTAATAGGAGCATCATGATTTACTTCTTCATCATTCCATGCGGCATACATTCTTCTTTTGCCTGAATGGATAAGAATATTATAAATTTCAAGTTTTTCACTTTCCAGCAAATCATCTGCATTTGGCAATTCCGCAACTTTTTTCAAAGCAGCCAATCTGCGGTATGCAGGTAAAGTAAGTTTGATTTGGTCGAGTCGCTTGCTAATATCAATACCTGCTTCTTCCTGGTCTGCAATAAAATCAAAACCTCCGGCAGGTAAACCAAGGAAACTGTCAATAAGTGTAACTATTTCAATATCTGTATCTGAAGTAGTTTGCATATCCGTTAATACTGTTTGCAATTCATTCTTTCTTTCCTGCCATAATTGAAAAGCATTATATCCCTCTTCGGTGCTGTCGTAAGTTTTAAAATCTTCCGGTCTTACAATATCGGGGTCAACAATAGGAATGCGGCTTCTGCGTTTTAAAGCATTTTGCCATTGTGTGCGTTGCGCTGATGTGGCACGCCATTTTGGAAGGGTAGCTTTTAACAGAGAATATTGTCGTATGAAACTTAATTTAATTTCATCTCCGCTTGTTGGAAACAAAGGTGTAGGATCATAAACAGTATAATTTATTTGTGAAAAATCTGAATTGGTTCTTTCTTCAGCTGCCCAATAAGGATAAAGGCGTTTTTCCTTATAAACTCGTAATAATAATTTCAATCCGAAATTTTGCTCTTCAGGTGTTCCTGTGTAATTAGGAATAGTTGAATTCTTGTTAAGTATGTTTACTGTGAAAGAAAATTCTTGAAGAGAAATTCCCAAGTCAACGGTAATTTTTCTTTCAGCTTCAGATGCTACTTCCTGTTCAATGCTATTTAGCTCATTATTGAGTTCGAGAATATCATATAACGGTTCATCAAACTCCATTAGTGAACCAAACATGAATTTAATATACGCTGAAATTCCTCCTTCAATTCCACCATTCTGAAAAAAGTTTTTCAGCTTATCAAGTTCATCTTTTCTCGCATTATAAAGAGCTGTTGCATCAACTCCAGCAGTTACTTCCGGTAATTTATTCAGCGAAATGATATCAGGGTCAATAAGAGGCTTCTCAACTAATTGCTCAAAAAACCAGTTAGTCGGTGAGCTTAGACTTGTCCAGTATTTTCTTGGATATATTCCTTTGCTTTCTTCTGGCTCACGAAGTGAAATCCAGAAGTCGCGGGGGTCAAGGGTAATTCTTCTTACATCACCTGAAGGGTCAATGTCAATTTCGTTTGCTTCCTCATAAATCCAATCAGCTTTTTTGTTTTCCTTAACCGCCTGAACAAGTATGTTAAAAAAGTCTTGCCACTCTTCAGCATTTACTTTTTCATTAACTGTGTTATCCCAAGAAAAATAATGCTTTTTAAGTATTCTAACTAACTCTAGGAAAGCTTCAACAGATAGATTTAATTTTTCCTTTAGTTGTTTGGTGTGTAACTCAAGGTTTACCCCACGCTTTAACTCATCTTCAATTAGTGAAAAATGTTCTTTTACATCAATATTGCCTGTCCACCCCGGAGTATTAGCCCAATCTGTCCAACCGGATAAAATCCATGGGAGTTGAGTATCCCCATTCTGCAAAGCAGCATTAGTGCTCATCTCCTCTAATACTTCAAAAGGCTCGGGAGATTGAACATTGATGAGAACTACGCGGTTGAAAGTAAAGGTTTGATCATTACCAGTATCCGGTTCAATATCGGTAATGGTATTATTATCGATATATTCTTTTACAAATACTTTACTTTTATCAGAAGTATCTGAATAAGTAACTTGGATTACCTCGTATTCTTTATTATTAAGATTACCGGGGTTTCCAGGGTCAACATAAGGGTCATGAATATCTTCAAAGGTAATTTTATAACCCACAAGAATTTGTTCTGTAAAATCCCCGTTGACTTCAAAATATTTTCCGCTGATATCAACTTCCCCCACACTAAAAGTTACAACCAAGTCATCGTTTGTAACAGCTGTCTGAACATCTTCAACAGTTATTATTGAATCACCACTGGAATAAGTGACTGGACCATCAACTACTAGTGACAGGGTATTTCCGGCATGAATAACAGAAATGGTGTCTCCATCAGTTATAATGTGGTCTAACTTTCGATTATTAACTGTAATTACGTTACCAGTAATATCGTCAATGTTTAAAGTAAGCTCTATTGAACCATTAGCTTCTTCTCCTTTGATTATTTCATCAACTGTTATTCTTGTATCAAATCCGTCATAAACTGCGTTCCCATTTGTTGTATATGAATCATCATTATTAGTCGAGCCGAAAACCTCAAAAGGATCGTTATCCAAAACAACAAGACTTAAATCAACATCTTTTACAATAAAAGTTTTGGCTCCAAGTCCTATCCCAGTTATTGTAAGGGTCTTTTCATAACTTAATGAACCATTCTCTGTAGAATCAAATATAGTTTCCTCTACTATGAAAGTAGTGCATCCATTTACTTCATTAATATCAGATCCTTGATTCCCTACAGTATAATTACCATTGTTCCTGCTAGATCCCGAAATGGTAATACTGACTGGGTCAGTGCCGCTAAAGTCACCAGTAACATCATCAACTATAGCAAATTGCTTGCCTGCAATTGAAATATCAGCAATGACAATATTTTTTTCAAATTGTATTTCTCCATAAGGAGCTGACGAAGTAGCCGCTATTTCTTCATTTATATTAATAGTCGTTTCATCAGACCCTCCGTTGTAACTTACAGAAGATATAGTATATATCCCATCTATATCGTTGGATCTCTTTACAATTAATTTGTTCGAAATTTCAGACGAAATATCTCCATCAACTGTAATTGAACTAATTCCTATACCTGTTGTTATTGAAATTATATCTAAATTTTTTACATAGGAAATATCTCCATCTATTGTGACATCGCTAGGAATCGCTTCCTTGACTTTAATTTTAGTCTCACTATCCCCTGAATCATAATAAAACTGAACAATCGTGTAAACTCCATTATTATCTGTAGAATCAGTAACTTTAATTTTACTAAACAATAATAGTTCGGTAGTTATATCTCCAGAAACTGAAAAAAGTCTGTCCCCCAACTGAACACCTTTAGGAGTATAATTATCCTCAGCTTGTAGAATATATCCTAAGACATTATTTTCAATCCAGTCTTTACGTTCCTTCCAAAGGTCAATGGGTCCTCCATTGCCATAAGAAGGTAAACGAAAATCATCCGGTCCGATTATATCCGGGTCAATAATTGGCAATTCTCTTTTTGTGTATGGATCGCTATCGTGGTCTTCATTATCCCATACTTCACGGAAGTAATTTCTTTTCCATTGAAGAACTTCTGCTTCGGGTTGGGTATCATCAAGTGGCAACCTGTCGGAATCACGTAAGCCGAAAATCAATTCCAATTTTTCTTCTGAAACACCTTCGCTTTCAGGGTCAATAAACAGACGTTGAATAGTATCTACAAATATCTCAATGTTACCATCTACAGTATTCGAAATTGGTTCTTCAGAAACAGTTACTCTCAAATTGCCCAGACTTGGGTCATCAACACTTACTGATTCTATGTGATAAATTCCATCATTATTTGTGCTGCTTGTAACTCTAATAATACCTGCTTCTAAAATTAAATCAGCCAATGCCTGATCACCGGTAATATCAAAATAATTACTTGCCGTGCTTGCTCCTGTAATAGATTCAGTTGAACTGTAATATTCAAATGTTATTCCGAGCCTGTTAGTTAACGGTTTTAACTTTTCTTCTCGTTCCTCAAACGGAGTTGCATTTGCATTTCTTATCTCATTGTATGACGTTCCTATAAGTTCTAAAAGAGTAAAATAAGCTGTATCTCGATATTCCTTTTCTTTCCTGACAAGATTTTCTTCCTGACAACTTGTAGGATGAGCAGAATCTTCATCATCTAATAAATCTGCGTGATATGCTCTTAATATGTCAATAGCTATTCTATACTGGCAAATTTTCTTATCCATCTCATCGCAATCTGCTGGTAATTCACCAAAAGGTTGATAGAACAGGTCTTCTAATTCCTGAATAGAAACAAAATTTCCTTCTTTCTTAATGTGCTCAGTGGCATATTTCAGTAGGTCGGCTAAATAAGCTAATGGGCTCACTGCTGCCTGACAATCTTCACATTTGCAATAAGGTGGGTGTTCCTGTTTTAGTAATCCATTAAAATATGCGTTATTCTTAACATATCTCGACCCAATTCTTGCCTGAGTCAAAATATTATTAAGAGCCTTCTGTTGCCCCTGTGCAACCCTGTGAAACCTTGCCTTTTCGAATGTTGTAGCTTCTGAGTAAGATGAGCCGGTACTTACGAATTCAGAACGGGTTGCCTTGGCTATCTTATATAAACTGTCGTATTTCCCAGCAGTTTCTGTAATGTAGTAGTCTCGTAGTTTGGCATCGTTCTCAGCAACTGATAATTCAGCGTGTTTATTTAATCGCTTTACTGCATTCTGATCTGGAACAGCCGCAAAAGCTTTATCATCCATGTACCCAAACCTGCGTATGTCTGACAACTTCTCAAGGTTGTTTGTAGTCATATAAGTCAAAACAGCCGATGAAAGTGTAAGTCCTATCTCAGATGCTAAATCTGTAATATTTTCCGATTCATCTTCAATGGCTGGAATAGTTACAGGAATATTTTGAACTATGTAGGGATCAAAATTTTCTTCAGGGTAAGCTAATTGTTCATAGGTATCTATTACTGTATTATCCTTGATAACCGAGTATTGTACTTTTATTTCTTTGTTTTGTGAGTTTCTTACCGCAATTATAAGGTCTTCAGTTTGTGATGCAGAAAAACTGAAATACCCTTGCCCGTCAGTGGTTTGTTCTGTTACAATAGAATATAACTCATCATCAATTAATAATTCAACTTTTACTGTTTCTCCTGGGTAAGGAACTTGAGTTGATTCATCAATAAGACGTGCTGAAATGTAGGAGGTAGGAGCTGCTAATCCAGATGCATTGAAGGTAACTTCAACCTCAATATTGTCATCTGCAAGTTGAAAAGTGTGTGAAATTGGTTTATCACTGTTCTCTACTTCTACATAGTTTTTATGAAATTCACCCTGATAGAAAATGCGAAAAAATAATTCAGGACCTTCTTCACCGCACATAACAATTTGCGGACCGCTTCCACTCATTCCTTCAATCAAAGGCAAATCATTTTTCAGAGCATCTAAATCCTCTTCTTTAAGAACAAAACAAAATTCGCCATCGGCACGACTTTCTGTTTTCTTAATCATGTAATTGTAGGTGGTTCCTTTTGCCCACAACTCAATTATTGCGGAAGAAACCAGTTGTTCAGAAATGCTGTCTTTCAGCGTTCCTTTTACTTCGTAGATTGATTTGGATTGTGTTGGATTGCCCATAAATTTACAACTGATTTTGATTTTAAAAATTCAAAAAAGTGGTGAAAAGTAATTAACAACCCTAAATGAAATAAAACAAATTTTAAGTTATTATTTGAGTTCTGAAATGACAAAACAACAATATAATTAACTGTCTTTCAGCATTTCTTATTTCTTCTTATTCTCTTTTTATTGCAATAATACATGAGGCAATCATTTCATCCAATGGTGTTGCTACTTGGCAACTATCATAAATATGCTGAAGTGTTTTCTCGTCCAACTTCACATCTTTATAAGTCAAGTCGCGAAGAGTGATGACTTTTCGTTTCCTAATTTGACTATTCCTTTTTGAATCAAGTGCTGGTTGAAAGATGGTCAACCACATTTCGGCAAATTTATCATAGTCAATTATTGAATCGTCATTGGATTCAGGATTGAAAAGTGTAATGATGTTTCTAATTAGTTCCTTTCTGCTTTCATTATTGACAGTTCCCTTATCAAATAATGCTCTCAAAATTTTTTCAGCAATTGCTAATGTTCTTTTCTTTTTCTCTGGAAGGAGATTCTTTTCCTGTAACCTAAGTTTCCTCATTATCTTTTTTATTTCTTCTCCTGTATCTACCTCATTCCATTTACGCTGTTCAATTTTTTTCTTGTCAAGATACATTTTCAACTTCTCTGTTATCTCGGAAAAATCAGTAAGTGCTTTGTTATTTTCATCAATGAAAAACCATTTTGGGCTTCGTGTTGAATCTCCTCTGAATGCAAAGAAACTCCACGACTTGTCGGTTTCAATAAAACTGATTGCTGACTTTACTGTTGCATCAACATCTTTAAACTCGGTGTAAATATGTTTGTCAATCAAGGCATCATCACCCTCAATCAAACTGTATAAATGTTGAGTGCTGTCTTTCACTCCTTGCCAATCTAATTCTTCTGTTGAATATTCTTCGTATGCTTTAATGATATTTTCAACGGTCATTCCATTCTTGTAATGCTTTTCAAAAATTTGAGTTGGAATTCCAACATTTCCACCAATCAATCTTTCGGTAAGTAAAAGTGTTTCCACTATTCGCTTATCGCCATTCAAAGAAAACTCCTCTGAATCATCAGGCCAAAAAACATGAATCTCTTTATGCTCGCTATCCATTCTTTCTAATCTGCCAATTCTCTGTTCAATAATCCTAAGCACACTTGGCATGTCTAGTAGCATCAGTGCTTTAGCAGATGGAAGATTGATGCCTTCAGCCATTGCATCAGAGCAAAGTGCTATTAATTTTTTGTCTGTTTCCTTATTCGCAATGGCAAAATTTTCGCGAACAAATTTTTTATTCCTCTCATTCTGTCCAGTTGCAACAATTATTTCTGCATCAGTTTTTTCTATCTCCAAAAGATGTTTTAAATAATCAAGTGTAAGAACAGTAGAATCGAACGCAAGTATTTTCCCAAACTGATTTGTTTTTTCAATTAGTGTTTTCGCTTTTGAGAGTTCTCTTTTCTCTGATAACTGCAAGCAAAGTTTTCCGATTTGCTCATAGATGCTTATTTCATTCTCACATGCCTTTTTGTAATTCGTTTCATTCAAAATCCAATGATTTTCATTTGAAAGCCAATCATTCGGAAATTTTTTCTTTGGTAAAATCGCTTTACAATTATTAAGAGTTCTTAGGATATTGCCTGATTTTGCTTTTGCTGTATGAATTTTAAATTGATTGCAAGCTGCCTCTGTTCCATATAAGTATTCATACAATGCAACATGAGATGAACGCAAAGAAGATTTGATTTCAAAACTTGCTAATGCAGGTGCTGAATTAAAACGCTGCACTAAATACTGTTTCTTTTCATCTTCTGTAACTAAGAAAGTAGGCAAGTTTAATTTTTGTAAATAATTTACTCCTTTCAAGTTCAACAATAACTTATGAATTTCCTTTGCAATTTCTTTATCTTTTGTTGTTTCTCCTGTTGAATAAATTTCAGAAATGGCTTTCGGATATTTGCAATAATGTCCGTTACTGTTTTTGTAAGCGGTTGGTTCTCTCTCGATCATTTTATTCAATTCCTTCTTTGTTCTTCTGACAATAAATTGATTTATGTAACTTTTCAACTTGTTGATGTGTGCTGTATCAATAGTTTTATTTTTCTGCTTTCTTAATTCAATGTAATTATCCAAATCAGCATCACTCAAATTGTCAATATCTAAAAGTTCAATAAGTCGTAACAAATCATCAGGTCTTTTATTGATTGGTGTTGCAGTTGAAAGAATGATGTGTGCTGAACGCTTTGGTTTGATTCGCAAACTTCGTTGGCTTTTCCAATTCAAATAATTGTGTGCTTCATCAATCAGTAAAATATCGATCTTCTCAATTTCCTTTTGAAGCTTCTCAACGCTTTTGCCTTTGCTATTGCTCAACTTTCCCATTGATTCAATCTTGTTGAGAATATTAAAATGTCCTTGTTCATACTCCCAATTCTCCAGCACTTGTTTCGGTGCAATGATTAAAGCGTTTGAACGGTCTTTGTAACCATTCTCCCCAAGCCAATGAAATAAAGTGAAAGCAAGGGTTGTAGCGAACTTTGTTTTGCCGCTTCCTGTCGGGTCTGCCAGCAAAACATTTCCTTGGTCTTGAATCACGCTCATTGCTCTTGCAATTCCGATTCTTTGAGATGGCCACAATTCTTTACTTACAATGGCTTGATACAAAATAGAAAAATCTTTCATCCATTTGTTTTCCAAAATTTCTGCAATGGCTCTTGCAAGTGCTTCTTCCCAAGTTGCATCTTTAAGAAGTTTAGTAAGCAGGTCAATTATTTCTGTATTGTAATGGTCTGAAAGATCAAAATAATTGTTTGCAATTTGCTTTAGCGAATTGTATTGGTATTCTTCTTTCGCATCAAGGTTTTTGTTTACACGAATGTTTGCTTCTCTCTGATAAATTAAACCTGACTTACTGAAATTAGAGGAACCCAATATTGCATATTCATCACCAATATAAATTTTTGCATGAAGTCGCTTCTTGACTTTGAAGAAAATTTCTTTGCGTTTTATTTTCTCAATGATATTGATAATCGGTCCACAAAGTTTTATGCTCACCCCTTGCTTCAACCAGTATTCTTTTATTTCCGATTGCAAGGAATAATGAACGAGTTTCTTGCTTACTCTTTCATCAACATCAAAACCAATTACAATTCTTGTTTTTTTTAACAACGGATAATCTGTTGTTCCGAAAGTTTCAACAAGATTAGAAAGAGAAGTAAAACCTGTAATGATTAAAAGGTTCTCGGAATTTTGAATGTCCTTCTTTAAAACATCTCTGACATGAGACCCTTGTGTTTCCTCGTTTAGAGGAAACTTGTCTTGGTCTGGCCAACTTTTACCGAAATCATAATCAAAAAGATTTTTGGCCATAATTCCCTATTATAAAAGCTCAACTTTCCTTCTTTATTTTCTTAATCAGTTCATCAAATGTTATTTGCACCCAATCCTTTTTCCATTCTGTTCTAAATAGAATATCTTTCGAATCCGGTTTGTCTGTCAAATCTTTAATCCTTACAATAGTTGGAATGGGAATACTGTCACCAATTATCAATGCTTCTTGCCTCTCTAAAACTGGAAGTGTGTCTGTAATCGCACTTACACTATCAGGCATAAGTCTTTTTACATATTGCTGGTCGGTTGGGTTTGTCAACCGCATAGCAACAAAGTTGTTGCACTGGGAGAAAATGGTTTCGGAAATTTCAGATGGTCGTTGGCTAACAATCATCAATGACAAACCGTATTTCCGTCCTTCCTTTGCAATTCTTTCAATAGATTTTTTGACTGAATAATATTTCGCTCCTTCACTTTGTGGAATATAGTTGTGAGCTTCTTCCAACACCAAAAGAAACGGTGCTTCGTCCGTTCCTGCTTTTATAGCTTTATAATAGAAACAGAAATCAAAAACCAATCGGCTGATTAGAGAAACAACAATGCTTAAAACTTCAAATGGAATTCCACTCAAATCAATTATTGTGATGTTATCTTTTCCCTCGTCATTGTAGCCAATGAACTGCTTTAAAATTGAAGGAAAATCATCAGTCTTAAATTCGATTGTTGAGGTCTTTTTAGGTTTCAGTAGAAAAGCTAATCTGTCGTCATTAATTTTTGATTCAAGTCGCATTACAAACCTGTCAAACTCTCCATTGAAAGGTCCATTTGATGCTTTGGTTGCTGCGGCTGTTGAAGAAACAACAAAAGTTCTTTTTTGGTCAAAGTAAAAAGCACATCTATCATCAATCAATGTATTATCTGAAAGCTTCGGTCTGGCATTTTCTCCATCTGCTTTACCTACCACTTCATTGTTCAAATTTGTAATGAAAGTGTGAACCTCTTTTAAGCTGAAATACAGTGGTGAATCATAAGAAGGATTTACAATCGATGGATTATGTTTCTTTTTGTTTTGAATTACTGCATAACGGAATTGAGAAATCTGATTATGAGAATTGTTTTCATTGCTTTCTATAAACATTTCTTCCAACTCCTCCGAATTCATTAGCCAGTAAGGGAGGACTAAATTGCTTACATCAAGTTTCTTAGATTTTGGGAATGCTGTTTTATACTCACCATGCAAGTCAAACAGTAAAATGTGAGTGTTGTTTAAAACTCCTCGGTGTGTTTGGTCGGTTGATGGACTGATTCCTTCTTGTAATATTCTTGCAACTGTTCCTGATTTACCGGAACCAGTTGAACCAACAACAGCAATGTGTTTGCTAAAGAATTTATCTCCATCAACAGCAATTTCAATGCTTGGCTTTTGAGCCAAGTTTGCAAAACAAAACTTATTTTCCTCTCCAATTGATTCATAAATTCCTTTTAGAATTGCATCGTCTGCAATAGAAACACTGTTTGGTGGAATTGCGATTTGCTGTCCACCTCTTTTGAACTTGCCGTCCTCGTCCAAAAAGCCAATGGGCTGTGCATCCAAAATAAAGGAAGGCTTTGTGGTGGCTGCGGTGCCTCCTATAGTAGTTTCCTTTATTTTGAAACTCTGAACCAAAGCAATGATTGATGTATTTGAATCGTCTGAAATTTTCAAATAGCTGCCAATTGTAAAATCGCTTGCATCCTGTTTGAATTGGTCAGCATCCAAAACTTCAATTTGAATGAGATTGGGCGCTACGGTAAGGATTCTGAAAATTTCTGTTGTATCTGTTGGCATAAAATTATGGTGCTAATAGTTTGTAAATGTCTTTTAAGTTTTCACAGTATTTAAAATCAAAATATTGTCCGCTCGTAAATGTGTTTGGCAAATCTGCTTTAGAGAAGTTGAGCAAAACACTTGGCTGCTGAATGTTTGCAATGTTTGCTATCAAACAAGTTCTTGAAATCAGCTTTACAGAGTATGACGATTTCAAAATTTTCGCTGCGTTAGGAGTTGTATTTATTACTGGTTCTTTATTGAAAAAATGACAGGAAAAACTTATTCCTTCGTGTCCGTCATTGAAAGAAAGTTCGTTGTTAATTAAAACTCTTTTTATGCGATTCAATGTTGTTGAATCGCAATCAAGAACTATTGTTAAAGGCTTTGCGTTTCGCAAGGCTGCATTTGGTTTGTAGTATTTAGAAACTAAATTCTCAATGAAAGCTTCAATTGGCAATTCTGAATTGACAGCAGTAAGAATCTCGTTTCCAATCACAATCACCTTTGTTCTTATTGGGTCAAGTGCCCTTGTGGATTTAAGCACTTGTGCTGCTGATTTTAGATACTCTTTTTTTGAACGAAGCTTTATAAACCATTCATTGAAAAGTTTTTTGCTGCAATCTATCCCTGAAATGAACTCCGTTTTCGTTATTACCCTTTGGCTGGTGTTTCTCTTGATAGCTTTGTCAATTACAATTCGCAAAGCGTTATTGTAATACAAAGTGTCGGCTTCAAAGTCAGCGCAATTGAATTTGCTCTTTAGTTTTTGAATGACTAATTGTTGCTGTGTGTTGAATTCCATTCCAAAAATTAATTTGAACTGCCTGATAAAAGCATTGAGCTTTGCATCTGTTATTCCATTGTCAGTGTGGTGGTGCTTTTCAACTTTGTTTTCAGTATAGGTTAATATCTCTTTAAGTTTTACAAGGTCAATTGTAGGTTCACTACCCGGAGTTTCATTTTCAAAGTGAGCATACAAAACATAATTGTAATTATTCGGAGTAGTTGGATTTACAAAATGGTCAAGCATCAGGGTAATTGGTTCTCTGACTGCTGAATTTATAAACCGTGGCTTTGACAAATACTTGCATTGAATTGTTGTAGCATCGGTTGCTGTATTGATGTCAATATCTTCAATTCCTTCAATGGTAATAGAATCAGAATTTGTCCGCAGTTCTAACAACTTCAAGATTGAGGTGTCAAACTGATAGTAGTAACCTTTAATAGTTGCATCTGCTGCTCTTGTTGTCATTTATTCAATGGATTAGGTACAAAGTTGTATTTAATATTTATCATTTTGCTTCCCTAATACTTTTTTTTCCTTTGATTTGATTTTCTTTAATAAATTCAAACGGTATTTCATTTCCGTCTGCGTCAATAAGAAAGAAATTATAAATAAAAGCAACAATTTCAATTCTTCTATATTCTGCACCTTTTTTTGCTTCATCACCTTCAAATGAAATTATATCAGTATTGAGGAACCTGATTTTATTAGGTAAATTAAGTAAATATTCTTTAGTTATGGCAAAAGCATTATAACATCTAAGAGCTGCTAATTGCAAATTATTTAGTGGTTGGAAAGGGTAAATTGTTATATTCGTGAGCTCATTGTGATAAATACTATTTTGATTTATTGCGATCCGGAATTTATGGTTGATTGGGTCTCTTTTCCCTAAAATAAGATTCATATATTTTAGATTTGTAGTTACTTTATATGCATCAGCTATTGCTAAAAAATTGTAATCGACAGGCAACTTTCTCAATTCGCTTTTCCCTCTTACAAACTGAACAAATGTTTTTATTTTCTTATTAATTACATCGGTATTATAATCTCCTAAATCGAAAGCAAAAGTTGTGTCAAGTGGCATCTTCCAGGTTACCTTTAAACTTTCTCCGAATTCCCCGGCTCTTTCAAAAACATATTCTTGTCTCATATTCCTATTCTCTGGGTCTGATAACATTTTCAGAACTTCATCTTGAAGAGAATCTATACGCGAGTCGGATTCGTAATAATTCTTTTTCCTGAGTTGAGCTATACTTTCCTGCTTAGTTTTTAATGAATCTAACATGTGGTTTATCTCTGACTTATACAATGCAATAGCTTTTTTATTATTCTCATTAAGAAGTGTATCATTTTTTATTTGTGTATTAAGTTCCTGATAGCTTTCGTTTTTGATGCCATATTTTCGGAGTAAATATTTTTTTGTTTTATTATCTGCGTCTGAAAATGTTTTTGTTTGAATCGTTATGGATTCTGCATACTTTTTAATTAAAACAAGATTATTAAGTGCTGCATTATCATAGAAATTATCTTCCCACTTATTTATTGAATCCAATTGAGCTTGTGCCATTTCAATCTTTTTGGTAAGTAAGAAAGTGTCGTTTTGCATTATTTGACTTCTAAACTTACTCAAACCAAATTTTTTGGATAATACATCATCCTGAGGTTTAAAAATTTGAAGTTTTGACATCTTTTTGATGGAGTCTATTAATGTAATATAATGAACAGGCACATAGCATTTTAAATAATCACTCTTCATTGTTTTTGCCACCTCTCCCATTTTAAGATCATTCGTAACTTGCCCAGCCTGTCTTTTTTCAAAATAATTAATAATAAATTTTCTTGTTTTTCGGTCACATTTACTTTGTCCTTGACAGAAGCAATAGGTTAGTGTTAACAAAGTAAAAAATAGAAGTTTGAGTTTTTGTGTATTCATATTAGTTCTTTTTAACTTTCATTAATATCCAGCCATCCTCGTTTATTAATACAGAATCGGAAATAACAGTTACTGAAAAATTACCATCCCATGAATCTATTGGTTTTGACAGGTCTTGTGGATATACGGGAACAACTTCTGAAATAGTTTTTTCCGTTCGAACAAGTTTTTTGCCATACATATTTATTGTAGTAAGCTCTCCGTCAATACAAGTAAATTTGCTATTTATTATAGTGCCACCCTTGCCTTTCGATCCAACAATAACAAATCCTTCATTCAGAACATGTTCTTTAGTTATATATTTTTGATTTTTTTGATTGACCTCATTGTTATTAAACTTGGGTTTGGTTATATCTTTTTTTTGTAATTTCTTTTCATCTGGTATTTCCTTTTTTGTAATTTTTTTTGAATCACTACACTCGGGATCTACTCCCGTAAGAAAAAAGAATGATAGTATGAAAGAAATAATGATAAAAACTGTTATTCCAGTTATAACCATCTTATCTTTTATTCTTGGGCTTATTACCATTATGTGGTAAATAAACCTACCGATGTATCCAAAGGCAGGAATCAAAGCGGAAAATATTGCTAATTTGTATTCAATAGAAGGGAAACAAATTTTTCCAGACTTAAAGAACTCCAAGAAAACTTCAGGATTCTGAACAGAAAATAAAGCTACAACTCCTAATCCAAATCCAATTATAAAAGCAAGATATTCTCTTACGGTCCTTCTTTTAAAAAATGACGTATTCTTTCCTTCATTATTCACAGTTTCATTCATAACATTTATTATTACAAAATGTAAAAATCATGATTACGTATGAAATAATAAAGTCAACTTTTTCTGATTATTTGAGTTCTGGTTGCATGTAATTACAGTATGTGGTATATTTTTTACAAAAGTTCCTAAAATCTAAAATTGAGGGCGGCTCTATGAGAAATAGTAGCTATTAGTTCTTTTGGAACCGGCCTCAATTATTTTTAATTGTTGAAACCCGGCTAAACAACAATACATGAAAAAGATAGAAATAATGGAAACAGATTCCTTGCCTAAATGTCCTCAATGCAAAAAAGAAATGCCTGTAATTGAGAAAATCACTAAAGGCAGATTTATCGCAAGTCACATAATTTATATGTGCCCGCATTGCAAAACAGTTATTGGAACAGCATTTACGTTCAATTTCTGAACAATAACTGCAAAAGGCTAATTTGAGTTAGCCTTTTTTCTTTTTCTGTATTTCTTTCAGCCTTTTCTCAAAAATTTCTTTAGAAATATTTTTTTCTGAAATAGCTTTTCTTGCAACATCTTTAATCTCAGACTTGTTGACTATAGCCTTAGACCAAATATGTAGTTCTTCTAATCCTGCCAGATTTTTATAGTCCGGATCTTTAAGCAGAGTTTCTAAAGCTATGGTATAAACTTCAAACAATTTTTTCTTTTCAATTTCTGAGTTGCATTTATAAATATTATCTAAAAGGTTTAAAGTAAATTTTGCAATATAATTACCATTGGAATACTTACTAAAATATCTACGATTCGACCGTATAGAATATTCAGGATTATCTACTTTCCCCATCTGAAAGATCAATACATCTCTAAAAAATTTAGCGAAATGCTGAATGTCCATTCTAATATTGGTTTTAGGTAGGTCAATTATATTTTTTATAAGTTTTAATGCAGCAGAATATTCGTTGCAAAAAAACTTAGTTACGGCAAGATTGTAATAGGCAATTATTTTAAATGATAAGTCAATTGACTTATCGAATTGAGAAATACCTTTTATAATTTTGTCAGTTAATCCATTCATTTCATCAAACCTTCCTGTATTTATCAAGTAAAGCATTTTCAGGTTGTATAAATTCCTGAATGTTGTAAAATCGTTCTTTTCGTTTTTGTGAGAATATTTTGTGAGAATACTTAAACCATTTTCGAATTCTTCATAATAGTTTATCGAGTTGTAACTTAATAATAAGTTACTCAATGAAGTCTGATAGCGAATTGGTTGAGCTTTTATTCTTTGAGGATTTAAAGACCATAATTGTATTACTTTTTGCCTGTAAAAAACCTCCATAAATAATTCCTTTTTTATCTTAAAGTAATTACACCATATCAAGTGGTATTTCAGTTTCGATTCAAAGGTTATTGCCAGATTAGGATCTTTTAGGAATACAGATTTCATTTCATTCTCCAATTTTTTCATTGCCATCGTGTTATTCATCTGTCCGAAAAATCTGAGTATTGAAAATGTAAAATCATATATCCTGTCGTATTCAAACTCATTTTTTATTTTTTCAAACGTTGCATGAGTTTCAGCCGTATTCCTCTTAATACTGTTTTCAATATCATTTTCAAATTTCTGCATGAAAATGTATCTCTTTTGTTTGAGAATTTCGAGTAATGCTATGTGCTGGTCATTTTCTATGGCTTCTCTTTTTGCCTCACGTAATTTTTTCAATGCCAAATCAAGTAACCCTTTTGAAGATAAAATATTTGAAATTTCAAGGCGTTTGTAAATCTCGTATGTAACAATGCTGCTTTTATTGAAATCTATTAAGCATTTACAAATTATCTCCTGAAGGCGATTTTTATTACTTGAAAACTTTGAGCAGAATTTTTTGTTATTAATACGTTCCTTTAATTGAGCTTCATCATATATATCCTGAACAATTATGTTATCTAATAAACGAATCATTAAGTCATCATCCTTTATGCAAGAATCTTTTACTGAAAGTTTAATATACCTTAATTCACTTGCACTGAGTGATAACACTAGCTCATGTAAAGAATCGGACGATTTCATATATTATCAGATTTAGGTTTAGAACTCAAATTATGAAGTAAGATTGAATTTATTTAACAGATTAAAGGAACGAACTTTATCAATAATTATTAAACAATTTATGGATGTTTTTATTTGAACCGACACAATGTTATTCAATTTCTGATAATTCTTTCAAATTATCAAAACAGGGATTAGTAATTATTCAATATGATGATACAATAATTGAACTGCTTAATGAATTCCCTCTTCATCTGTCATTAGTGGCTGGTAAATTATGTTTGGGAACATTGAAATATGATTTTATTGCACACAAGTATAGTCTTGACCTTGTTGACTTAGTATTCTTATTTGATATGAATTTTGATAAGCAAATTTTAAATATTAAAACCCAATCGAACAATAAAAACCTGTTGAAAATTGAATTGGAGGGTAATCCCTTTAGTATATCAATTTCAGAAAAGCACATTCAAATAATAATACCGGGATAGTTTGTTCCATGTCAATTTTAGTAAAAATAAGTCGATTAGAACTAAAATAATAAGCAGAAATTTATAATGTCCTTTTGGTTTGACCGTATAAATAAATTGGCTAATCAGGGTAAAGATGAACATAAATAAACAATCGTAACTTTGCAAAAAATATTTGTGCTATAATGGGAGGTCCTTTAATAAATGACGAGTTTACAGAAGTTCAAAATGTTGTTGACCATATATTATGGTCATATCCACATATTAAAAGAGAAGCGCTTGTGCGTTTAGTAACTACTAATTACCGAAAAAATAATTCAGTATCGAAAGCAACTAATACTAAAACAAAAAAGAAAAAGCAATAAATTTTATGGAACTCTTTTATTTTCGTTGTTTTATGATTGATTTCAAAATAGTATCAGCCACCTGCTGCTGCGAATTGATATTACTTCCCGCTGCCACATTAACCTTTACCCGATAACCCTTCACAATTTTTTCTTCCGGTTGTTTTTGAGTTGTGCTTAAATAGGTGATAAATTCTTCTGCTCCGCAACAAACAATATTTTTCAGCTCGACTTTAGTAAATTTAGTTTCGCAAAGCGTTTTTATTTTTTCTAAATGTCCAGTTTTGTTGGAGCATACAAACACTTTGGAATATCCTGCATTTAAGCATTTTCTTATATTCTCTATTTCATATTCTTTGGTGTTTGTCACTGCAATTTCACACGCAATTTTCATATTATCTTTTACTAATCCTACATCCACTCTGCCTTTGCCGTCCGGTGTTGGTTCTTCAATTACTGCTTTAAATCCATAGCCTTCTGCCATACGTTTTATGAGTTCCTGTAAATAACGATGTTCACGTAGCTCTGCCTTCTGAGTTTCTTTTTCAGTGAACTCTTTTCCTTTTTGTTGTATTGAAGTATCTGCCTCCTTAAATTCAGTTTGAGGTTTTTCTTCCTGAATAATTTTTTCAAGTAGTGGTTTTAATATCTTTTCTGCTTTCGGCTCAGTTTCTTTATTGGGTTCTGTTTTCTGTTCTGTAAATCGTAGATATTGTGCTAACAGTTCTTCAACTTCCTGCTTTGGTTTTCCATACGTGCTGCGTGAAAAAATTACAACTTTATTGCGAATAATTTCAGTTGCTTTTTCGTCTTTGTTTTCAATGAATGGAATAGAAATATTGAAATCATTATCTTTTCTTTCCACTCTCACTATTGCTTGGCCGGTTGCTAAATTCTGAATGTCTGTTTCATCAAAATAGGAAAAGCCTGTTGCAAGTTGTTTTGCATCCTCCTCTCCGCTTCTGAAACATATTCTGGTTGCCGGATTAGAGAGAACGGAATTTGCAAGCTCCTTGTCTAAGGTTCTCAGTTGCTCCAAGTCCTGATGCGCTAAAATCAGTCCTAATCCATATTTCCGAGCACCGGAAAGGATGGAACCCATGGATGGTGTTATAAAATGCTGAAATTCGTCTATGTAAAGAAACAATGGTAAGCGCTCGTGTTCCTTCATGTTTTGCCTGTGGAGGGCTGCCTGATGCAATTTTGCGACAATAATAGAGCCTAATAAGTAGCTGTTATCTTCTCCAATCATACCTTGCGAAAGCTTTACTAAAAATATCTTCCGTGAATTTATGACATCATGAAAATCAATGCCGCTTTTCTGAGCCATCATATTGCGGACAATTTTCGGGCGCAAAAAAGTGTCAAGCCTTGTCAGAATAGGTGCAATAGAATTAGAGCGTAAAAGCGGAAACTCTTTTTTCCAGTAATAAGCGATGTTTGGGTCTTGAACTTTTTGAAGTGTTTGTACTCTAAATTTTTCATCCGTCAGAAACTTTCTCAAATCAAGGAATGTTCCGCCTTCTTCATGCTCAAGAAATGCAATCACTGCATTTGCCAATACAGAAGTCATTTGGTCGCCCCAACTGGTTGCAAAGCGTTTGAAAAGCGAAACAATATCTGAAGAAAGAATAATTTTCTCAGGTTCTGTTTTGGCAAACAATAAGTTTAAGCCAATGGGAAAATCTGTATCCGATGGATCAAGCAATACAACATCTTTAATTCTGTTTTCGGGAATATGTTCAATTGCTTTTTCAATTAAATCACCATGCGGATCAAGAACACAAAGTCCATTCCCCAATTGCATATCCTGAATTATGGATTGCAGCATAAAATTGGATTTACCTGTGCCAGTTGAACCGATTACGTGCATGTGGCGCAATCGCTGGCTGGTGCTTAATCTTGCAATACGTTCCAGTCCTAAATGATTATTCTTTCCTAAAATGAAGTCATGGTTCAAAACAGTTTGTGTAGTTGATTTTGTTTTCCCTTGGTATGTTCTCAGCTTAGGTGAGGATATTGTCATATCAGGTATATGCACTATGGATGCAAGTTCTCCGGCATTTAAAATCATTCCTGATCTTCGAGAAAAACGATTTTCCACATCATACAATACGGTATCAATATCATGCACCGGAACAGAAATAAAGCTATTGCTTCCTTGCCGGTGTAATGCTGAAAGGCTTTGCACAACCTGGTTATTTAGTGAAAGTGCTCGGTCAGTTGTTTCACTCAATGTCAGCACACGAATTGTCGAAACAAATAATGGTTTTGATACTTTCTCCTGTGCAAGTTTTAGCATATCCGGGTCATCACTGAAAAATGATTTTCCTTGGTTATCCGATGTTGCTCTCAGAATACTTTCCGCCCAATGGTTTACTGTTCCTTTAAAGAGAACCTGAATAATGGCACGTTCATTTTTCTTTACTGTTCCTAATGCCGAAAGACACCCGGCTAATGGATCGGGGCTGAACTTTTCGTAGGATTTAATAGGGCGCATAAACTCTTGTGAAAGCCCAACTTCATTAATCGCAAATGCTGTATTTGTTTGTATATTCTGAAGAAGAGTGTTTTCAAATTCAGAAACAACTACACCAGGTAAATATTCTTCTAAGTAGCTTCTGACTACCGAAATATCTCTTTCATCACAGGCTAATTGAATTTGTATTTTTTCAGGATAACCAACTATTTCAAAAGAGAGAACATTCTTTGTATTGGAGAGTAGTAAAAGCAATTGCTCAATAAAACCAAAGTCAATGCGAGTATCTTTCTGAAAAGAAAAATGGAGTTCACGAATATGAGGGTGCTCATTAAAAACATTGTAAGCATTTACCGGGTAAATGTCTTGCAAGTATTGCAGTGCCTCATCTGCAAAGGGTTGCTGTTTTTCTTTTGAACCGAAAAGATTAGAGAAAGCATCAACAATAGTTGGAAAAAATCTCGGGCGCGCTCCATCATCAATAATGGTGTTTTGTTGCGGTGGCAAGTGCCCGAAAAAAGGAATAAACTCTGGTTCTAACTCAACTGGATTTTCAAATACATTCCATCCTCTGCCACGTTGCTCCCAAACGTAGAATTGTGTAGTGTAATAATCATGCAGCGAATATCCTTCACGCATTTACCGTTGTTAAGGTTGGCTTGCGCTCTAATTCCGAAAGTGCTTTTATTCCTTTGGGTTGTGTAATGGCGTCTATAACATTCAAAATACTTTGATGCACACTTGAACGAAACATATTGGCTGTATCGAGCACATAGTAGGGTTTGTATTGCATACGCTCTACAATCTTTTCTCCAATGAAAGGAATTTTTAAAAGTATTTCCTGCCAAAAGCTTACCTTTTCCCTGAGCCACCATGAAATGAAAAAACCTGTGCCAAAAGGCGCTGCACAGATATGAAAAATATAATCCTTTCGTTTCACTTCAAGATAGAGGCGGTTCTTTGATAAAAGTCCTCCTTCACTAAAGCTAACCGTTTTAGTTTTTACATCAGGAAGTTGTCTTCGTTTAATTTCTTCTTCTACCGCTTTGTAAAAGTCTTGTGCTGAAAATTGGAATTCATCAAAAAGATGGTTCCAATTAGAGGTGGCAATTGAACTCATGGCTTAGTTTTATGGTTTATTAATAGTTGAAATTTTATGCAATAATTACACATAAACCAATTTTATATAAACCATTTTTCTTCTATTATTGGAGTTCTATATATTTTAATATAATATTGACTGTCGTTTAAAAATAAATAAGAAAAAGATGTGTTGATGTTTAATAGGATTATAGCAAACTTGCAATAATCCTATTTATTAACAATGTGGTATAAGTAAGTCATCTATACTGAACACATGAAGCTGATTAAATCAATTTGATTTAATCAGATAGACTTACAATTAAAAGTAATAAACCAGATGTGATTTTATTAGGAGTTATATATTTATGTTGTTCAAATCAATTTTTATCACTATCGTCTTTATTAAATGATTTACTTACTATTTTCTTTTATACAATTTTCCCATTCAACCTTTGAGAGAGAAGCATAATTTCTAACGCAGCCTATTCTTTGTTGAAGTAAATTAAGTATTTTATCATTTAGTAATTTCATTTTCTGTAAACTTCGAAAATCAACATTTAAGGGAATAGCCTGTTCTTGTTCAGAAGGCAACAGTTTTTTTTTATTTAAATCACAAGCTAATAAATAAATATTAGCGTTTAAGCTAATAGATTTCCATATAATTTGATTATTAATAAATTTATCATTTGTTTTAATTTTTCTATATCTCAATTTCCAAAAAAAAGATTGAATTTCATCTTTTTTTAAAAACTCAATGTATAAAATTAAAGTGTCATTTTTATTCATATAGCAATTAGTATTATCATATTTAAAAAAATCCCCCTCATAAATTTTATCATTCATTAATACATAATTCTCACAAATTAAGAATTTACTCTCATGGGATTTAACACAAATGGAAATAATTTCAACTCTTGTGTTATAAATATTTTGTGCCTTTATATGCTGATTAAATTGCACAAAAAATAATAAAACTATTATTTCTTTCATCGTTTTAATTGCCTTTCAAAAAGAATAGGTAAACTTCTCAAGGCATCATGAATATTTTTATCATTTAAAGGTTGAACTTCTCTATCTTTATTAGGGTTTTCATATATAAATATCCCTTCTAACAGAAAATGAAATTCTTCATTGGGCAATTCGTCTCTTAATTTTTTTAAATCTTCAGGAATGTTTAACATGTGTGTAAGACTGTGGAATATTTCATGAGTTGCTGTATGGCTATCTGTTCCTGATAGAGTAATTCTTCTGTAAGTAGTTTCAGCTTTTTCTATGCCAGACTGACCAGATTCATCTATCACAGTTTTGGTTTTACCCTTTACCAATTGAACATTATAATTATTTTCATTATTTGGGACCCAAACGGCCATCTTAAGACTTTTCATATCTTGTTGTTTAACAAAATTAATTTCAAAATTAACTTTATAGGGTCCAAATTGATCGAAATTTTCCATATCAAGGAAGTCTTTCTGAGAAATTTCCTTCGCCACCCCTTTTTTTATTTTTTGAATTTGTTTTTCTGTAAAACCTGAATTATTGCCCTTGCCCTTTGTCTCTTTATTTTTCGGAACATAATTAATATTAATCATTATTGTTGTAGTTCTGTTTTGGTGATCAACTCGTTTCACCCCTTCCAGACCATCTAAATCAATCAAATTTATAGGCTTATTACTTGCATATTGATAAGGAGTTAATTCAGGATATTTATCTCTCAACGGATCTACACTAACAAACCTACAAGTCCATGCAGAGTAGTAGCGCATGCCATAGTTATATAAACCACTTTCTTCATCTCTTTCTTTACTATTATATTTGAAGCGTTTCTTCTGATAAGAAGCAAAACTCGTTTCACCAAAAGGATAATACTCTTCCTTTTCTATTAGTGTTCCATTGCCATCTATCTCTGATGTTGAGTTACCAAGATGGTCTTCCAATACATATTTTACTTCAGGAGTGGTATCACCAAAATCATCACCTATTCTGATTGTTGCAATTCTGCTTTTGTCGTCCATTACATGCAGCGTATTCTGCTCGTGTGTGCCATCTGTTTTGTATTCAAATAATCCATCAATGTTTGTGGTGCTGGCGTAATTCCCACCGGCTACTCTTACTAGTTTCTTTATTCTGTTTCCTCCTGCGTCATAAAGATAATGCGCATATTTTGTGGGCTCACTTGTTCCTGCCTGCACAAAAAAGCAACGCAATTTATCAACACTATCCCATTCAAAATGGCGTTCACTATTTTCGGTTATCTGGTTTCCATTTTCGTCATAGGTAAAGATGTAATCATCCATACCTATGCTTATGTTTTGTAGCTTATTATTGTCGCTATTGTAATCAAAATTGCGAGTAAAGCTATTGTTACCTATGTGTTGTAATTGTTGAATATTTCCCATTTTATCGTATTGATAATTCTGGGTGTATGCGGTGGTAATGCTGTTGTCATTGCTGCGGTAGCTATCATCCCATATTGGTGTTATGGTTGGTGAGTTTTCTCTTCCAGTTGCTTTCAGTAAACGGTAGAGCGGGTCATAATTGAAATTTCTGTCAAGACTGTTTGTTCCTCCAACTCCACAGCTTGTGGTTCGTTCTTTTATTTTTATGATGTTTCCTGCAAGGTCGTATTCGTAACCTGTATCTTGGAGCACTGTGCCTGCTGTTTCAAATGTCCAATCGGTTTTGGTGTAGCCTTCGCTGCGTTGTCTTGCAAGCCTGAATGTATTTGAATCATAACTATACCTTGTCATGGTATCGTTACCAAAAGCAATAAGCAGTCTTTGTCCTTTGGCGTTGTAAGCAATGTGATCAACATAAGTATCACTACCTAGTGTTACTTTTTCTAATGCTCCTGCATTGTTGTAAACAGGTAAAAGTTCTTTGCGTTCTGTATCTAAATCTTCGGGGTAAGTAAGTTTGGTAACACGATTTAAAGCATCGTATTCGGTGTTGGTTATATATTCTCCTTCCAGAGTTGGTGCATTGTCCCAATCAACTCTAAAACATTCAACTACCCAATCAGTTGGTGATGGTGTAAAGACAGAAAGTATTTCGCTGTTGGCTATTACTTCTCTTGTTTTCTGCAAAACATTTCCTTTGAAATCATATTCATCAAAGGTTACTAACCCTGCTTCATCGTAATGTTTGTATAGTTTTCCAAGGTGGTTTGTATTTTCCGGACTTGCAGGCCCATCACTTATATCATCACCGTAAATCAGTTTTTGTCTCAATGTAATATCCTCCCCTGTTTTATCCTTTGCCCAGATTTTTATTGGTCTGCCCAACGTATCAAAAGCACTTAATGCTTGTGTGTCTTTAGCATCAGTTACTTGAACAAGTTTACCTGCTATATCTGCAAGTAGGGTGCTTATTCCTTTGTCAATGTGGAAGGTTATAAGCGGTGTCAATGGCTGCTCTTCGCCTTTGTCGTTTTTCTCCTTTGGTCGTAAATCATAAATGTGTGAAAACGCTGTGCGGTCAAGCGCATCTGTAACTTTTTTAAGATTCCCTCTTATATCATATTCGTAATTCATCACCACATTTTCGGCTGTGGTCGTGGCATTGTGTTCTGTCGTTTGTATTGTTCGTTGCAATGCATCCACTTCAGCGCTTTTAGGTGTAAAATAGTGGGTAGATGAAACTCCTGTTTGTGCAGACTGTTGTCCTTCGTGGGTTACAGACGCTAAATCATTTGCATCATAGGTGTAATTTTCCCATGGCGAGGGTTTATACTTATTGGAAATCTTATACGGGCTTGTTGGCGGTTGGGTAATATTTATAGGTATCCCTTTTACCACCCGTTGCTCAGAATTATCGGGGTTTATGGTTTTCACCACATTACCCAAGGGGTCATAGTATAGCCTCGTTTTTTTAGCTTGCTGAAAATATGAAGAAAGAGGCATTTATTGACTAAATTACAATAGTTCAAAAGTAAAAACTTCGTCCGCAATATTCAAAATTGGGTTGCCGTTTTAAAACCAAATTTTTGGCATTATTTGAGTTCTGATGAAATTTATAGAATGCCAAGTTCCTTTTTATGTTTTTGACCATTGATACCGAAAATTATTTTGTTTATTGGATTCGAGTCTGTATCTCTCATATCAACAATCGGGAAAATGCTAAGCAAAGGTGGTAAATTGGGTTTTTCTACGTTGACAGTTTCTAGTATTATAGGAATAATAGGACAGCCTCGTTTAACAAATTGCATGATAAAAGACATTTGTTCAATGTCTTCCCAAGGCCCAAACCCTGTAGCTCCAATGAAAACAGCACAAGCTCCAATTTTTTCAATTTGAGATTCTAATGTTTTTATCCAAGGAATACCAGGCTGCATATCCCAATTATCAATCCACGGTTTGATTCCATTTTGCTTTAGTTTATTTGCAACTTCTATTACCTCTTTTTTATCTCTACTACTATATGACAGGAAAACATCATGAAATTCTTCTTTGATTATTTCCTTATTTTTTGACTTTTCCAATAATTCAAGCAACCATTTTTTTATGTAGCTCTTATCTTTAAAACTGCTTTCTGTCAATCTGAATTTATTCCAAAACTCTCTTTCAAATGTTTCACAGAGAATTGGGTCACTGAATTCTATTCTGCTAATTCTCCCAACTCTTGGTTTTGCTTTATTTCTTCTGTCTGTTCGTATTTTAACAATTGGTTTTTGAATTTCATACGCTACATCAACAGCCTCCGGAGTTAGACAAAGGGTATAATTATCGTAAGAAAGCATCTCAATTAAATTATTGATTTGTTCTTTAAGCTCATCAGCGGTAAGTAACATTTGATAATAGTCTGGAGCAAATAAATATTCTTCAAGTTGGTTTCTATCTACAATATCATATCTTTTGAATTTTTTAATACTTTGAATCCATTTATCATGATCCTTCTTCACACTATTCAAAATAGCTTTATTAATTGAATCGGTAACACCAAAAGTTTTATAAAATCGTTCCACAGCATGTATGGAATAACTGACAGGCGGGAGAAAAGTAGTGCAAAGTAATGTGGTTCCTTTATATGGGTTAGAAATTTTGGAATACGGTAAAATAATATCCGAACCAACAGAATCAAGTAAAAATTGCAGCCTATCTTCAACTCTATGAATTGATAAATAATTAGATTCCTTCTCTAAGTTTTTCTCAAAATATGGTGTATTCTCAAAATGATTCTGAGTTATTCCAAGCTGATTAAAAAAAGGCTTAATATTTTCAATAAGTATTGAGGTTGTCCATTGAGGCTCAATTATTATAAACCTTTCATCTTCTTTTAAGGAGAATAATTCAAATAAGCTATTTACTCCAATTCTTATATCCTCTTTTTCAGTGTCTCCACACAGCAATATTACAATAGTATCTAAATTGTTTTTTTGTGCAAAGGCTTGCAGTGATTCAAAATAAATAGCACCTTCTATCACAAATTTTGCGACATCATGTTCTTCTAAAATTTTGAAACCGACTTTGCTTTTAAATTGATTGTTAAAATTTATAATTAAATAATCTTTATTAGTATCTATTCTTTTCTTATCAAAAGAAAAACGGGAATTTATACTGCCAACATTAATTAACCATTCTTTTAAACGATCAAGTTTCCACTTTAAGGTTTTATCATTCAGTTCCTTTGTTATTCTGTTATCAGAAATGGGAACTGATAGAGTTGCAATAAGAAAGTCTTTATTTTCCATTAGTTATTTAATGGGGCGCCATATTGTAGCAATCGTTTTTCTTATGTAATTTTTATTGTGCATTTTACCTTCTTTAGTTTTGACCCAAGCCATTTCTAATTTGAAAGTGTCTGCCATTTCATTTATAAGTTCATTTAAATTGAACAAAACACTTTGAATATTTACTGCTTCATCTTCTATGGTTTTCAGTCCTAAATTATTATTAGGGACTTTAGGGCACTGAGAATAATAACCATCATCTTTATCTGCAAGGGATAACAATAAAATACCGGTTTCTTTTAGGGATGAATTAATATTCGTTCTATATTTTTTTCTTTCATTGTAATCTACTTGATGCTTGTAAACAAAAATATCTGTAACCAAATCGAACTGATTTTTTTTACCTGGAAGCCCATCTTCAAGTTTATGTAAAAGAAATTTTGGTCTAAAGTCGGGTTCAATACTTAATGCTAATTGATTTGCCATATCAATAGCAATGCTTGAACTATCAAAAGCTGTTACATGAAAACCATTTTGTGCAAGGTATATTGGATTTCTTCCTTTCCCACACCCTACATCAAGAATTTGGACATTTTCAGGTTTAATGCCTAAAAATTCAAAATTATTAAGACACCATAAAAGCACACCTGAAGGATCGTTTCTAAAACTTGATGGAATACCTTGCTTACGATATTCGTAATCCCAAAAATTTTTGTCAGTCATTTGATTGAATTTATATTAAATTATACTCTTTAAATGTTTCTTCAATTATTTTATATTCAAAAACACTATTGTAACGAAGCATAGCAATTGTTGGTTTTGCAGAAGCTTTTATTCCTAATATCATTTCATCATTAGTAAGAAGCTCTTCTACTATTTTACTTGGATAAGGAAATTGTTTTGGAAATCGCTCTAATATTTTTACAAATAAATTCGAATCGGGCTTGAGAAATGCTAAAATCATTTTAGGTAAAAGTCGACCAATTTTTATTTTCATTTCTCTCGGAAGTCGTGCAAATAAATATTCAAATAATTGTCTGAAATAGGCATGATGCTTCCCTTCATCCATAGCATGATCTCTCGCAAATTCTCTGACAGAAATTTGAACGGATTCATCGTTAGGTAATACACTAAGTGTTCCTGTAATTAAAGTTTCAGAAATTATTACAAAAAACACTTTTATTAAATTAGTCAGCTCCTTTGGTTCGGATTCTATTATATAATTAAGTGTTTGCAAGAAAGAAGGTTCAAATTTAAATGGTTTTAAGTTTGTAAACTCCAATACTCTTTCCCTCAATGCATGTGCCATTTCAGCATGCCCCCCTTCATCAACATAAATTTTTAAAGCATCATCTTTCATAGTTGAAGGGAGCCAAGGTAAAAAAGATGGTTTACGAATTAAATCACAAACTTCATTTACAGGACCTAATTCAAGCCATACCGTAAATTCAATATAATTATAAAGATGGTATACTAAAAGTTCATTCTTTACTTTTTGTGATTGGTTTATTACTTCAGGATGTTTAAAAAGGAAAGCTAATTTTTGAGAGAAAAAGGTTTTATTCTTTTTGAATTTTTTCAAACTATGAGGTTTTGACCTAACATATGATTTAGTGTCCCAATCAATAAAAGTTGAGTGATATTTTTCAGTGGTCGATTTTAATGTTTCCATTTCAGTAAAACATGTTAATTAATTTATTAAAAGCCCACGTTATCTCTAAATGTATTGCTCATAACTAAATACAGTATTAATATCTTAGCATAATAAATTACGATTTGCCAAATCTTAATACACTTGACACAAAGAAGCATAGTCTTATACTACAGAGCATTAAAGGAATAGTAAATTATATTAATGTTCCAAAAACGTATTCAAATTCCATTTAATTAAAATGCTTCTGCAAAAAAGTAAGAACATTATCTCTGAAAACCTTTTCAACGATTTGCTTACCCGAGTATCCGTGTTTCAGTTCTGTAATGTGCGTTGCAAGCATACTTCCGGGCCCATGAAAAATATCTTCCGGATTATCAAAAAACTTTTCAAGGTTATTAGCAAGATTCGGAAATTTATCGGAGGTTTCATAACCTTCAATGCAACTAACAAAACCATCATTATCCGATCCTATACAAAGAATATCCCATCCCGTTTTATTTCCAACACAGCGCACCATGTGCAAAAGATTTAATGCCACTATTTTTACAATAATTTTCTTTTGGTCTTGCTCAGTGTAATAGCCTTTAGTAGCCAACTTGTTCGACATATTTTTACCACAAATTCTTTTCATGTCCAATTGCAATCCTACTAACCCGCCAGATTTGTGAATTTTCTGAACATCTTCAGCACATAGGTTTATAGGCCATTCGTGCAAGGTACTTTTATAGTCCAGTTCATAAAAGCTTTCATTTTTTTCGCTTTCAACTAACTGTGCCAGGCTTGGGTTGTAAGATGTAATTCCTGTATGACTGCAAATGATAGGCACGTTGTCTTCTTTTATAACATAGTTATCATGATGCCATTTATAAAATTGTTGCCGTGCCAGTGCACTCATGTGCTTTATATCAATCAAGATTCTCTTTCTACCGTTTTCTTTTTCTAACAACTTGGTCATGACAGCATATCCTAATGGCTCAATACCTTTAGCAAGCAATTCTTTTTGACCAAAGACGCCTGACGGAGCTAAGAAAGATGACTTAGTCATTTCTGACATCAGGCTGTGTGCATGACCTGCTAATCCATTTGAAAAATGGTGATTGAAAGTGATGAAAAATGGAGGATTCTGCCAGCTTTTTACTACATCAATATTATTAAGGATTGAAGAATTATCAATTTTACCGTAAGCATCAATTTTTGCGAGCGATTGAATTCCTTCAAAATTTATGATGAAATTTATTTTACTGTTTGTGTTTAAAGAATTCTCCAGTTCAGAATAATTAACAGGCAAAAAAATATTTTGCGTTAAAGAAGCCACTTTAATTAATCTGTATTCAGCCTGCAACTCTTCAAAGTAATTTATTTCTTTATTTCTCAAACGACCAACCTTATTAGGATGCATACCGGTTAAACATGAAATCAACCTGTTTTTACTTTTCTCTCCCGCTAACCAAAGCTTGGGATTTGTAAACTGTTTTTCTAATGGAAACAAAGAAGCAAATGCAATGCGGACATTACCATCAACCAATTGCTTTATACATGATTGTGATTTCTTTAATACACTCTTTGAAAAACTATTCAAAAGTGTGCCTTCAATGGAAGAGCAATTATTTGAATAACTATTATAAAAATCAGGTGGATGAGAAACATGAAGAGCATCTTCAATTGAATTAACAGGCTTGAAACTTGGATGACAATGCAGATCTCCGTAATACATTTCTCGAAATTATAAAAATGTTTTCGGATTTTGCTCGGCTATTAATGAAAAGAGTTCCTCTCCAAGAAAAGCTCTCAGGCGAATACTATGTTCGCGTTCAGATCCTTCCTGCTCAGTCATGTAAAAGTCGGTTCCGAACAAAATACGTTTAGCTAATTCTGGATTGGACTGTAGTGTAACTTTCAATAATGGTAAAAATCTGGAATAACTATGGGTATATGAAATATCGGTGTATAGTGAAGGATATTTAACCATCATATTACGGATGGTAAAAAACCAGTCATTTTCTTTTGTTAAATCCCACGAGCCATCGAGGTATTTGTTCCATTCTGTATCTCCCCCAAAATGTGCAAGACATAATTTCAGATTTGGGAATTTTTCAAACACGTATTCGTAATTTTTAGGGTCGGTATAGAAATCCGTGAAATTACTTTTGTGTTTTTCAGTATTTACAATTCCGGTTTTGGGATGCTTGCGCATTTCATCTGTAATTTTTCCTTTATAAAATACTCCTCCTCTGCTGCAATGACTGATAAGCGGAATACTATTCTTTTCAGCATATTCATAAACTCCCTCTAATCGTTCATCAAACGGAAAATATCCCAGTGGCGGATATAACTTTATTCCGGAAAAATTATGAACTTCAATATATTTTTTAACAAGGTCTGTAATGCCTGTCCTTTCAGGGTGGGCAAATACAAAAGGATGAATAATATCTCCGTATTTTTTCTTTAAATCAGCAAGCTCATTCAGTTGCTCTTCAAATTTCATCTTCACAGAACCGGCTTCCATGAATTCCATATCCATACTTAACACCACAAACTTTGTTCCTTCCGGATAAAAATTTTGCAAGTGGTTAAAAACTTCTTCCTGCGAAGACTTTCCTCCTGTTTTCGCAAATGTGATGTACTTATATAGAAGATAATTTACATCCTTAAATTTTCTGGTTGATGACAGCAAAAAATTAGCAGAACTATCCTGTGTAAATATATTTGCCAGCATCTGTAATGGCCAGATGAGGAAATTATCAGGGATAATTTTATTTGTAAAAATGTGGGTATGACAGTTGGTTATTTGCATGGAAATTAATTAAAGTACTATTGTCGTTGTTGCTGCTGTTGTTGCTGATATTGTTGGTATTTATCCCATTTCTGCCAACTATTATTTTGTTGCATTTGTTGTTGTTGCATTATTTCAGAATTATATTTCAATTTGCCTTCCTGAGGAAGTTCATTTAATAATTCTTCGTTGCTTTTTGTTGTTTTTTTTAGCCTTTCATCTGCCATAGATAGATATTTGAATGCTGTATCTTTTTCGGCTTTTAGGGAAGCAAGTTCTTTTTTCTGCCTTGCTATTTCATCTTGTTGTTTCTTGAGTTCAGCGTCTAATTTTTTCCGTTCGCTTTCAGCTTTTTTCAAATTTACCTTAAGTAGTTTTTCTTTTGTTCCCAGTGTAGTGGTTTCATTATTTAGTCTTTTTCTTTCTTTTTCCAAAGAATCAAGTTGCGTAGAATAAAAAGACAAGCGATTATTTCTTATTTTTTGCTCAACACTATACAACTTAGCACTATCAAGGCTTTTGATTAATCCTGCATCAAGTAAAAGTCTAAGATTATTTGCAGCCACTTCTGCAGATTTATCTTTAACAGCATTAATCACCAACTCGGTCTGTGCCTTTTGCTGTTGAAGGTCAATAGCATTTTGACCGTCAAGTGTTTTTGTATTTGTGTCATTATGCCCTTGTAAAATTGTTACTCCAAGTCCGCTGATAACAGCAGAAATTAAAGCTATAAGAACTGAACCGTATCTTTCCATAGAAAATTAATTGATTAAAACTTATGTCTGATTTGTTCTTTATGGTAGCGTGCCCAGAATTCAGGAGCTAACTTGTAAAGGCGAGCTTCCATAAATGCATCATAAGTATTTTTGTTATTTGTTATTTTTTCATAATAGGGAAAAAAAATATGTCTGACGTTATCAAAATTTATAAGACCATCACGAATATATTGCTCCAAACGATCTATATAATAAAAGAACCAGTCAAAGCAATCAAGAATATACAGTTCTTTTTCACCGGGGTTGGGATTGCGAACTTTAGGCAAAGTCTCAAGGACATCTTTATAATCAATTGTGGTTGCTTCTTTTTGAGAAAAATCATGAATGCGATGACATGTAAACCAGTCCAGCATAAGTATCGCATTGGAAGATCTCGGATGGTCATGTATTTCCTTTACAAGGTCCTTGGCTATACTTGCTTGTTTCCATTTTAATTCTGCTTCTCTTTGTAATATACTTTGCCTAAAGTTAGATAGAGCAACTATAGCCGTTATTATTCCGGCTAATACAGCTACGATTCCTGAAAATGCAGCAACCTGTTTATCCAAGCTGAGGTTTATGAACTGCTCTTGTAAGTCCATTTCTATTGTTATCTTTTTGTTTGTGCTCGTTTAAATAATTCTGATTTTTCAATTACGATTTCATTGGTAACCCAGCCTTCAATAGCTTCATCTTTATTCCCTGTGGCTGTAATAAATACATCCTGGCAGAATGTATTATCAAGCATTAGTTGCCTTGCTTCTGCAAGTGTTGCAGTAGCTGGTAAAAAGCATTCACCTTTTTCAGCAATTGATACAATGTGATTAATAAGCTTAAAATCGCTATTAAACATATCATTCATTGTTAAAGAACCAATATCTGGTGTTAGTTTGTCTGTAATGCTAATTGTTCCACTGCTTACACCGGCAATGAAACGTTCAAGTGTAGTGCGGTAAACAAGAAACAACAGAGTTTTAGTATTTTCACTTAACACCGGCAATCTTTCTGTTTGCAATTCAATCATTTTCTGAATCAGGTCTTTCAGTGTTTTTCCTTTGAATTCATCCATGTCTTTTACAAACATGAATGCAAACGTTGCTGGTTTAACCATTACATCCATGACTTTTACCTCTTCTAGTTTTTCTTCCTGAGTAATGCTTTTCACCATATCATTCATACTTTCAGTGGTAGTTTTAAAATTTTCTCTGGTAAAGTAAAATGTAATAACAGCCCCCATCCATGTTCCTAAAAGAGGCAACAGCGTTCCTACAAATGCTTGAAAATCTTTTAGCTTATCAGAAGGACAAGTATCACAAACTGAAATAAAATAAAAGATGAGAATTACAAAAAGTAATAAAAAAGTAAAGAGTGTAATAAACTTAGCCAAGGTATCCCTAGGAACTAAAGAATTCTTTATTTGTTTTTGCATAACTTAATTATTTCCTGACCACACCAAATGGTATTTTATTCGTTATCGAATCAATGTCTGTGTTAATTTCAAAATCCTCAGGGTAGGATATAACAAGTTGCTTAGATACTCTGAAAGTAAATGCTTTATTTTCGTTAAAAATCTTATCAAAGGATCGAAAGGATCCTTTTTTTAAAACAGCATTATTTTTCAAATATGCTGCAAGAAGTTTTACGTTTTTTGAAATAATCGTGTCAACTACTACAGTGTCTGTTAAGTAAAGATAAAAGCTATTGATTGAAGAACTAATCTTACTAGAATCAACAAAAATATAACTATTGAACTGCTCAGGAACAAGAACAAATTGCTTTGGAAAATAATTTGTTAATTCCACAAGTTCACATGAATCTGTCTGAGGAAAAACATTTTTTATTGATCCTATATCTTTTGAATAAATGCTGTTTTCAATAAAATAATTTTTTATTCCCCATCCGAGCTGTCTTAATTTTTCAATCCTGCTTTGTTCAAGCTTTACAGTTATACAGCCGATAACAAACAATATAACAGAAAAAACCAACACCCAACTTTCAACTTTTGGTAACTGTAAGATTCCAGCTAAGCGGTCAAAAATATTTTTGGACTCTGTATCAGGCGCGCCTGCAAGTTTTTTAAACGCTATATAGAATAAAGGAACAGCAAAAGCCAGTATAAGTGGAATTGCGCTTATACTCATGTTGCTGATGATTTCAATAAAACCAGTTATGTCTGTCAGGTTAAATTCCATATTAAGTCTATTTAATCAGCTTTAGGTATCAGATTTTTGAACCAATCTGTATTTACAGTAATATTCAGGAAGCCAAATACATTTCCTGTAGCAGGATCATATTTAAGAGTTACCGGGAACCATGACTCATTGGTGACCCTAAGCCTAATCACTGATTCAAAAGTTACCCCGGATTTTTTTTCAGCAGGTTTCTGTTCAGTGAACACATTATAATAAGTTACTTGTGCCTTTAGTTCTAAAATCGGTTTAGCTTTCTTTAGTTTAATTACCCAATTCAAACCACCTGATGCTGAAAAAACTCCTCTATTTATATCACTCTCTATACTTGTAGTATCATCTGTAAAATCAATTGCTCCCTTGATATCCAGTTCAATATTGTTGCCTGCTATTTCTTTTTCAATAACTCCCTTCAGGTATTCACTGTTAATATTTACACTTGAAAAACCTTTACCCTTATCAGCTATTGTTGTTTTTCCTTCAAGTGTCAAAATACCTTTACTTTCAACTATCGCCGACATTCTTTGATATTCATTTTGACGATAGTTTTTAAACCCATCGATATTTAATCCTTTGAAGAACCTGCTTGTATCTAATATTCCCTGAAGAATATTTTTAAATTCTTCAGACAGATCACTTGTTGTCTTATTTTTTTCAGGGTCAAAAAAATTTCTGCTGTTTTCTACCTGTTCGTTAGCATTCGCATTTCCAGCATCATTTAAGAGTTCAGTAAATAAATTAATTGCTTTTTCTTTGACAAATACCCATTCCATTTCATTATTTAGCTTAAAATCAAATACACTTTTATCCCTATTGTTAATTATTGCCCATTTGATTCCAATTGGTGCTTGCTTGAACTTAAAACCCTCGTCAAACTCAATTCCTGCATTGAAAATAATATTCCGTGCACAGATATTAGACTTTTTCAAGTAATTATCATCTATATATAAATCCGGGTTTATTGCTGCTTTTATCCCGAATATTGATGACTGAAAATTGAATGACTTATTATCGCCAGTAATATCTTTAACTGCAAGTTGTAAAAAGCTTATCAGAACATCCTGACTGTTACCCGATTTTAAATCTGAAGCATAGCGGACAGTTTCTTCATCAGTTTCTATTTCCTGTGAATTAGCTATACCTATAATGTAAAGAAGAATCAATAGAAGAGTCGTTACTCTTTTTGTTCCCATAATTTTTAAACTGTTACTTTAAAATATTTCGAAAAAGGACCTGCTTTTTTTACTTCAATCTTTTGTGTTCCTTCGATTCCATCCACTTTCAATGTTGCAACAGTGCTTCCCCCACTTGGTGAAACTCCATCAAGGCTGACGAAATAAGTTTTGTCAGGGTCAAGATGATAATCATGACAAGCTGAAAAATCCTGTTTCATGATCGGGTAATTATCAGCCGGTGAAATATTGATAAAAGCATGACCTTTTCCTCCTCTGAATTCAATACAAAGTGTAATTTTCTTTTTCATGGTTATATATTTTTATGTTCAGTGTTTAAATCAGCACTCCTCCTTCCTGCTTATCACCAGTGATCCAATCACCGACTTCAATAATCTTATCGATCACATTGTCAACTTTATCAGGGCTGAAAGTCATAATGAGGTTAAACACCGTTTTTATGGTGCTCCAAATTCCGCTTAACTTTTCCTGGAATTTAGCTTTTGCATCTCCATCATTGTTTTCTGCAATAGAAATTCCCAACTTTATAAGCTCATCCATTGTATCATCTGTTTTTTGGCCGGTTATTTTCAGCGCCTTTATTAATGAAAAAGCTTCTTTTAAAAATGGCCAATACGACCTGAATACTTGCTGATAATTGTCAGCTGTTATTGTAGTTGGCAGGTCAGGAATATTTTTTCCAAGATCCAGAAGAGTATTCATTTTTTCTCTTCTTTGTTTTCTCATTTCTCTACGTAGAATTCTTTTTTCTTTGCTCATTGTTTTAGTTTTTGGCTTGTTTTTAATTTATTAAGAAATCACTATTTCCCGATATTGGGTTTTGTTATTTGAATCTTTGAAGGCCTCCAGTACCTTTCTCCTGTTACGTGCAGGATCATAACTTACATGCACCCAAGCGTAATTAAACTCATTTATAATCTGGTCAAAGGGTAACTTCGATTCTACTATTTTTTTCAAAAGCTTCTCATTCCCTATAGGGTAACATTCAATATCTGCTGCATGCCCTGTCATGTGTTGACTTGTTAATGACCCGCCAATTTTTTTATTCAGAGCGGGGCAACGGTAACCGCTATTAACAGCAATTGCAATTCTTAAATTATCACGTAGTGGCTGTAATATATTTTCGCAAAGCGCTTTCAGATTTTTAATCACTTCTTGAGATGGGTTAAACTGTTCAGCTATTCCAAAACGTCTTGCGGTCTGACTTTCTAATAATTCGTTTAGCGAAAAATTTTTTGTCAGTTTAATATCTTGTGGCATTTTAATTTATGTATTAGTGCGTATTTATCTTCTTGTTTTTTCTGCTGCAAATTTGCGTAGTGATAATATGTATGTCAATACTGCATTTGCAGTATTTTTTATACGTTATAATATTTAAGCACTCCATCCACTAACAAATCCCGTTCGCTCATTCTGCGGTAGGTTAGTCCTTTAAGTACCACTTTTACTCCGTTTATCGTTCCTTTATTCCAAAGCAGTAAACGGTTCCCTGCTTCTTTTATGTCTCCCTTATTTAAAAAGGTAAGTCCACTTGAATTATTAAAACTGCCGATGCCAACATTATAGGCAAATGATACCAAAGCACCTACCTGATCGTCATTCAGTTTTATTTTTAAGGCTTTACGCACGGGTGCTTCATAAGCAGCAAGATCGCGAATAAGAAGGTCTTCGGCCTGACGGTCGTCAAAGTTCGGGAAGAGTTCGAGGGCACGTTTTTCATTTGCTTTGTCTCGTACAAATTTTCCGGTAATAGGGTCAACAATGGCGTGTCCCCAACCAATTGTCCAAATGCCAACAGGATCTAATTTAGGTTGAATACCAAGTTCTTTAAGATTACCATCGTGAAGGCTTTCGTAATGTTTAATAAGATCGATTGATTTTTTTGAGATTGCCATAAGTGTGGTTTATGTTTTGATTTATTTTTCAGTAGTTGGTTCTGCTTTTTTTGCTTCTACTACATTTTCAGGTTTTATTCCGGAGGTACGCATGTTTACTAATTTATTCAATTGCTCAAACCAAAAAGGTGCACCAAGGGTAAGTGCCAGTGCCGTTATAATTAAGCCTGCAATTTTCATCAGCCAGTTCTCCCCATCCCTTAACCAAATAATAGAGGATTCTTCTTCGCCTTTGCAGTTCATGTATTTTTTCGTTTCCCAGCCCAAGGGAAGCCCCATATTTTTTAATGATTTATACAAGGAGTCTGTAGTCTTTAATCCTTTTGCAATTTCTTCCTGATGGTCAATAACTGCTGCCAGCGAATCTTTATTAACTGTGCTGTCTTTAGTTGCTTTCTTTACCAGTAGTTCAATGTTGGCATTGCTTTGCAGGTATTGCTTATACAATACGCTGTCGTGAACCGCTTGCTCTGCTGCTAACGAAATTTTTTCTGCTTCAGCGGGATTGTCATATAAATAGCGGAACAAGGTTAAACTATCTGCATTTGCAAAAAGCGTAATACCTGCGGCTATTACTAAAAGGTATTTCTGTGCCTGCTTTTTATAGCCACCGGCAATTCTTGTCATAGACTGTTCATACCACTCTTCGATTTCTTTACGTGCTTTATCAAGATCATTATCCGCATCTGCTATTTGTTGAAGCATAAAACGTTTTGCTTCAGTACTGAGTAATGAAGTGCCGGATATTGCTACTTTCAACTGCTCAACAGTGTAAGGCTCTACACTATTACTATCAGCACCTTCCCTATTGCTGTAAACAATATCTAGCGCAGCTGAAATAAAATTTTTTGCAGGAATATAACTTGCTATACGGCCCTCACGGGTAAGCCCGTCAATAAGGCGGTGATTAAGAATTTTTTCGCCCAATTGCCCGGTGTTAAATGTTTCTTTAACCCATCCATTCAGATTGTTTGCACGCATGTTAAGTCCATTGGCAAAAATCTCTAATACAACGGTGCAAATAATGCTCAGTACAAAATAGATAAAGAACATCCCTATAATCAAATTAAGAAACTCCATTCCCTCCATAGGTTATTTATTTTTTTTAATTAAGTAGAAGAAGTGCTAAAAAATGATACCTTATACTGTCATAAGGGTTAAGCCAATAATTTTTTGTAATGTAAATAGTGCCTAATTCCCATGCTTCAGATGTCAAAGTTTCTGTTCGTTAATTATTTTAATAGTCATACACAAAATGGAAGTAAAAAATAGTACTCTCGAATTATGAGAATAACATATCGCATTAAAACCAATATGAGTACGAAGCTTGAAAAATGAAAGTAACTTCTAAAACAAAATTTTTCTTATTATTTGAGTTCTGATTGAACTTTTAAAGATTATCAATTCCGTTTTTAATAGCGTCAGGGTCAAAGTTTATTACTTTGTAATTCTTCAGAATAAGAGGAACTGCACCACTTGTATTTGGAATACGAACAGATATTATTTGTTTATGAAAACTGTTTGCCAGTTCAGCTTCTGCTTTAATCCAGTCGTGATTATGAGAGTCCTGTCCAATAAGAATAAGTATAACTGTTGCACCTTCGATTTTATCACGGATGTGTCGCTTTATTGCATCAACGCCTATATGCCTTTTATCTTCTGTTTCGAATGTTATGGCAACATCTCCTAATCGTTTTTGTTCAGCCCACTTTTTTATGTTGTTTATACGGTGGCTGTCTTCGTGAACACAACTAATAAAAATTGATTTGCTCATGGGTTAATGTGATTAGTTCGACAAAATCATTGTTAAATATTATTACACCTTCCTTTTCTCTTGACCGAATCATCTCAGACTTTCTTTATTTCATATCTTCTCATGGTCTTTATATGGTTTTCTTCTCCAAATAAAATGACAACAAATGTTTGGTATATCATGCTTCATCAATCCATTTTTCTATAGTGAAAACTATAGGAGATTTATCGTTTTGCCGTCATCTATTAGCTTAAAAATTCTTAAACATGATGATGAGTGTAGCAATAACAACCCCATAAAAAGGCAAAATAGTTTTTGAGAATAATGCTTTTGACCAACCCAAAAATTCAGTATCAAATTCCTTTGTATTTAACGAATAATCAACCGTTTCTGCATTACGATCTCTGTCATAGACTTTCCTGAATACTCTCTCCTGATATAAATAATAGCTGTCGAGCAACCAAAAAACTATTGTAGGGAAATAAGCAATAATTACAACTTTCTGATTGCTATCTTTTGCTGCCAAGGCAAATAGGGCAGCAACTATAGTTATTGTCCAACCTTTTATGAGAAAAGAGTTTTGTCCCATGCGATTAATTACTCCCTGTATAAGTTCAAGATGTTTATCTTTCATAATATTTTTAATCCTAAACTAAGTTCGTAGAGCTTGTCCAATGGGTACTTTGTGTGTAAAGAAACTTTATTCCATTCTCTTTTCCATGTTGCCAAATCAGCATCGGTTATATCAGTTAAGTGTTCTGTTGTTATATCGTATTTTATTTTTAAACTCTCAGATAACTCTTCGGTTCCTGAGAAAGCTTTAAATCTTTCATGTCTGTATTCATTCAAATTCTTTCTTCTTACCAATTTTGACATTGTAATCTCTGAATATATCCATGGGGATTCTGTTTGATTAATTACACCATCAGTGGTTATTGAGTTAGGTGTATTTAAAAAGAATATACATTCTGTTTTATCAATCATCATCATCAGAGCGGTTGAAAGCATCATGTGAACATGGCTAGTAGAAAAATTTCTTTTTTGATAGCTATAATAATGACCATCAGAATTCAAACAATACTTGTTATCAATTTCTCTTAGTAAATCGATACTGTAACTCCAAAGGCAGGAATCAATAAATGTGTTGATTCCAAAATTATCTTTAAGCCAATAAGCTAATGCAATTGCTTTTGCTTCATCTTTATGCGAATGAGAAATAAAAATATCTGCATTAATTTGAGGAAACCAGTCGGATTGCATTAATGAGCCATTTAAGGAACCGTCCTTTAGGAGAAATTTATCTAACGATTTTTGGACTTCCTTTTTTTGAGCTTCATATAGATTTAATCCATTGTGATAGAGCAATCCATCGTCCCAGTCAACTTCTGATTTTAAATTATAAGCTTTTAACATATTGATAATTATTTTAAATTGCTAGGGTGCAAAATTTGTGAAACTTATTACCATGGGAAAGCTATCTTTCTGCTATTATTTGAGTTCAGAATAAAAAACACCATCTCAAATTTTGAAATGGTGTTGTAGAATTTTAACCCAAAATATCACACCCGAGGAAATTTCGTTTCACTTCATTTGCTGCAGTGAGAACTGAATAACCTCCGGCAGTTGGGTCAACCACTATATCACTCGCATTAGTGACCGTTTCAATAAGACGCTTCTGCAATCCTATTGGTTTTGCATGAGTATGGTTCTTGCCCATAATCTTCTCAGACCAAACATCAGGCACGTTGTGAAATTTCCAAATGCCTTTTGCACGTAGGGGCGACTTTTGAAAAATGACCAAATACTCACATGTTCTTCTGGTTCTATATCCCATCCCCATTTTCCCTTTATGCCACGTAATCAAATCAACCAACTGAAGGTTTATTCCGTGCATGAGTTCTTTGATGTCATTGCATAAAATATACTTATCAATCCAAAACATCAGATGCCCACTTGGTTTTAAAACTCTTTCAATTTCTTTGAGAAATTCTGTAATAAGAGCATCACTCATTTGCGGCAATTTTCTGCGAGCTTTCTGTCGGCAGTTTCTTCCATACTTCAATTTACCAAGTGAGCCTTGATACTGTGGATCAAAAAAGACAAGTTTAATACTCTCCTGTGTTAGTTGTTTGAGGAACTTTAAACCATCCATCTTGTTTCTTGTATTTAATTTTAGAGGTGGATTGGTTGACACAAAATGTTCATGACTTAACTTTTAAAGCAAACCATTATCTGCAAATGAATAATAACCTTCTGATGTGATAATAATGTGATCGTTGATGGTAATTCCAATCATCTTCCCGAATGAAACAATATCTTTTGTAAGTGCTATATCATGGGAAGATGGCAGTCTGTTTCCGCTCGGGTGATTGTGTCCGATAATCACATTGGTTGCATTTCCTTTCAGTGCTAACTGAAAAATTTCTTTAGTATTGACTGCTGTTGCTACCGTTGTGCCTACCGAAATTTCTCCGATGCCTAAAACATGGGCTGCTTGGGAAAGCAGCATAACCCAAAAAAATTCTTTGTAATCTATTCTTTCAGGGTCGGCAAAAAGTCTGAACAATGTTGCAGCCTCCATTGATTTCACAACCTTGGGCATTTCTTTAACCTGTGGTCGTGTGTATTGAATTTGAATTTCTCGAATGTTGTGTTGATTTTTCATAGCTCTTTTGTTTTTAATGAATGTTTAAAAGAGTATAAGGCAAACCATAAGGTGAAAAAAGAAGCAAAAAAATGTCGCAATGACAATAAAAAAACCGTTCGATATTTGAACGGCTTTGTGTTTCAAAATAACTGCAATTGTGGCGAAGGAGGTTTCTCTTGTTGTGTTGGTTTCATGCTTGAATAAGTTAGCTGTTGAGAATGCCAAATACTTGAATCTTCTTTGTTCTCAATCTTGAAAATTCCTAAAGGAGAAAATGAAACTTTGTACCCAACCTTAAAATCATCCACTGCAAGCGCATCTCCACACATGACCTCCCCTCTCAAACCATTCAAGAAAAGATTCAGTGCAGTAATTTTTACACAACGTGCGTCAATATCCATACCGAAATATCCGTGCGTAAATTTGCTGTCTTTGGCCAATGCCAAAAGCATCCTCCCACTCCCACAGCATGAATCAAGAACATTAACGGGCTTAACTTCTCTATCTTTTGTTATTTGTGCCATCATTAGGCACACATGAAACGGTGTAAAGAATTGTCCGTTTGCTCCTCTGCTTAATTCCTGTTCAAAGAAAGTCCCTAATAAATCATTTCCTTGGGAATTGTCTTTGTTTTCTTCCATGAACAAGATGAGTTCAGCGAATAACTGAGGAAAGTATTTTAGTGTTCCATTCGCCTTATAAGGCTCTATAACACTCATATACTCATCCTCGTAATAGGAAAGTCCTGTAGCAGGATTTCGGGTTAAGGTAGCAATGCAAATATTGAGAAAGTCATCGAATACTTTGTCATAACTATTGCCATATGCTGCTTTGTCAAAAATTACTTTGAATGAATTAATGCTGTGTGAATCCGACTTATTGCCGGTATGATTGGTGCTTTGTTTTTTCATAGCTCTTTGATTTTTGAATGAACATTTTCAAAGAGTATGGACGAATTAATGAAACCAAAAAAGGCTCAAAAAATTGTCAAAATGCGATGGTCTCAGCACTGAACGGACGAGAAGGTGTGCCGTCAATCATCAAGGTTAAATAGATATGGCGGTTGGCAAGATTAACAAAGTCCTCAACATCAAAGGTGGGATACATTTTCTTTGCCATAATACTTGCATCTCCTGTATCTACACGAAAGGAAATATGGGTTCCCACATTACCTAACACAGCATCCAAAATGTCTTGTTCTAATTGCTTCATGTATTGGTGTGCTAATACCATTCCGACCTTGTATTTACGAAGTTCTGAAAGCATATTAACCAAAGAAAGAGTAGAGAAATTCTGAAACTCATCTAAGTAAACGAAGAACGGAATACGCTCTTTTTCCTCAATATTTACCCTTGAAAAAGCGGCTGAAGCAATGGAAGTTAATAGTAATGCGCCCAGGATTTGTGCTACATCTTCTCCGACTGCTCCTTTGGACAAATTCACAAGTAAAATTTTCCTGTCATCCATTATTTTTCTAAGCGATATTTCCTGTTTATTTTCAATAATGACTCGCTTTATGGCAGGGTATGCCAGCAAGCCACCGATTTTATTTAGAACCGGCAAAACATCGTTATACATATAGCGTGGAAACTCTTTCTTCCAGAATATTTTCACATCCTCATTCACCACATTTTCTAAAACTTCATTTCTAAATGATTTATCGTATAACATCTTGCTAATGTCAGACATTCTTGCACTTGGCTGGTCAAGTAATGCTAAAAGCGTAAAGCGTAAAATGTGTTCAAGTTTTACACCCCAGGCTTGTGACCAAAGTTTTTTAAACACTTCAATAATACTGGAAGCCACAAGGGATCGCTTTTCGTATGATACTTTTTTGAGCGGATTATATGCCCACGGTTGTTTGTGGTCAGTAATGTTCATGTAAATAACATCGTTCTTACGATGCTCGGGAATTTTGCTTTCTATATCACTTACTAAATCCCCGTGAGGGTCAAGTAAACATACGCCTCTGCCTTGCTGAATGTCCTGAAGGATTTTTGTTTTAAGTAAGGTGGTTTTACCCGTCCCGGTTTTCCCAATTATGTAGGTATGTAAAAGCCGGTCGGCTTGTTTAATGCCAAAGAGTGTCCCTTTGTTTCTCCAAGTAAGACGGGCAAAATACAATATGTCCTTGTTTTTGAATTCATGCATTTACTCATTATCAGCAAATGAGAAAGTGAAAAACAGAATGTAAAATTTGTCAGGTTTGATATGATGAGATTACGACTGTTGTTTATTATTAGAGTAAAATTTGTCTAAAAGGCAGGTTCGAAGAGATGTAAGTTGTCCCGCTAAATTGCCAAATAGGCATATTTTATGGTCTTGATAAAGACTATCAATCATTCTGTAATCAGACTTTTGGGGCATAAAAAGGCCCCGTATGTGATAAGGATACGGGGCGACCAAGCATTTTTGGCTTGTTTCTCAACGACAATTGACCTTCCAGAGGCCAAATTTGCTTGGCCATCTGGAGAAAGACCAGATCTTCTATGTGATTATATAACAACGTTAATGTTATGTCAATCAATAGTAAAATTTGGATGTCTCAACTTTTATTCATTAATTTTGCATTGGTTCTTTGACATGTTGTGAATTATTTCGTCTATACGAGGGTTGATAGTCCTCTATAGATTAAGAAATACGTTTAATTAATGTATTCGATGTTACCAAATCTGTGGCAAGTATTATTGCTTGTCCCATTCTCAACGACAAAATGAGGAAACAATTTAGAGTAACCTTTACCTTGGAAATCAGTGAGAAAATCGTACAAGAAATATGTGCGGTATTTAAGATGATAGTGAGAATTTTATTTTTCGTAGTTCTCAATTTCTAAGATCAAAAACAAATTTTAAAACATTGCTTTAAATTTGATACGCGATAGCTAATCAATAATTTTATCCAGAGTTTTGACTTCCTAAAAAACCAGATTACAAAATAAATATCCCAAATTACAATCACTGTTAGACTTTTACGTAGAAATACGCCCGGTGCAGAGTAGGTGTCCGTGTCCAACGCGTTGGAACCTCAAAATAGAAAATAAAGGTGCCCATAAGGCACCTTTATTGTTTTAGCTAATCCCCAATAAGATTACAATGAATATCTATCGAAAAAAATACAGAAGAACAAGGTCTTCGGTTAATGAGGTTCATAGCTGAAATTATAGAAGATAATCCTGAATTTTATTAGATTTACTTCTGTCTGAAATTATTTTGTCAGTGAGGCAAGTTCGAAGTCGTCTAAGCTGCCCCCGCAGTAGGAAGAATGGAACAGCAAAATGGCTGTTTCGACTATATTTTTCAATGGTTATTTCAGGTTCGAAGCTCCTCTTTTTCGCTTCATAGGCAACTTCGCATTCTTTTACAACCTGATAGCTTTTTGGTATTGAATATTCAAGCTTTTTGTCCTTTAATTGTAGGTTCGAAGCTAATTCAGATACTATTGATTTTTTCTTTGTTTCATCTGCTTTACGGAATTTATTTAAAGCATGTAAAGAAAACAGTAGGTGTTGTTCTGCTGCTTTTTTCCAATTCACAGCATATTCTTTTTCAAAAGCAAGTTCGTTATCAATTCCTTCAATTTCACTTTCTGTCTTTTCGCGCATCAATCGAAATTCATCACCTGAAATTTCATTATCGGCTCTCATTTTTAGACACCCTTGCATTCTTTGTTCCAATTCAGATTTTCGCTTTTTTAATTGTGTTACTCGGGCAGAACTTTGGTCATTTTGTTTTTCAAGATACTCTAACCCTCCCAATGCCCAATTATAAAATTCTTGATTGATTGAAATTACATTTAGCGCCTCAATGATTTTGCTTTCAATTTCGATATCAGTAATACAACCTCCATTGCATGGTCCATGATTTTTAGTGCAACGGTAATAGGTTTTATCCACCAGCGTGGGTTTTGCAGGCATATTTGACAAATCAATCTTGCAGTTAGGACAAACTGTATTTGTTTTAATAGAAAACTTGAATTTGCAATTTGTGCAAATTGCCTGAAGTTTATGTTCTGCGGTAACAAATCCTCCGCAATTACCACAAGAAATTAGTCCCCGGTAAGGAAAAGTATAGGTTGCCAAACGTGTAGGAGTTCCTTTGCTTCTTAATATTCTTTGAACTTTCTGAAATTGTTCAACACTTGCCATTTTTTTATGCTTTCCTTCGTATTGTTTCAGTTCTTCATGTTCATCTTTAGCATAGAAACGACCGCAATAAAATTCATTTGTAAAAAGTCTATGATAGCCATTTGAAGAAAGTGGTTGCTTGCCTGAATTACACAATCCTGTTTTATCTCCTTCCCGTTTAATATCCGCAACAGAATACAATCCGGTAAGCATTTTTTTCCAAAGACTTTTCACTAAATAGAATTTCTTAGGATCGGGCAAGATTTCATCATCTACCCCAAGTTTATATCCCGTATTATGAATATATCCAATAGGTAAATGCTGGCAGGCATACCAACCTCGTTCTGCCTTACGCCTTATGCCTCGTTTTACATCTACGCTCAAATCTTTGATATATTGATTTGCCATGCCAAATTCCACCTGCATCATGAGGACATTATCACTCGGTTTATAAGCACTCCCGAAAGTCTGAATGTGTTTTATAACATTTTGCTGTAATAACCAACTGATTTGACCGCCATCTATTGGATTTCTGGCTAATCTGTTTAATTTCCAACATAAAATACCTTGGGCTTGCCCTCGCTGAATGCGTTTGAGCATTTCATTAAAACCCAATCTCCCCGGTTCTTTGGCTGATTTTGCTTCTGAAATAGTATCAACAATCTGCAAATTAAAATCCTGAGCCAAACGGTTCATTTCAGCAATCTGGTCTTCTATCGAAGCCATTTGCTTATCCTCGGATTCTGTAGATTTTCGGGCATAGATGAAATATTTTATGGTCATAAATAATTACACAAAAAGGGGCAACGGGTAAAGATTTAAGATGCTACTCCAAAATCCCTCGTTGCCCCTTTTTGGTTTAAATCTTTATACTATGGAGTAGTTAAATAAGTATATCTATTCTTGAAGCTAAGAGTCAATACTGTAATTCTGATGTTCGGGGTAATCACAAAACACAGGATTATCTTCTATAATTTCAGCAATAAATCGCATCAAACGCAATCCTTCAATTAGTGCATGTTCCCGGGAAACTTCTTCACCAAAATATTTTTTATGTAATTCCTGATACTTCACTATTTGCTCTTCCGTTATAGAAGTTGGTTTATAAATTGCCATTCACCAACGCTAACAAATTGTATTTTCTGAAAACAGAATTCAAAAATTGCCACAAGCAATAATTGTTTCCTGTTTTTGTGTTTCTCTTTGAACATAATGGCAGAATGAACAAAGGCTTCACCCAAGTCCCCAATGAAATTTTTGATACGCACTTACCAAATCTGACATTGGCAGAACTAAAACTGCTGCTTGTTGTCATTCGCCAAACCATCGGTTGGGTGTATAAGAAATCAGGAAAAAGAAAAATCCGTGACAGAGTATCTCACGAACATTTCATTCGTAAAACAAACCTCTCACGAAAAATAATTTCCAAAAGCCTTCAATCCCTTGTAACAAAGGGATTAATTATTATTTCAGATTACAGGGGAAATATTCTTGAAATCCCCTATAAACGCAAAGGCAGGTCGTATCTGTATTACTCATTTTCATGCTTACAACCTGTGCACTTTAAGACCGGAACTTGTGCAAATAGTGCTATTAGACCTGTGCAAAAAAGTCTATATAACAAAATAAATTATACAAAAGAAACTGAAACAAAAGAAACAGTTAAAAGCATTGCTGAAATTATCCAATTCTATAACTCGAAAGGTAAAAGCTAAATGGTGATTGGAAATCTGTCGCAGGTGTGTGACCTTCAAAAACACACCTGCGGTTGTTGTTTATCAATCCACCAATTTATCAATCAAAAAAAAGAAAATGAGTAGAAAAATATTTCTGAAAAAATATTTACCCACAATACTCACAGCTTTATCACCAAACGTTAAGTAACGAGGAAAAAAATTTGCCAAATAGGCATATTCTTTATTCTATTTTTCATCATCTCTATTTCATATCATAAGGATATTATCAAAGTAATTGAGAAATATTATTTATGAGAAACACGGTGAATTATTTGCGGACATACCGCAAGCAAACTCAGATAACGCAATCAGACATTGCGTTTTTATTAGACAAAGAAGATAACTCTAACCTTTCGCGTTGTGAGAAAGGCAAACGATCTCCCAGCCTTGAAATGATTATGGTGTATCACTTGCTATTCAATACTCCGGTGGTTTCATTTTTTACTAATCAAAGAGATGCAGTGAGGCAAAATCTAATCAGGCGGATTACTGACCGAATAGAAGAATTAGAAAGAGAAGAACCCACTGAAAATATTCAATCCCGAATGGAGTATTTACAGCAAGCACTTAAAAGACTAACTCAGGAAAAAGCATATGAAAACAAGCAATAAAATAGTTCTTGCCATCTACCCGAATTTCCGAGGGTTCGGTTATGCATTTCTTGAAAGCCCAACCGAACCAAAGGACTGTGGCATTGTTACCATTCGCCCGATTAGTAATCAAAAGTGTTTGACCCGAATTAAACAGTTTATTGAATATTACCAGCCCACACTCATTATCCTCCAAGACTTTGACGGGAAACATTCCTGGAAAAGTAAACGGGTAAAAAGATTGGTTGATAGCATCATTGCGTTCTGTTATACAAACGCAATCTCCATAAAAAGATACTCGCGCGAACAAATTCGTTTTGTGTTTTCTGAATTCAAAGCAAAATCAAAATATGAGATTGCAAATAAGATTGTAGAGTGGCTGCCTCAGTTTAAAAACAAAATGCCTGAAGTGCGCAAACCCTGGATGTGTGAGGATTATAATATGGGTGTGTTTGATGCAATGGCTTTGGCGCTTACCTATTTTTATATGAATGAATGAGAAGCATACACATAGGAAAGAAAACTTCTTGCGTCATATAATGGCAGATCCCTACAATTTTTATTTTAGAGTTGTGATTAAGTTTTTGTAAAATTGAAGTGTAAAAAACCTAAAAACTCCAATATGAAAATATTCATGAGCCATAGTAGTAGGCAAAAATTATTTGTTAAAGAATTAAGAAAATATTTGCCTGAACATATTGAATTATGGATTGATGAAAAGAAACTGCTAGTCGGTGAAAGCCTTAATCAAACTATTAAAAAAACTATTATGGAAGATATTGACTTCCTTATATTGATTGTTGATAGGGATGGCTTAAAATCAAACTGGGTCAAGATTGAATTTGAGTTAGGGCTAGCAAGGGAAAAAGAGTTGGGAAGAATTTTCATTCTTCCTATTCTTTTGGAAGATGACATCTGGAATGATATAGATAATGCAGAATTTAAAGAACGAAAATTTATTAAATGCTATGAATTTACGGATGCTGCTATTCAAGCTACCTCAAGCCAATTAATCAATGAAATATTTGCTTGGGTTTGTAAAGAGTTGTTTGATAAAAAAGCTAATTTATCCCATAACGCATCATCGCTTTCAAAAATCGAAGAAGCGGAAGAACTTCTTAATAATATAGCAGAAAAAATTCGACTATTGGTTTATCCTTACAGAGATGAAAAGCCTTTGGACTTGTTGAAACTTCTCGATTTGCTTAAAGAACAAGACCATCTTGTTGAGTATAATATTTTTGAATTCAATGAATTCCTATTAAAATTGAAAAAGTCAGGACATTTAACAGGTCTTGTCAGTGATGGTGAATCAATTTGGGTAAAACAGGAGCATCATTTATGGAAGAAATCTATTCATACAAGCAATAAAATTAAAATTGCTAAAAAGGCACTTACTTTTATTGATTCCGGAATGAAAATCGCTATGGATTCAGGCTCTACCACCCTTGAAATTGCAAGGCAAATATGTCAAGGTTTAAGCATGGAGCGATGGTCAAACTTGGTTATAATCACAAATTCAATTCCTGTTGCACAGGAACTTTTATCCTTTTCAAGCGAGTTGGGTCTTGAAGATAACAATAATATAGTTAAGGTTTTTATGATTGAGGGACGCATAAGACCTAATTCTCTTGCAGTTGTGAATGATCACCAGATTTATGACAATACTGTTTCAGGTTTTCAGGAAACGCTTTCAAAACTTGGAGGAGCCGATTTGTGTTTTGTGGGTGCGAACGGTTTGTATAATAATGAAGGTTTTGCCGTGCATAATAACTTTGAAATTAAAACGAAACAAGGGATGTTAGAAAACAGCAAAAGAAAAATAATTGTTTGCGATCCTTCTAAGTTTAATATTTCAGAAAAGAAGATGTTTGCAAATTTTTCAGATAGTTTGGAAATCTTAACCTGTGCACAGGGATTTGATAATGAAATAAAAAAAATGGAAGCAATTTTAGCAGGGACAAACTCCAAATTAGTTATAGCAAATTGATATATGTATAAATTAGTATGTTTAGATATAGATGGAACTTTATTGAACAAGGAAAGAAAATTATCTCCTCTTACAGTTTCAGTTTTAAAAAAAATTCAAGAAAGGACTCCCATTATTCTTGCTTCATCGAGGATGCCAAGCGCAATGAAATACTTTCAGGATGAAATAGGAATTTCTGACAACCCAATGGTCTGCTATAATGGCTCATTAATTATCGGATACGATAACGAAATACTACTATCCGAAGTTATTCCATTAAACATTCTTGAATTTATTGCGAAACATAATTCAGTCTTGAATTATAATGTAAGCACATATGTAGAAGATGAATGGTTTACCAGCAAGATTGATTACTGGTCAAACCGCGAAATCAATAATACAAGAGTTGATCCGAAGTATTGCATACCGAACAAAGAACTGATTCAGAAATTAAATCTCAACAAAAAGCATCCTCATAAAATAATGTGCATGGGTGATGAAAATGAAATTCAGGATTTAGAAAATAAATTACAGCAGAGTTTTAAGAATACTATTAATTTATATCGATCAAAACCTACCTACTTGGAAATAAGTAATGGAAAGATGAACAAGGCACTTGCTCTTAAATTATTATTGGATGATATATATAAATTTCTCCCCGAAGAAACAGTGGCATTCGGAGACAATCTTAATGATGCTGAATTACTTCAGTTTGCCGGACATTCAATAGCTGTAGGAAACGCAAGCCCTCAATTAATTGAGATTGCAGACGAAATTACATCAAGTAATATTGATGATGGAGTTGCAAAATCACTCATAAGAATATTTAATCTCAATCTGTAACTTTTACCATCTATATCAATGATTTACATCTAATCTTATTTATTTGTTACGCACTCATTTATTTGAGTGATTCAATACAGTTATTTTTCGTTTAGTGAATGAGCGCATTGTATATATGGTATGTATGTCATAATCAAATTATAAAAAATACCCCGCCAAGGCAGGGTGTAAAAGAAGCGGATGTAGTATAATCTTATGCTTTTTTTCTTCTTGCTGTGCGCTCATTCTTTCCAGTTCATGACACAACATCGATTGGTATTTGAATAGTTCAAGGCAAAATCTAAGTATAAGATTACAAAGAAGATTATTGAGTGATTGCCTCAGTTTGCAAACAATCTGCCGAAAACTAAGAAACCGCGGATGGCCGATGATTATAGGATGGTATTGTTAATGCCCTATCACTTGAAATTACACATATTTATTTGACGGGATAGCTTTATTATAAATCAATATATCTGATTAGAGTTTTCGAGCCAAATGAAAGAACAAAACCCCGATTGGCGGGGTTTTGTTCTTTCATAGTTAGATAATTAATCTTTAATACCAATGATAGTGTTTTTACCAAAGTCTTCCACATTTCCTGTGCTATTATTAATACGCTCCCAATCGGTATTAATAGTTAGGGTATCACCCGAAAGATTACCCGTACCGGAAACAGTAATAGAATATTGAGATGTTGTTTGCACATACTGCGTTTTTTCTGTAATAATGAGAACTCCATTTTCAACTGATCCAGTGAAATATTCACTAAGCCCGCCAAGCCCGTCAATTGTAACTTTGGTGTCGCTACCGGAAACAGCCTGTATAACAAAATGGTAATCAAAAGTATATGGGTACATACCGCTATATTCCTGATATCCTGATAAGTAATCCTCTCTTGTAAGTCTAAAGTTCTGATTATCTTCATCTTTCTTGCAAGATGTGATTGCTGTGATAATTGTAATAAATAGTAAAATCAATTTTGTTTTCATTTTAGTTGGTTTTTTATTGCCTACTCTTTCTCAGCTTTTCGGCATTACGCTGTGTATTGGGAGGCAAATATAAAATAAATACCTATTACAATAGGTAGATAAGAATATTTTTCTTTCGGTCTTTTGTCTTGTGGTTAATTTTATTGACAAAAAGTATAAAAAGGATTTCGGGAAAAACCTGAAAAAACACCGTGAGAAGAAGATAGTTGACGGAAAAAAATTATCTCAGCACAAATTAAGTTTGGATGCTGGTTTAGATAAGAATGTCGTAGGCAACCTTGAACGAGGGGAAGCAAATCCAAAAATTACTACCGTTCGTGCTCTTGCAAAAGTCTTAGAAGTTCATCCAAAAGACTTATTGGATTTTTAAAACAACGTGCGCTTTTTTTGTAGTTTATAACTATATCTTTCGGTTGGCTCCTGAAAAAGTATATCCAGATTAGCTTTTACAGGCTCAAATGCTTTAATGTGAATGATTTTATTTCCTTCAAGGGAATATTCTACTTCAACCATGAAATCAAAAAGCAGATAATATTTCCAAATGCATTTTCCGTAACTCGCATTTTCGTAAAAATATTTTCTTACTGCTAAAAGCATTTTAGCTTTCTCTTGCATATCAAGATTTATAAACTCCTTCTTCGTCATTTTATTTAAAAAATTTAGTTATACTTAATTTGTGCGTATCTAATATTTTCAAAAAGGTCTCAATGGTAAAATTGGTTCCGTTCTCCATCCTCCAATATTGCATTCTCGGCAATCCCTTTTCTTTTGCAAATTTTTCATACGACTTGTAACCTGCATCCTTCCTTAATTTCTTAATCTTCTTTGAAATTGTAAGAATGCGCTTATCTAATTCCTTGTGTTCAATTTTCTTTTTCATGCTGGCAAACATAGAAAATAGTTATCAACACCTTTACACCATATACGATACTTTTTTATCTTTACTTTCTAAACAATTGAGATGCATTTCAATCATTAAAAATCTGAAAGCATGAGTAAAACTATCGGTATTTGGATTAGAGTTTCTACAGAGGATCAAGCCAAAGGTGAAAGTCCTGAACACCATGAAAAAAGGGCACGTATGTATGCTGAAGTAAAAGGGTGGGAGGTATACACCACCTATGACCTGCGTGGAGTAAGTGGAAAATCTGTCACTGAACATCCTGAAGCAAAACGAATGTTTCAGGATGTAAAGGCTAAAAAAATATCTGGCCTCATTTTCTCAAAGCTGGCTCGACTTGCTCGGGACACCAAACAGCTTCTTGAAATAGCAGATGTATTTCAGAAAAATAATGCAGACCTAATCTCTTTAGGGGAAGCTATAGACACTTCAACACCTGCTGGTCGGCTATTCTATACCTTAAACGGGGCAATGGCTCAATGGGAAAGAGAAAGCATTGCAGAAAGAGTAGCAGATTCTGTGCCTATCCGTGCACAATTGGGTAAACCATTGGGTGGTGCCGCTCCATATGGATATGCCTGGGAAAACAAGAAACTTGTCATTGATGAAAAAGAAGCCCCTATACGCAAACGCATGTATGAACTTTTTAAAGAATACAAGCGGAAAAATACTGTAGCCAATATTCTTAATAAAGAGGGATTTCGTACACGGAACGGGTCGGAATTCAGCTATACAACAGTAAAACGGTTGCTTGCTGACCCAATGGCAAAAGGACTTCGCAGGGCTAACTATACTAAAAGTGCAGGATTGAATAAGAAATGGGATTTAAAACCCAAAGAAGATTGGGTTTTTCATGAGGCTCCTGCAATCGTTTCAGAAGAATTATGGAATGAAGTCAATCGGATTTTAGAAGAACAAGAACAAAACAAAAAACCTGCACCTCGAAGACCCGTTCATCTTTTCACTGGTGCCGCGGTTTGTCATTGCGGTGGGAAAATGTATGTCATTTTAGAAACAAAGAAATATACTTGTCAGAAATGTAAAAACAAGATAGGTGAAAAGGATTTGGAAGAGATATTTCAATCCCAACTGAATGAGTTCCTGCTTTCAGATGACCAGATAAAAGAATTCTTAAGCCAAACTCAAAACCAAGTAAAAGAAAAAGAAGCTCTTTTAGAAGCATCTCAAAAAGAGGCAAAAACCATTCAAAAGAAGCTCGATACACTCATTGAACTACGTCAGAACAATGAAATACCCAGAGAAGGCTTTTCAAAGCATTACACACCCTTATTTGAGCAACTACAGCAAATAGAAAAGCAGACACCAGAACTTCAAGGGGAAATAGATGTCTTGATTCAACAATCACTATCCAGTGATCAAATATTCCATGAGGCAAAAGATTTGAGTGCTCAGTGGTCTAACTTATCATACGATGAAAAACGTATGATAGTTGAGAATATCACTGAGAGAATTGAAATCGGAAAGGCTGACATAACGATAAACCTTAACTACTTACCGACTTTAGTTCCTAAATCTGAATTGACTGTGGGTTCTCACCACAACCACAGGGGTTCATACTCGCCACCAACATAAACGATGCAGGATATTCCACACTTTGTCTGGCCCGTGAAACTGTTACCACTCTGTCTTCTAAAGGTTGGCGCATCACTTCTAACACCGTGCGTTTAAACTCTGGCAATTCATCTAAAAACAACACACCGTTGTGCGCCAATGAAATTTCACCCGGCTGCGGAATACTTCCCCCACCAACCAAAGCCACATCGCTAATAGTGTGATGTGGCGAACGAAACGGGCGCAGTGTTACCAACGAAGTATGCTTGCCCATTTTGCCGGCAACGGAATGAATTTTGGTTGTTTCCAATGCTTCGGCTAAACTCAGCGGAGGTAAAATAGTGGGCAGCCGTTTTGCCAACATCGTTTTACCTGCACCGGGCGGACCGATGAGAATAACATTATGTCCGCCTGCGGCTGCAATCTCCAATGCACGTTTAATATTTTCCTGTCCTTTAACATCTGCAAAATCCAGATCCGTTTCGTTCAGCCGCGAATAAAATTCGTCTTTAGTATTTACGATTGTTTGCTCCAATGTTTTTTCGCCATTGAAAAACTCAATCACCTCTTTCACATTTTCTGCACCGTACACTTCAAGCTCGCCAACGATGGCAGCCTCGCGTGCATTTTCTTTCGGAAGAATAAAACCTTTAAAACCTTCTTTCTTTGCTTGTATCGCAATGGGCAATGCGCCTTTGATTGGTTGCAAACTTCCATCCAATGAAAGCTCTCCCATGATAATATACTTCCCAACTTCATCCGCAATAATCTGTTCCGATGCTGCAAGAATGCCAACCGCCAGTGTAAGATCATAAGCCGAACCTTCTTTGCGGATATCGGCAGGAGCCATGTTAATCACAATCTGTTTCCCGGGAACACGGTAGTCATTATTCTTCAAGGCTGCCTGTATGCGGTGCTGACTTTCTTTTACTGCGCTGTCCGGCAAACCCACCAGCATAAAACCCACGCCCTGACCAATGTTCGTTTCAACCGTTATAGTTGTTGCATTCACTCCACTGACAGCGCCACCGAAAGTTTTTACGAGCATGATTTATTCTTTTGTGTTGAGTAAAAATAATTATTTGTAAATAAAAACTTCCACTTCCCCATTCTCTTTCACAAACCCGCGATACATGCCCGGAGAGTTAAAAGGCATCGCAATATTGCCTTGCGCATCAATGGCAATTACACCGCCTGTACCTTCGCCACCAAGTTCAACCAGTTTTTTATTTACCACTATATCTGCCGCTTCCTCAAGCGAAATGTTTTTGTATTCCATCATCGCAGAAATATCATACGCAACTATGCTGCGGATAAAATATTCTCCATGCCCCGTGCATGAAACCGCACAGGTTTTGTTATTGGCATAACAGCCTGCACCAATAATAGGGGAGTCTCCAATGCGCCCGAATCGTTTATTCGTCATTCCGCCCGTTGAGGTTGCTGCGGCAAGATTTCCGTTTATATCCAATGCAACCGCGCCTACCGTCCCGAATTTACTATCAGGGTTAGGGTTAAACTCCACATCAAACGAAGGCTTTACATCGCCTTTGTCTTCGCTATGGTCGAGCTGAATTTTTTCAGTCTCTTTTATTTTCTGCCATTGTTCCCAACGCAGACTATCAAAAAAATATTCGGGTTCAGCTAATTCTAATTTCTGTTCGGCAGCAAATTTTTCTGCGCCTTTGCCTGTCATCATTACGTGCGGTGATTTTTCCATCACCTTGCGCGCAGCCGAAACAGGGTTCTTGATATTGGTAACTCCTGCCACCGCTCCTGCCTCCAATGTTTTTCCGTTCATGATGCTGGCGTCCATTTCGTTTTTTCCTTCGGCAGTAAACACCGAACCTTTTCCTGCATTAAACAAAGGAGAATCTTCCATCACTCTCACTGCAACTTCCACTGCATCCAGACTGCTGCCACCTGATTTTAAAACGGTATAGCCTGCATTCAGCGCATCCTTCAGCTTTTGTTTGTAGGCATTTTCCAGCTCAGGAGTCATGCTTTCTTTTAATATAGTTCCTGCTCCACCGTGAACGGCAAGCGCAAATTTTGTTGACTGTGCAATTGAGTTACTCATTGAAAATAAAATTATTGAAGCGAGAAAAACTGTTCTCATAACGCCAAAGATATTCATTTCCCTATTTTCGCTGCGTGAACAAAATCCGTTTCGCATTTCGTTACCTGCAATACCTGCTGAAAGCCCGAACACGGCACGGCACGCATTCTCCTTTTGTTTACAACCTGCTGGAAGAAGTTATTTACGACACAGCACATTTTTATGTCTTTGATGAAATTGAATCATTGCGCAAAAAATTGTTGCGCGATGAACGAACAATCAACATCAAGGATTACGGAGCAGGCTCCAAAGTAAACGCATCACCAACACGCAAACTGAAAGACATTGCAAAGAATTCTGCAAAGGCCGAAAAATACGGGCAACTGATGTTTCGACTTATTCAGAAGTTTAAACCCGAAATACTTTTGGAATTAGGAACTTCACTTGGTATCAGTACCATTTACCAGGCATCTGCTGCTCCTAAAAGTAAATTGATAACAATGGAAGGCTGCCCCGAAACTGCTGGCGTTGCAAAAGAAAATTTTGAAAAACTGAAATTGAATAACGTAGAAATTGTTGTCGGCAATTTTGATGAAACGCTTTCTTCAACACTCAACACGATTACAAAACTGGATTACGCTTTCTTTGACGGCAACCACCGCAAAGCCCCTACATTGAACTATTTCAACCAATGCCTAACCAAAGTAAACAATGATTCTGTTTTCATTTTTGACGATATACATTGGTCAGACGAAATGGAAGAAGCCTGGGAAGAAATCAAAGCAAATCCTTCGGTGACTGTTACAATAGATTTGTTCTTTGTCGGATTGGTTTTCTTCCGGAAAGAACAGAAGAAACAGGATTTTATTATCCGTTATTAGTCTGTTCAATTTTCTCCAGCGCTTTTTCAGCCGCTGATTGCTCCGCACGTTTTTTAGAAAAATCCTGCCCCGTGCCGAGTACTTCATCATTCACAACGGCATTAATCACAAATAATTTGCGTGCGCCCATATCGGTTTCTGCAACCACTTCAAAGCGTAATGATTTGCGTTCCTTTTGAATCCACTCAATCAAACGGCTTTTAAAATTCATTTCCTGTTCCTGCAATTCATCCACATCAATATGGTTATTGATGAGTTGAACAAGAACGAATTTTTTGGTTTTAACAAAACCTTTGTCCAGATAAATGGCGCCAATCATGGCTTCCAATGCATCACCCATTATGGAGTTGCTGCGCATGTTTCCGCGGTTGTCACTCTTGATGAATTTATCCAGCCCCATTTTCTGAGCAAGGTGATTCAGGTTTTTGCGGCTTACAATTTTTGACCGCAACTCGGTCAAGAAGCCCTCGTCTTCAAACGGATATTTTTTAAAAAGATATTCCGCAACTATGGCATCTAATATGGCATCGCCTAAAAATTCAAGGCGCTCGTTGCTTGCTTTAATCCCTGCCTTTACTTCGGGTGCAACCGATTTGTGAAAAAAAGCAAGTTTGTAAAGACTAAGATTTTCGGGGTAAAAGCCGAGCAGGTTTTTCAGTGATGCGACCAATTTTTTGTCATCACCGGAAAGCAAATTCCGTTTTAAATAATTAATCGGCAATCAGGAAATGTGCTTTTTGAAAATTACAGAAGCGTTGTGTCCGCCAAAACCAAATGTATTGCTCAGAGCCGCGTTTACCGTGCGTTTCTGTGCAGTGTTGAATGTAAAATTCAGTTTCGGGTCAAACTGCGGATCATCAGTAAAATGATTAATCGTTGGCGGAACAATATCATTTTTCACTGCAAGAATAGAAGCAATGGATTCAATTGCGCCTGCTGCTCCCAGCAAATGTCCCGTCATTGATTTGGTGGAACTGATGTTGAGTTTGTAAGCATTATCACCAAACACCGCAAGTATAGCTTTCGATTCGGCAATATCGCCCAACGGGGTTGAAGTTCCGTGAACGTTGATATAATCAATAGCTGAAAAATCCATTTCGGCATCTTCTAATGCAGAACGCATTACGTTTAATGCTCCCAGTCCTTCCGGATGCGGTGCGGTGATGTGATTGGCATCGGCAGACATTCCACCGCCTACTACCTCTGCATAAATTTTTGCGCCACGTGCAATTGCGTGTTCGTATTCTTCTAAAATTAAAGCACCCGCACCTTCGCCCAATACAAAACCATCACGGTCTAGGTCAAACGGGCGTGAAGCTGTTTCAGGGCTATCGTTGCGAGTTGAAAGAGCATGCATGGCATTAAATCCGCCAATGCCTGCTTCATTTACTGCCGCTTCCGAGCCTCCGGTAACAAAGATGTTTGCCTTCCCTAAACGGATATAATTGAAAGCATCAATAATTGCATTAGTAGAGGATGCGCAGGCAGAAACAGTTGTAAAATTTGGTCCGCGCAATCCATATTTGATTGAAATATGTCCTGCCGCAATATCCGCAATCATTTTAGGAATAAAGAAAGGATTGAAACGCGGAGTTCCATCGCCTTTCACAAATTCAGCACACTCGTTGTAAAATGTCTCCAATCCGCCAATTCCAGAGCCCCAGATAACACCGGCCTTGTCAACATTTATTTTGGCAAGGTCAATTCCTGAATCTTTGATTGCTTCATCAGCCACTACCAATGCATACTTTGCATAAGGATCCATTTTGCGGGCTTCTTTGCGATCAAAAAAATCTTCTTCTTTGAAGTTTTTTACTTCGCAGGCAAAACGGGTTTTAAATTTTGAAGCGTCAAAACGTGAAATGGGAGCGGCACCGCTGGTTCCTTTCAGCAGATTTTCCCAAAACTGAGTCGCAGTATTTCCGATGGGCGTTAAAGCTCCTAATCCTGTTACTACAACTCTTTTCAGCGTCATACGCTATGGAATTTGTCGGGTGAAATGATTTCTGTAAAAACATAAAATCATCCCGCAATGCTGCGGGATGATTTTATACAAAATGCTGTGATAGCTTACTTCGCGTTAGCCTCAATATACTCGATTGCCTGGCCTACTGTGCTGATATTTTCAGCCTGATCGTCAGGAATGGCGATGTTAAATTCTTTTTCAAATTCCATGATTAACTCAACGGTATCCAAAGAATCTGCACCTAAATCGTTGGTGAAACTCGCTTCGTTGGTTACTTCGTTTTCGTCAACGCCAAGTTTGTCAACGATGATGGCTTTTACTCTTGATGCAATGTCTGACATGGTTAAATTATTTGATGTTTTTTGTGTTTGTGGCTGCAAACTTAGTAAAATTAAATATCTGACGAATAAATATTGATTTTCAGGTAATGTAAAAGAAATTTAATCCTTACTCCTGAAAATAAACTCTCTTCACCCTGCGTGAAACATTGGTCAGCACTTCGTAAGGAATTGTCTCCATGATTTTTGCAAAGTCAGCGATAGAATACTTTTCACCGAATACAATCACTTCATCTCCTTCCTTTGCGGGAATATCGGTTACATCTATCATACACATATCCATGCATACATTCCCGATAATGGGCGCGAACTTATCATTCACCAAAACTTTTCCGCGCCTGTTTCCATGCTTGCGGCTCAAACCATCGGCATAGCCGATCGGGATTGTTGCAATTTGCATAGCACGTTGTGTCATTTCACTTCTACCATATCCAACACTTTCGCCTGCAGGAATAGAATTTATTTGTGAAATGCTGGTGCGAAGTGTACTCACATTCTGCAATTTGCTTTGTTCTTTTTCATTGGCTCCAATACCATATAAGCCAATTCCAAGCCTCACCATTTCAAACTGCGCATCGGGGAAACGAGCTGCTCCTGCTGAATTCAGAATATGACGCATAATATCGTAACTGAAATAGGCTCGTATTTTATCACTCATTTTTGTGAATTGCGCAACTTGTGAACGGGTAAATTCATCGTGTTTCGGGTCTTCACTTCCGGCAAGGTGCGAGAAAACAGACTGCACTTTCAGCAGGGTATTATTTTTCACACGCACCAATAATTCGTTGAGATCATTTTCGTGAAAACCGAGGCGGTGCATGCCCGTGTCCAATTTAATATGAATGGGGATGGGTTGCTTGATTTCAGTGCGGTTACGTTTCACAGCATCTTCAAACATGCCAAGCACACGGAAGTTATAAATCTCAGGTTCCAGATGATTTTTTATCATCGCATCGTAACTCTGCTCTTCGGGATTCATCACCATGATGGGCAATGTAATTCCTGCTTTGCGCAATTCAATCCCTTCATCAGCATAGGCCACAGCAAGGTAATCCACACGATGAAACTGCAAGACATTGGCGATTTCATAGCTGCCGCTTCCGTAAGAAAATGCTTTTACCATCGCCATTATTTTGGTCTCAGGTTTTAAGATGCTGCGAAAATAATTCAGGTTGTGTGCAACAGCATTGAGATTAATTTCCAAAACTGTTTCGTGCGTTTTCTGTTGCAACACATTATTGATTTCTTCGAAACCAAAAACACGTGCACCTTTCAGTAAAATGGTTTCGTTGCTGAAAAATGAGTTGCTGAATTCTTTCAAAAACTCTTTTGTGCCGGAATAAAATTCCTTTTCAACATTGAATAAAGCGTTTTGCCGCGAAATAGCTTCACCAATTCCAATCAGACGGTTCACGTGTTTGCGTTCCAGCAATTCTGCCACTTCTTTATAAAGCGCTTCTTCGTTTTTGCCGCTTTGCAGAATGTCGGAAAGAATGACTGTTTTTTTCGGATGTTGTTTCTGTTGTTCCAGAAAATCCAATGCTATTGCAAGCGAACCCAAATCAGAATTATAGCTGTCGTTAATTACCGAGCAATTGTTGATTCCCTCTTTCAATTCCAGTCGCATCGCCACAGGGCTAAGCATCAGCATGCGTTCAGCAATTTGCTTATTCTCGTGTCCGGAGTAGAGCATGAACATCCAGCAATGAATTGCATTTTCAACCGAGGCATCATCCGTGAACGGAATTTTTATACGCAGGAAATCGTTGTTGTAAACACCTTGTATCTCAGTATCAGTTGCAGATTTGGTTATTTTACCAATTAATAAAGTGGCAGCCGTTTTCTTTGACCAGTTTAATAATTGTGTGTCTTTCAGTTCTTCATCTGCTTTTACTGCTTCATGAATTTCAGGATAATCCTTGCAGTAAATCAGTGCCTGAACATCTTTGAACAGCTTCAGTTTTTCTTTTGTTTTTTCAAGAAGCGAAGAAAAATTTTCGCTGTGCGCTTGTCCGATGTTGGTAAAAATTCCGGTAGTAGGTTTTATTATTTTTTCCAGCTTTTCCATTTCACCTGCGCGTGAAATTCCTGCTTCAAATAAAGCCATCTCGTGCTCGCTGTTCATCTGCCATACCGAAAGCGGAACACCAACCTGCGAGTTAAAACTTTTTGGGCTGCGGACAATATTTTTTTCTTCGCGCATCAACTGATACAGCCATTCTTTCACAATCGTTTTGCCATTGCTGCCTGTTATACCAATTACCGGAATGGAGAATTGTTTGCGATGATGAACACACAATGTTTGTAATGCGTTTAGTGTGTCGGCAACAAGGATAAAATTTGCCTCGGGTAATTCATACAAGCTTTGCGGCAGTATTGTAACCACAAAATTCCGCAAGCCATGTGCATATAAATCGGGAATAAAGCGGTGTGCATCGTGACGCTCACCTTTGATGGCGAAAAATAAACTGCTTTCTGCGCCTGCAAGTTTGCGGCTGTCAATCAACAATTGTCGCACAGGATTTTCAGGATGTGTTCCGTGAAGTTTTCCCTGTACAATTTCAGAAATTTCGGATAAGGTGTAGTTGATTGAACTCACAAATTATAGTTTTGATTTCATGCTTTGCGCTTTGTAAAAACAATCCCTGCACAGCGGTTCGTAATTATTGGTTTCGCCCAAAACAACCAACGAATTTTCTTCTGTAATACGGTGTGAGTGATTGGCAAGATTTCCGCAACGCATACAAATTGCATGAACCTTGGTGATGTATTCAGCAGAAGCCATCAATGCAGGCATTGGTCCAAACGGTTTGCCAAGAAAATCCATATCCAATCCTGCAATAATTACACGCACGCCTGAATTTGCCAATTGATTGCACACATTCGGTAACTCTGAATCGAAAAACTGTGCTTCATCAATTCCAACTACATCCACATCACTGGTCATTAATAAAATGTTGGATGAAGAGGGGACAGGTGTTGAAGGAATTTCATTCGAATCATGTGATACAACTTTCACTTCATCGTAGCGGGTGTCAACAGCGGGTTTGAAAATTTCAACCTTTTGTTTTGCAAATTTTGCGCGTTTCAATCGTCTGATTAATTCTTCTGTTTTTCCCGAAAACATAGAGCCGCAGATAACTTCAATCCAACCTTTTTTTACGGAATGATTAAGCGGGTTTTCAAGAAACATAAAAGAGAAAATAATAAAGCGGCAGGAGAAAACGTTATTTTTGAACCAACACAAAACTAAATAAAAGCACAATAGGAAATGGAAAACAATGCTGCATTGAACAATATTTTGAATGAATTAGAGCGTATCGGCAAAAAAGTAAATGCATTACAATCTCAGGGAAATAAGATTTCAGGAAAAGCACTTGCTCTGGTTGATGCGCAACTGAAAAATGTTTCTTCCACATTAGAAATTCTGGAGGAAGCAGTGGTAAATAATGAAGCTATTGCAGTAGCCGAGGAAACTATTCCTGTTGATGTGAAAGAAGTGGTTGCTATGTCGTTGGAAAACACGGCATCTGAAATAGTGGAAGTTGTTAAACAGCCGGAACCTGCTCCTGTTGCAGAGAAAAAGTCTAAACCCGCCAAAGAGCAAAATCCTGACAATAGCCTTGTTGCTAAAATGAAAAGAAAGCCCATCAAAGATTTAAGAACGGCAATCGGCATCAATGAAAAATTTGCATTTATCAAACTATTTGGTGGCGATGCAACTGCCTGGAGTAACGCATTGCAAAAACTGAATTCATTTTCATCTTACTGGGAAGCTGAAGCCATGCTGAGCGAGTTCAACCAAAAATATAAGTGGAAGGAAGAAGACGAAACGTTGCAAAACCTGATGGATCTGGTGGAGCGCAGGTATATGTAATTTACCTATTTTCGCAGCCCTTAAAAAGCATTGGTCTCGTAGTTCAATGGATAGAATAGAAGTTTCCTAAACTTTTGATCCCAGTTCGATTCTGGGCGAGACTACATATTAATTATCAGTGAACTGCACTGATTTTTTCTCTATTTATCTTGCACCCCAACCTTTAGTGCCCAGGGTAACATCAACAAAAACGGAACTGCGTTTTCGTAATCAAGTTCCTGATAGGTTTTGCCTACTAAAGTAAGGTTGGTATAGTATTGCTGTTGGCGCAACTTGTAATATTTTTCAGAACGGATAAACCATGCTTTTGCTCCTAAATGTTGTGCAAGAAACCATTTTTCCAAAAGCCTTGCAGTGCGTCCGTTGCCATCAACAAAAGGATGAATTTTCACATACGCTAAATGCAATAATGAAGCGTAATAAAATGTTTCATTTATTGTCAATTCCTTTTTTAATAACTCTTCAGTTTCAGTCATCAACAGCTCAAATTCATTTTTTACAACTTCGGGAGAGGGGCAATAATAAACGGTATGGTGCAAACTTCCTACACGAACATTTTTAGTTCTCAATTTTCCTCTTTCAGCAGGATTATTTTTTAAAATAGTAGCAGATGAAATCTTGTGAGCTTTCAGTAAATTGTTTTTCGTCAGCTTGTTTTCTCTCGCAAACTTGTAAGCATTTTCCAACTCCTGCACCTCATTCATTCTGTCTGTTCCCTTACCAACTCCATGTTCCTTATAGCGAATGTAATCAGTTTCAGTAACGGTGCTGCCTTCAATCTGGGAACTGTAAACAGAAGATTCTCCTGTAAACAATTCAAAAGATTGATGAGAATATTTCAACTTATCAAGTTTATTCAAATACTTGATAAGTGTGAATTTCTGTTTTCGCTTATAATCAGCTAACGCTATTGGCGTAAGTAATTTCATACTCCAAAAGTAGCGTAATTTTTAGTTGGCAAAAACTCCTTCCACGCTGAACTTTGTATCAAACGTCCAGCGTACGTGCATTTCGCTGTCTAAGCGATAAGATTTTTTGGGAGCGTAGTGCAGCCTCTGTTGCGAGGTGTAAAGAAAATTTTTTGCATCGCGTTTAATAGAAATTGCGGTTGGCTGCCAGAGGCTGTCGGTAATGATTACAATTTCTTTTACCGATATTTTTTCGTCAGCGGTTTTGTAGGTGATGATATTGCGGCTTCCTTCTTTTAGCGTGTCAGCAGAAAAGCTGTCTTTCCAGGCGGGTTTGTTGATGCTGTTTTCAGAGAAAATTTTCAACTCTTTTTTCCAGTCGATGCTGTCGGATAAGGTTTTGGTTTCTGTTGCTCCGTCTTTGATTATTGTTTTGGTAATCTCCGGTTTTGTTGCGTTCAGTGCTTCTGCTTCTTTGTGAAAATAAGCAACCAGGTCAAAGAATTTTCCGGGTTCTGATTTTTTCTCTTGCACTTCTTTAGAGCAGGAGGCAAACAAAAAAAGTATCACGCAAAGGCGCAAAGGCGCAAAGTTTTTCATGCTTACAAATCAAATCTTATTCCCTGCGCCAGCGGAAGACTGTCGCCATAATTAATGGTGTTGGTTTGTCTGCGCATGTATACTTTCCATGCATCGCTGCCGCTTTCACGGCCGCCACCGGTTTCTTTTTCTCCGCCAAAAGCTCCACCTATTTCTGCGCCTGATGTTCCTATGTTCACGTTGGCAATGCCGCAATCGCTGCCTGCATGCGAAAGAAATTTTTCCATCTCGCGCATGTTGGTTGTGAAAATGGATGAAGACAATCCCTGCGGAACTCCGTTCTGCATTTCAATCGCCTCTTCAATGGTTTTGTATTTCATCACATACAGAATAGGAGCGAAGGTTTCTTCCTGCACAATGTGATATTCATTCTTTGCTTCAATGATGCAGGGCTTTACATAGCAACCACTTTCATATCCGTTGCCCGAAAGCACTCCGCCTTCCACAACAATTTTTCCGCCTTCTTGTTTTGCACGCTCAATGGCGTTGAGGTAGTCTTCGGTTGCTTTTTTATCAATCAGCGGACCCACATGGTTTTTTTCATCCAGTGGATTTCCGATGCTGAGTTGACTGTACGCATTTTTCAAAACAGAAACCGTTTTGTCGTAAACACTTTCATGAACAATTAATCTTCTGGTAGAAGTGCAGCGTTGTCCTGCAGTTCCCACGGCACCGAACACGGCACCTACCAACACCATTTTTATATCGGCATGTTCCGAAACAATGATGGCATTGTTGCCACCCAGTTCCAAAATAGTTCTTCCGAAACGTTCGGCAACCATTGATGCCACGCGCCTTCCGATACGCGTAGAGCCTGTAAACGAAACCAACGGAACACGTTTATCTTTATTCATCAAATCGCCTGAAGCATTACCGATCACAACACAGCTCACACCTTCTGGTACATTATTTCTTTTCAAAACCGGTGCGATTATATTCTGACAAGCTAAAGCGCACAACGGAACTTTTGACGAAGGTTTCCAAACACAAACATCACCACACACCCATGCCAGTGCTGCATTCCAGCTCCAAACGGCAACAGGAAAGTTAAAAGCAGAAATAATTCCCACCACACCCAGAGGGTGGTATTGCTCATACATGCGGTGCAGCGGGCGTTCACTGTGCATGGTTAATCCATGCAATTGGCGCGAAAGTCCAACGGCAAAATCGCAGATGTCAATCATTTCCTGCACTTCGCCCATGCCTTCCTGATAGCTTTTTCCCATTTCGTAGGAAACCAACATGCCCAATTCATTTTTGTATTTGCGCAACTCATCACCTATCTGGCGCACCACTTCGCCACGTTTAGGTGCGGGAACCATGCGCCATTCCTTAAATGCAGCTTCGGCAGTTTTTATTACCGTTTCATAATCTTCCGGTGTTGCAGCATTTACGCTGGCAATCAACTCACCGGTAACAGGCGAAAAGGAATCTATTTTATTGCCTTGTGTTTTAAACGATTTTGTGCCGGTTGAAGCGCCTGAATTTTCTTTTCCTATTTTGAAAAGTTCCAGAACTTCTGCTATTCCGGGTTTTGCGGTAAGGGTTGCGGACATGGGGTGATGATTAAATGAGGTGCGAAATTAGTAAATCCAGATGAAGTTAATGGAACACGGATGACACGGATTTAACTGATTTTCGCGGATTTTATATCTGTGTTTATCCGTCCAATCCGTGTCATCCGTGTGCCATTTCTTTCACCACCTCCCTCCATCTCTCCCCTTCCGCAAACTCCTTAATCATCTTATTCCGCTCACTTAAAAGCTCAGTAAGATACTTTGTAAGAACTAATTTATTGGCAATGCTTCCCAAAATTCCCAGTGGAGATTCAAATTGAAAATCATCGGTCATAATAGTGACCTCACCTTCCTGCCTGAACTGATGTTTATGATAAATAGATTTAAAAGCCCCTTCCAGCATTTCGTCCACAAAAAAATGGGGTCGCTCATACTCCGTAATTTTTGAGGTCAACTTCTGCCAAACCCCAAAATGCTTTGCCCGCCAGGTTACGGTTTCGTTTAAGCCGATCAGTCCGGTGGTTGTTCCGGCAATGGCTTCTTCCTGTGTGTTGCCGGTGCTTAGTTTGTGCAGGTCAATACTTCGGGCTAAGTCAAAACAGCGGTCTATGGGGGCGTTTATTCGGGTTTCGAGGTGGATTTTGGGCATAATTAAGTATCAGCAAAGGTAAAACAAGCTGACAAACCACTCCGTTGTTTGTAACTAAAACTCCGTTGTGCATTCCTGTAACTCCGTTGTCCATTTCTGTAACTCCGCTGTCTATTTCTGTAACTCCGCTGTCCATACCTGTAACTCCGTTGTCCATACCTATAACTCCGTTGTCCATACCTGTAACTCCGTTGTCCATATCTGTAAGTTAGATGTCCATAACTGTCCACCTATTGTATAACTGAGTAAAAGTTTTTAATTTCGGAGCGTTAAATCACCATCCGGCAGTATTGCGGGACACAAATTGAATACATGAAACAAATAACTAAGGAAGAAAAGGCGTCTTTTATCACCCGCCCTATGCGTAAACAGAGTATTATCCGCACTATGTTGCTTAACATGAAGGTGGGCGATATCTATTTTATTGAATCGCAGGAATGGAAATGGACATCTGCCACACCGGCTTTTCTATGCCGCAGGATAGAAAAGGATACGGATTATAAATTTGAATGTGAAAAAGCGTTGCAGCCTAAAACAGGCTGGATAGTGGAAAGAACGGCCTGAGTTATTCCTTGTCGCCTTCCTTAATAATCACTTCCACTTCCTTATGCATTTTGCACTCGCCTTTCATAGCGCTGTCGTTGCAACATTCCATTTTGCAGGCTTTGCCTTCCTTGCATTTGCCGTCTTCGCCCATAGGACAGGTGCATTCCTCTCCCATTTTCATGCTGCAGCCACCTTCTTTACCGCCACCATGACGAAATTTTTTCATCATCATGTGATGGTCGCCCTCTTCACCCATCATCATCTTGCATTCTTTTTTACATTTTTTGTCGCCATGCTCCATTTTATTTACACCGCGGTAAAGCTCACAGGCAAGCAACAACAATGCAGTAATCAAAACAAAATAGGCAATCAGTTTCGACAGAATACCCAGATTTTCGTTGCGCACTTTGGCCAGTAAATGAACCGATGCAATAATTACTAACAACGTAACGGAAAGAGATAGAAAGTACATGGTGTTTAATTTTAGGGGTTAATATTGAATACGAATGTAAGAATTATTCAATAGGTGGCGGCTGAATCATGTCTTTGCGCACAAACGAATACGGAAAATCAACAGCCACGGTATTCAGGAATTTACGCGCCTCTAATTTGGTGCGGAAATCGCCCACACGCACAATAAAATTAGGGTTGTTGAAATCAAGGTAAGCCGGAACATCGGGGTATTTACTTACAAAAGCCGAACGTTTTTCGTTGGCACGCTCGCGGGCACCGTTTCCCGAATCAGAAAAAATCTGAACCCTGAAACCGGGAAAGCCTTTGCCTTCTTCATTAATGCGCACATGCTTAGCAACCAATAAATCAATGGCAGGGTCGGCAACAACGGTTACCTGCGCAGACGAAAATTTTGTCGCTGCAAGTAACAGAACAAGGAAAATAATTTTTTTGATAAACATATATTGGCGCAAATGTAAAACTAAATGATGAAGAAAGGGTTGCCACAGATTCACAGATTATTTGAATGTTTTAGTTTTAATCTGTGAATCTGTGGCAACCCTTGTGCTAATAATATGCCGTTTATTTCCGTAGTTTATTTTTTACCTTCGCAGCACTAAAAATTTCCCTTGGAAAATATTATAAAAATAACACACATCGCGCGGCACTATACCATTGGTACCGAGCTGGTGAAGGCGCTGAACGATGTTTCTATCAACATCAACAAGAACGAGTATGTGGCGCTCATGGGTCCATCGGGTTCAGGAAAATCAACGCTTATGAATATTCTTGGTTGCCTTGATACTCCAACTTCCGGAAGCTATGTGCTTAACGGTACCGATGTAAGCAAGCTGCAGGACAATGAACTTGCGGAAATCAGAAACAAGGAAATAGGTTTTGTATTTCAGACCTTTAATTTATTACCACGCTCTACCGCATTGGAAAATGTGATGCTGCCCTTGATTTATGCCGGAGTTTCAAAAGCCGACCGCATGAAAAGGGGAGAAGAAGTACTAAAACAGGTTGGCCTTGCCGACCGCATGAAACACCAGCCCAACGAACTTTCGGGCGGGCAACGCCAGCGTGTGGCAGTGGCCCGTGCTCTGGTCAATCGTCCTTCTATCATCCTTGCCGATGAGCCAACCGGAAATCTGGATTCAAAAACCTCGGTTGAAATTATGGGTTTGTTTGAAGAGATACACAGCAAAGGCAATACGATAATAGTAGTAACCCACGAAGAAGACATTGCAAAACATGCCCACCGAATTGTCAGGCTTAAAGATGGTTTTGTAGAATCAGATCAGTTAAACCCAAACATTACACGAGTTTTAGCAAAAGCATAAGTTTTAGAAAAATGAAAGAGAACGGAAAAAAGAAAAAATACGGAACCATAGCATTCGTTTTGCTTTTTGCGTTGAGCTTGCTCATGGCATTTTATCCTGCTCATCATCCCGAAGCAGTTGAAGGATCAATAGATACAGGAAACCTTGCATGGATAATCACCGCATCTGCTTTTGTGTTGATTATGACTCCGGGGCTTTCCTTTTTCTATGGCGGCATGGTGAACCCGAAAAATATTATTTCCACCATGCTGCAGAGTTTTATTGCCTTGGGTGTTATCAGCATCGTGTGGTTCACGGTTGGTTTCAGCCTTGCCTTTGGTGACAGCATCGGTGGATTTATCGGCAACCCGATGACGTATTTTCTTTTTAATAATGTGGGCACGGCCCCTCATCCTGTAATTGGTAGTACGGTTCCCTTTGTGCTGTTTGCAGCCTTTCAGTTAAAGTTTGCCATCATCACGCCTGCGCTGATTACCGGCTCGTTTGCAGAGCGTGTGCGTTTCTGGGGCTATTTAGTTTTTATTGTGTTGTTTAGTTTATTCATCTATTGTCCGCTTGCCCACTGGACCTGGCATCCCGATGGATTTTTGTTCAAATGGGGAGTGCTTGATTTTGCCGGAGGAACGGTGGTACATATCTCGGCAGGTATTGCAGCACTTGCAGGTGCAATGGTGCTGGGAAGAAGAAAATCACATTTGGTAAAGGAAGAATTTTCACCGGTTAACATTCCGTATGTAATTCTTGGAACAGGTTTGCTTTGGTTTGGCTGGTTCGGATTTAATGCAGGTTCTGCGCTGGGAGCATCTTCACTTGCGGTTACAGCTTTTATTAATACCAACCTTGCTTCGGCAGCAGCTATGCTTGCATGGGTATTGTTAGATGCCATGCGCGGACGCAAGCCTTCTGCCTTGGGCGCATGTATTGGCGCGGTGGTTGGCCTGGTTGCCATCACACCCGCAGCAGGTTATGTAGAATATGGACCGGGAATTTTTATCGGTGTTATTGCAGCTGTGGTCAGCAATTATGCCGTTCACTGGAAATCTAAATCATCTTTAGACGATACGTTGGATGTTTTCCCTTGCCACGGAGTTGGCGGCATAGTGGGCATGATTGCAACCGCCATTTTTGCAAAAGAAGGCGGAGTTATCACAGGCTCGTTTGAATTATTGAAATATCATCTTTTGGCGTTGGTGATTGTTTCGGTATTTACTTTTTTCGGCTCGTTGTTGATTTATAAACTCACAAACTTTATTACGCCTTTGCGTGTTAGAGAAGAACAGGAACTGATGGGGCTTGACTTGAGTCAGCACAAGGAATCTGTTTTTATGATAAATCAGAATTAATGAAAATCTATACCAAGACAGGCGATAAAGGCACCACCTCACTCTTCGGTGGCAAACGCGTTTCAAAAAGCGACATACGCATTGAAGCCTATGGAACTGTTGATGAATTGAACGCTTACATCGGATTAATTCGTTTCAAAGACATTGATGCACGAGCCATCGAAACGCTGGGTGAAATCCAGGACAGATTATTTACTCTTGGTTCTATTCTTGCTTCCGAACCCGGAAAAAATAATTTAAAAGTTCCCGACCTCCACGAAGGCGATGTTGAATTTCTGGAAAAGGAAATTGACAAGATGAATGAAACATTGCCTGAACTGAAAGCATTTGTTTTGCCCGGAGGAAATGATGCCATCGGCTTCTGTCATGTTGCACGTTGTGTATGCCGCAGAGCAGAAAGAGGTACCGTTCACCTTGCCCAAATGGAAGAGGTTCCTGAAATTGTCATTAAGTATCTTAACCGCCTCTCCGACTATCTTTTTGTGCTTTCACGCAAACTCACGTATGATGCAAACCTGCGCGAAACGCCTTGGAAGCCCCGTATTCAGTAAGGTTTTCACAAAATTTTCACAACTATTTTTTTGTATCATTTAATTTTTACTTTTGCGGACTTGTAAAAAGTGAATTTGTAAAAATATTCCTTCAACAAACCATCGTTGAATCGTTTAAAAATATAGAACTATGTATTGGACATTAGAATTGGCATCGTATCTTGAAGATGCTCCCTGGCCTGCCACAAAAGATGAGTTAATTGATTACGCCATGCGTTCAGGAGCACCATTGGAAGTAATTGAAAATCTTCAGGAAATTGAAGACGAAGGAGAAGTGTATGACGCCATTGAAGACATCTGGCCGGATTACCCGACCAAAGACGATTTTTTCTTTAACGAGGACGAATACTAAAGTCCGATTTATAAAACAAAAGAGGATGAAACCACAGGTTTCATCCTCTTTTGTTTTTATCCGTCATTGCGATCCGCCTCAGGCGGAGAAGCAATCTCAAATTATCTGATGGTCGCTCCCAGATTTTCTTTCAACGTTGCCGTCATTTTCTCCATCACCTTGCTGATGGTTTTATCATTCAGTGTTGCCTTCTCGTCCTGAATAATAAATGAAATGGCATAAGACTTTTTACCGGCTTCCAGATTTTTTCCTTCATATACATCAAACAGGTTCACCTCTTTCAACAGATTCCGTTCTGTTTTGAACGCAAGTTCTTTGATGTCGGCATAGCGGACTTGTTTATCAACCAGCAGTGCTAAATCTCTTCTTACAGAAGGATAAACAGGAACTTCTGCATATTTTACAGAAACTCTTTTTACCTGATTTAAAATTTCATCCCAATCAAAATCAGCATAAAAAACTTCCTGCTCAATGTCTGATTTTTTCAGAACGGATTTTTTTACTTCACCGAATTCAACTACTTTTTTCTTTCCTGATTCATAAACTGTGGAGTAAGAAAAAAGCGGAGAATTATTTTCGGCAATTATCTCTTTGGTTTCAATACCTAATTTTTTGAGCACCGATTCAACCATACCTTTCAGTTGAAAAAAATTGGCGTTATCAGCATTGGTGTTCCAGCTTTCAGATTGTTTTCTTCCGGTTATAAGAACAGAAAATCTACTTTTCTCTGTGTATTTCCAGCCATCTGAATCATTAAGGTGATACGTCTTTCCGAACTCGTAAAATTTCAAATCAGGATTTTTGCGGTTGATATTGTGGGCAATCATTTCCAATCCATTGAAAAGCAAAGTTTGCCTCATCACATTTAAATCGCTGCTCAATGGATTTAGAATGTGAACGTTTTTTGCTTTTTCTGTTTCACCCAACAGGTCAGAATATTTTTCTGCTGTCAGAGAGTTGCAAATGATTTCTGTAAAGCCTTTTGCAGTCAGTAAATCCGAAATTGTATTCTTCACTTTCTCTACATCAGGCTTTGTAGAATATGAAATAGAAGAACGTAATAATGAAGGAATCTCCACATTGTTGTAACCGTAAACACGAAGTATCTCCTCAATCACATCTACCTCACGCGTTACATCTGCTTTAAAAGGAGGAACGGAGAGTTGTAAACCTGTTTCAGTTTCTTGTTCAACTTCAATTTGTAAGTCGCGAAGAATATTTTTTATTGTTTCTTTTGATAATGCCTTGCCGATAAGCCTTTGGCAATTGCTATAAGAAAAATCTATTTTGAATTTTTCAATTGCTTTGGGATATATATCAACAACAGAAGAAGAAATGTTTCCGCCTGCAATTTCTTTTATCAAAAGTGCTGCACGTTTCAAAGCATACACTGTAATATTAGGATCAGCTCCACGCTCAAAGCGGAACGAAGCATCTGTTTTCAATCCATGCAGTCGTGATGTTTTGCGGATAGAAACAGAATTGAAATAAGCGCTTTCCAAAAATATATTTTTTGTCTCAGCTGAAATTCCTGATTTCAAACCACCAAAAACTCCGGCAATACACATTCCTTGTTCGGCATTACAAATCATCAAATCATTTGCTGAAAGTTCCCGTTCTGTTCCATCAAGTGTGGTAAACTTTGTGCCTTGCTGGATTTTTTTCACCACCACATTGTTCCCAGTGATTTTCTCTGCATCAAATGCATGCAGCGGCTGTCCGAGTTCGTGCAAAACAAAATTAGTTGCATCCACAATATTATTGATCGGTTTCAGTCCGATTGATTTCAATCGTGTTTGCAACCATTCAGGCGAATCTTTTACTTCAACACCGGAAATAGTTATACCTGAATATCGTGGACACGCTTCTGTATCTTCAATAACCACTTCAATTTTCAGGCTTTCATTGTCAATAGAAAAATTCTCAACCGCAGGCATCTTAATTTTTGCATCTGGATTCTTGCCCCCATTAATAACGGCTGCCAAATCCCTCGCCACACCCATATGTGAAGCCGCATCGGAGCGATTTGGTGTTAAACCAATCTCCAAAACATAATCGTCTTCTATTCCAAAATATTCTTTGGCACTTGTTCCCACTTTTGCCGTTGCATTCAGTACCATAATTCCTGCATGACTTGAACCCAAACCGATTTCATCTTCCGCGCAAATCATCCCTTCTGATAATGCGCCACGTATTTTTGATTTTTTAATTTGGAAAGGTTCTCCGGTTAATGGATGAACAGTAGCACCAACAACAGCAACAACTACTTTTTGTCCGGCTTCAACATTAGGCGCACCGCAAACAATGTTCAGCAATTCTGCACCACCCACATCTACTTTGGTAACGCTCAAGCGGTCTGCATCAGGATGCTTTTCTCTTTCTTTTACTTCACCAATCACTAGGCCTTCCAACCCGCCTTTTATGGATTGGAATTTTTCAATGCTCTCTACTTCGAGTCCGCAACCTGTAAGTAAGGCAGCGGTTTCCTCTGGTGAAATTTTTAAGTCAATATATTGTTTAAGCCAGTTGTAAGAAATCTTCATAAATCGTTTTTAAATTGTAGCAATCACTTTCAGTTCAATCGCAATGGGAGTGGGAAGACAATTTATTTCCACCGTAGTTCTGCATGGACGATTGTCTTTAAAATAATCAGCATAAATGCGGTTGTAGGTTGCAAAATCATCTTTCATATTGGTAAGAAAAACGGTTACATCCACAATATTATCCCAACTGCTTCCGGCATCTTCCAGAATATAACGCACATTAGCAAACACTGAATGACATTGCTTTTCAATGTCATACGAACTGATATTTCCATTTTCATCTATATCAACTCCGGGAATTTTTTTTGTTCCTTTTTCGCGCGGACCAACACCGGATAGAAAAAGAAGATTTCCGACCTTCCGTGCGTGCGGATACAAGCCAACTGGTTCGGGCGCTTTAGATGAATTGATAATTGTTTTTTCGTCAGCCATACAGAGTTCTTTAGCGATTGCGTAAAAGTATGCAAAGATTGATATTTTTACGCTCTAATATTTCAAATATGACGAGAAAAGAGAAAGCCATTGTGATTGGTGCATCAGGGCAAATAGGAACAGATTTGGTGGAGAAATTGCGCGAACTGTATGGCGTTGATAATGTGGTAGCCTCAGATATCAAAGGCGCATCAGACACAGTGATGAATGACGGACCTTTTGAAATTCTGGATGTATTGGATGGAAACAAACTGGCTGAGGTAATTGAAAAGCATAAAATCACACAAGTCTATTTATTAGCTGCTTTGCTTTCTGCCACTGCCGAAGCAAAAATAAAATCAGCGTGGAGGCTCAATATGGATGGGCTTTTCAATGTGCTGGACCTTGCAAAAGAAAAAAAAATTGAGAAGATTTTCTGGCCAAGTTCAATAGCAATTTTTGGCCCGAGTACACCCAAAGAAAAAACACCGCAAAGCACCATTGCCGAACCCAGCACTGTTTACGGCATCAGCAAACTGGCAGGCGAAAGATGGTGCGAATATTATTACAAAAAGTTTGGTGTGGATGTGCGCAGCATCCGATATCCCGGTTTGATTGGCTATAAATCAATGCCAGGTGGCGGCACAACGGATTATGCTGTACAGATTTTTCACGATGCAATTTTGAAAGGTAATTTTGAATGTTTTTTAGGCAAACATACTACGCTACCTATGATGTATATGCCTGATGCCATCAAAGCAACTGTAGATTTAATGCACGCGCCATCTGAGAAATTGTCGGCACGTTATGGATACAATATTGCCGGCATGAGTTTTTCACCAAAAGAAATTGCGGCAGAAGTAAAAAAACATTTTCCGGATTTTGAAATTACGTATAAGCCTGACCACCGCCAACAGATTGCTGACAGCTGGCCGCACAGCATTGATGATACATTTGCCCGAATGGAATGGGGCTGGAAAGCAGAATATGATTTGGAAAAAATGACTATTGATATGTTCAAACATCTTATTCCTATGCTTAAAAATCCTGAGTTGCAAAAACACTAAACACCTATGAACAGAAGAGAATTATTAAAAGCACTTGGCACAACTACAGCGGGTTTGGCACTGCTGCCACAATTAAAAGCAATGGGATATTTTGCTCCGGCTGAATTATCAAAATCTGCTTTTGGCGATGATTTTCTGTGGGGAGTTGCAACTGCTGCATATCAAATAGAAGGTGGTTGGAATGCTGACGGCAAAGGACCTTCGGTGTGGGATACATTTTCGCACGGAAAGAAAAATATTAAGACAGGTGAGAATGGTGATGTGAGTTGTGATTTTTATCACAGCTATGCACAGGACATTGATTTTATCCGTCAGATGAATATGCAGGTATTTCGCTTTTCTACTGCATGGTCAAGGATAATACCTCAGGGTACCGGAGTTGTAAATCAAAAAGGGCTGGACTTTTATAATCGTGTTATTGATACATGTTTAGAAAAAGGACTTCAGCCCTGGCTTACAACGTATCACTGGGATATTCCGCAAGCTCTGCAGGATAAAGGCGGTTGGACAAATCGTGATGTGCTTAACTGGTATAGCGAATATGTTGAGGTGATAACCATGGCATATGGAGACCGTGTAAAAAACTGGATGGTGTTGAATGAGCCATTGGCCTATACTGCAATAGGATATTTACTGGGAATTCATGCGCCTGGAAAAACAGGGTTTAAAAATTTTATTCCGGCTGCTCACCACACAACGCTTTGTCAGGCCGAAGGAGGAAGAATTATCAGGCGTAATGTGAAAGATGCTAATGTCGGAACCACATTTTCCTGCTCATCTATTGAACCGTTTAAAGACAAAGAGGTTCATGAAAAAACAGTTGAACGGTGGGATGCAATGGTCAATCGTCTTTTTATAGAACCTGCCTTAGGAATGGGATATCCGATAGAGTCGTTGCCTGCAATTAAAAAAGTTGAAAAATACATGCAGCAGGGCGATGAAGAAAAAATGAAATTTGATTTTGATTTTATAGGTGTTCAGAATTACACACGCGAAATTGCCAGAGCAAATTTTATTATTCCATACATGAAAGGTCTGCAGGTTCCTGCAAAAAAACGGAATGTTGAAACAACGGAAATGGGCTGGGAAGTCTATCCTGAAGGAATTTATAAAGTACTGAAAAAATTTGCAGCCTATCCTAACGTTAAGAAAATATATGTTACTGAAAACGGTTGTGCTTTTCCTGATGTGGTTGAAAACGGCAGGGTGCATGATACCAAACGGGTTCAGTTTTTTAAAGACTACTTAGCCCAGGTTTTGCGTGCAAAAAATGAGGGTGTAAACGTGCAGGGTTATTTTGTGTGGACCTTGATGGACAACTTTGAATGGGCCGAAGGCTATCGCACACGCTTTGGTTTAGTGCACGTTGATTTTAAAACCCAGCAACGCATTATGAAAGATTCGGCATTGTGGTTTAAAGAATTTCTTGCAGACTAAAATTAATTTGCGAAAAGCGCTTTAAGTTCGGTAGCATCTCCCGGTTTCATTTTTCCTGCAAGTATTAAACTCAGTTGTCTTCTTCTTAAAGCGCCTTCAAATCGTTCTTTTTCCAGCTCGGTTTCAGGCTCAATTTCAGGAACATTAATTGGTCTGCCAACCTGGTCAACAGCAACAAAGGTGTAAATAGCTTCATTGCATTTTTTCTTTTCACCGGTAACGGTGCTCTCTACCCACACGTCTATAAAAATCTCCATGCTGGAAGAAAACGCGCGTGATATTTTTGATTCAAGGGTTACAATCTCGCCAAGTTTTATTGGCTGATTAAAGTTTACATTATTTACAGATGCAGTTACAACAACTCTTCCGCAGTGGCGCTGGGCAGTGATTGCCGCAGCAATGTCCATCCAGTGCAGTAGTTTTCCTCCCATGAGGTTACCAAGTGTGTTCGTATCATTCGGCAAAACCATTTCTGTTAAAACAGCTAATGATTCTTTTGGTGTTTTCTTTTTCATGCCGCAAAGATAATCAGCTATAAATAAAAAGCCCCTCGCAATTTGCAAGGGGCTTTTTATTTTAAGGATAAACAGTGTTATTTAGTAACAACCATTTTCTTAGTCAGTCTGTTTCCGTTAGCTTTTAAAGAGTAGTAGTAAGTACCTGCAGCAAGTTTTGTGTTCTCGATGCTGATGCTGTGACGACCTGCAGCTTTTTCACCTTCGTTGATAACAACTGCTTTTCTTCCGTGAACATCATAGATTTCTAATTCAACATCGGTTGTGTATTTTTCCAACTCGTATTGAATAACTGTGTTTCCGTTCATTGGGTTAGGATTGTTTTGGCTCAATTTCATTCCATTGAAAAACTCAAGGCTTTCAACTCCGATGAAGTTTTCATCAATTACAGCAAAGATTGCGATATCGTTGTCAACATCGTCTGTTCCGTTTGCGCTGAATGCGAAGTCAGTAACATACCATGAACCTTGGAATTTGTGGAATGCATAATCTAATCCGTCAGCATCACCAACCTGGTCGCAAAGCAAACCTGCAGTGTCTTGTGCTGCATTCAGGTTTGTGAAATCAACAGAAACTGCGAAATCTGTTCCGTTTACAAAAACAGGAGAAGGGAAAGTGATAACGTTCCAGTTTCCAAAAGTTGTGTCAATATCATCAAAGAAATAGTCCTGTGAAGCCAATAATTGGTTTGGCCCCGGAGAGTTTACTGCTTGTCCGCCTGCACCGTCTGTGTTACGTGCTTTGTTAGCAGCCATGCTGTAAACTTTAACTACGCATTTTGAAGTCGGGCTTTGTGATACTCCGGTTTTTCCAACAAAGAGTAACAGCACTTCTTCAACTCCTAGTGTAGCCTGGTTTACGTTAAGGAAACCTTGTGCGCACTCGTTAAGTCCGTCAGCATTGTTTCCATAAACCCATCCGCCACCCTGATAACCGAAAGCTACAACCTCTCCGCTGATGCCTGCAAATACAGGAGCAAAGTTTCCTGATTCAGTCCATCCGGTTGTGTCGGTTGGTGTTGCAGTTTGTGCAGGGTTGCTTACAGGAGCAGGCATAACTCTTTTCACTACTGCTTTGTTTTGTGTTTGCAGCGTTCCCTGTGCAAATACTGTTGCACCTGAAACCAACATTGCTGCGATTAAGTAGATTTTTTTCATTTTTTTTATTTAATTGATTAGTACTTGATTTTTTAAGTCAGGACGGCAAAAGTAAACCTTTTTTATTCAGAACAAAATCAATAAAATGATAAAAAAATAACTGTCATAATTTTGTCATTATTCAGAGGGTAAAACACAGGGCCTATTTTGCTTAATATTGCATTCTTTAAAAATCAAAATATGCTACATCGCCTACGCAGATTAAGAAAAACTGCAATTATCAGAAATGCTGTTGCCGAAACAAGGCTGAGCAAAGACATGTTTGTTTATCCATACTTTGTTACGGGCGGAAAAAACGTTGCGGAACCTATTAAAGCCATGCCCGGTGTTTTTCATTTCTCGGTTGACAGACTTCTGAAAGAGGTTGAAAAAGGACTAAAAATCGGAATCAACAAAGTGTTGCTGTTTGGTGTTGGCGAGAAAAAAACAAAAGATGCTTCTTCGGCTTATGACGATGCTTCAATTGTTGTTAAAGCGGTTCGTGAACTGAAAAAGAAATTCGGTGATGACTTGTATGTGATTACCGATGTATGTGTGTGTGCTTATACAACCCACGGCCATTGCGGAATTTTAGAGAATAATTATGTGCAGAACGACAAAAGTGTAAGTGTTCTGGCAGCAATGGCGTTGGAACATGCACGCGCAGGAGCAGATATGGTAGCACCCTCGGACATGATGGATGGCCGTGTGCTGGCAATACGCGAAACACTGGACAGGAATGCTTTTACGAATACGGCCATTATGTCGTATTCCACAAAATTTGCTTCAGCCTATTACGGCCCTTTTCGTGAAGCAGCCGATTCTTCGCCTTCGCATGGCGATCGTAAATCATACCAGATGGATTTTCGCAACGGCAGAGAAGCCTTGCAGGAATCTTTAATTGACGAAAACGAAGGTGCTGATATTCTGATGGTAAAACCTGCGCTGGCTTACTTAGATGTAATTCGCGAATTAAGAGATAACACCTTGTTGCCCATTGCCTGCTACAATGTTTCGGGCGAATACAGCATGGTGAAAGCCGCTGTCAGCCTCGGGCTGATTGACGAACAAAAAATTGTGATGGAAAATATGTATGCCTTTGCCCGTGCGGGTGCCGGCATAATTATTACGTATCACGCCAAAGATATTCTGGAAAAGGGCTGGCTGTAAAAATTATTTTTCCACCTCGGTAACCCCGCCCGAAACAATAAACTTCATCACCTCAGAAGAAGGCACATTCAGTTCGCGTACATTTTCAACCGGAACTATGAAAACGTTGCCCGAAAAATTGTAGGAGTGGGGAAGATAAACAGCAACAAACTCAGGTCCCATGCCCAGTTCCGATAAATCTTTTTGGGTTACAAAACCAAGCTTATACACCTCGGCATCTTTATTCATTTTCACAATTACCGGTTTGCTGAAACGTTTTTTGTTGTCAACAAAAGCGGCAATCAAATCTTTTACCGAACCGTAAATCAGTTTCACCAACGGAGTTTTTTCAATCCAATGCTCAATAAAATCAACAAAAGGTTTGTTCAGGAAAATCGGACTGAGATAACCCACCAACGTTATTACCACAATAATAATTACAAAACCCAGCCCCGGAATGTCGATAGGAATTATTCCGTCAATGGCCTTGAAAATAAAATAAATCACATACACCGTTACGGTCATGGGCACTATATAAAGCAGCCCTTGCAGAAAATAGCGTAATAATTGTTTCCCCATTTTTATAAGTTTTTTAAATGTTGTTGTTGTGCTTTTGTCAGGCTTTTTACTACTAAGTTATAAGAGTCGTCAATCCATTTTTTTGCATCTGCATCAGTAAATGAATCATCAAAGTGAATAGTGTTCCAGTGCTTTTTGTTCATGTGATAACCGGGTTTTACGCCCGAATAGTTTTCGCGTAATTCAATGGCTTTCTCCGGCTCGCATTTCAGGTTGATGGTAAACTCAGCATCTGTACTTGTGAGCGCAAACATTTTTCCAAGAACCTTAAAAACTAAAACCGTTTCACCAAAAGGAAAGCCTTCTTCCACACCTTTTTTATGCAAACAATAATTGCGAAATTCTTCAATATTCATCAATCGTATTTTAGCGGAAGTACTGATGACTTTTTTACTTCACTCAAAATAACATTCGTCTGCATTTGCCCGATATCAGGGATTTTGCTCAGTTTTTCGCCAATCAGTTTTTCAAACGAAGGAATGTCTTTCACCACAACTTTCAACAGATAGTCATAGTTGCCCGTTACCTGATAACACTCTACAATTTCATCAATTTTATCAATGTGCTTTTTAAAATTAGAAATAGCATTATCCTTTTGTCTTACCAACGAAACCTGTATCATGGCTTTGATTCCGAGGGCAACAGAATTTTCTTCCACTACTGCATGATAGCTTTTTATGATTCCCGAAGTTTCTAATTTTTTTACCCGCTCCAATGTTGGTGCAGGTGAAAGCCCTATTTCGTTAGAAAGTTGCACATTGGTTTTGCGCCCGTTTTCCTGCAAAAGCTTTAAAATCTTTAAATCAATTTTGTCTAAGTTTACTTCCATATAATTTTATTTAAAGTTAAATTTCGAAATAATATTTCTCAAATCGCGATAAAACTAAGTAAATAAAATAGATTATTCTGTAATCAGGCAAAAAAATCAGAACTTATTCTGTCAGCTATCAGCTTTCCTGAATTGGTGAGTATAAGATGATTTCCTTTCAGAATAATTTTACTGCATTCAAGATAATTTTTGGCTTCAGTCAAAAGTTTGCTGAGGTAATTTTCGCCAAACTCTGTATGCACTTTTTCAAGACTAATTCCGGTAGAAGTCCGCAAACCGGTCATCATGTATTCATTGAATTTCTGTTCAGTAGTAAGCGTTTCTTTTTCACTTGGAATTTTGTTTTCAGCTATTGACTGAATGTATCTGAAATTGTTGGAAACATTCCATTGGCGTGAGTGTCCGTCAAATGAATGTGCTGAAGGACCAAGCCCCAAATACTTAACTCCTTTCCAGTAATTGCTGTTGTGGCGCGAATGAAAACCGGGTTTGCAGAAATTGGAAATCTCATAGTGCTCGTAACCATTCTTCGTAGTTTCTTCCATCAGAATCAAAAACTGCTCAGCCGATTGTTCTTCATCTACAGGTTTTACTTTTCCTTTTTTGATGTGGCTTTCGAGTGGCGTTTTTTGTTCAACGGTTAATGAATAAGAAGAGAGATGTGGAATATCATAACTGAAAACTTTTGCAAGATTTTTTTTCCAGTTCTCGTTATTCAATCCGGGTGTTCCGTAAATCAAATCAACCGTTATATTTTCAAAACCTGCGCGCTTACTTTCCTTAATACAGTTCTCCGCATGTTCTGCAGTATGCGCGCGGTTCATTAATTTTAAGTCATCTTCAAAAAAACTTTGGATACCAATGCTCAGGCGGTTTACGGGTGATGATTTTAATTCCTGTAATTTGGTTTTATTCAAATCATCGGGGTTTGCTTCCAGGGTTATCTCAGCATTTTTTGCAATGCTGAAATTGTCATAAAGCGTTTTAAAAATTTTATCAATTTCTTCAGCAGAAAGAAGGGATGGTGTTCCTCCTCCCAAATAAATTGTTTCAATGATTGCATCTTTCCCGAGGTAGTTTTTTTGCAGCTCTATTTCCCTAATAAGCGATAAAACAAATGCGTCTTTACTTTTCAGTGAAGTGGAAAAATGGAAATCGCAATAGGAGCAAGCTTGCTTGCAAAAAGGAATGTGAATGTAAATTCCTGCCATGTCAGGAATTCAAAATTATGCGGAATGTTGTTCCTTTATCAACCACCGAACTCTTTACGAAAATTTTTCCGGAATGATAATTTTCAATAATGCGTTTGGTAAGCGAAAGTCCAAGCCCCCAGCCGCGCTGCTTGGTAGTAAAGCCCGGTTCAAAAACAGTTTTGAATTTTGATTTCTGCATTCCCTTACCGGTGTCCGAAATATCAATAATAACCTGTCCCTCTTTTGCTTCCATGTCAACGGTTATTGTTCCTGCACCGTTCATGGCATCAATGGCGTTACGGCATAAATTCTCAATCACCCACTCAAACAACGGAATATTCATCGGGACATTTACATCGGTTGTATTGCCCGGGTTGAAATTGTAAACTACTTTTTTTGACGAGCGTAATTTCATGTAGTTAACCGACTCTTCCATCACCTGCGCAATGTTTTTTAAATCAAGTTTTGGAGTGGCTCCAATCTTTGAAAAGCGTTCAGTAATTGTTTCCAACCGTTTTAAATCCTGCCCGATTTCTGTCAGTGTTTGTTCATCAACACCTTTTGCACGTAGGTGTTCCATCCAGGCAAGCAATGATGAAATGGGTGTTCCCAGTTGGTGTGCAGTTTCTTTTGCCATCCCAACCCACACTTGATTCTGTTCGGCTTTGCGCGATGTGCTGAATGCAATATATGACACAAAAATGAATAACGATATTACGCCCAACTGAACGTAGGGATAATATTTCAGGCTGTAATAAAGTTTTGAATTTCGGTAAAAAATCAAATTTTTTTCTCCCGCCACCAAACCTACTTCAATTGGAGTATGCTCTTCTTTCATCAAGGCAAGCTGTTCCTTTACATAAGTAGTATCAAGCGATTGCAGTGAGTCAAGATTTCGCACCGAAATAATAGTTTCATTCTGATCGGTAAGAATTACGGGAACAGTTTCGTTGTCGCGGATAACTTCAAAAACAAAACTGATGTCAATATTTTCGTCTGCCGAATTGGCAAGCAACTCCGTAGCTTTTGCCCAGAGTTTTACTTTGTTTTCTTCCTCTTGAGCCAATTGTTTCACCAGCCTGTCGGTATAAACAAGTGATGAAATGCCTATTAGCGCTGCAGTAACAAAAAGCAGTCGTTTCCAGGTTTGTTTTTGCGAGTAGATGTTCAAAAGGCCTTATTTAACAGAGTTCAAAGCTATAAAATTAAGAAACAAAAAGCCCCTCGTCTAGGGCGAGGGGCTTTCCTTAAGATTTAACTCTTCTTATAATCCTTTAACTTTCTCTTTGTGTTTTTTTAGTTGTCGTGTTAAGGCTTCCACTGCTGTGTCGGTGGCTTCTTCAAATGTTTTGCATTGTTTTTTAACAAATAAATCGTTGCCAGGGATGTGCAATTTTATCTCAGCAACTTTATTTTCGGTATTGCTGTTCTTGTCAAGTTTCAGAAACACCTCGCTTCCGATTATTTCATTGTAAAAATGACCTAATTTGTCCACTTTTTCTTCTACGAACTGAAGTAGTTTAACATCAGCGTCAAAATGGATACTTTGAATTTTCACTTTCATGTTGTCCTCCTTTTTTATGCCCTTGGATGGGCTTGTTTATAAATTGATTTTAACTTCTCTATTGTATTGTGCGTGTAAATTTGTGTGGCCGAAAGATTGGAATGGCCAAGGATTTCTTTTATCGCATTTAAATCAGCTCCGTTGTTCAGCATGTGTGTTGCAAAAGTGTGTCTCATAACATGCGGACTTCTTTTTTCAATCGTTGTGACAAGGCTAAGGTACTTGTTTGCTAAACTGTAAACAAATTTTTCGCCCATTTTTTTGCCTTTGTCGTTTACAAGAAGAAACACATTTTCCATATCTTTTCCTGTTTGCTTCTGTTTTTCAGCAAGATAGCTTTTGATTGAAACTGCCAGTTTATCTGTGAACGGAATAATCCGCTCTTTATTGCGCTTACCCAAAACTTTTAACTCGCGGTTATAAAAATTAACGTCAGAAGTTTTCAGGTTAATCAGTTCTGCCCGCCTCATTCCTGTGGAGTAAAGCATTTCCAGCACCAGCTTATCACGTGTTCCTTTGAAGCCGGGCTCAAATTCAAGATTATTAAATAGCTGTTCCATGTCAGCCTCACTCGCAAAATGGGGGATTTGCTTTTTAACCTTTAAGGCAGAAATTTTTTGCGTTGGATTGTAGTCAATCACTCCTTCGCGTTTCAGAAACTTGAAATAGGAGCGAAGTGCTGTGATTTTACGGTTTACCGACCTTGGATTAAGCTCTTTCTCCATCAATGATACAATCCATGCACGCACATCGTGATGCTCAGGTTTGTGTTCATCAGGCAGTTGCAACTCGTCTTTCAGGAAAAGATAAAACTGCGTTAAATCGTTGGTGTAGGAAACGAGGGAGTGGGGGGAATAGCGCTTCTCCTTTCTCAAGTAGTCAATGAAAGTCGTAATCGCCATAAATAGAAAAAGGAATTTGACTCTGTAACGAATGTAAACGATTTTAGTTTACATTGTAAGTCAAATTCCTTTAGGGAATATTCTATGTCTTCCTTTTAAGGGAAGTTAAAAGTGGCTATTATGCCTCTTCTTCAGCTCTTCTAAGTCCTTGAACGTAGATAGCTTTTTTTATTTCAGTTCTTCTTTTAACCGAAGGCTTTGTGAATTGTTGTCTTTCACGAAGTTCTTTAACAACAGCAGTTTTTTCAAACTTACGTTTAAACTTCTTAAGAGCTCTTTCAATGTTTTCGCCTTCTTTGATAGGAATTACAAGCATGTTTTTATCTTTTTTTTTGAAACGGGCTGCAAAGATAGAAAAAGGTTTTTAATCACAAAATCGGTTTCAATATTAATTTAGCCGCTTCTTCAAATGGCAGGAACTTTTCTTGAAACTCCTATAGAATACCTGAAAGGCGTTGGACCTGAGCGCGGCAAACTGCTGCGAAACGAGTTGAACATCACCTGTTTTGGTGATTTACTCTCCTATTTTCCGTTCCGTTATGTTGACCGCACCAAGTTTCATAAAACTAATGAGTTGGATGCTGATATGCCTTATGTGCAGCTGAGGGGCAGAATTATTTCAATGGAAGTGGTTGGTAAAAACCGTGCGCAACGAATGGTTGCTAACTTTAAAGATGATTCAGGAATTATTGAACTGGTTTGGTTTCAGGGAATAAAATGGCTCAAAAACACACTAAAGTCGGGAACAGAATATGTAGTTTTCGGCAAGCCAACCGTTTTTAACGGAAAGTTCAACATTGCGCACCCCGAAGTGGATGAGGTAAATGAAGAAAACCTGAAGCTGCAAAGTTCGCTGCAGGCCATGTATAACAGCAGTGATAAACTGAAGACAAGGAGCTTAGACAGTCGCGGAATCTCAAAATTAGTGAGAGCTGTTTTGCAGAATGGTGCAGGCAAAATCCCTGAAAATCTTCCAGCAGATGTTATCAGCAAGCAACGTTTTATTTCAAGGGAAACAGCTTTTTATCAAATTCATTTGCCTGCGAATGCTGAGATGCTTAAAAATGCTGAAATGCGGTTGAAATTTGATGAACTTTTTTACATCTCGCTTACGTTGCTTCGGCAAAAATCGGTGAACCAGAAAATTTACCATGGTTTCAGGTTTGGCAGTATTGGCGAGTATTTTAACACGTTTTATAAAGCCAATCTTCCGTTTGAGTTGACCAATGCACAGAAAAAAGTTCTGAAGGAAATTCGCACAGACGTTGGTTCGGGCAAACACATGAACCGTTTGCTGCAAGGTGATGTGGGAAGCGGAAAAACCATTGTTGCACTGATGACCATGTTGATGGCGTTGGACAATGGTTTTCAGGCTTGCCTGATGGCACCAACAGAAATTCTGGCAGCGCAGCATTTTGAAGGTATTTCAGGTCTTTTAAAAGGAATGAATATTAATGTAGGCTTACTGACAGGCTCCACAAAAATTTCGGTGCGCAGGAAAATTCATGAACAATTGCTTTCGGGCGAGATGCACATTTTGCTGGGTACTCATGCTTTGATTGAACCCAAAGTTCAGTTCAAAAACCTGGGAATGGTGGTTGTGGATGAGCAACACCGTTTCGGGGTAGAGCAACGCGCCAAACTCTGGAAGAAAAATACCAATTCTCCCCACGTGCTGATTATGACGGCAACACCCATTCCGCGCACGCTGGCTATGACCTTGTATGGTGATTTAGATGTTTCGGTAATTGATGAATTGCCTCCGGGACGTAAACCGATTAAAACGGTTCATCTTTTTGATTCGAATCGGTTGCGGATTTTTGGTTTCATGCAGGAGCAGATAAAATTAGGCAGACAGATATATGTGGTATATCCGCTGATTGAGGAATCGGAAACAATGGACTACAAAGATTTGATGGACGGCTATGAAAGTATGGTGCGTGCATTTCCGCGCCCGCAATACGAAGTGGGCGTAATTCACGGACGCATGTCGGCAGCGGATAAGGATTTGGTGATGGAACAATTCCTGAAAAACAGGATCAATATTCTGGTGGCTACAACGGTAATTGAGGTTGGGGTAAATGTTCCCAATGCTTCGGTAATGGTGATTGAAAGTGCTGAACGGTTCGGACTTTCACAATTACACCAGTTGCGAGGAAGAGTTGGCCGCGGTGCTGACCAAAGTTATTGTATGCTGGTTACTTCGTTTAAACTTTCAGCAGATGCAAAGTTGCGCCTGGAAACCATGTGCAAAACCAACGATGGTTTTGAAATTGCTGATGTGGATTTGCGTTTGCGCGGTCCCGGTGATCTGGCAGGAACTCAGCAAAGCGGGTTACCTGATTTTAAAATCTCGAACCTTGCAACGGATGGTGCCATTCTTACCGAAGCCAGAAATGCTGCGCTAAAGGTTCTGGAAGAAGATCCCCAGTTTTCGCAGCCTAAAAATCAGGTTATTGCCTTGTATCTCAATTTTATAAATCGCAATAAACAGAATTGGGCGAGGATCTCATAAAACATCAACGTCATTCCATAACATGCTGACTGCACACGATAACACGAGCGTGGTATGCAATAACACGCGGGAGTTATGGGATAACACGAGAGTGGTATGCGATAACACGAGGGCGACATGGGATAACACGAGGACGGTATGCAATAACACGCGGGAGTCATGGTCTAACACGCGGGAGTCATGGCTTAACACGAGGGCGGGGTGGTCTAACACGATGATTCCTGAAAAAAACCATCGATTCTGAAAAAAAACATACGATTCCAGAAATGAAAAAGGGGCTTTTCGCCCCTTTTTTAATCTTTTTCCTAAATCGAGAGTATTAAAACTGCCAAGTTTTTTTCATATGAGCAATGTTTTCATTTGCTTCATCTATTTCTTTTTCAGCCTTTTCCTTAGCTGAGTCTCCATTTTTTGTAAACATTTTACTTAACTCCGTATCATCGGAATGAAAAGAACGCTTAAAACTGCCGTAGTAGAGAGAATATTGTCTAAATGCTTCAGAAAACTTTTTTTTAGGACCAGAAAGATAAGTTTCATAATCTTTTTTATCGAGACCAACATCGTAAAATTCAGGAATTGAAATGCTATCCATATTATTTTTTAAACTATCACATAATAGTTTCATCTGCTCTATTCCTTTTGTGAAGTCTTCCTTTTCTGCAAAAATATTTCTGTTGCGCCATTCTTCATCAAATTTTTTCATTCTGGTTGATAAATACGCTAAAGGTTTGCGCATTTCAACTTCATACGCTAAAAAATTTACCTGAAATTGCTTTTTTGCATTTTCCTTTTCTATTGATTCTGGATTGGACTGCTTTGGTTGTTTTTGCTCACCTGAAGAACATCCAAAAAATAAATATACAGAAGCAATAATTGTAAAAAAGTATGTGATTTGTTTTTTGCTCATTTGCTTAATTGTTTTGTAAATTCAGATATACCTTTTTTCACTTTTTTAATGTGTTTATCATCATTATTTAAAAGTATGGATAAGATTGATAAAACAAAATCTTGGTGAACTACTACATAAGGATGGCGTTTCTTTTTCCATTTCATCCCTAAATGTTTTTTCTTTTCAAATGTTCCCCAAATAATTTCAAAACCATCACCTTGAAATAATATTTCTTTATCTGTCCACTTACTATCCTTCATTTTTTTAAGAGCTGTTTAGTTTGAAACAAATGTAGAAAAGTTTTGAAATCTCTTTTTGTCACTTTTTTTTAATAAAAAAGTAACCAAAAAAATCGGAAAATTTAAAACGCTGCGAAGGCTGCTTTTATCGCACGAGCCTGCGCTGCCAGGCGGCAGCCTTCCCAACCACCGCGCGAAAGCTGCCGCGCCAAATTTTCCCTTGCCACCGCACTTGGTGTGTTTAATTAAGGTTGGTGCTTAATAATAAGGTCGGGTTTGTGAAGTTCACATAGAACGACTAAATCTGTTTCCCAATGAAGGTGCTCTGCACCACGATTATTATAATTTGTGTGATACACATTAACATTTTTATAGCTGCCGCAAGCACATTTATGTCTTTTAACTCTTATCATAAATACCTTCACTGCTAACCAATACCAATGCTCAAAAAAATCTTCCAATTTCATAACCTTTAATTCTGACTTTAGATTTTCATCTTCATTGTAATTACTTTCTATTGCTTTGAAGACTAATTTATGGGTTGGGCTATTATAATATTCTCCAACTTTATCTGCTTTCTTTTCTTTAACGAGTTTCTTATTTTCTTCTAACCAATAAGCCCGTTTCTCCTTGCGATTTTCCTTCTCCCACTTTTTCCTATTCTTCTCTCTTTCCTTTTCTTCAGTAATAAATTTTTCAAAGCATATTTTTTTGATGTCATACTTAACTATACAAACAGGGCAAATATATTTTTGTAGTGTTCTTAACTTATAAGAGGTATATCCTTTTTGAATTTCTGCTTTTATTTTAAGTCCATTAAATCTTCCAATATTCTTTATGTCTTCTTCGTCTGTTGTTTCCATCAAACACAGACCTTTAAATTCTTCTACACTTAAATCTTTAGGTAGCTTTTTTGAAAACTTTTCTAATAATTCTAATTTCTTTTCTGGTTTCATTATCTATACAATTTCAGTAAAAGAGTAAAGATATTTAAAAGAAAAAACCCCGACTGTAGGGTCGGGGTTTTTATTTTGTGCTGCTCGCTTATGATTTTTTGCGGGGGCGGGTGAATTTAAGACCGGAGATTTGTTTGAATTCAGCGGAGGTGATGGAGGGAACTGATTTCACGTATTTTTTGACTTCGTAGGCTGTATCTACTAAGCCGGTTTCGGGTGTGTAAAGAAAACTATCGCGGGTTGCTAATGCCTGAAGGTAGGGTGTTGTTGCTGAAACTACATTCTGGTTAGCGGTATTGAGGTCGTTTTTGAAGATGGTTAATGTTGCGGTTTGTAACTCAACTTCGTTTGGGGTGTATGTTGGTTGCGCAGCAACCAAGGCCAGCAACTGACTGAAGTGCTGATATTGCTGGTCGTAGGACTGCTGAGAAACGGAAATGGTTACAGGGTCTTCAATTGGGGTTGGTGGTATTGGTCCAGGACCTGTAGGGGGTGTTGGAACTGTTACTAATTTTTTCTTGGTTCCTTTTCTTGCTCCGCGGATTTTGCGGACTATGGTTTTTGCATCATTTACAATTTCATCAGAAACGCCTGCGCTTGCATCTAAAGCATTCACAATTTTTGTGGTTAGCTTTTCCATTGCGGCATATTTTACCTGCCTTTCGTTGACCGCAGTTATAAAGGGCTGCTTTAACGGGCTTATTGCCTCAATGGCATTAAACGAGTTGTTGTAGAGGTTTTGAAGATTTGGAAGTGTGAGGCTTGGGTTTGATGGGTTGTAGCGGCCTCCGTAACCTGTGCAACGGGAGATGATGACATTCAGGTTTGCTACGTTTTTTGCGTGACCGGTTTCTGATGTAGATGCCATGGTGCTTTTGTTTTAATTGTTAGTGTCTGTTTTGTATACTTAATTGGTTTTAGTAGGTGATGTTCAGGTGAGAATTATTTTGATGATGCAAAAATAAATAAGAAGAAAAATATTTTCAAAATTTTTGGAGGAATTTTTTTGAGGGACTTTTGGGACGGGAGGGACAAGTGAAAAATTTACCTTTGAAATGTTAGTGTTTGATTAACATTATCAATAGTAATTTTTCCAAATCTTTCTAAAACACTTTGACCTAATAACATTGGGGCATCTATTGAACCAGAAATACTTGCTCTAATATTTGTTACTTCATGATTCCCAATTTGTATTTTTCTAATTATGAATACTGTGCTACTTGCAGATGAACCATCAGCAAAAACATAAGTTTGCTTTCCAATAAAATCAGAATCTTTTACTGTTCCTGTTTTTATCAATGTAGCTGCAACATCAGGTGAAATGCTTACATCAGATGCTCCTGAGTCAAATATGAAATTGATTTTTAAAACCCCATTTAAAGTAACAGGAATTTCGTAAGTCCCCCCTGCCATTTTTTTAAGTTTAATTATATCAGAAGATGTATTGTTGTTATCAGTAGTATAATTACCCTGAATTAAATTGAATAAGTGCGTTAACTTATTTGTTAGACTTCTGCCAAATTCTCTATTTTCTGGAAATATTAAGAGAGCCTGAATAGCATATTTAGTTTCTATCTCATAAATAGAATTATAATAGACATATTGAGTAGTGGTCCAATTAATTTCTACATCAGAATTATACTTTATACATTTCGAGCCATTTTTACAAGCAATAAATATGTTGTCAAAATCACTTGATAAACTAATGCTCCCAATATCATCTGCATAAAATTCACTTTTTGAAACAGCTTTTCCATCTAAGTTATTAACTCCATTTATAATTACTTTTCTACTTCTTTCATCATATACAAAACTACTAGTAATTTCTCGAGCCTTAGCACCTATTGAGGGCGTTGCACCAGTTTTATTCGGGTTGCTCCTAAGCATATAATTTATATTATTTATTGTTTCGGGGATAGTTGATTCTTGCTGTGCTTTAGATTCTCCCGAACACAGTAATAACACCACCATGAAAAAAGAATTAAGGTATTTATAAACCACAGTCTTCATAGTAGTATTGATTTAAAAAAATAGGTTCAGCTTTAGGTAATATGATGGCTGCTATGTAAATTCGATTTTCAATTATTAATACAATACCGTTGTCAAGTTCGATTGATTCTGTATAAATATTATTTTCAGGATAAAGTCTTTGCTTAGATTTTAATTTTAAACTTTCATTTAATGTTTCTCCATAGGAACGCTCCATAAAGCCAACATATGCTTTATTAGTATAAGCGTCTTCCGAATCGTAAACTTGAGAATAAGTAATTGTGTAAAATTTATTTGCTGTCATCCTTAAAGCAATATGAGTTACATCTGCTTTTTTCATTGAATTATTCTTTTTACATGCTCTAACGCCTATAGAGTTATTTTCCCACTTTGGTAAGGCTAAGCTATTGGCTGCATCATCTATAACTAAATCTAAGTATAAAAAACTTTCAACGTCTGACAAGGATTCTAAATCAGCATCATACAAATTACTTTGAGCAGAAGTGTTTAAAAAGCAGATTATTAATGCAAGAGCCAAATTATATTTTATCATATTATTTACTTAGCTGTAATCTGAAGATTGCCGAAAATACTAATAAAATGTAAAATAGAAATAGTAAAGCCCTTCGACTACGCTCAGGGTGACACGCGCGATGGCGGGCACGGTTGTCAAAAAAAGGTTGCAACGAAGCACCTGACGGTAGTAGCTAAACCCGATTGAAGCGGAAAGCCCCCCGCCTGAGGCGGGGGACTTGAAGCGGAAAGCGGGCCCGAACGGTGGTTTGAAAGGTAAACGGTTGTTTTCAAAATATTTTTTCCGCTTTGCACAATATTTCAAAAATATCACCGTTACTATCTATATACACCAATACATAAAGCCATGCAAAAACTAGTTATCATCATTGCCATGGCGCTGGTAGGTTACCAGGCGCAGGCACAGAAAACATCAAAGATCTTTCCCGGAGGCGGAGATTTTGAATTGGGAATGCGAACTTCCGTAAGTTTTTTTAACGATGCCGGTTATATCGGGCAGGGTTACGGAGGGCAATTTCGCTTACGCCTCCTTAAACGCCTGAACACCGAATGGTATGCCGACATTCTGGCAACCGATGTGGGCGGAGTAGCAACACGCAAAGACATGCACATTGGCTGGAGCGTAATGTTTTACATGTTCAATACCGAACGGGTAAAAGGCAAATTCACTCCTTATATAATAGCAGGCCATTGTTTTGACGGTTCGCATTTGTTTGAAAACCGCAATCATGCCAACTCGGGAAAAATAAACAGTTCGGCAGTGCAGATGGGACTTGGAACTTCCTACAATATCAGCGATAATTTTGACCTTACGCTTACCTGTCAGTATATGAATCATCTGGGTGGACATATGCACGGTGAACTTTATAAAGACGAATCAGGGGTTAAGAGGTTGCTGATTGAAAAATCTTCCAAAACTGATTTTGACGGACATCTTTTAGTGAACCTGAGTTTGAATGTGAAATTATTTGATTTGTGGGATTAGGGGAAATCATCGAATAACGAATAAATAACGAATATACGAATTGTAAAACCTCTTAAAAAATAGAAATCATGAAACGAATAATCATCTTAGTTCTTGCGATTGCAGCGGCAACAGTTGCTTTTTCGCAGAACGATAATCCGAAAGTAAAATACCATCACATGATCCGTAACGGACTTAGCTTTTCCCCCGGATTTATGATAAACGGAATGAGTAATGTTTACATCAGCGGAGTGCTGGAATACTACATTGCCGACCACGTATCCATTTCGTCTACTGCATACTATTTCCTCAATTCGCGCAAAGAAGCCATGCCTGAATTGAAAATGAATCACCAGCTCTACACAGGTGTTCAATACCACATATTAAAGGACAAAGCGTTTGATCCTTATATTGGTTTGGAGCCCGGGTTTGCGCTGACACAAACAAATGCTTTGTATCCGCTGGACATTGAAAACCCTTTGATAGTGGAGGAGAGAGAGTCGAATATTTCGGCAAACCCTATGATTTCATTGGATGCAGGTTTTAATATTTATGCGGTTAAGTTTTTTCACCTGTTTGTAAATGTGCGCTATGCTGCGGGCAAGCATCTGGGCGGACCAACGGCCTATAATCTGAGTGAGATTACTACCAGTTTCGGGTTGGGCCTGAATGCCAACTTCTGGAACAGGAAAAAGAAATAGAGCAGGGGTGCTCTGGGTTGCGGAAGGCGTGGGGATTTGGTTCTCTGCGCCTTCTGTTTTTAGGGTTTGCCTAAATTCTTAGCTTTGCGCCTCGTTTCAAAAAAGCAACAAAACCAGTGTCAAAAAAATACCCCGAATACAAACAACTCGAGCTTTCCAACATCGGCAAAGAAATGCTGGAGGTGTGGAAGAAAGAAGATACGTTTAAACAGAGTGTGGACAGCCGCAACGGCAAGCCTGACTTTGTTTTTTATGAAGGCCCGCCTTCGGCTAATGGTTTGCCGGGAATTCACCATGTGATGGCAAGGGCTATCAAGGATATTTTTTGCAGGTATAAAACGCTGAAAGGTTTTCGTGTGAAGCGCAAAGCGGGGTGGGATACGCATGGTTTGCCGATTGAGCTTTCGGTGGAGAAGACGTTGGGGATTACGAAGGAGGATATCGGGAAGAAAATTTCTGTTGAGGATTACAACAAAGCTTGCCGCAAGGAGGTGATGAAATACACCCACGTGTGGAACGACCTTACGGAGAAGATGGGTTATTGGGTGGATATGGAGCATCCGTATATCACGTATGAGAATGATTATATAGAGAGTGTTTGGTATTTGCTGAGTAAGTTTTATGAGAAGGGTTTGTTGTATAAAGGATATACCATTCAGCCCTATTCACCGGCAGCGGGAACGGGACTGAGCACGCATGAACTGAACCAGCCGGGGGCGTATAGGGATGTGAAGGATAGGACTGCGGTGGTGATGTTTAAAGCAGTCCACAGTCCACAGTCCATAGTCCATAGTAAAGCAGAGGGCGATGTTTATTTTTTGGCTTGGACAACTACGCCCTGGACTTTGCCAAGTAATACTGCGCTGGCGGTGGGGAAGAATATTGATTATGTTTTGGTGAAAACATTGAATCCATTTACCAAAAAGGATATTCGTGTTATTTTGGCAAAAGAACTTTTAGATAAAGTTATTCCATTACCTAATGTTGCAGCGCTTGTTAAGCAAATTGAAAAAGAAGATCCTTTTGAAAGTAATGCCTTAGAGAGGGCTAAGCTAATTGTAGAGAATACAAGAATAGTAGAAAGAGAATTTAAAGGAAGTGAACTCGAAGGCATCCGATACGAGCAACTATTACCCTTTGCTCAGCCTGCAGATGGCGATGCTTTCAAAGTTGTTCTCGGTGATTTTGTGACTACCTCAGACGGAACCGGAATTGTGCATATCGCGCCAAGTTTTGGTGCGGATGACTTTAGGGTTGCAAAACAAAACGGGATTGGTTCATTGACTTTGGTTGACAAGCGTGGACGCTTTTTGCCGGAAGTAAAAGATGATGTTTTTCTGTATGGAGAAGAATATGTGAAAGAAGCTTACCTGAGCGATGAGGAAAAGAAGACAGAATTTCAGAAACAGAAAAAAATTCTGGAAGCTGCCGGAAAAATAAAAGAGCTGAAAGCCTACCTGAGTGTTGACGAACGCATTGTTCTAAAATTGCAGGAAGAAGGAAAGCTCTTTAAAAAAGAAACTTATGAGCACAGCTATCCGCATTGCTGGCGCACCGATAAACCGGTATTGTATTATCCTTTGGATTCGTGGTTTATAAAAACCACAGCGATGAAGGATAAGTTGATTGCAAAAAACAAAGAAATCAACTGGAAACCGGAAGCTACGGGTAGCGGACGTTTTGGTAACTGGTTAGAGAATTTGGTTGACTGGAATTTATCGCGTTCGCGCTTTTGGGGAATTCCAATTCCGATCTGGAGAACGGAAGACGGAACGGAAGAAATGGTTGTCAATTCAGTGGAGCAACTGAAAGCGGAAATTGAAAAATCGGTGAAAGCAGGATTTGAAACACTGACTGATGTTCACGATTTACACAAACCCTACATTGATAAAGTGGTGCTGGTTTCCGATTCTGGAAAGCCAATGTTCCGAGAACCTGATTTGATTGATGTATGGTTTGATTCAGGTGCTATGCCTTATGCGCAGTTGCATTATCCGTTTGAGAACAAAGAACTGATTGACGAGAAGAAATATTTTCCGGCAGATTTTATTGCCGAGGGTGTTGACCAAACGAGAGGTTGGTTCTTTACGCTTCATGCAATTGGCGTGATGTTGTTTGATTCGGTTGCTTACAAAACGGTTGTATCCAACGGTTTGGTGCTGGACAAGAACGGAAACAAAATGAGCAAGCGTTTGGGCAATGCGGTTGACCCGTTCGAAACGATTGATAAATACAGTGCCGATGCAACCCGTTGGTATATGATAACGAACGCACAGCCTTGGGACAATCTGAAATTTGACACCGAAGGAATTGCTGAGGTGCAGCGCAAATTTTTCGGAACGTTGCATAATACGTATGCCTTTTTCTCGCTGTATGCCAACATTGATAAGTTCACTTATGCGGAAGCAGAAATTCCGGTGGAGGAACGCCCTGAATTGGACAGATGGATTCTTTCGTTGCTGAATTCATTAGTAAAAGATGTGGATGAAGCTTTGGCGGATTATGAGCCAACAAAAGCGGGACGAGCAATACAGGATTTTGTAACCGAGCATTTGAGTAACTGGTATGTTCGCCTGAGCCGCAGAAGATTTTGGAAAGGCGATTACACCAAGGACAAAATTTCGGGCTACCAGACCATTTACAAATGTTTGGAAACTATTGCCAAATTGAGTTCACCAGTTGCACCGTTTTATGCGGATAAACTTTTCCGTGACTTGAATTTCGCAACAGGAAAAGATACATCTGTATCGGTTCATCTTTCTGATTTTCCGGTGGCAGATGAGAAAATAATCAACAAGCAACTGGAAGCGCGAATGGAGTTGGCGCAACGGATTTCTTCCTTGGTGCTTTCGTTGCGTAAGGGTAGTAAAATAAGGGTTCGTCAGCCATTGAGCCGCATTATGGTTCCTGTTTTGAATGAGGAATTTCAGAAGAACGTGGAAGCGGTGAAAGATTTAATTCTGAGTGAAGTGAATGTGAAAGAGATTGAGTTTTTAACTGATTCATCAGGAATATTGGTGAAGAAGATCAAGCCGAATTTTAAATCACTTGGACCAAAATTCGGGAAACACATGAAAGCTATTGCCGCAGAAGTGAACAAATTCGGGCAGGCGCAGATTGCGGAGATAGAACAAACAGGAGCATACAATCTGGAAATTGAAGGAGATAAAATTCAACTTTCATTAGAAGATGTGGAAATAAGTTCGCAGGATATTCCGGGATGGTTGGTTGCAAGTGAAGGCAAGCTGACGGTTGCCCTTGATATTACCATTTCAGAGAAATTGCGTGAAGAGGGAATTGCGCGTGAGTTTGTAAACCGTATACAAAACATACGGAAAGACAAGGATTTTGCTGTAACCGACCGCATTCGTTTGAAGATGAAATCACACGAAAGCATCAATTCGGCTATCCAAAGCAATTTAAATTATATTTGCACCGAAATTTTGGCGGAAAGCCTTGATATTGTGGATGAAATAAGCGCCACAGAAGGAGTTTCGGTGGATGTAGAGGATAGTATCTCTACATTGGTTTCAGTGATTAAGTTGAACTAAAAAAAGAGGAATTATGGCAAAAAAACCTACTAAACCTGCAAAGAAAGCAGCAAAACCTGCGGCTAAAAAAGCACCTGTTAAAAAGGCTGCGGCTAAAAAACCGGCAGCAAAAAAGCCAGCCCCTAAAAAGGTTGTTGCTAAAAAGCCTGTGAAAAAAGTTGCAGCAAAAAAGCCTGCAGCTAAGAAACCCGCGCCTAAAAAAGTAGTTGCTAAAAAACCGGCAGCAAAAAAGCCAGCCCCTAAGAAGGTAGTTGCAAAAAAGCCAGCAAAGAAAGTAGCAGCAAAGAAACCTGCTCCTAAAAAAGTAGTTGCAAAAAAGCCTGCTAAAAAGGTTGTAGCTAAAAAAGTAGTTGCAAAAAAGCCTGCTGCAAAACCTGCCAAGAAAGTAGTTGCTAAACCGGTAGCTAAAAAGCCTGAGCCTAAAAAGCTAGCGCCAAAACCGGTAGCAAAAGTAGTTGCAAAGCCTGTAGTTGAAAAAGCAAAACCGGCAGCACCTGCACTAAAAGCTGCTCCTGTAAAAGCGGAGCCTAAAAAATTATCGAAACCCGAAAGACGCTCGTACGAAGGTTCAATTGATCCGGACCCGATTCACGCGCCAATTATTATACCCCAAGCACAAATTAAAGTCCCCAAGGGAGCTATGCAAGACAACGAAAACAGAGTTAGATATTCAGACAAAGAATTAGCAGAATTTAAAGACATTATTCTTAAAAAATTAGACGAGGCACGCAAAGACTATGAATTGCTGAAAGCCACTATTTCTCATAAAGACGATCACGGAACAGACGACACTTCACCAACCTTCAAATTATTGGAAGATGGTTCGGATGTATTGTCGAAAGAAGAAAGCAATGCATTAGCGGTTCGTCAACAGAAGTTTATTCAGAGCCTTGAAAACGCACTAATCCGTATTCAAAATAAGACTTACGGAATTTGCCGCGTTACCGGAAAACTGATTGGAAAAGACCGTTTGCGTGTTGTCCCCCATGCTACATTGAGCATTGAGGCGAAAAACATGCAAGGCTAATATCCGACTTTGAAAAAAGCGCTTTTAGTTATTTTCTCGGTTCTATTCATTGACCAGGCTTTAAAGATTTGGGTAAAAACCCACATGTTTTTAGGTCAGGAATATGAATTCCTTGGCGGACTTTTTATTCTGCATTTTACAGAGAACAACGGAATGGCTTTTGGAATGGAGCTGGCCGGTGAATACGGCAAACTTTTTCTGAGCGTTTTTCGCATTGCAGCTGTTGCCGGAATTGGTTGGTATCTTTATTCGCTAATTAAAGCTAATGCACCATCGCTTGCTATTATCAGCATTGCATTGGTGTTTTCAGGCGCAATCGGTAATATTATTGACAGTGCTTTTTACGGAATGATTTTTACTGAAAGCTATGGTGAAGTAGCAAGGGTTTTTCCTTCGGAAGGTGGTTATGCAACTTTTTTGCACGGAAGGGTAGTGGATATGCTTTACTTCCCGATTATTGAAGGGCATTTTCCTGAATGGTTTCCCATTTGGGCAAACGAACATTTCTTGTTTTTCCGTCCGGTGTTCAATATTTCTGATGCAGCTATTACTTGCGGAGTTGCGCTTATTCTGCTTTTTCAGCGGAAGTTTTTTATGAGTGCGCAGGAACCTGAAAAGCACCAAGCCGGGGATTCCCACACCCAAGGTTAGATCACAAACCTCTTTTACGGGCCTGATTTAGGGATTATTCACTAGAATATTCCATTCTGATAGCTATATGTGCCAAACTGATAGTAATATGTGTCAAAATAATAACTGTATGTTTCATTCTAATAGCAAAATATGCTGTCCTAATAACTCTATGTGCTAAACTAATAGCTATATATATTAAACTAATAACTTTATGTGCCAAACTGATAGCAAAATGTTTCATTCTGATAAAAGTTTAAAGGTTGGGTGCATTAGGATACAGAATATCCTCAAAAGAATAGCACTTAGAGGCAGAAGAATATAAGAAAGGAGCTATTCAGAAGGGACAGGGGTGTGTTTCAGCACCCGTCAAGGAATAGTTTTTTCAACCCGATACCCGATAGAAAAAATATTTTTAGGCGAGAAGCTTGCACAAGGGCAACCGTCTTCGTGGTATCCACCATCAGAGCGAACAACAAAGTCCATGTATTTTCCCGAAAATTCGGTAGCGGTGTGAAACCGTATGGCATTGCCCAAAGGATCGTCTAAGCAACCACCGATACCAACAGGAGCCAGATCAATCATCATTTTGTTAATCATCTTTTTTGTAGCCGGTGTGCAGGGCGAGTAATTGTCAACAATGTGTCCGAAAAGTTTGTCAACTCCGTCTGCTTCAAAACCGTGAGCAGCAACACGGAATTTTTTGTCGTGCGGAACATACACTGTAAATGGGATATTGAAATTCCATTTTTTTCTTCGTGTTTTCCCAAGACCGTCATTTAGTATATCGGCAGTATTTGCAAAATCATTCAGTAAAAGATAATTGCCGCCAATATCAATAAACACACGTATTTCTGCTTTGCCCAATGCTTCGTGAAAGCGATCGAAAAGCAGTTCGTTCAGTGTTACAGTTACCTCATCTATTTTGTAATCTTCGGGAACACCGCTTCCTTCATCCCAGTAGAGGTAAACTGATTTTGCAAAAATTGCCTCATCGCTGACAGCAGCTGATTCCCAAGGGATTTTTATTGTAATTGTACCTTCTTTTGAGTTAATCGTATAGGTAACAGGTACTGTGAAACTGTTTCCTTTTCTGTCCTTCACGGCATATTTTAACACAGCATTTTCAGAAGGCTTTGGAAGGATTTGTTTTATGGTGAAAACATAATCTTTTGAACTCATTTTCACCTTACGCACAAATGCAGGTTGGTTAGAGCGGTTGTTATCAAATGCGCCACCGTCACCGCTGGCAAAAATGTCGATACGGGTAGCATATTTATTTGTGCTGTCAATAGTTAATCTTGCGGGAAGATTTCTTCTCGTAGCAATCAATCGCGCAGGATGTATTTCGGTTCCGGCAGGCGGATGTCCGCGATCCCAGACGCGCAGACCTTCCACATGAACCCAATCATTCAAAGTTGGCCAGTTCCAAATAATGTCTCCACGTTCATGACCGGCACTGTAAAAGCCGCAACTTTTCCCTTGTCTGTTAAGTTCAGCGCAAAGATTCCCTTTATTGCTCTGAGCCAACCCTGATTCCCATTCAATATGAATAGTAGTGTTTTTGATGGTGTCGCGTGTGCCGTCAGGTTTAGTAATTATATCATACGACAGAAAGTGGCGGTATTCTTTATCAGGAATCAGGTTCCATGTAATATCATGGGTGTAGTGGTAAACGGGCAAATCACCTGCGCTTACTGATGGCCTGCCCATTTCTTCTTCTATCATGCCTTCTATAACACTTACAGAGTCATAACCCACAACCGGTCGCCATGTCGGGAACATCAATCCAATATCGTGTATTTGTTTTACAAACGGAATCGGGCGAATAGTGTCATAACAAGGTTTGCAGCCATCTTCTGCTTCTTCAGAACTGTGATGAAATTCAAACTCCTCCTCCTCTCCTTCATCAATATTCAGAAATTGAAAATTTTGTGCAAATGAAAATGTAGAAATGATAAAAAGCAGACAGGAAAAGTATAATCTCATTTCAAAAAAACACTTAGAAGAGATTTTCTTTCTGAAGATATTCTGCAATCTGCACCGCATTGGTGGCTGCGCCTTTGCGCAGGTTATCCGAAACAATCCACATGTTTAATGTGTTTGGTTGGCTCTCATCTCTGCGCAAACGACCAACAAAAACTTCATCGCGGTTATGCGAATCAATCGGCATAGGATATTGTAAATTTTTTACATCATCTTTTACGATTACGCCAAAAGAGTTTACAAGAATTTCGCGCACTTCAGTTAAGTCAAAATCGTTTTCAAATTCAACATTCACGGCTTCGGAATGGCCGCCAATAACAGGAACGCGAACGGTAGTTGCGGTAACACGGATAGAATCATCGCCCATTATTTTCTTGGTTTCGTTCACCATTTTCATTTCTTCTTTGGTGTATCCATTATCTAAGAAAACATCAATCTGTGGGATAATATTTAAGTCAATGGGATAAGCGTAAGCCATTGGTCCCTGAATACCATCACGCTCGTTGTAAAGCTGGTCAACCGCTTTTTTCCCTGTGCCCGTAACACTCTGGTAAGTAGAAACCACTACACGTTTTATTTTATATTTTTTGTGAAGCGGATTTAATGCAACTACCATTTGAATAGTAGAACAGTTTGGGTTGGCAATAATTTTATCTGCCTTGGTCAAAACGTGTGCATTTACTTCAGGGACCACCAATTTTTTTGTAGGGTCCATGCGCCATGCAGAAGAATTGTCAATTACGGTTGAACCAACCTCTGCAAATTTTTGAGCCCATTCAAGTGAAGTACTGCCTCCTGCAGAAAAAATTGCAATGTTTGGTTTCAAGGCAACGGCTTCTGCCATCCCAATCACCTTATAATTTGTTCCCTTAAAAGCAACATCTTTTCCGATTGATTTTTCTGAAGCAACGGGATAAAATTCCGTTACAGGGAAATTTCGTTCCTCTAATACTTTCATCATTTGAGTTCCTACAAGCCCTGTGGAACCTACAACTGCAACTCTCATCGACTTTTTAGTTAGTTTTTTTATAATAAAAATTTGTCCAAAAATAATATAATTAAAAATGTGAAAATTTGCTCATTTATATTTTTTAATCACCAGTTCTTAACAGTATTTTAATGGTCAGAGAGGCGTTTTTACCCTATAAAATTTCATTTTTTCATGGTGAGTTAAAATATTTTATATCTTGCCGCTCCATTTTCGAGAAAAAAAGTGATAGAAATCATATAGAAAAGGCAAAAAAATATTTACAAAAAACAATGAAAAAAATCTACTATTCCTTAACCATTTTACTAGTTTCTCTTTTAACGCTGAATACGTCTGAAGCTCAGGCACAGTGTGCCAAATCAATTTTTCAGGCGTCTAATTTGGGTACACCTCCATGTGGTACGGATGCTCAAACAAGTGTTGGGCCGGGAGAGTTTGTAACCATGCAGGTTGTAGCAGGGGCGCAGTATTGTATTAGCACTTGTGGAACAGGATGGAATAGTCAGTTGACAGGATATAATGGAAATAGTGCAGTCTTTTTCAATGATAATAACGGACCTTTTTGCCAGTCAAATGAAGCATCCATTCAATGGATCGCAACCTTTACAGGGTCACTTGATGTAATGGTAAACCGTTTTAACTGTCAGGGTTATCAGGGTGGGGGAACAGCCAACTCATCTATTTTAAGATACAGACAGTGTTCGCCAACCATTACTTCATCAAACGCTGATATGTGTCCTGGTCAATGTGTTACTCTTACTGCTGACCAATCCGGAGGAACTTGGAGTATTTCACCAAATGATGGTAGTTTAACCGGGAATCAATTCTGTCCTATTGCAACCACACCTTACACAATTAGTTATACTCTGGCAGCTTGTGTAATAACTCAAGTTATTAATGTTGTTACGCCTTCTGTTGCGCCTACTTCTGCTATTGCAAACCCTGCTTCTATATGTCCGGGAGGTGTGGGTGCAATTTCAGTTATTGGCGGCTCTCTCGGAACCAATGCTCAATGGGTTTGGTATGGAGGAGCATGTGGATCAGAAAATGGAGGTATTCAAGCAGGGGTCGGAGCTACAATTACTGGACAACCACCAATAACCGCAACATATTTTGTTCGAGCTGAAGGAGGGTGTGCAACTACTACCTGTGCCAGTGTTACAGTTCCTGTAAATACATTGTCCACCGACCCAGTTTCGGTAACTGCAACTAATACGTCCGTATGTCAGGGAACATCCACTACATTAACAGTTAATGGTGGTTCATTGGGAAGTGCGTCAAATTGGTATTGGTATAATGGTGCATGCGGAGGAGTGCTTGTAGGTTCCGGTACATCAATAACCGTTAATCCATTATCATCTACTACCTATTATGTAAGAGCTGAAGGCCCTTGTAATACTACCAGTTGTGTGAGCATTGCAATCAACGTTTTTTCGTCTCCTCAGGTTGGATTTAACTTTATAACTACACCTTCTGCCTGTGGTGCTTCTGATGGAAGTATATCAGTTTTTGGCGGAGGCGGAACACCTCCATACAATTGGACATTGAATGGAACACCAACAACTACTGTAATGACCAATCTGAGCGCAGGCCCTTATATTATTCAGGCAACTGATCAAAATGGTTGCAGTGACATTGTTTCTGTATCAATGAATGATCCAGGAGCTACCCCAGCAACAGTTGTCTCTTCTGATCAGGATAATATTATCTGTCAGGGTGATTATGTTACTTTCACAGCAAGTGGCTCATACCTTTATACTTATTATATAAACGGAGTTCCTGTATCTACATCAAATCCATGGACTACCAACTCCTTGAATAACGGAGATATTGTGCATGTTCAGGCACTTGACTTTAACTTCTGTTCTTACACTACATTGGGTATAACAATGACGGTGAATCCAAATCCTGTTATCACCATGTCATCAAATAATCCTACAGTATGCGGATTAAATGATGGTGATGCAACAGGATTGGTATCAGGTGGATTGCCTCCTTATACTTATTCATGGTCTCATGATGTTACGAATAACACACCAGCTGCTTATAGCTTATATGCAGGAGCTTATTTCCTGACTGTAAGTGATCAGAATGGATGTTCGGATCAGGCTGTTGCTGGTCTTAGCGATCCGGGAGCTGCACCAGTTACACTTACCAGCAGCGATGATGACAGTTTAATCTGTGCAGGTGAAAACGTTGATTTTACAGCCACAGGTTCTGTTGACTATACATTCTATCAAAGCGGACCAATTGTTCAGGGTCCGGGAACTAATAACGTATATTCTACTACAGGACTTGCTGATCAGGATATTGTGATTGCAACAGGAACGGATATAAATGGTTGCACAGCAACAAGTAATTACTTTACAACTTCAGTTCTTCCCGGTCCGAATGTGGTATTGGTAAGCAGCGATATTGATAATACTATTTGTACAGGCCAATCCATAACTTACACAGCAACAGGTGCACTGTTCTATCAGTTTTTCATAAATGGTGTTTCTGTAGCACCTCCGAGTTTAACGGATGTTTATCAATCAAATACTTGGAATCACGGAGATGTAATTTATGTTGAAGGTACAGATGCAAATCATTGTATAGTTGCCAGTGCACAAATTACAGTTACGGTTAACCCTCCTCCGACAGTTGCCATAACTACTCAGCAAGACCCATCGAGTTGCGGTGCACAGGACGGCTTGGTGATAGTTACTGCTGCAGGCGGAACATCTCCTTACAACTATGTATGGAATCAGGATGTAACACATTCAACCTATGCTGATGCTCCGAATATTTCTAACATATATGCCGGTCCATATCATGTTGAAGTAACAGATGCTTCCGGATGTTCGGCTGATGTAACAGCTACATTAAGCGATGTAGGTTCTTCACCTGTAACGTTAACAAGTAGTGATAATGACGGCATAGTTTGCGAAGGTGAAACAGTAACATTTACCGGAACAGGTGCTACTACGTATGTGTTTTATATTGACGGAGTAGTGGTAAGCACAAACAATCCTTTTACAACAAGCACATTGCAAGACGGACAAGGAGTAGCTGTGGTTGGACTTGATACTGCACTTTGTGCTGCTACAAGTTCTGTTATTGAATATGTAGTTAATCCAACACCGTTTATTCAGCTTGGTGTGGTTACCCCACCGTCTGCTTGCGGATTGAGCGATGGAAGTATTACTACAAATACTTATGGTGGAACTTTGCCATATAACTGGACTTGGAATGGCGGTTTGCCGGATGCAGAGGATATCACCGGTATTCCTGCAGGTTCATATACTGTAATTGTGACTGATTTTAACGGTTGCACTGACCAGCTAAGCGCCTCAATAAGCGATATAGGTGCGCCTTTGGTTACTATTGCAAGCAGTGATCCTGATCTTCTGATTTGCGAAAACGATACTATTTCATTTATCGGAGCTGCAACAGGAGGTACTCCCGGCTATACATTTAATTTCTTTGTAAACGGAGGAGCTCCAATCCCGGGAACACCTGACACGTATACAACCTCACTGCTTGCAGATAACGATGTGGTAGCAGTTACAGCACTTGATGCAAATGGTTGCACAGGAACTTCTCAACCGCTTACATTTGCTGTGACACAAACCATCGTTCCTTCATTTGCCAGCGCATTTGCAGATGTTTGCGAAAACATAGATCAAATACTGTTGCCCGGTTTAGGAGGTGAAAGTCCAACCGGTGGTGAGTTTACTGCTCTGTATAATGGTATAGAAATTACCAGCGATTTATTCTTCCCTTACGGAATTGGTGACGGAACACATCCGATTACTTATACCGTTGATAACGGAAACGGATGCTTTACTTCGGTTAGTCAGGATATTACTGTAAGACCAAGCCCGGTAATTGATCTTGGTGCTGATTTTGCAATTTGCGACTCATCAATTATTGTTGCACCGGGAGGTTATGTAAATTACGATTGGTTCCCATCTGATTTGGTTTTATTGGATGACTCAACCGTAGTGATTTATAACTCTGCAAATGTTACCGTTGATGTTACTGACTCAATCGGCTGTATCGGAACAGGTGAAGTAAATGCAACAATCAACCACCCTCCGATTTTAGAAATCGTAACATCACCTGCAGGAGCACCAACCGAAATTTGTATGGGCGATACCGTTACACTGTGCGTTGAAGGTAACTGGTCTACTATCCTTTGGAGCACAGGCTCTGCAAACGTTGCATGTATTGATGTTTATCAAAATGGCAATATCGGTGTAACTGCTGAAGATCCTAATGGTTGCTCAGATGAAATTCTGGAAGGACAGGGAATGGTTATTACTGTTCATGATCCTATGCCAATCATTACTGTTAATGTGGATGATTTAATCAGTTCAGGTGGTTTCATTTCATATCAATGGTTCTTTAACGGAGACTCGATTTTGACAAATGGAAATTTCCAAACTTTTCATGCAGCCACACCCGGTTTTGGAAGTGGTAACTATTATGTAGAGGTTACTGACCAGTGGGGTTGCTCAGGGGTGTCATCAATAGTTGAGCACACTTGCGTTTGCGTTGGTATCGAAGAGAATGATGTTAACTACAATCTGGATATTTTCCCGAACCCAACTAACGGAGTGTTTACTATGAATGTAGGGTTTGAACTTCCTGTAGATATGCGTTTAGAGTTGACTAACATACTTGGTCAGCCTGTAATTAATGTTGAAGATGTGAAAAACACACAAAATCTTCGCAGAGATTATAACCTGAACCATCTGGCACAAGGAGTTTACATCTTTACCATCAGAACAGGCGACCAAACAATTGTGCGCAGAGTTGTAAAGAACTAAGTATAGGTTTTTAATTATACAAAAGAGGCTTGTCGCGCTTGAGCACGACAAGCCTCTTTGATTTATGAGAGTGGTGAAAAAGTTCTGTTATTTAAGTCTTGTTAGTTATTTGCTGCTGATATGCGGCTGTGCCAACATTGTTACACCTTCAGGTGGTGATAAAGACAGCACTCCGCCAAAAATACTGGAACTTGTTCCCGATAACCAAACCCTGAATTTTACCTCCAAATCCTTCGTTATTTCGTTTGATGAGTTTGTTCAGTTAAACGATATAAGTTCTCAACTCATTGTTTCACCTCCGCTTAAATCGCAGCCCGAGTTTGTTATAAAAGGAAAAAATGTAGTGGTTAAGTTCAACGAAGATTTGTTGCCCAACACCACGTACACTATGAATTTCGGTAGTGCTATCCGCGACATCAATGAGAATAATCCGTTAGAAGGATTTACCTATGTTTTTTCCACCGGAAGTTTTATCGATTCGCTTTCGTTGAAGGGAAGTGTGAAAAATGCCTTGACGCTTCAAAATGAAAAAGACGTATTGGTTCTGTTGTATGAAGAAAACAGCGATTCAATCCCCTACCTGAAAGCACCTTATTACTATGCAAAAACAGATGGCTCGGGAAACTTTACATTAGATAATCTCAAGTCGGGACAATTTAAAGTAGTGGCGCTGAAAGACGAAAACTCAAGTTTTCTTTACGATGATTTTGACAAGGAAATGATTGGTTTTGTTGACACTCTGGTTTCGCCTTCTTACATTGAAAAGGCAAAACAGGACAAAGTTGACAGCCTTAAAATAGATTCCGTTCCGGCACCAAAACAAGACTCTGTTTCTGCAGAAAAAGGAATGAAGAAGTCGGGAGATAAAACACTTCCTCTTTTTATTTTCAAAGAAGAAAAGAACAAACAGTATTTCAAGAAAGCATACAGCGAACATTATGGTAAATTGGTTTTTATTTTCAATAAAAAGCCCGAAAAATTGGTGTTGAATACACTCAACACCTCCTTTAAAAAAGAATGGAATATTCAGGAGCAAAGCGTAACAGGAGACACGGTTATTCTCTGGCTCAGCGATGTGGAAATAGATAGCCTGAAACTTGAAATTGCAGACAACGGAACAGTTCTCGATACTGTTGAACTTGCCCTGAAAAAGCGAACTGATAAAATTGAAACACAAGGCGGCTCGGGTAAAGGAGCTAAAGGAAGTAAGCCTTTCAAACTGATGGCAGAACAGAGCAAAGCAGCAACAACGCACAATGCCGCCAAGGATTTTTTCGTTACGTTTAATCATCCTGTAAAAGACTATGTGTTGGAAAATTTTGTACTGAAAGAAGACAGTGTTCCTGCTTCCTTTGTTCTTGATTCCAAAGATCCGGCACTACGGAAATACCGCATTGTTTACAAATGGAAAGAAGAGAAAAAATACGAATTACTTATTCCCCCAGCAACAGTAACCGATATTTTTGATTTGAAAAACGACAGCATAAAAATCAATTTTGCCACACAGGCAAAAGCATATTTCGGCAATGTTCAGTTTACGGTGAAAGCCCAACCGGGAAATTATGTATTGCAACTGACTGATGACAAGAACAACATTGTTTTTGAAAAGCCGACTACGGGCAACGATAAAATTACGGTGGAAGGTTTAGACCCCAAAAGCTATGGCCTGCGCTTAGTGGCAGACGAAAACAACAACGGTAAATGGGATACCGGTAACTATTTAAAAAAGCAACAGGCCGAAAAAATCATACTCTATCCGCAAAAAGTAAGCGTGCGCAGCAACTGGGATGTGGAAGTGGAATGGGAGGTAAAATAAAAACCTATCTTTGCTCGCTCAAAAAAATGAATATGAAGAAACTCACGATACTGACCGCCTCTTTTATTTTTGCATTATCAGCAATTGCAACACCACCCGACAGCACAAAAACGGATGTAAAGAAAAAACCTGCAGCAGCTAAAGACCGCATTTTAATTGGTGGTGGTTTTGCCAACTGGCTGAATGCCCCTGCAGGTGTTAAGGTGAAATTTGCAGGCAGCCGCAGCTTTGATGCAGCCGTTATGTATGACCAGCCATTGGGAACCAGCCCTATCAGTCTTGCTATTGGTTTGGGTTTCTCTGCTCAGAATATTTCTACTAACGCACAGTTTATTGTTGACAGCACAGGCACTACTTCACTTATTCCTTATGCCGATTCAGTTTACAGTGATATCAAACGCAACAAAATTTCAACCAGCTACCTAACCGTTCCTTTTGAGCTGCGTTTCCGCTCAAAGCCCGATAAAGCCTACCGCAGATGGAACATAGCTGCCGGTTTTAAATTCGGACTGTTGGTACAAAGCCATTTCAAGTATGAGGACAGCAACGTTAAAACAAAATCATACCCCGTTGATAACCTTAACCTCCTGAACTACGGCCCAACTTTCCGTTTCGGTTACGGACAGGTTTCGCTTTACGGCTACTATGCCCTTTCAAATGTTTTTGAAAACGGCAAAGGCCCTTGGGTTACTCCTTTCAATTTTGGATTGGTGTTGGCACCGTTCTGAACTAACTAAATCTATTTAAAACAAAAAGTCCTGCAATACTGCAGGACTTTTTTGTTTTAGTATAACTAGAAGTCAGTTTATCCCAAGTTCAGAGCGAAATAAAAGTACTTAGTACGTATTTTACAGTTACAGTAAGCATTAGTATTCCCGCCACTAATAGTAAGGGGGATGCATAGCGTATTCCGCCCTTTTGAATGATAGCTGAAGATTTTTTATTAATCCTGAGCATACCTAAAAACATCATCAGCAGGATTACGGAAATACCGGCTATACGCACAATAGTGTATGCCTTATCAAGGGGATATGTAATCAATAGCATAAGGATAGTTCCTGCAGCAAAGGGAAATAAAACAGTATTAATAAAAATCATTTTCCTGCCCGTTCTTGTTTTAATTAAGGGAACAGAATAGTTGTACCTCATAGCAATGGGAACAAATGCTAGTGCTGCAAATGAAAAGAGTATTATAAACAGCACCATCAGCACTGTTATTGTTGCAGAGCTGAGGTATAACCAGCTTAGAAAAAGAGAAAACCCTGTGTAAAATATACTGGTGTACTTACCTGAACCCAGAATACCGGTAAAGAAATAAGAATAAAACAAACCAAAAGCATTTAAAGCAAGCCAGAATAAAAATAAACTCAGGTGTGAGTTAGAGTAACTGGTGTATAACAGAAGTGTTAGTCCAGCACTGATAAGCAAACAAATAAGCGGTGCAGTAAGGTAAATGAAAGCAACCCGTTTTAGGGTCCACGGGCTTGCAGCAGCAGCAATCGGCTTTACCCCATTGTAGCTGAATACAGGATCATGCTCAAGCAGCGCAGCGCAAAAGGCAGTGATAAAATGATGAAAGTAATTGATAAGAATAAAAGCCAATGCAAAGTAAAATCCCGACCACAGGATTTTAACTAAATGATTGCCGGGGTTGCTTACATCTGCAAATAACCCGGGCGAATTTGTCCTGGACATTTTTGATTAATCTGCAATTTTTCTGTTCTGCAGTTTAAAAACACCAAATGCTACAGCAGCAATAAGCAGAAATACTACCTCATTGTCCAATGGAACACTGGTGCCACCCCCGCCAAGAGGGCCGGGAGGAGGAGGTGGTGGTGGTGGCCCCTGCGCAAGTACTGTTGCATGAAAAACAAAGGTAAGAGCAATGATAAAAAGTAGTTTCTTCATATTATTGTTCTGCAAGTATTACCCGTTCGGTGTAAGTGTCTTTTTCAAATGCAACTCTTACAATGTAGCTTCCTGCTGCTATGCCGTTAAGTTTTATCTCATGTTTGCCCATAAAGCTGCCTCGCTCGGTATAAATTTCCTGACCTAACATGTTGTAGATATTGATAACACCCGTCTGCGGTCTGTTGAAGTTCACTATCATATTCACTGAGTTTGCGTAGCCGTAAATCACCACATTGTTATTTCTTTCTTCAATACCTGTGGTTTGTCCGGATAAGTTAAAGTGGAGTAGAAAACGCGCAGGGTTATCATTAGGGTCAGCCGTAAATGTGTAAACAGGGTCGGTAAACAGGTTTTGAATAACACCTTGTTGCAGGTCTTCCAGAAAAATCTGTGATGCCATGTCAAAGGTATTAAGGTCATGTGCAGTGATGGTATAGGTTCCGGCAGTTCCCGGAATTAAGCCCATGGGTATGGTGTTGGGGTGTCCTGTTAGTTGCAGTGCATTGATGGAAATTTTCTCGCCTTCGGTAACGGTGTACAGCGTAGGCTGATTTCCGTTGCTCAGCATTTTCCATGCATCAAACTCGCTGTCTATGTTGTTGGTTGGTCCCTCATCTGTAAAGTAAAGATTGGTGCGGTCAGCAAAACCGTTGCCTTCAATAACCAACTCCAGTTTGTTGCTCACGATTTCAAAGAAGAAGGGTGGATCGCCCACTCTGCGATGGCTTTGCTGCAAAACAAAGTTCTGATTAGTTCCGGTGGTGCGGACAAAAAAGCCCTGCATGGAAGGGATCAGGTATCCCGGGTGGGTAACAGGTGTTATACTTTGATAAGTTCCGCTGTAGTAGCCTCCATCCTGCCAGAAGTTGGCCTGTGAATCAAATCCTGAAGGTATAACGCCCCATTCAATGGGTGATGGAAAAGGATTGGATACCAATTGCCATCCGTTACCGGTGCTGTTGGTTAAACTCAGGTTTGGATAACTTACAGGAGTAAAAGCACTGGTGTTGGCAACGCCTGTAATCTCCAGAGTGGTGGGAGCGCCAAAAACAATGGCTGCATAACCTCTTCCGTTGGTCATGTTGCCGGTGGTACGCACATACCATCCATCCTGCTGACAGCCGCTGATGCTGAAAGGGCCATTCTCGCGCCAGTCAAACAGGTTGCCGTAATTTGAACCCGGATCCAGTGCCAGAGGGTTGCAGGTTGGTTGTGGCGTTACCGCCACATTATCCGTTCCGTAGAGGCTTAGCTCTGATAATTGCGCTGATATAGAAGGAGCATTAACCGGTGATCCTATGTGATGAAAGCCATCAATAGGAGCAGCATCAATGTAGCGTTGTACACGTATGTTGCCGCTTAAAACACCCGGTGGCTGGCTAACGGTAAAGTCATCTACCAGTGCAGTGCCTGAAGCATTAGAAACAAGTACAACATTGCCGTTGGCATTCATGGTTCCGCTGGTCATGCGCAGGATATCGGTAACGCTGCTGGTGCCTCCTGTTACGGTGGCGGTGCCACCTGTTTTAGCTACATCCAGCAACACAAAAGTGCTTACTCCGTTTATACTTTGATTACCGCTGCCGTCAACCATTACGGTGCTGTTAATGGCTGCTGTTCCGTTGTTGGTAAAGTCGCCTTTCAGGTGCAGGGTGCCGCTGTTGGCTATTGTTCCGCTTGCCTGATTAACAGCCGCCCCGTCAAAATACAGGTTGGCTCCGCTTTGCACGGTGATGGTGCTGCCATTGTAGATCTGGGCGGTGGCAAGACCAGAGTACATAGACCACAGACTACAGACTAAAGTGATGATGAGTACTCGATGTGTCATGTATTATTGGTGTTTATTGGTACTTATTTTTCTTCAATCCTTTTTCGGAGTTTCTATTGCCATGTTCCAATTGCCATCCAATGTACTACTACTCCTGTAGTATTTCCATGATTTGGGTCAGGAGAAGCAAGGTAAATATTTGAAACACCTGTTGTTGAAGGATTATGGTAAGTAATATATGCTGAGCGAGCTGCGATTTGGCCATCAATCTGGCTAAAGGTTACTGAAGGTATTGCATTGAAATTAGCAGGAAAAGAGATACTTTGGCTTGCCAGCACATAACTAAGGTCTCCGGCATCAGTCCATGCGTCTCCACTTGCTAATGTTATAGTGCCCCATGCAATCTGCATGTTCCCGATACGGCTATAACCACTTGCTGATTGGTCAAATGCTCCGGCAAGTGCTGTTGCTTTAACAGTGCCATTTACTTCAAGTTTTGTAGTTGGTGTTGTAGTTCCAATTCCCACACTTCCTCCGTTTCCGCCATCAATGGTCATAACCTGTTGGGTGCCCACTGTACCTGCTGCATCGTTATCGAAGCTCCACAAATAAAAGTCAATAGCGTTGCTGGCATTACCTGAACTGCTATGTCTTGTTTTTATGGCGTGACGGTAGGTTTCTGTACCGCTGTAGCCAAAGGTTAGTTGGTTGCTGGTAGTTCCAACTCCGGTATTTCCGCTGCGTAATTGCAGGGAAGTTGAACCTCCATTGGTGCCGGTTATATCTAAATATGCACCGGGTGCGGTTGTACCTATTCCCAGATTACCTGCCGAAGTCATGCGCATATACTCCACATCATTGTTTCCGAAAAGTATTCCTGTAGTTCCGGATTGAAGTTCTAATCTTCCGCTTGAGTACAATCCCGGTCTTCCCCAGGCTTCACCCAACCTTAACTCAACTGCCGGGCTTCCATTGGGATTATACAGAGATAAATTACCGAAATCATGATAGCGCATGTAACGCCCGGCAGTGGATGTGTTCACATGAATAGGGCCTGAGGGACTTGTTGTTCCAATCCCCACATTACCTTCGATAATTGCGCCATTGGTTGGTGCAGTATTGGTGCCCGAATATGTTGCTCCCACTGCCATACCGCCTTCTACATCTAATTTATTTACAGGAGCATTAATACCTATCCCTACATTTCCATTAAAGCCAAGAACATTAGTTCCGAAGTCACCATAAATAAGCGGGTTGGTTGTATTGCTATTATCAATGTATAGTTTGTTGCTTCCGGTTTCGTTTTCGCCTGTTCCAAAGCCAAGAAACACATTGCCCGAGCCTGTTAAATTGTTCCGTCCGGCATAGCCTCCTATAATGGTGTTTGCAGAACCGCCATCATTAAACTGTCCGGCTACTGTACCAATCATTGTGTTGTTATTTCCAGTTGTATTTAATCCGCCTGCATTATCTCCGTAGTAGGTGTTTTTCTGCCCGGTGGAGAGGCTTTGCGCTGCCTGATAACCAACGGCAGTGTTATAAACACCTGCCCCGTTTATAGCTGTACTGATAGTGCTTCCGATTAAGGTATTGGTTGAGTTTACTTCCAGCCAGGGTGAACCACCTGCCATTTTTCTCATCGTATATAGTTGCGTGCCTGCAGCATCAAAACGGATAATATCTTCGTCAGCGCTTTCTTCTACCTGTATTTTGGTGTCATTATCAGCATCACGTATCTCGTCAACACTTATTGTAAGGGTTGCGGGGTCTGTCCAGGTCATGGTTCCGTTGGCATCTGAAACGGGAACATAACCGGTTGATGCACCTGTGCGCATCCTTATTTTCCCGTTTACGTCTAATTTTTGTGTTGGCTCTTGTCCAATACCTACGTTTCCGGTGTTATCCATGCGCATTACCTCCTGAAGAACCATATCGCTGCTGGTGTAGAAGCGAAGGTCACCATCATCACTTCCGGGCTGATTAGCCGATTCTATTCTTCCGCTGGTATAGAATGTGGAAGAGTTACCACCATCATAATTCACAAATTCTAAAATGCTATGCCCTGTGCCTGCTGTATTGTTCCAGCCTATATTGCCTCCGTTTCTTGCACCTGAAATAATAATCTTGGCAGTTGTTCCGTTTGCATTTGTTCTTACTGTCAAATTACCGTTAAGTACATCCAGTTTTTCTGTTGGAGCTGAAGTTCCAATACCCACATTACCTTCTATAATTGCCCCATTTGCTGTTGCTGTATTTGTACCTGAGTAGGTTGCTCCTACTGCTAGTCCCCCTTCAATATCTAATTTGTTAACAGGGGCTGTAGTACCTATCCCAAAATTACCTGCATTAGTAAAAGCAAAATAATCTGTTGTGTTCTGACTGCGGAAACGCAAGGCATTATCACTGGTAATCTTCATATCCCAGCGTTGTTGCGAACCTCCTGAACCATTACCTCTGTCCATTGTAACGCCAATATCATTTGCGGGACTGCTGAGTTTAATAGAAGAGCCGCTTGGAGATGTGCCGGGGTTTGTTGCTTTTATTGTTCCTGCTACTTCCAGTTTCTCTGCCGGGCCGGTAGTTCCGATACCTACATTACCACCATCGGCTATTCGCATTACTTCTGTGCCGTTATCGCGTGCAAGAAAGATGGGAACAGTTGAAGTGCCGTTGTTTACATCAAGCCTTGCAGTTGGCACAGATGGAAAGGTGATGCCAATACCAACATCGCCTGTTGCTTTCATGTAAATGGCATTGATAGTGCCGTTGATATTAAGTCGGGCATCGCCTGTATTATCCTGCCAGAACTCTGCACCATTTCCTCCATTGTAGTTGGGACTGGATAATTTTAGTAAAGGGCTGTTGGGAGCAACAAGTTTTAGTGTTAAAAAATCACTGCCTGAAACATGAAGTTTATAGTCGGGTGCTGTTGTTCCGATACCCACGTTAGTGCCGTTATCATACCCTACACCATCCACCAATGCAGTTCCGTTCCATTTTGGAATATAGTTAGTGGTTGTTGAACTTACCTGCGGGTCGGTTTCGGTAATGGTTAATGAGGTGGGGTTTACCCACGAAACTGTACCAGAACCGTTTGTTTGTAACACATAATTTGCCGTTCCGTCTGCTGTGGGGAAACTGTAAGCATTATTCACGTTCAGTGTTCCGTTTATTCGGAGAAGGTTTGTTGAGAAATTACCATAGATCAATGGTGAGGCAGTGTTGGAATTATCAATATACAATTCATTGCTGCCGGTTGAACCATCACCGGCTCTGAAACCAATAAATACGTTTCCGCTACCATTTGTATTTCCACTACCTGCGGCACGCCCTACAGCCACGTTGTTGCTTCCGTCCACCAGACTGTTGAGAGCACCATACCCGAGGGCTACGTTTGAGCCGGCTGTGGTAGCGCTGCTAAGTGCATATGAACCTATTGAACTGTTTGCGCCTCCGGTAGATAATGCCGTCATATTCCGATAGCCTAAAGCTGTATTATCTCCCGAAGTAGTTATAGCCGCCAATGCTTCAACACCCACGGCTGTATTTAAATAAGCAGAGGTTGAAACAACACCCGATCCTCTACCTACATATACATTCGTGTTATTAAATCCATGACTCAAAGCCATTCTGCCGTAAACATCCAGAACCTGTGATGGGCTTGTGCTGCCTATTCCAACATTTCCTGCGGCAGTTACAGTTAAACGTACAGCGTTGTTGGTTCTGAATCTTAAATCAACATTATCTGTGGTTCCAAGAAAATTGTTCGTTGGGTTTGTACCGCTGTTGCCTGTTAATTTCCATGCCTCGTTACCAACTATTGTTGAAGGATCTGTCCAGGTCATGGTTCCGTTGGCATCCGAAACGGGAACATAGCCTGTTGTTGCTCCTGAGCGCATTCTTATTTGGCCATTTACATCCAGTTTCTGAGTAGGAGCGGAAGTGCCAATTCCCGCATTACCAGCTGTTGTAATTCTCATCCTTTCATTAAAGGCAGTTCCAGCGTCCACAGAAAATACTAAATCTGAACCAGTGGACGCAAAATGCATAAGACCTGGTCCTGCAAACCCACTGGAACTGTGGACATGGCCTATATAGCCGTTAAGGGTTGTCCCTTGCCATAAATACATTCCTGTAAAACCTCCTCCATTTGCGTTATCCAAACCTAAAACACCGGCATTAAACTCGTCATTTTTTATAAAGAGTTTATTGCCAGGTGCTGTTGTTCCGATACCTACATTACCTTGTATGATTGCACCATTAGTCGGAGCAACGGATGTGCCGGAATAGGAGGCTCCTACTGCCATACCACCTTCTATATCTAATTTATTTACAGGCGAAGTTGTTCCTATACCAACTGTTCCATCGCCTTGCAGACGCATAATCTCTGTTGTTCCTGTATTGGTATTGTCGCTAACGTTAAAGCGCATGGTTTGCCCTACTGTGTTAATAGGGCTGAAGGTTGTTGTTATATTACTGGTTCGGGGTGTGCCGGTGGCAGAGAATTTAAGAAACGGTTGCACCGCACTTAAATCAAGATTGCCCCATACATCTAATTTCTCACTTGGTGCGGTTGTTCCAATCCCCACGTTGCCTGTTCCCATAAATCTTACATTTTCTGTAAATGAACCTGAGCTACCGTAACCAAATACAATGTTAGATGTATTGTTAGAGGTAAACATTTGCAATACTCCCGACTGTATTCCAAGACCAGCTGCACTGGTTCCGTCATCATAAGCCAATACTTTATTTCCCATTGTGCTGCCTGCCGAAAGAACTCCAAGGGGGGTGGTTATTCCAACACCTAAGCGTGAGTTGGTGTTATCCCAATACAGGTTAGCACTGGATGATAGCGCACTTGTTCCGCTCCAGAAGGCAACGCGTGTTGCAGTTCCGCTTCCGGTAAGGGTGCCGCCTCCAAAGTTTATCCATTGGGTGCCGTCATATCCCTGAAAGTTAGGGCTGTTCCAGCGGATGGTACCAGCATTGGTATTGCTGGTGGTTCCTATGCGGATGGCACCCAGTACATCTAATTTTTCAACAGGGCTGGCTACATCAACGCCCACGTTTTGGGCGGTTGCAAGTCCATAGTTTATAGTCAATAATCCACAGATAACAGCTGTGAGGGTAAGAGCTTTTTTCATAAGTGCAGGTTTAAAGTAATGACTGCAATAATAAAACTTTTCTGTTAACTGCAAATTGTCTTGAGACAATTTATCGCGTAAATTGTAAACACGGCACCTGTTAACAAACCGATAGGCGATTATGCTATGGGCTAGAACAGGTATTGATGTGCTTAGCTGCATGGGGTTACTATCTTGCTTCGTTTACTTCTCCGTCTTCATATTCAAATGCTCTGTAATCATATCTATCTGCGCCTGCATGGCGTTTACTCTGGTGCTGCTTTCTGTTTTAAGGTTGCTGTTCTCATTCTTCAGGGCCTCTATCTCTGCCTGCGCAACTTTCAGTTGTTTGCTCAGTTCCTGTGTGGCTGATACATTAAGCGTAAAGATCTGGTTATAGTCAACTGTGCGGAAGTCATGCACCTCTACACCATATACAAACACTTCATCTTCCATCAGGTCTTTGCCTTGTTTGGCAAAGGTTATCAGGCCATTGTTTACTTCCGTAACCGGCAACATCTGTTCTGCGCCTGCAGCGGTTATTATCTTTACGTTATCACCTGTGTTAATAGCTGCATCCTTATTAAGGCAAATACTGAAAGTGGTTGCGGTCTGGTTTTCAACCTTAGCAAAACTTACTATATTGGGTAATACATCTATGCCTTTGCTGATGGCTGCCGGATAAAGCACTTCAATCTCCTGCGCTATAAAACCGGTTTCCATGCTGCTGCCAGACTTTGATTTATCTATCCAGTTATAGTTTACAGGGTTTATTTTGTTGATTAACTCAATACTTGTTGCAGGACTTAATGAACTGATGTTTTCTTTTGCCCTTACATCAGAAGCAGAAATAAAACCTGCAGTTGCCCAAATGGTGCCGTTGGCTTTTATTGAAACGTTTCTTGTAGTGGTCTGGTTTGTCCAGGTAGTGGTTGCTGCTGCAAAATGTTGTCCGGCTGTTGTTATTACCCCAGTTGCCACTGTGCCGCTAACCTCCAACGGGTAGCTGGGCGTGTTATCACCAATACCCACTTTGGCACTCACCGTAGCGCTATTTACTCCATTTATGGAACCTAAAACTACTGTATTTGATTGTCCAACATAGGCATTAGCTCCTATAGCAGTAGCATTATCAAGATTATTTGCAGATGCATCGGCAAGCCAACCAATAAACGTATTCGATGAACCAATTGTATTAGCGGCACCTGCTAACACTCCGTTGGCTGTATTATTGCTTCCTGTGGTATTATAGTAAAGTGCCTCTCTGCCATTGGCTGTATTGTACCAGCCTGATGTATTGGAAAAAAGAGCATGCGGTCCGCTAGCTACATTATATGCTCCATCTATATTGGTATTAAGTGCCAGATAACCAAACGCACAGTTACGGTACCCCGTTGTATTCTTTTGTAATGTTTGATACCCCACCGCAGTATTAAAATTCCCCGTATTTGCGCTGGCAGTAGTAGAGCCGCGCAATGCCTCATAACCTACAGCTACGTTGGAGTTGGTAAAGGGGGTGGTTGTGTTGTTGGCATATTGCATGGCGTTTGTGCCAAAAGCGGTGGCGTTAGAGCCGGCAAGGTTGTTAGAAAGCGCACCATGACCATTGGCGGTGTTGTAATTTCCTGTGGTGTTGGAACTAAGCGCAACATGACCATTGGCGGTGTTGTCAAATCCAGTGGTGTTGGATTGAAGCGCCCAATTACCATTGGCGGTGTTGTAAAATCCTGTAGTGTTGGAATTAAGCGCTTGATTACCATTGGCGGTGTTCTGAAATCCTGTGGTGTTGGAATAAAGCGCCTGATTACCATAAGCAGCATTACCACTTCCGCTGGTATTATTTTGCATGGTTTGGTACCCCACGGCAGTATTAAAATTCCCCGTATTTGCGCTGGCAGTAATAGAGCCGCGTAATGCCTCAAAGCCTACGGCTACATTGGAATTGGTAAAAGGGGTGGTGGTGCTGTTGGCATAAAACATAGCGTTAGTTCCTATTGCAACAGCGTTACTGCCAGCCACATTGCTCTTTAGGGCCAAAAGACCACTGGCTGTATTGCGGTTTCCAACAGTATTGTCTGCAAGTGCATAAATACCACTGGCGGTATTTTGATTACCTGTTGTATTGTTTTGCATTGCATAAATTCCGATGGCGGTATTCTGGTATCCGGAGGAATTTCCGAATAAGGCATTGTTGCCGATTGCTGTGTTCCCATTTCCATCACTATTCAAATAAAGAGCATACGCTCCCATGGCAGTATTATCGCCTCCTGTTGAATTATTGGTAAGTGTATAGATACCATTGGTTGAATTGCTGCTTCCGTTAGTATTAGAATTTCCTGACAGGTAGCCATAGAATGAATTGGCGTAATTATCTCCAACCCATGTATCGCTTTCAAGTCTTGCTGCTTTTTCTCCGTTTACTCTTATGGTTAAAGGTATATCATCGGTGGTACCAATAAAGTTGGTTCCGTCATCTACTGTGCCTGCGTTGCCGGTAAGTTCCCATGCACTGCCTGAGCCACCTGAAGGTGTTTCCCAGGCAGCCAAACCATTTGCATCAGAGGTAAGCACTTTGCCTGCGCCTTCCGTTCCATCAACAATTTTTACCTGCCCGTCTACTTCTAATTTTGCACCCGGAGCAAAGGTGCCAATGCCTAAGTTTCCTGAATTAAAGAATAATCCGGTTAAATAATTCATTGCAGGATCTGAGTAAAAACGATAACCACCTTCAAAGCGGCTACTGAACTGGTTGACTTCGGTTGAAAGAAGAACGGTGGAATTTGTGAAATCACCGATTACAAATGAGCCGTCAAAATTATTGGTAGAAGCATTAAAGCCCATTGATGTTGCCGCGTGTCCGCTGGCTGTTGTCTGATACCCTATTGCGGTGGAGTAATCTCCGCTGGCGGTTGAGCCTGCACCCATTGCGGTAGAGTAATCTCCGCTTGCGGTAGTCTGGTAACCCATAGCAGTTGAATAATCTGCAGGGGCATTGGTTTCTAAACCTATTGAGGTAGATGCTGTTCCGGCAGCATACGTGTACGCTCCTAAAGCGGTGGAATGAGCCCCTATGGCAGATGTTTCAAAGCCCATAGCGGTGGAATAATCTCCGCTGGCAATAGTGCCCGCACCGGTTGCGACAGAGGCACTTCCTGTGTTTGCATCATCCCACTCCAGGTTATATGCAAGTCCTGCTCTGAACGCAGCTTTTCCGGGATACCACATCATGCGGATACCGGCACCGTTAGCCGGTATTGTTCCGCTGCTTAATGTTCCTGTTGCAATAAAACCATCAACTCCGTTTATTTCTACTGCTCCTGCATCTGCTGTAATGGTGCGGCCTAAGCCTGCTCCGCCAAAGTCATAGGCATAATCTAATGTTCCGCTGCCATTTGCATCTTCCCAGGTGGCATTGCCTGAAGCATCAGAAGTAAGCACCTTGCCTGTACCTTCATTGCCATCGACATATTGCAGGGTGCCCACCAAATCAAGGGTTGCATCGGGTGTGCTGGTGCCTAATCCTGTGTTACCGCTTTTTAATACTACCATGGCATTGCTTTCTGTGCCGGAGTTGTATCCATTTCCTATTACAAACAGGCGGTCATCAACATTCCACCCTGTAGGATTATTAGGAGCATAGTCGGTATTATAGCTTCCGATAGCAAACTCATAAGCTGATTCGGCAGTTACTCTAAATCCCATTGCGGTAGAACCAAAGCCGCTTGCTGTTGTAAATGCCCCGCCAGCCAATGAATATTCTCCGCTTGCAAGTGTATTATCGCCCATTGCAGTTGAAGCATTTCCGCTCGCTACGGTGCCCATCCCCATCGCTGTAGAGCGTGAACCACTGGCTGTTGTACCTAAACCAAATGCAGTGGACTCGCTATTTATTGCATTACTGCCATTGCCCATGGCAAAGGATGCTACCCCGCTAGCGGTATTGTTTACTCCTGAGGCAAAAGAAAATTCGCCAATATCGGCATCATTCCATTCATTATTTTGCACATGTCCCGCCCTGAAGGCAGCTTTAGTAGGATACCACATCATACGTGTTCCCGGGCCGGTGGCAGGTATTGTTCCGCTGCTCATTGTTCCTGTTGTAATAAAACCATCTACCCCGTTTATTTCTACTGCGCCTGCATCGGCAGTAATAACGCGCCCTGCGCCTGCCCCGCCAAAATCATAAGCATCATCCAGTGTTCCTCCGCTGCCACCGGTTACTAATGTATTAGGGTCAACCCACGATGCATTGCCCGCAGCATCGCTGCGCAGCACATAGTTAACCGTTGGGGTGGTGGTCATCTGAAAGTTGGTGGTCTTGGTTTTGCCGAACACCTCCAGCTTTTCGGCAGGGGTGTCGGTGCCTATGCCCACATTTCCGAAACGGAAATAGCTGGGACCGCCTGAGCCGATGCGTGTTGCATAAGTGCCTGCACCATCGTATAAAGTAAGTTGCGCACCGGTTGCTGCAAAGGAGGTAAGATCAAGGCGGGGGGTGCTGTTTATATAAATTCTTGAAAGGGTGCTGTTTTCGGTGGTAGAGGTAATTCTCAGTAATTCATCTGCGCCCTCAATGTGTAGTTTTCCTATGGGACTGCTTGTTCCGATGCCCACTTTGGCTGCATTTCCAAGCACTAAGCTATTGCTGGCAGCTACTACTGCATTGGCACCTATGGCTGTTGCGTTGCTGAGGTTGTTTGCCGAGGCATCGGCATTGTAACCTAAATACGTGTTATTGGAGCCGGAGGTGTTTATGTCTCCTGCGGTATATCCTACTGCGGTATTATTAGCACCTGATGCGTTTGCAAAAAGTGTATTGCGACCCATTGCGGTGTTATAGTTTCCGGTGTTTGCTCCGGGTGAAGTTGAGCCCATCAATGATTGATAACCTACTGAGGTGTTAGCGTTGTCCCATCCTGATGTGGTATTGTATGCATAGTATTGTGAACGGAAGCCGAGGGCTACACCATTGTTTCCTGATTTGTTGTAGTAAAGAGCGTCATATCCAAAGGCTGCATTAAAGCTTCCTGAAGTGTGAGAATACAATGCATTCGATCCGTAAGCGGCATTCTGTGTGCCCGAAACATTGGAGAAAAGAGCCTTCCATCCCATGGCTGTATTACCCTGCCCGTTTACATTAAAATACATTGCCTGCCATCCGATAGCTATGTTTTCAAAACCGGAAGTGTTGGTATAAAGTGCCTGTCCGCCTATGGCTATATTATTGCTTCCGCCAAGGTTTGAGAAAAGGGTGCTGTTTCCGATAGCCGTGTTAAGTTGTCCGGTTGTGTTAGCCTGAAGTGCCTGGTCGCCAAGGGCCGTATTGTAGTTTCCTGAAGTGGTTGCACTGCCCGCCTTATAACCCCAGTAGGCGTTAAACAGCAAATGGTCTATGCGTCCAGACTTTTGTCCGTTTACCTTAATAGTTAAAGGTATGTTGTCGGTGGTGCCAATGAAGTTGGTACCGTTATCCAGGGTGCTGGCATTGCCGGTTAGTTTCCAGGCGGTGGTTACAGATACCAATGTATTCGGGTCTACCCATGATGCATTGCCCGCAGCATCGCTGCGCAGCACGTAGTTAACCGTTGGGGTGGTGGTCATCTGAAAAGTGGTAGTTTTGGTCTTGCCTATTACATCTAACTTTTCAGCAGGGGTATCGGTGCCTATGCCTACGTTTCCGAAACGGAAAAAGCTGGGGCCGCCTCCTGAAATTCTTGTTGCGTAGGTTCCTACACCATCAAATAATGTCAATTGCGATCCAGTGGATGCAAGAGAAGTAAAGTCCAGACGGGGTGTGCTGTTTACATAAAATCTTGCAAGCGTGCTGTTTTCAGCTGTGGAAGTAATGCGTAGTAATTCTCCTGCGCCTTCAATGTGCAGTTTTCCTATTGGGGTGTTTGTTCCGATACCCAAGCTGCTGCTGCTATTATTCCAATAGAGGTTGGCATTAGAGGAGAGTGCGCTTGTACCGCTCCAGAAGGCAACACGTGTAGCTGTTCCGCTGCCGGTAAGCCCACCGCTGCCACCAAAGTTTACCCATTGGGTGCCGTCATACCCCTGAAAGTTAGGACTGCTGTAGCGGATGGTTCCTGCATTGGTATTAGCAGTTGTTCCTATATGTATGGCTCCCAGTACATCCAGTTTTTCAACCGGTGTGGCTACATCTACGCCTACGTTTTGGGCGTAAGTATGGTTGATGGTACATAACAAACCGAACGCGATAAAGACAAGTAGTTTTGCAGAATAAGTCATAACTAATTTTTAATAATATAATTTACATAAGCATTTTGAGGCCGTGATTCAGCGGATGTTCTTGGAGTTCCGTGTGTCCCGTCTGCAATGGGGTTTGATGCTACAAAGTAGGAGGTGTTGGTAGCAGCAGCAGTTCTGTCTGCGGCCACCCCGTCAAACCTCATGCTGGTTCCGGCTGCTAAGCCATATCTTACAGCATGAAAGTGCCCTTGAAAAGCATCTGTTTGAACCGAGCCTACGGCATCACCTGTATTTCCCCCTGCTGCCATGGCAGTGCGTGTTGCCCTGTCGGGGTCGGTTGCAATGCCGTTTGCCATTCCTCTTAAAAATCTGCCGCGTAAATCCGGAATATTAAAATTGGTGCCGCTTCCGCCAAAGTTGTAGGCTATAGCTGTAAATAAAGTGCCTTGCCCCGAAGTGGTATAGGAGGTTCCGTCACAAAGCAGCCAACCCGTTGGAATGGTTGTTCCGCCATAAGCAACAATGGTTCCGGTAGGTGCTTCTCCGGTGCCACCGCTTAGGTTTACCCAAATAGTACCGTTATAACCTTGAAAATTTGTGCCGTCCCAACGTATCGTTCCTGCATTGGTATTAGTGGTTGTTCCTATATGTATGGCTCCCAGTACATCCAGTTTTTCAACCGGTGTGGCTACATCTACGCCTACGTTTTGGGCAGTTGCAAGTCCATGGTCCATGGTCCATAGTCCACAGATAAGGGCAATGAGGGCGAGTATTTTTTTCATGGCAAAGATTTGAATAGTATTTTATAACTTCCTGTAAACGTGCCGAACGCATTGAACAAAGCGGTGCCCTGTAGCAAAAGTGTGCAGCGTGTCAGTATCCTGATTGTGTAAAGGGGTGTTATCAGTTCACCGGAGCGGTGATTACCTGTTCAGGTTATAAGCCCTGTTTAGCGGACTTATCAGTTTTTGAACCTGAAGGAGCGCTGCTTTAAATACCGTTTAGGGCAAAGCAAAAAGCAGGGCTGATTTTACAGGTGTAAGAGTAGGCATTAAATGCTATGGTAAAACAATGTTATACGATTATTTATAAGATTTTATATTTTTGATATCGTAACCCCTTGATTGTTTAACCTTAACCACTAAATTATCATGAAACCACATTTTATTAAAAATCCACTTAAACCGCTGGATGTAAAAACCGGACTGCTGCTTATTGGCGACTGCAACGTAAAACAGGCTGCCGCAAAATTGATTAAGGCCGATACCACTGTTGTTGGTTACTCAGACAACATACGCACGGTTACCGATTGTAACACCATACATGCGGCACTGGTGCACGCCACTTTGTTTGGATTATTGCCCTATGCGCAGGTTATAGATACCATTCGCCCCGAGTGGCAGCCCTTCATAAAATTAGTTCCCAAACAAAATACCTGATTTATAAGGTTTTTACACGTTTCAGAATATGCTTGTTTTGCCGCATCAATTAACCAATGCGCCAAAGCATGCAGATTTTGTCAGGCAACAGCAGGTACCCGAAGGCAGGTGAAACCCAAAAATGGTTGGGTGTCACACAGGCGCGTGTGTTGCATTTAATAGCGCTGTTTTATGCAACACAGGAACGTGTGTTGCAGTGCTTACTGCTATTTTGTCAAACACAGAAACGTGTGTTGCATACACTACTGCTATTTTGTCAAACACAGAAACGTGTGTGGCAATCAACCACCATATTTATAATAACACACGCACGTGTGTGGCACTCAACCTTAATTTTTGACCCAACACAGGAACGTGTGTGGCAGTCAACCAACTATTCAGCAACACTAACCAATCCAATCACTAATCATTAAATCCCAACAACATCATGGAACTAAACTGGAAATACATCGATAATCAATTTTTAGTGGCTACCCGCGACAACTTTCTGAAAGCCCTTAAACTCTCCAACTATCACGATTCTGCTTTGCTCATGGCGCAAAACAACAATCCTGTTTTTATACCCATCTACAGCCGCTACCATCCGCTGCATCTTAACTTTGTTCAAAAGTATAACGACTGGAAAAGCGCGGGTGGCTCTCAGGAGGGCGAAACCCTTAACGTAAGTCAGCAGCTTACCATAGCCTACGCCAAAATAGACGCGTGGGACGTAGCCATACAAGTGGTGTACCCAAAATCAACCCCGCGCTACAAAAGTATTTTCCCCAACGGACGCAAACCCTTTAACCAGGGAGGTATTACCAGCCGGGTAAACGCTTATCAGACACTGAGCCAGAACATTGGTGACGACCCCGCTCTGGCAACCGTAAAAATGGAAGTAGATGCCACCTACCTGTTGCTGGATACCGCCCGCGACCAGCAGGAGGGTGCCAAAGCCAGCACCAAGTTCGACAGTGCCGGAGTTGACAATGCCCGCATAGCCATTATGGATATGCAATACCGCGACATGGCTTTTATCCTCGATAACTTTTACACCGAACGCGAGGCCATCTGCAATGCCCTGTTCGACCTGCCCACCCTGCGCGACCTGCAACAAACTATATTTACCGGTACACTTGCCATAGCCGAAAACAAAGCCATTGTTGCCCGCACCTTTGTGGCCGATGATGACCTTTCTCTTGAAATCACCACCGAGGCCGTTGAACCTGCCTTTGCCGTTAGCTTTTACCTGGCCACCACACCCAACGGCACCGACAGCACAGCCATACAGGTAAGCGTAAACGCAGGTAAACTGCATATCAAAGCATCGGCCTTTGGCATCAGCGATTACGGAACGCACCGCCACCTCACCGCTGTCAATAACAGCGGAGTTGTGGTGCAGTTTGAGGTTGATCTGGGCTAAGCGGTAAAAAACAAATTACATAAATAATGTTAAAGGGGTGGCCTCGCTGCTGCCTCTGGCACATCTATTGCCTCTGTTTCACCGCTGAAAAGAAAATATTCTACCTTTGGCGTCCCTAAAAAAAATAAACCAACAAAAAAGAGAAAAATGAAGATTAAAGTTTTGATGGCATTAGTTGCCGCTGTTATTGTATCAGTTAACACCACATTCGCGCAGGTAAAAATAGGTTACACCAATATAGAACTCATTCTGGCCTACATGCCCGAAACCGAGCAGATGAACAAAGACCTGCAGATTTATGCTAAAAAATTAGACAAAGAATTGCAGGTAGAAGAAAACTATTTTCAGCTCAAGATGGACGAATACACCAACCTCTCTAAACAAAATAAACTTACCCCTGCCGATGACGAAAACCGTCAGGTAGAGTTGATGAAACTCGATAGCTCACTGCGCAGAAAACAAGCCGTGCAGGAACAGCAACTCATGGCCATGCAACAGGAATTAATTGCACCCACATTGGATAAACTGCAAAAGGCAATTGACGAAATAAGCAAAGCCGAAGGCTATACCTATGTGCTTAACCAGAGCACATCAACCGGTGTTTCCACCATTTTACATGGTCCCGAAAGCGACAACATCACCGAGAAAATATTTGTTAAATTAGGCATCGAAATGCCTAAAGAACTGAAAGGCGAAACACCCGCACCACCCAAACAATAACACCCCGTTTTGATTGACAGGCAAACGATAGACAAAATCTTTGAAGCCGCCCGCATTGAAGAGGTGGTAGGAGATTTTGTAAGCCTGAAAAAACGAGGAGCCAATCTGCTTGGTCTCTGCCCTTTTCACAACGAAAAAACACCTTCGTTCAATGTATCGCCTGCCCGCGGCATCTATAAATGCTTTGGCTGCGGCAAAGGCGGCAACCCCGTTAACTTTATCATGGAACACGAGCACCTCACGTATCCCGAGGCGCTGCGTTTTCTTGCCCGTAAATACAGCATTGAAATAGAGGAGAAAGAAGAAAGCCCCGAAGAAATTCAGGCGCACAACGAGAAAGAAAGCCTCATGCTTGTTTCCGGTTTTGCACAGCAATTCTTCACCGAAACCCTGCTGGAAACCGAAGACGGCAAAGCCATCGGTATGCCCTACTTTATTGAGCGCGGTTTCACTACCGATACCGTTGCCAAATTTCAGTTGGGCTACAGCCCCGAAAAACGAACAGCACTTGCCGAAGCGGCTCTGGCTAAAGGCTACAAGAGCGAATACCTGGAAGCAACCGGCCTCTGCATCAAACGCGATGACGGCACAGGCATATTCGACCGCTTTGCCGGCCGTGTGATGTTTCCCATCCACAATGTTTCGGGCCGCGTAATTGCCTTTGGTGGCCGCACACTCAAGACCGATAAAAAAGTTGCCAAGTACGTCAACTCACCCGAAAGCCCGATATACCACAAGAGCAATGTGCTCTACGGTATCTATTTCGCAAAGAATAAAATCGTCAGCAACGATAACTGTTTGCTCGTGGAAGGCTACACCGATGTTATTTCCATGCATCAGGCAGGCATTGAAAACGTGGTGTCCTCATCGGGAACATCACTTACCGTTGAGCAAATACGTCTGATAAAACGCTATACCAAAAACATCACCATCCTTTACGATGGCGATGCAGCCGGTATCAAAGCATCGTTCCGCGGAATTGATCTGGTGCTGGAAGAAGGAATGAACGTGAAGGTGGTGCTCTTCCCCGAAGGCGATGACCCCGATTCATTTTCTAAAAAAGTGGGTGGCGAAGAGTTGCAGGAATTCATTAAAAAGGAATCCAAAGATTTCATCGGTTTCAAAACAGGGCTGTTATTAAAAGACATACAAAACGACCCGATAGCAAAAGCTGGGCTCATCCGCGAAATCATGGAAACCATCTCCCTGATTCCCGATGCCATTTCGCGCAACGTTTATACCAGCGAGTGCAGCCGCATTATGAATGTGGATGAGCAACTGCTCATCAGCGAACTGAATAAAACACGCAGAAAAAACTTCACCAAAAACTTAAAGGAAGAAGAAGCACAGCAAATTCCCGAGAGCGAAGAACCCTATCAGCATCCGCAACCGGTTGCCGAAAAAGCGGTCCACGACTTCGAGGATCAGGAGCGTGATATTATCCGTTTGCTTATTACCTATGGCGATAAAGCGGTGATACCCGCAAAAGCATTGAATGAAGCCGGTGAAGAAGTGGAGATACTCATCACCGTTGCCGAATTTATCTACCACGATTTAACTGCCGACAACCTGCACTTTGATAACCTGCTCTACCAGCTCATCTTCAATGAAGCCGGAAAAGCAATTGAGAAAGGCATTATCCCCGATGAAAAATATTATGTGCAGAATCCGGACGACAGAATAAGCGGGTTTGCAGCAGGAATAATGTCAAGCCCTTATGCACTCAGCATAAACTGGCTGGAGAAACACAAGATACACACCAATCTGGAAGATGCACAAATTCCAAAGTCGGTAAAGCATTCCATCTATTCACTCAAGGTAAAACGCCTGATGAAAAAAATCAGCGAAACCGAAGAACAGTTTGCCACAGCAAAAACCGAAGAGGAAACAATAGAGATACTTGAACAGCACAAACTGCTGTTAGACATCAAACGCAAAATAGCTACCGAAGAACTGGGCAGAATAGTGTTAAGGTAGTCCTAAAACCCTCCGGTAATTTCTTTCTTCTCCTCGCCTGTAACCACAGCCGACAAGTATTCGCGGTTCATGCGCGCAATGTTTTCTAAAGAAATTCCTTTAGGACATTCTACTTCGCAGGCACCTGTGTTGGTGCAGTTTCCGAAACCTTCCACATCCATTTGTTCTACCATATTCAGCACACGTTCGGTTGCTTCAATTTTACCTTGCGGCAACAAAGCAAGTTGCGAAACCTTAGCAGAAACAAACAACATAGCCGAAGAGTTTTTGCACGTTGCCACGCAGGCACCGCAACCGATGCAGGTTGCAGCATCAAATGCTTTGTCGGCATCAACCTTACTAACAGGAAGACAATTTGCATCCTGCGCTCCGCCTGTGTTTACAGATACAAAGCCACCCACATTCATAATGCGGTCAAAAGCTCCGCGGTCAACAACAAGGTCTTTCACCACCGGGAAAGCCTTTGCTCTCCATGGCTCAATGTAAATGGTTTCACCATCTTTAAATGAGCGCATGTGTAATTGACAGGTTGTTACCAAACGCTCAGGACCGTGCGCCTGCCCGTTAATGTAGAGGCTGCACATTCCACAGATACCTTCGCGGCAATCGTGGTCAAACGATACAGGCTCTTCACCTTTTACAACTAACTGGTCGTTCAATACGTCCAGCATTTCAAGAAACGACATATCTTCTGAAATGTCCGTTACAGGGTAATCAACCATTTTACCTTGTTCGTTTGGTCCTTTCTGGCGCCAGATTTTAAGTAGTAGATTCATAATATTATTTGTAGCTACGTTGTGCAATTTTAATATTCTCGAATTTCAGTTCTTCCTTGTGCAATACAGGTTCTGCATTCTCGCCTTTGTATTCCCAGGCGGCAACATAAGCGTAGTTGGCATCATCACGCAATGCTTCACCTTCTTCGGTCTGGTATTCTTCACGGAAATGTCCGCCACAGCTTTCGTTGCGGTTAAGAGCGTCTTTGCACATCAGTTCTCCTAACTCAATAAAGTCTGCAACACGACCTGCTTTTTCCAGTTCCTGATTAAATTCATTCAGGCTTCCGGGAACACGCACATCTTTCCAGAACTCTTTTTTCAGTTCCTGAATTTCAGCAATGGCTTCTTTCAATCCTTTTTCGTTACGCGCCATTCCGCATTTGTCCCACATAATTTTTCCAAGCTTCTTGTGGAAGTGGTCAACCGGTTTTGTACCTTTATTAGTGATGAAATGATTCAAACGTTCTTTCACCTGCTTCTCTGCTTCATCAAACTCAGGTGTTGAAGTAGAAATTTTTCCGGTGCGGATATCATCAGCTAAGTAATCACCAATGGTGTAAGGAATAACGAAATAGCCGTCAGCCAGACCCTGCATCAGCGCAGAAGCTCCCAAACGGTTTGCACCGTGATCAGAGAAGTTGGCTTCACCCAACGCAAACAATCCTGGAACGGTTGTCATCAGATTATAATCAACCCAGATGCCGCCCATGGTATAGTGTACCGCAGGATAAATACGCATCGGAGTTGTATACGGATCTTCATCCGTTATTTTCGCATACATCTGAAACAGGTTGCCATATTTGGCAGCAACTGCATCTTTGCCCAAACGTTTTATAGCATCCGAAAAATCAAGGTAAACGGCAAGCTTGGATTTTCCTACTCCGTAACCTGCATCGCAACGCTCTTTTGCAGCGCGTGAAGCCACATCGCGCGGAACAAGATTTCCGAACGCAGGGTAACGTCTTTCCAGATAATAATCTCTTTCTTCTTCAGGAATATCAGTTGGTTTGCGGTTATCATCTTTTTTCTTCGGCACCCAAATTCTTCCATCGTTACGCAATGACTCAGACATCAGCGTTAATTTACTCTGGTGGTCGCCCGATACAGGAATACAGGTCGGGTGAATTTGTGTAAAGCATGGATTTCCAAAGAAAGCGCCTTTTTTATGAACCTTCCACGCAGCAGTTACATTGCTTCCCATTGCATTGGTAGAAAGGAAGAAAACGTTTCCGTAACCGCCTGTTGCAATAATTACAGCGTGAGCAGAGTGGCGTTCAATCTCACCGGTAATTAAGTTGCGTGCAATAATTCCGCGGGCTTTGCCATTTACAACTACCACATCCAGCATCTCGTGGCGGTTATACATTTTAATAGTTCCTTTTCCAATCTGGCGGCTCATGGCTGAATAAGCTCCAAGCAACAATTGTTGTCCTGTTTGTCCGCGGGCATAAAATGTCCGTTGTACTTGTACACCACCAAACGAGCGGTTGTCCAGCAAACCTCCGTAATCGCGCGCAAACGGAACACCTTGTGCAACACATTGGTCAATAATATTGGCAGAAACTTCGGCCAAACGATAAACATTGGCTTCGCGTGCACGGTAATCACCACCTTTTATGGTATCGTAAAACAAACGGAAGGTGCTGTCGCCATCATTCTGATAATTTTTGGCAGCATTGATACCACCTTGCGCGGCAATACTGTGCGCTCTGCGGGGGCTATCCTGAAAACAAAATGCTTTTACACTGTACCCCATTTCGGCAAGCGAAGCGGCAGCTGCACCCCCGGCAAGACCGGTTCCTACTACAATAATATCTATGTGTCTTTTGTTGGCAGGGTTTACCAGACGGATATGGTCTTTATGGTCTGACCATTTTTTATCTAAAGGACCTTCGGGAATTCTTGAATTAAGAGTTGACATATCTTGAATGTTGAAAGATTAATGAACCAAATGGAAATACATGCTGATAGGCATCAGAGCAAAAACAGCAGGAACAATGATAGCAAAAGCAATTCCTGCTACTTCAATAGCCTTATTGTATTTCGAATGATTGAGTCCCAGACTTTGGAAAGCACTTTTAAAGCCGTGCAACAAATGCCAGAACAGAGAAAAGCATCCAGCGCAATAGAGTATTACAATAGGAAGGCTTTCAAAGCGTTGCTGCATCATTTGAAAAAGGTCTTTTTCTTCGCCTGTTGTAACATACTCAACGCGGTTGGGTGCCCAGAAATCGTACAGGTGAATAACCAGGAAAAGAAGAATAAGCGTTCCAAGAAGAGCCATGCTGCGCGAGTACCATGTTGAGTTTTTCCCGGGATTGTTATAAGCATATTGCACCGGACGGGCATCTCGGTTTTGTTTCCAAAGCAGCAGGCCATCTACAACATGAACTATCAGGCCAATGAATAAGCCTGCTTCCATAAAATGAACAATAGTGTTTGTGCCCATGAAGTGAGCATAAAAGGTAAAGGTTTCTCCGCCATCGTTAAACCAGATGCATGCGTTAATAGAGGCATGTACCACTAAAAAGCTGATGAGAAATAAACCGGTTAAACCCATGATGATTTTTTTACCGATTGAAGATTTTATTAAACCAGAGGATGCCATAAGTGAATGTTAAGAAAATATAAATATTTCGGGTGCAAATGTATGTGCTGCAACTGTATGTTTCAAGTAAATTATAGGATTATTTCACCACTTTTTGAACATGAAAAACACAGCACCTATTATTAACACGAAAGACACTAAATAGTTCCATTTCAGCGGCTCTTTAAGGTAAAATACTGAGAAAACGGCAAATACAACCAATGTAATCACTTCCTGAATGGTCTTCAGTTGAGCCCCGCTGAACTGCTGGTAACCGATACGGTTGGCCGGAACCATAAAGCAATATTCGGCAAAGGCGATAAGCCAGCTGAAGAGTACAACCTTCCATAAAGCCACCTCCTGAAATTTAAGATGTCCGTACCAGGCAAAAGTCATGAATATGTTGGAAGCGCAAAGAAGCAGGATTGTTTTCATAGGTTGGGAAATTTGTGAAAAATGGATTGCAATAATCCGTAATTTTGGTCAACTTTATGAAAACCCCTGCTTCGTTTTCTTATATAATTGAAAAAGGCTTTGCCATTTTCACTATCAGCACCATCCGTTATGTTGTGTTTGCAGGTTTAGCCTATCTTTTCTTTTATGTTGTTTTTAAGAACAAGTGGCTGCATAAACGCATACAGCAGAAATTTCCCGGCAAGGAGAATATTTTTTACGAGATAAAATACTCCATGCTTAATATGGTAATTTTCGGTATCAACGGAATGTTTGTTGTCTGGGCTTCACGACATGGTTGGACGCAGTTGTATACAAAAGTTGCGGACTACGGAGTAGCTTATTTTATTTTCAGCGTTGTGGCCATGATTTTTGTTCACGACACTTATTTCTATTGGACACACCGTTTCATGCATCTGAAAAAAGTGTTTCCCCTGGTACATAAAGTGCATCATCACTCACTGAATCCAACGCCCTGGGCTGCCTTTTCTTTTCATCCTATTGAGGGTTTTATTGAAGCAGCAATTTTGCCGCTTATTGTTTTTCTTTTCCCGGTGCATCCCCTTGCTATCCTAATCTTTCTGCTGTTTATGACAGCGCTGAATGTAATGGGGCATCTTGGTTTTGAAATGTACCCTAAAGGTTTTACCAAACATGCTTTATGGGGAATTAATAATACATCAACGCATCACAACATGCACCATAGTTTAACCAATTGCAACTATGGTTTGTATTTTAATTTCTGGGACAAGTGGATGGGAACCAACCACAAAAAATACCACGAGACGTTTGAAAAACTTGCTTCGCAGAATGCAAGTTTAAAACCGGAAACAGTGATGGAAGAAGCTGTTGTGTTATCGGAATAGCTTATTCAAACTCGATATCAAATTCACCGTGTTTCAGGGTCTTTTTGACAAATGAATTAGAAAGAACAACGGTGTCAAAAGTACCTTTAACCCGTGTGTCGTTAATTTCGGTAACAGTTATAGTTCCGCTGCTTCCGTAAAGGTTTTTATAAACATCAAAAGTCCCGGGACCATCAGTATAACTCACATAACTGGCAGTGCTATCCTGTACCTGATAAACTCCCGGATCGGTTAATCCGTTTATATTTATAATAAGCGTAGATACACTATCTCTTCCGATAATATTTACAGGTGCACCCGCATGAATTGCAATTGTTTCTTTTGATGCACTCCACACAAGTGAGTCGGAAGTATTATTGCCGGTAAAAATAGAACACTTAAAGACCCCTAAACTAGGATCGCTTTCCTTGCAGGAAGAGATGAGTAATACTACTGCAGAAAGAGCTAATAACGAAGAGTAAACTTTTTTCACGTCCGTAAAAATTAAAGGGTTAAAGATGCCCGAAAATACGGATTTATTTTATTCCGCTTTAATGTTAAACTTATTCCAGAAATTTTTCCATGTGCTTTATAAGGTCAAGTGTGGAAACAATTCCTGTTACTTTTTCATTTTCCACAATGGGAATAGCATGGAACATATTTACTTTAAACAAGGCTATTGCATCTGACAGCTTTGAATCAGGACTTAATGAAACCGGGTTAGGGGTCATCAACTTTTCAACAGTCAGGTAATCCAGAATTACTTTGTTGATTCCTTCGTTGTCAAAGGCTTCTCCTTTTTCAACAATCTCAGCGCCTAAGGTAACGCGCAAAAAATCGGTAAGACTGATGATGCCTGCCAATTTTCCGTCTTTCGTTACAGGAATATGATGCAGGTGATGATGCTCAAAAAGCCTTTTCACATCTTCGGTTTTGTTGGTGATGTCAACTGTAATGGTTGCAGCCGACATAATTTCGCGTAGGGTTATGTTTTTCATGGGTTATTAATTTTATTGCAATATTTGTTCTATTCATTTAAAAAATGAATGACAGTAGTCAATTAATAAACTGACATATATCACATGCAAAAATTTCTACTTCCGTTTTTCTTCTTGTTAATGGCCTCCAGCACACAGGCACAGGTTGTTTATACCGATGTAAATCCCGATTCGTTGGTAACATCTCAATATCTACTTGACCTGAATAATGATGGAACACCTGAGTTTCTGATTGAAAAAACTACCGATGGAGGAATAGCTATTGTGCAGGCAACAGGACTTTCTAATCAGGATTCACTGATAGGTTATTATGCAGGATTTCCTGCAATTACAGGATACCCATCAGCACTTTCTTCCAATGAAGTTATTGATGGCACTTCAACGTTTGTAGATGAAGGAGTAATGGGTGGAGACCATGAGCTGATAATGGAAGATGCCGATTGGCCCGATGGTTTTAACCGTTATCTCGGTTTAAAATTTAATATCAACGGAGAGGTGCATTATGGCTGGGCAAAAATTAAAATCTCAACCGATTATGTTGCGTTCACCATCACTGAGTATGCTTACAACGCAACAGCGGGAGAGGCTATTAATTCAGGTATAACTTCAATTGAAGACCCTTCGACTACGCTCAGGGTGACATTAGAAGCCTATCCAAATCCGGCATCTGAAAACGCAACACTCAGTTTTTATCTAAACGATGAATCAACGATTGATTTTTCTGTTTATGATTTAAGCGGCAAGCTGATTTTAGCAGAAAGCCGAAAAATTGAAAAGCCCGGCAAGCAGGCTTTTCAATTGAATGTTTCGCAATGGAACGCGGGAATTTATTTCTGTCGTGTTAATTCCTCCACCTTAAAATTAAGTGTGGTGCACTAACGCACTACACTTAATTTACCTGCTGCTTTATGCAGGTTGTTCCTGTCCATAAACTGCCACGCGTATAAACCTTGCGGTAAATTCTGTACCGAAAAATTATAGGTTGAGTTTGCTGTTGCATACACTTTTTCCTGCATCAGCATTTTTCCTGCAACATCATAAACCGTGAAGAAATATTCGCCCGCTTCTAATTCATTTCCTAACCTGAGTGAAACCGTTTCAGCAGCAGGAACAGGGAAAAGTTCGGTGCTGATGGTGTTTTCTTCAATACCAACAGTTCCGGGAGGAGGTAATAATGTCCATTTAAATGTTTTGGGTTGGTCAAGACTGTCGTAGTTCAATTCGGCAACAGCAAGTTTCATTTCTTTGCCTAACCATTGGTAACTGAAAGAAGTATCATCTTTTGTGCTGAAAACTGACCATGCAGGAGGAAAGCCAATGGTAGGCAATATCCAGATGGTGTCTTTTCCGTGATCGCTGCGTTTTACACGCAACACATCGTTATACGTTCCGTTGGGTGTTGTTATTGAACCCCAGCCATCGGTAACATCGGTAACGGTAGCCACACGTTTGTAACGAACCTGACTAACCAAGGGAGAAATAACACTTCCGTTGATGGTGACATCAACGGCATAATTATCAGTGAACGTGCTGTTGTACGTGCGTGGAAAGTTGTGAAGTTTTAAATCAGGGTTTAAAGGAGCAACAATGGTATTGCCCAACATAAGGAGGTCGCCTGCACCGCCCTGTGTGGTCATGGTTGTGCCGTTTTGGTTGATGTAAACGTAGCTTACGTTATCATTGGTCATTGCAACATTAGAGTTTGAAAACTGTGCAGCATAAGGTGTGCTGGCAACGGTAACTACTGAAGTGTTTTCGTTCAGAATATAAGTAGGATTTGAACTGATGGTAGTCATTGTCCAGGTTTGGTTAGCACCTGCCGGACCAGGACCGGTTATCGGAGTAAGTGTATCAGCTTTGCGGTTGATAACATCGCCTATAGCAGCCATGTCCGTTAAGTCAATGCTTATTTGTGCAAAAGCAGAGAACGAGAAAATGGAAAGAGAAAAGAGTAATAGTTTTTTCATTTGTAGTAGTTTAAATTTTGCGAAAGGTAGAAAAAAGTAAAGAGTTGATACTCCATTAATGAAAGAAAAACGTTTGATGAGTTAATCACTAAATTTACCACCTTTCAAATGTTTATCAGAAACGTAGTTTTACTTTTTTCGGTCCTTATTTTTTCGGCAACTGCCTTTGCAGCCAAGCTCAGCGGCCGTGTCTCTGATAAAGGAAATGAGCCCCTTGCTTTTCTTACCGTTAATATTGAAGGTACAACCGTCAGCACCATGACCAACATTAATGGTGAATACTTTCTGGAACTGAAAGATGGTTTTTATCACGTAGTGTTTCGCTACATAGGTTACCGTACCGAAACCCGTAATATTGAAATACGCGGGAACGATGTTACATTAGACGTTACGATGGAACCGCAGGCCATAGTTTTGGCAGAGGCCGATGTAAACGGCAATGGCGAAGATCCTTCTTATGAGATTATCCGTAAGGCACAACAGAAGCGGAAGTTTTACTTAGACCAGGTAAAAAAATACTCCTGCGATGTGTATATAAAAGGAATGAACTATGCCGAAAATGTTCCTAAAAGTATTCTGGGTCGCAACATTGAAATTGACGGGCTGGATAAAAACCGCAGCGGAATTGTTTACCTGAGCGAATCGGTTTCGCGCCTCCATTTTGAAGCACCGAACAAGCGGAAAGAGACCGTTATTTCTTCAAAGGTTAGCGGCAAATCGCAGGCCTTTACCTGGAACAGCGCCATTGATTTTGATTTCAATTTTTATGAGCCCAACATTGAGGTAAGCTTTGCTGAACGTAATTTTATTTCGCCCATAGCACCTTCGGCTATGCTGCATTACCGCTACAAATTAGTGGGTGCCTTTTATGAAGACACGGTGCTTGTCAATAAGATTGAAATTATTCCGCGCGTAAAAGGTTCGCCTGTTTACAATGGATTTATCTACATACAGGAAAACACCTGGCGCATTCACAGCATCGAGTTTTACCTCACACGTGAATCTAACATTGAGTTTCTCGACACGCTGAAAATAAAACAGGTTTACATTCCCGTTACGCAGGAAGTGTGGATGAAAGGAACGCAGAATTTCAATTTCAAATTTGATGTAAAGTTGCTAGGGTTTAAAGGCAACGGTTATTTCAACGGAGTGTATTCCAAATACGATTTAGGTCCCGAGTTCAGCAAAAAATTCTTCAAGGCTGAAAAGGTAAAAGTGGAAGAGAATTCCAACAAGCGCAGCGAAGAATACTGGAACGAAGTGCGCCTTGTACCCCTTACTCCGCTTGAGATAGAAGATTATAAAGAGAAAGACAGCATTGAGGTTTTGAAAGAAAGCAAGGTGTACATGGATTCCATTGACACGAAGAAAAACAAGTACCGTGTTTCCAACTTTATTTTCGGTTACACCATGCGAAATTCCTTCAAAAATATCGACTGGAATATTCCTACACTGTTTGAGATTTTGCAGTTCAACACCGTTGAAGGAATTGTTCTGAACCCGACTTACAGTGTGGAGTGGGAACACAAGGAACTGAAAAAGCGGTTGCGCATTGATAACACATTCCGATACGGTTTCAGCAGTCAGAAATTTTACGGTAAGCTTGGTTTTAATTACCGCTTTAATGCCATCAACCGCATGAATATCCGCGCTGAGGTTGGCAAATTTGTAAGTCAGTACAACGAAGCAAATCCGATAGCACCTTTTATTAATACGCTTTACACCGTTTTCTTAGAAAAGAATTATCTGAAAATTTTTGAAAAAACCTATGCAAATGTGGGTTGGGGAAGTGAAATTTTTAACGGTGTAACACTGAACACCGGTGTTGAATACGCAGCGCGAAGTCCTTTGCTGAATGCAGGAAACCTGAGTGCCCTTTATGTGGATGGAAAGAACAGCGAGTTTACCTCTAACAATCCGCAGAACCCTGTCAGTGATTTAGCTGCCTTTGTTCCGTATCGTGCGTTTACGTTCAATGCCAGCATCCGCATTCGTTTCGGACAGAAGTATTATCTGTATCCGCACGAAAAAATTAATTCTTCTTCAAAGTATCCCGTTGTAAGAATTGGCTATGAGAAAGGAATTGCAGGGATTCTGCAAAGCAAAACCAATTTTGATTTTGTCAGTCTTTCGGTTGAGGACGATATGAAACTGGGTGTGTTCGGCACTTCAGAATATACCGTAAGTGTGGGAAAATTCCTGAATAATAACACTGTGCCGTTTGTGGATTACCGTCACTTTATGACCAGCGAAGTTATTCTTGCTCCGCAGCGATTGTCAGCTTTTCGTGCAATGCCTTATTATCGGTTGAGCACCACAGGAGAATACCTGGAAGCGCATTATGAACATCATTTCAATGGTTTTCTTTTCGGTACCATTCCCGTGTGGAAAAAGTTAGGATGGCAGCCTGTAGCCGGTTCTCATTTGCTGTTGGATTTCCGCAATAATCACCAGTATGTGGAGGTAACTGTGGGGCTGGAGCACATCTTCAAAATAGGCAGAGTGGACTTTGTGGCTGCTTTTGAAAACAACCACAAAGCCCGCACTGCAATCAGGATTAGTTTAGGATTTTAGTGATGATGCCCGCCCGGTCCGTGAACGTGACCGTGTGCTAACTCCTCTTCTGTAGCAGCTCTTACAGCAACTACCTCGCCTTCAAAACGCAGGTATTGTCCTGCCAGCGGATGATTGAAATCCATGGTTACATCATTGATGCCAACTTTTGTAACAACGCCACGCATGTGATGACCTTCGTTATCCTGCATCGGAATAATAGCTCCCACTTTCAACATGTCGCGTTGAATTTCTCCCTTCTCGTTTTTGAAAGCTTCAATAGGTAGGTCAACCAGATTATCGGGATGCTTTTCTCCGTAAGCATCTTCCGGTTTAATGCTGAAGTTGAAGGTATCGCCCAATGCAAGTCCGTTAAGGTTTGCTTCAAATCCGGTAATCATTCCGCCTACACCAAAAAGGAAAGTAAGGGGATTGTTTTTTCCTGCTTCTTCAATAAATTTCTCTTC